>JAJEIP010000018.1 GCA_022827885.1 Candidatus Poribacteria bacterium
AACTCATCAAGCAAAGAAAATACAAATGTGATATACTCTTTTGCGTCAGGATAATACATTGGGTATGCCTTATATGGGTGATTTCATTAAAGCATACCCATTATCCTGATACTTCACAACTTTATTTATGCACCACCCTCATATAAATAGATATGAATCCAGGATAAGGAGATAGACATTTGCAGCAAAGAACACCAATTGAAGAACAAATTGATCTCCCGTTTGTAGAATCTTTACGTATTAGTTTTCAGAGTTTGAAAATCCGTTTTGGGCGTTCAATCATTACGACGGCTGGTATCACACTCGGTATTGCATTTTTAGTCTCAGTTTGGACAAATAACGAAATCGGTCTCGCCCTACAGGAAAGCGGACGACAATCAGCAATTAATACCTTTGAAGAGACAACGGAAAAAGGCATTTCCACAAAAGATATCTGGTTGATTATCATGTCGTTGATTGTCTGTGTGGTAGGTATTGCGAACTCAATGCTCATGGCGGTAACAGAGCGTTTTCGCGAGATCGGCACGATGAAATGTCTCGGTACGTTAGACGGGTTCGTGGTTAGACTGTTCCTCCTTGAATCAGGATTTCAAGGGTTTTCGGGAGCACTCATCGGCGCGCTTATCGGAACACTGGGCGCAGTGCTTTTAGGGCTTAAAGACTACGGATTAGACTTGTTCTTTTATTTTCCACTGTTACCTGCGCAGCCTGAAGACGGCACAATGCGGCTTGGTGTTATCGTCGTCATCTTACTCGGATGTATTCTGGGTATGATTTTGGCAGTGATCGGCTCCTCGTTTCCTGCATGGCGTGCGGCAAAACTTCCGCCTGCTGAAGCAATGCGTACCGAGGTATAAGCACGGAGGACAATTATGGCTGATATCGTTGTGAAAACTGAAGATGTTGTCAAAGAATATCGCATGGGTTCAAACATTCTTCGTGCTTTGGACGGCATCAACATTGAAATTGAACGTGGAGAGTATATTTCACTAATGGGTCCCTCGGGTTCAGGCAAATCGACGCTTTTTAACATGATCGGTGCGCTCGATCGTCCTACGGAGGGTCAAGTTTACATCGACGGGCAAAATATGTCCCATCTTTCGCAAAGACAAATTGCGGCGTTTCGGTGTCATCGCGTGGGCTATATTTTTCAAAGTTACAATTTGCTGCACGTGCGAAGCGCGCATGGAAATGTAACGCTACCGATGATTTTCGCTGGCATACCTGAGAGACAACGCAATGAAAAAGCGGAACAGTTGCTGGATATGGTAGGATTGGGGGATCGGATGTACCACCTCCCTGACGAACTTTCAGGGGGTCAGCGTCAACGTGTCGCTATCGCCAGAGCACTCGCGAACGATCCGAGTATCATCCTCGCGGACGAACCGACAGCAAACCTCGACACGATTACAGGACGTGAGATTATCGACCTCGTCAAACGCTTGAATAAAGAACAAGGAGTTACTGTTATTTCAGCAACACACGACCTGAAGATGTTAGATGTCTCTGACCGGATTGTGGACATCCGAGACGGACTGGTGGAACGCATCAGGAACCGGGACGAGATTGACATCGAAGTCGGCGAAGTCGGCGGTGAGGGGCACTAAAAAACCTTTAGATCTCCGACAACAGGACAGGACGGTTTTCACGCAGCGACTTCAACGCTGCGAAACCGATCACGACAGGTGCCCGACCATCGTTCCCTGTAACCGGTGGTAGCGTGTTTTCCTGAATGCACGCAAAGAACGCTCGCAGCTCCGAAAGGAATGCCGGCTTGTAACGTTCGACAAAGAAATACGGAGGGGACGCAGCGCGTGTCCCTTCACTACCGCTAAAAGTAACGGTATTTATCGGCGGGTTCGCTGCCGTAACCATCCCTTTTGAACCGAAAACTTCAACACGCTGGTCGTAACCGTAGACAGCCTCTCGGCTGTTATCAATAGTTGCGATAACCCCGTTTCGGAACCGTAAAGTGATAACGGCGGTGTCAATGTCACCCACCTCACCGATTTTGGGATCAATGCGCACGCCCCCCACCGCATACACCTCAACAACTTCGTCCTCGATGAGATAGCGCGCCATATCGAAATCGTGGATGGTCATGTCAAGAAAGATGCCACCGGAGACCTTGACGTATTCGATCGGTGGTGGTGCGGGGTCTCGGCTCGTGATTCGCATGATGTGCGGCTCGCCAATCTCTCCAGAAGTAACGGCTTCGCGGACCCGCACGAAACTCGCATCAAATCGACGGTTGAAACCGACCTGAAACTTAACCCCTGCCCTTTCTACAATCGCCAAAGTTTCATCAATCTGTTCCAAATCCAAGGAGATCGGCTTCTCACAAAAAACGTGTTTCCCTGCCTGTGCCGCGGCTTGGCTCATTTCGACATGTGTATTGGTAGCAGATGCCACTAATACTGCTTCAATCTGGGGATCCGCCAAAAGTGCGGTATAATCGTCAGTTGTCTTTGGGATATTAAACTGCTTCGCGAGGGATTTAACACCGGCGGTATCCAAACTGCAAACCGAGATGAGTTCGGCTTCCGGTATGTTCTGGGCAAGGTGTTCAATGTGGAGGGCACCGATACGTCCTGATCCGATAACGCCAACACCAATTTTTGAGGATTTGTTCATTAAAGATCTTTCCTACATGGATTCTATTCGTGCTATACAATTGAATTCAGATACCGCAGATTCCGTTCTGCGCTCTCGTAAGGACTCCCCATCCCCGGCAAGACATCCTGCTCCACAACGATCCATCCCTCATAGTCCCGCTTTCGCAATTCCCCAAGGAACGCCGGGAAATCAACGTCTCCGTTGCCTAACTCACAAAAAACGCCGTTCCCAACGGATTCAAAATAATCCCACTCCTCCTCACGGGAACGGGTAGCGATATCGGGATGGCAATCTTTGAAATGGACGTGCCAGATCCGATCGGCGTGGCGGACATACGCTTCAATTGGATCACCGCCCCCGAATCGGTAATGTCCTGTATCGAAACACAATCCGATGAGGTTGGGATCGGTGCGTTCCATCAACGTGTCCACTTCCGCCGATGTCTCTACATATCCGGCACAGTGTGGATGGAAAACGGTGCGGAGTCCTGTCTCGTCTCGGACAGATTGGGCGATACGGTGCGCGCCCTGTATAAACGTATCCCATTGCGCGGGTGTCAATCCGTGTTCAGGGCGGATACGACCGGCGTAGCGGGTGCGTAATTCTGTGGTGGCGTTGTCGTCCGAAAGCACGATGAAGGGTGTTTTTCCACTGACATCTGCTAACAGACGGGCGTGCTGCAGTGCTGCTGCTTCGCCTGCTGCGTGTGTTTTTTCGTCAGCGAGTGCAACCGCTACGAATGCGCCTAACAGGGTTAACTTACGTTCCTTCAGTTCGGCATGGAGGCGTTTTGGATCCGTCGGCATGAACCCCCAATCGCCTAACTCGGTGCCGAGGTAACCGATTGCGTGCATCTCGTCTAAGACTTGTGCGTAGCCGGGTGCTTCACCGTCTAACTCAAACTCAAGCACACCCCATGAACATGGGGCATTTGCAATTTTCATAGAATTATAGACTCTCTTTTGTTTGAAATCTTTTCCGATCTACTTACGGTTGCCTATTTTCCCATCGCGAGCCGTCTACCGTACCCGATTCATCAGTTCGTCCCGCGATGTGATGTTCCTGGATCTTTCTATAGATGTGCGGTTGTTTTTGCTGCTTCTGGCTCGGCTGTAGCCAGTGCGAGATTTGCATCTTCGTCGGCTATGGGCTGGATTGAAAGCCGATATCCGAGTGCGTTCAGCACAACACCGAGTGCGTCAATCAGCGGTGTATCGGTATTAGATAGCGCGGTTTCTAAGGTTTGTGACGAAATATCAGTGTGTTGCGTGAGTTTGGAAATCCCGCCTTGTGCTTCGATAACTGTTTTTAGGGCTTCTTGAACGATAATCGCCTGCCCGAAATGGTAATAGTCATCAAGAATAGCTTGAAGATAATGAATCGCCTCCTCCCGGTCAGCGAGGTCTTCGATGAGACACTCTCGCCATGTCCTCATTTTTCTCATAGGTTTTCTCTTTTTGGTGAGCGATAGACCTGTATATTTCGTAGGCGTGAGGTATGCCTTGTTGGTAAATCTAATGCTTTTCAAGTAACTGCTTAAGATCCTCAATGAAATGTTCAAAAAGCTTGACCTTGTCGCTCTCTTCAAGTGCTTCTGCTGTTAGCACATACATGCCATCAAGATCCGTCTCTATAATAGAGCAACCAATCTGTTGCGATAAATCTGAAGATTTTAGCGTTTCGTCTATGTCAGTCGTGACAAGATAGTATTTGATGGTAGCACTATCCTCGTCTGCCTGAAGTTTAAGTTTCCAATAAGCCATATCAAAGATCCGTTGTTTTTCTAAATTAACTTCGCAGACGATTACGGCAATAATGTGAGCATTTCCGGGAGTGTAAATAACAAGATTAACATGGGGGAGATACGCGTTGAATTCCCCGTAATCAATCGCCAAATGTCGTTTAACACGTTCCAGTTCTCCGGAGAGAATACTGTCCTTCACTAACTCATAGCGGGTAACCACTTTCATTCCTAACTTTTCAATTGGGTCGGTGATAACATGTCGGATCCGATCTTGAAAAGTATCCCCATCAGAAGCACGCCAACTTCGACCCAATTCTCCCGTTAGAGAAAGTTCTAATCCCTCCAAGACAACACGTTCCTCAAGGCTATTATCCCATAAAATAGATTCTCCATAACGCTCTTTGAGTTGGTATTTAATATCACTTGTGTAGTCAACAATACTGAAATCAATGACATTGCTTTCTATGAATGTATCCACCAATGTATCATCATAACCCATCTCATAAAGCGCATCCGTAAGGATGTTTTTCATCCCATCCAGACTTGTTCCGCCACGCGCTGTTGGGGCTGCTTTGACGGGTTCAATTGTGTTCTTCACCGGTCAATCCTCTGTGTCGGGACGCTCAATATGGCCGTTAACACCATGCGTATCATACACATCAAAAACAGCTTCACAGAAAACCCTCATCTTTTCATCCTGGTTCTTCAATGCTGTTTCATACATTCTGATGAAATATCTTTTCCCTGCTTCGGTCTGCGAATAGTTACTTTTGCGCAAATTATGTTCATAACAGAGGGTCTGGCCGTTATCAATGGTATTCGTGCCACCCTTATCTTTCGGCTTGATATGGTCGGCGGCGATCGTAACGCCATCTGCCTCTCCACGTCCACAAACAACACAGCGGCGACTATCGCGTTCAAAAATGGCTTCCCTGTCCCGCGGGGAAAACTCGAATAGCACAACTTCGTGGACATAATCGGGGTCGTACTTGTAAACACCCATCCGCACTTTGATTAGTGTTCCTTCTTGATGAAGCTGCCTAATAGTTCGCCACGGATCTCTCGGAGGGCTGCCACGCTCCTGAGCATACTGTTCTGTTACCCAATCAACCACGGGACCGTGCGAAAGTTCTTCGTTCGGACGATTTACAAAATACTCCAACACAAGTTCACGAATTGTTCTCGCCATTTAATTCTTCCTCTCCTTCAAATAGATGTAATTGACTCGCAGCCTCATTTACTCTTTCTTTTGCGAGTTTACAGTAACTCTCATCAACCTCAATTCCAATACCACGCCGTTTGTTTAAGTGAGCGGCGACGAGAGTCGTCCCGCTCCCCATAAACGGATCAAGGATAGTGTCACCCACGTAACTAAAAAGTTTGATACAGCGACGCGGGAGTTCTATAGGAAAAGGAGCAGGGTGTCCAATGCGTTTTTTACTCTCACCAGGAAAAGTCCAGAGCCCATTTGTCCACTCCATGAATTCCTCCCGGTTTATATCCGATTGTCCGCTGCCGCTTATTTTTTTCCACTGCTCTTTGTAGAGAACAACAATTAACTCAACAGGAGCAATGACGTAGGGCGCGGATGCTCTCATCCATGACCCCCAAGCAGTTCGTCTGGAGATATTGCCCTCGTTCCATACAATGGTAGAGTGGTACTGAAATCCGACAGCAGTTGCGAGTTTGGTGAGATCCGCACCGACGTGTTGTTGCCCGCCTTTATTTTTGTCTAAGGGAATATTAAGACAGAAACGTCCATCGGACTTAAGCCATCGAAAACAACGCGTGAACCATTTCTTGGAAAAGGTAAGATAGTCGGCATAAGAAAGGGCATCGTCATTCGAGTTATATTCTATATCAACGTTGTAAGGTGGTGATGTAACGATGAGGTCAATGCTGTCTTTTTTTATGGAGCGTGTAGTCAGGACATTTCCGTTGATTATTCTGAATTGATCATTACCAAAATACACATCTGTCTCCTATTTCCTAAGGTGAGTATTGAGAAATTGCTATGTGTAAAATCATGTTCATGCGTCCTATTGAATTAATATACCACAACAATGTGAAGTAAATCAAGAAAAATGGTGGGTTTGGGACCAATATATCCAAATTTTGGTTTCACTACGGCTGGAACATCGCAGCGATGTCTTCTGGTAACTGAACACCATTTTTCTGCTCAAAGTCTGCAACGCTTTCGTAATCGTTATGAAACGAAGCGATAATATCCATCCCACTGTCCTTTGCAAAAGTTAAGTCTGCTCTGGCTTTTTCCCACTCTTTTAGGTGTAACCATGCCTCGCCACGGTTGCAATATGCCTCAGCATAATCGGATTTTAGTTCAATTGCAGAACTATAGTCTTGTATTGCCCTGCTATAGTCCTTCTTAGTACCGTAGGAAATCCCTCGATTAAAGTACATATTAGCATGATTTTGATCTAGGGTGATCGCTGTAGTATAATCTTCTATTGCCTTATCATCGTCACCTCTCAAAGCGTAAATAATTCCGCGATTGCCAAAAGCCATGGCAAAGTCAGGTTTTAGTTCGATTGCTGCAGTATAGTTTTGGAATTCTTGGTCACGGTCGTCCATTTCTCTATAGACTATACCCAGGGCGTAATATGCGTCGGCGAAGTCCGGTTTTAGTCCGATTGCTTTGTTATGGTTTTCAATAGCCTTGTCATATTCGCCTTTTTTCTCATAAGTAACACCCAGATTATAATACACCACTACATAGTCCGTTTCTAGGGATAAAGCCGTTTTAAAGTCCGCGATAGCCTTGTCGAATTCCCTCTTTTGAGCGAAAGCCGCGCCGCGATTTCCATACCCCTCCGCATAATAAGGTGCTAGTGCTATCACCCTGTTAAAGTCTTTTATGGCGTTCTCAATTTCCCCATTTTCGTGATAGGCTAAACCGCGATTGTTATAAGCAAAGGTAGAATCAGGATCCAGTTCTATCACTGTGTTATAGTGCTGAATGGCCCGCTCATACTCGCCTCGTTTCCTGTAAGCGATACCGAGATTATTATATGCCGAGGCATAATCTGGTTTCAATTGTATCGCCTTGTGGTAATCTCGGATGGCTCTATCAAAATCACCTTTGCTATAGTAAGCAATACCACGGTTATTATAGGCTGAAGCATAATCTGGTTTGAGTTTCATTGCCGTGTTATGGTCTCGGATGGCTCTGTCAAAATCACCTGCATCGGCGTAAACAGAACCGCGATTGTTATAGCCTTCGGGAAAATCAGGCTTCAGTTCCAGGGCTTCGGTATAATGGACAATGGCCCGTTCATACCACTTCAGTTTTTCGTTCCAGTTCTGCACGGAGTCTGCTCTCTTCCGACAGGTTTTCCCTCTATGAAATTGTGTGTAGGCACTCTTATGCATGTTCCAGTTTCTAATGAAGCCGTGGAGGTCATTGTGGATGATTTCTGCGGAGATGCCATGGGACTTTCGAAGATGTGCCAGCATGGGCAATTTGAGGTCGGCCGGGATAGTAATTACCTCATCTGGACTGATAAAGCCCTTCGGCGGTTGAACGAATACTATTTTCTGAGCAATAATACGCTGCTTCGGCTCATGTGGTTGCTTAAGATAACCTGCTACTGAGTCTCTCTTTTCTAAAATAACCCTGCCATCCTCACTAGGTGCCCCATCACAAGCAAAAAAAAGCGCGATGTGGGAATCCGTTGTAAATTCAATGAGATTGGTTATGCCACCGTGGTAGTGGAGTTCAACCAAGATTTCAAGTTCATCCGTTTTCTCGGTATATTTCCTTGCTTCGTCCAGAATTTCTTTTTGGACGAATTCTATGTCAAAATCGTCTGCTTCAATATCGTACTCATACTGGCGGTAGAGACTCGACACGACTTTCCCATAGGACCTGCTTTCCCCTCGGAAGATGTAATCTCCATCGGCAGATTTTTCAGCTATTTCGCAGATTTTTTGTAGGACGCTACTGAGTTCATTTTGGAGGTCAGATTGAGCGTTCATTCATTTTTCTCCATACGGGTACTAGTGTTCAGTGTTAAGATAATACTCTACTCACCAAAGAATATCAATGGAACTTTAGGCGTTATGCATCTTCTCGACTCAGAACTTCTCTATCTTCAGATGACGGTGGTTTCGGATCCCACTGGATACCTGTGCGTTCAGCAACAATCTTTTCCGCTTCGGCTTTAGCACTACCGTCTATTACCTTAGACTTAGACAGATATTTTTGAAAATTGGCAATAACTTCCTGTTGATTATCAAGCTCAATAGCACAAAATCTCCTGTTTCTCCACGGGACATGGGTTTTATACGCGAAATAGAAATCCCATCTTCTGCCATTAGTTGCAACGCCGATATCTACACCCTCTTGAAAGATATAACGGGCTATCTGGTCTTGAGGCTCCTCCATTTCAATATTGGCACTCCATCGCTTACATTCAACCAAAACCAGCGGTTTCCCTTCATTCTGTAAAGCATAGTCAACTTTGTTCCCATTTCCAACTCGGAATTCTGGAAAAACCTCCAATGTGTCTATATTTGCATAGTCCCACCCTAAGGCGGTGAGAATAGGCAATACCACAAACTGCTTGGTCGCGGCTTCGTCAAAGTCCAGGTCTCCAATCTTTCCCGTAAAGTTTACAATATCGGAAATAGTTTGTGTTAACTGCTCGGCGTTGTCTTGTTCCGGCATATTTTCCCTTTGTTGCCACAAGTGCGATATCGTTCAATATAATAAATACGTCCACTGCAAGGATATCAATTTAATCCAACGGATCGGTTTCTTGTATTTGTTGATTTGGTTTTACGTTGGTATCGCTGTTCAGCAAGGACTGCTGTAGTAGGTCAATAGGTTGATCGTCCCTGAGATGTTTGAAATGCTGCTGGACAAACCCTATATATCCGTACACATGTAGTTTATCCACAAGGATTTTAACCGCAAGTTCATACATTTCAATATCGGTGAGTTCCAATATCCCCTTGCGCCATGCAGCAACCCTTTCAACTTTGATACGTTCTTCCTCTTTTCGTTCCGCTTCTCTCTTTTGGATTCGCTTCACAATCGTGTCAATATCAGGTTGATCTGCTAACAATTTATGCCGCTCAACAGAATAATCATACTCGTTGGGTTTACACCGTCGGAGAAACCGCTCAGTATATACCGGACCAATTTGTTCTATAAGTTCCTTAATACCAAGTTCATAGATTTCAAGATCGGTCATCTCTAAAATGTCCACTTTCTGTTACCTCCTCTAACCATGTAACCGGGTTTTCAACCCGAATATAAAGCCGTGTCTGATAGCGTTGTGCTCTCCTGAGGAGCCTATCATCGGTTGTTAGAAAGATATCTGCCTTACTACTTTCAGCACAAGCGATGTGCAAAGCATCTTGCTCCTTAAAACCCAACGATTCAAGTTGTCGTCCCCTTGCTATTTCTTTCGCCCCAACAATAACAATTTGGTGTGCGAGATTTAGCCAAGTTTCGACCTGAATCCGTTTTCCTAAATCTGGGGTTTGCTCAACTTCATCAACTACAATTTTGCTGGATATCCAGTACCAGTGCGACCTTAAAAAATGAATTAGAATTCGCCTAATAACTTGGGCCTCTTCAATAAGTCGGACCTGTGTTGGCGGATCAAGAAGCCGACTCAAGCAACATGTATCAAGATAAATTTTCCAAAATTGCAAATTGGGCTGCACACGTCCATCCAAACTTCGCTTGGTAATTTTCTATCACAACCCAAGTTGCGACTTACAAGATTTTAGGAAACCTGTAGACAGCGTTTCTTACCGAAATGAGTTCATGATTCACGGGTCTTCCGTAGCGTAGACTGTCAGTCTGCCCCATCATCAGCACAACCTAACAGGTTATGCTACAAACTGGCAACTTAGGTTACTACAGGTTAACAGAATACAACGCAAGACCTTTTACTGAATTAGCACATCACAATAAAGGACCAGATGCCCCGGTAGATTTAGATTTTAGGCCGACTGTTAAGTTAACATCGCCCTAATGTCTTCCGGCAATTGAACACCATTCTTCAACTCAAAGTCCGCAACGTTTTCATAATCCTTACGAAACGACGCAACGATGTTGAAATCTTTACTCCTTGCAAAAGTTAGGTCTGCTCTGGCTCTTTCCCATTCCTTTAGGTGTAACCACGCCTCGCCACGAGCACTATAGGCTTCAGCATAATCGGGTTCGCGTTTTATGACTTCGTTATAATCCTTTATGGCTTTGTCATACTCGCGTTTTTTGCAGTAAGCGACACCGCGATGGTAATAGGCTTTGGCGTAATGAGGTTTCAGCTTTATCGCCTCGTCATAATCGGCGATGGCTTTGTCATGCTCGCCAATGTAACCGTAGGCATTGCCACGCTTAATGTAGGCTTCAACTATTTTCGGATTGAAGGTCAAGCTTGCAGTGTAAAGTTTAATGTATTCTTTAGCTTCCTCCCGATTCTTAATCAGACCCCGAGGGGGCCCGCCGTTAAGTTCTTGGCAGATCTGGATAAACCCTATTGATCCAGCAGCACCAAGTTTATTGATAAGGACTTGATTCCCGATTTCACAAATCTCAATATCTGTCATTTTTCGGATTTCGCTTTGGGGCATAGCAAATTTTTTGGCACGCGCGCGTTCCTCTGCTTCCCATGCTGAACGCCCGTCTTGGATCTGTTTAACAATCGTGTCAATGTCGGGCTGATCCGCTAATAATTTATGCCGATCAACAGAGTAATTACCTTTACCGGGTTGGCACTGCTGAATAAATCGCGGCACTTCAGAGGCACCAAGTTTATTGGTAAGGACTTTAAGCCCCATTTCATAAAGTTCATTATCTGTCATTTCGAGTGCGCTCATTTTCTGTCATCTCCTGGAACCATGTATACGGATTTTCAACCCTAACGCGAAGTTGCACATTATAACGACTTCCGCTTCTGAGGAGTCTGTCATCTGTTGTCAGGAAAACATCCGCAGTGCCGCTCTCAGCGCATGCAAGATGCAAAGCATCCAATCCGCCAAACCCCAACGCCTCCAGTCGCTTCCGTCTTGATATTTCACTCGCGCCAATGGAAACAGTCTGATGAGCGTCAGTTAGCCAACCTTTGATCCGGAGACGTTGGTCTAAGTCTTGAATTCGCCCTACCTCATCTATTAAAGCATCACTAGAGATCCAATCCCAATGCTCTGTACGAAGCTGAGAAATGATCAATCTGATAACTTCGGTTTCTTGCCGGATTCGAGTCTGTGCTTGATCATCAAAAAAACGACTCAAACAGCACGTATCAAGATAAATTCTCAAGGGTTGCCCATAGGTATGCACGCGTATATCCAGACGCTGTTCGGTGATTTTTTTAGTCGTCAATTAACATAACGCAAGTTGCCACCTATTCGACATAGCACTCCTACGGAGTGCGGTGGGTCTGAGTATACTGTTTTCTATAGACATATCACCCCTACGGGGTGAAAAAAGTCTGGAAAACCCCATTAAAGCGTCTGAAATCTGTTAGTAGCAACTTGGGTTAACATAATACAAATTGGTCTGCTTTATTGAATTAGCATACCATAATACGGAGCCGGAGGTCAAGGAAAACCTAATCCTGATCAGAGCCATTCAGCCTTCAGTTTTCTGCTGTCTTCAAGCAGGAAGTTGGGATTCGGGGTGTTTTTGCAATGTAACACAAGGGATGGAAGTCATTGACGATTCCTCTTAAAAGGGTCTCTTGTTTTGGTGCGGTTCGGAAACCGCACCTACCAAGGGAATTGCGTAAGTCCTAAATAAAAAACGAACCTTTTCTGAACGGATCTGACTAAATAACCAAAAGCAAGATGTAAATGTCTTTCCTCAAAAGATAATTGGGCATTCACAAAATTATAAAGGAGACAAAAAAATGAAAAGGAAATGGTTCGTACTTAGCACAATCGCAGCAATCGCAATGGTCGGAATGTTCGTTTTTGAAAATACGGCAGCAGCACATCGAGAGGTCCACAACAAACGAGAATATCGCAAAGACAATGCCCGTGCAACCCGGGATAGGATCGCCAGGCTAAATCCGGTGGCGACTCTCAATCAGTCGTGGATAGATTTGACTTTCGGTGTGGAACTTGACACAGAGACGTTGGCGAAGGTGCATCCGATCTATCAGAAAACCCGTGAGACGCTCCAGACACAGATTAAAGAGGCACGTGAATCCGATGAGAAGCGGGAGGCAGTGAAGAAACTCCGTGAGAGCATCAAGGAAACGCAGACACAATTCTACGCGAGCCTCAAAGAGGTCTTAACAGAAGAACAGATGACGAAACTGACGGAATTAACGAAGAAACGGCGCACAGAAGCACGGAAACGCGTCAATGAACTCCGTCGTAGCCAGCGAGAGTCTCGTAGGCATCGTTAAAGTCCACCGGCAGACCGGAAAATTCTTGGTTGGAAGCCTGCAAGGGTGGAAGGTTGGGGGACCATCCTTCCATCCCGCTCTTCCATCCTTCCATTCCAGTATCCACACTATGCCCAACGTTCAACGACGACTTTCTTCTGGGTGAAGAAATCTACGGCATCCCAACTCTGACCGTGGAGGTCCCCGAAGAAGCTATCCTTCCAGCCGCTGAAGGGGAAGAATGCCATCGGCGCAGCGACACCAATGTTAATGCCGACATTCCCGATCTCTGCTTCATAACGGAATTTACGGGCAGCGGCGCCACTACTTGTAAAGAGACACGCCATGTTGCCGTAACGCCCGCTATTGATGAGTCGGATTGCGTCGTCGATCGTCTCAACATGGATAAGTCCTAAAACCGGTCCGAAGATTTCGGTTCTGGCAATATCACCCTGTGGATTCAGGTCATTGAGGATTGTTGGACGAATAAAATTGCCGTTTTCACCGCCGTTGATGCTCGGATACCTGCCATCAACGAGAAGTTGCGCCCCCTCATCAGCCCCGGCTTGAATAAGTCCTTCAATTCGGCTTTTGCTCTCCGAAGTGATGACGGGACCCATTTCGACCCCCTCTTCCAGTCCATTTCCGACCACTCGATCCGTAGCGGTGTCGGCGATGGCTTCTGTGAACCAAGAACGCGCCTCACCCACAGTGAACGTAAGGGAAGCGGCAAGACACCGTTGCCCGGCACATCCGAAGGCACTCTCAGCTGCCGCATTGACAGTAAACTGCGGATCCGCATCAGGCAGGACAATCAGCGGATTTTTCGCGCCCCCTTGACACTGAACCCGTTTGCCGTTTGCAGCAGCCTTCGCATAGATTTCTTTAGCAGTCGCAGTCGCCCCGACAAAACTGATGCCTCGGATGTCTGGATGCGTCAAGATTGCATCCACAGTCTCGCGTCCACCATTCACAAGATTGACAACGCCTTTCGGCAGTCCTGTCTGTTCCAGTAACTGAAACACCTTTTGCATGGTGATCGGCACTTTTTCGGAAGGTTTCACGATGTAAGTGTTGCCACAAGCAATGGCATACGGTAGAAACCAGAAAGTAATCATCCCCGGAAAGTTGAAAGGTGCGATTGCAGCACACACACCAACAGGTTGACGAATCATAAACTCGTCGATACCGGTCGCAATATCCTCCAAGTTTGTGCCTTGCATGAGTGTCGGAATCCCACAGGCGACTTCAACATTCTCGATCGCGCGCCGCATTTCACCCTTCGCCTCGTCAAGCGTCTTACCGCATTCAAGTGTAATCGTTCTGGCGATGTCCTCCAGGTTCTCCTCCAAAAGGGTTTTCAAGGCGAAAAGGTATTGCACCCGTTCAACGGGGGGTGTCCGCCGCCATTCGTGGAGGGCATCAGCGGCGGCTGTAGCGGCTTGATGGACCTCTTCCGCGGGCGAAAGCGGCACCTGCGTGAGAACTTCTCCAGTCGCTGGGTTTGTGACATCGATCAGCTCAGCCGCCTCGGATTTTTGCCATGTGTTATTAACGTAGTTCGGTAGCGGTGTTTGTAGGTTTCCGCTTTTAAGAAGACTCACATCGGTTTCCATCGTATACCCTCCTTAGTTCTCTTTCGCGAAAAGTTCAAGTACTTTCAATTGTTCCATAGCGGCGACGATTTGCGGATCATGCTCCAGTTCGTCCCGAGAATTTTCTGTAATCTGGGCAAGTGCGTATTTAATGCCGATATCGCTGAGGATAATCTGTTCTTCGGTGAGAGCGTCGCTCAAACGTTGATAATTTCGCAGCAGTTTTGCCGCCTGTCGGTCATCACGAGAGGCGTGAGAAGCGGCTGCGAGTTGTGCTAACACATCATCGCCATTCTCTTCCATAAAGGTTTTAAGTTTCTCATGATCACGGAGTTTCAACTGCATCTGGCGTTCAGAACGGCTAAACCATGCGGACTCAACATCAGGGATAATACCGACCTTGTCAATATTGACCCCGTTCGGTGTAAAGTAACTCGCGACGGTTAATTTCACAGCAGCTTTTGAATTGCTCAGCGGAAACACACGTTGAACGGATGCTTTCCCGAAGGTCTTATTGCCCATGACAAGTCCGCGCCCGTGGTCTTTAATGGCGCCAGCGACGATCTCAGAAGCACTCGCGCTCCCACCATCAACGAGTACAATCAGCGGAAAGTACTCCCTTTTTACCCCTTTCGCCTTGAAGTCCTCGCGCGTCTCAATGCCTTTACTGTAAACAACAAGTTGGCCGGGGGTGAGGAAGTCGCTCGCGATATCAACGGCAGAAGTGAGGAGTCCGCCAGGATTTAAACGGAGATCAAGAATGACACCCCGGACATTCTGTGCCTTGAAGTCCACAAAAGCGTTATCTACGTCGTTTGCTGTCGTATCAAGAAATTGATTGATTTTGATATAGCCAATATTATCTCCGATGATATCCTGTTCAACGCTCGGAATCCGAATGACTTCACGCGTGACAGTAACCTCAACCGGACGGTTATCGTTCTGACGCACGACCGTAATGGAAACAGGAGTTCCCGGTTCACCCCGCAGCTGATCAACTGCCTCGTTCAAGGTCATAACAGCTGTCGATTCGCCTTCAATATGGCTAATAACATCTCCGCTTTGCAAACCCGCCAATGAAGCAGGACTCCCCTTAAACGGCGTCACCACAGTCAGCATATCTTCCCGAATTCCGATAAGCATCCCAAGACCGCCGTATTTGCCACGGTTCTGCGTTCGGAACTCAGCGATGTCCGGAATGAATTGACTGTATGGGTCCAATTTGCGAAGCATGCCATTGATGGCACCCTCTATCAGCTCTTTGGAATCCGGTGTTTCGAGATGTGCCTGTTTAATATAAGCAAGGACCTCTGAGAAAAGCGCGAGATTCTCTACCAATATATCATCGGAGGTTTCTTCTGAACTCCAACTGAACGGTAGAAACGCGCAGATAAGAAACACTGATAACAAGATTCGCAAACAGGTTCCAGGCGAAATTCGTGAGTTTCCGAAACTTATCGTTAAAAATTTCACTTTTTATTCCCTCCTGCCGACACTATAGTTTTTTAATAAAAGTAGTTTCGTAGCCTTTGGATACTCGGAATCCGAAAAGCGATAAAGGCTGCGGCAGCACAGTAGAGCAGATCAATACGACTCATCCGGGCTTGCATCAGCTCCCAAACGGACTGTCCCTTAAACACAACCGTCGCGGTCGGCATGGCTTGCTCTATGGATATATTATGCTCTTGGCTCAGTTGCTCCGCGATTTCGGCAACCGCATTCCACTGGACATCCAGATATTTTCCGATAAAAATACCGAGTATCGCGAAAATCGCAGCGGCAGCACAGACAACACGCCACATCGTTCTTGCATCACGTTCGAGACTTCGGCTGCTCGTGAGGAGTATTCCCACGCCAGTCAATATACCGATACCGATAGCAACGAAGCCAGCAGTCCGTCCTGTCCACTGGATATATTTTGCCCAAAGGACCCCGCCTATCGCCGCGCCAAGGAGTCCGCCGAACGGTGCTGTCAAGGTGTTCATTATGAAACACCTCCATCGGTCACAATTGGTGGTTTCTGTCGATGGTGATCCGTATTCTGCTCAAAGGTATAAGCAACCCGCAGGACTTTTTCCTCTGCAAAAGGTGCGCCGAGCAATTGCAACCCAACGGGCAGCCCACTTTCCACAAAACCGCAGGGGACAGATATACCCGGCAACCCCGCATGACTTGCAGGCGTCGTCATCACATCGGAAAGATACATTTGCAACGGATCCGCAGTCCGTTCACCTATTTTGAATGCCGGTGTCGGCGAAGTAGGCGTTGCAATAACGTCAACTTTCTCAAACGCTGCGTCAAAATCAGATTTGATGAGCGTCCGTGCTTTTTGTGCCTTCCGATAATATGCGTCTTGGTAGCCAGCACTCAGCGCGAAGGTACCGATCATAATCCGGCGCTTTACCTCCTCACCGAACGCTTCACTCCGTGTCCGTTTATACATATCAATCAGATCCTCTGGGCTTTCGTTCCGGTAACCGTAGCGGACCCCGTCGTATCTTGCGAGATTGGCACTCGCCTCAGCGGGAGCGATGATGTAATACGTCGCAATGGCATATTCGGTGTGTGGCAAAGAAATTTCCTCAACCGTGGCACCGACGGATTCAAGCACAGCGATGGCAGTGTGCACGCGATCGGCAATTTCTGCGTCTAACGCCTCCGTGAAATACTCCTTCGGGATCCCGATCTTCAAGCCTTTCACGTCGTTAATGAGACTCTGTGTGAAATCCGGCACATGGACATCAACGGAGGTTGCATCCATCGCATCGCTCCCACAGATGGCGTTGAGTATCAAGGCGCAATCGGTGACATCTTTGGTAAACGGACCGATCTGATCGAGCGAGGAGGCGAATGCGACTAAACCGTAACGCGAAACCCGCCCATACGTTGGCTTCATTCCAACAACACCACAGAGCGCGGCGGGTTGGCGGATCGACCCCCCCGTATCCGAACCCAGTGAACAGATAGCAGTATCCGCAGACACAACCGCAGCAGAACCACCACTGGAACCCCCGGGAATAGCGTCCAAATCCCACGGATTGTGCGTAATCTGATATGCCGAGTTTTCAGTAGAGGACCCCATGGCAAATTCATCCATGTTCGTCTTACCGAGCATCACAATGCCCTGTTCATGGAGTTTCGTCATGACCGTCGCGTCGTAGGGTGGCACGAAGGTTTCAAGGATCTTAGAGGCACAGGTCGTGCGGACACCCTGCGTGCATATCACATCTTTAATGGCAATCGGGATGCCAGCGAGGGCAGGCATATCGTCCCCGTTCTGAAATCCTGTATCGGCACGATTCGCTTGCTCTAAGGCAAGCTCCTTTGTGAGGGTCAAGTATCCCTTGACGTGAGGCTCCACCTCAACGATACGTGCATAAACAGATTCGGTGAGTTCCACGGCAGTGATCTCACGCGCTTTGAGTTTCTCATGTAGGACGTGTGCCGTTAATTCACAAAGCGACATTTAGTCTTCCTTACTTCTAATGCAAGTTGCCACTCATCCATAGACATAGCACTCCGGAATCAACGGTATGAATGCCGTATGGCATTCCCCGGGAGTGCAAGGGTTTGAATACGCCATTTTCTATAGACATATCACCCCTCTGGGGTGAGGAAATATACTGAAAAGGGTTTTTCAAACACGTAGAATTCATTAGTAGCAAGCTGGGCTATTTCTAACTTCTAAATTATAGAACAATTGCGAGTTAACAGTTACCAGTGAAAAAAGGCTTCTGTTAAACGAAAACCTCTTAACCGATAACTGAAAACTATTTCAGTGGCTGCGGTCAACCACCCTGGGAACGCCGAAGTATCCCTCTTCAGCTTCAGGGGCATTCGCGAGCACCTTTTCACGTGGGTATGAGGGTTTGACAACATCCGGCTTAGCGACATGAGATGCCTCAGCCTCCGAACCCATAATAAAAACTTGATGCGGATGGATGTGTGATGTCGGCGGCACATCGTCCGTCTCAAGCTCATTCAATTTCCCGATGTAGTCCAAAATGCGGGCGAGCTGCTCAGTGAAGTGTTCCGTCTCTTCTTCGTTAAACTCAAGGCGCGCCAAATTTGCGACATGGCGGATGCCTTCAACGGTAATTGTTGCCATTTTTCGTATTTTATCCCTCCCTAATAGTCAGATATTGTCAAGGGTGTAAGCGATGGGTCAAGTCGTCTTGTCGTACCCCCACGACTAAATCGAACGGTGACATAAACGCCATGCCCCGATCTACTGATTTTCGTTATTTTTCCCCTTCCGAATTGCGGATGGAGAACAATCTGGTCAACCTGATAATCCACCACATCTTCAGAAACGACCTCATACAGACTTCCTGATTGGCGGAAAGGAGATCGGTATCGATCAACATGCTTGATGAGATGTTCTGGAATTTCAGAGATAAAACGAGATTGCACGCGATACTCCGTCTCTCGAAATGTCCTCCGCGAACTGGCATGCAAGAGGTATAACTGCTCCATCGCGCGCGTGATGCCAACGTAACAGAGTCGCCGTTCCTCCTCTAACTCCTTCTGCGTATCAAGAGAACGTCCATGCGGGAGATACCCCTCTTCCATACCGACGATGAAAACGAATGGAAACTCCAAACCTTTCGCACTGTGCAAGGTCATCAACGTCACCATATCGGTGGTGTCGGTCTCCATAGCATCTATATCCGCCGTGAGCGCTACGTTCTCCAAGTAATCTGAAAGGGTCGGTTCAGGCGTGTTCTGTTCATATTCGATAACGGCGTTAATTAATTCTTCAATGTTTTCAACGCGGTTCTGTGCTTCAATCGTCTGCTGCGCCTCTAAATTTTTAAGGTAGCCCGTTACTTTCAGCACATAGTCAAGGGCATCGGCGGGTAGCATAGCAGCGTCGAAATCATCAAAAATTTTGGTGAAGCGTTGCACTTTCGTCTGAAGGCCGCGGTTAATCGCGGTGATTTCATCGACGCGCTGGATCGCCGCAAAGAGCGAAATTCCTTGGCGTGCGGCAAAATTCATGAGCCGATCAAGCGTTGTCGCACCGATGCCGCGACTCGGCACGTTGATGATACGGCGAACACTCATAGAGTCGTTGGGATTGCAGACCACACGGAGATAGGCAAGGAGATCCTTGATCTCCATCCGATCATAGAAACCGACGCCCCCGACAATCTGATAAGGAATGTTTGCAGCGCGGAACGCCTCCTCAAAGATCCTGGACTGGGCATTGGTTCGGTAAAAGACAGCAAAATCTTTGTAATCCACACCTTCAGCGTGCCAATCCTCAATCTGCGTGCCGACGTAACCCGCCTCGTCGTTTTCGTCCATCGCCTCGTAGCAGGTAACGAGTTCCCCCATGTCATTATCTGTCCAGAGCTTCTTTGCTTTTCGTGCTTTATTGTTGTGGACAACACCCCATGCGGCATCTAAAATATTTTGCGTGGAACGGTAGTTTTGCTCCAAGCGGAGGACACGTGTGTTTGGATAATCCTTCTCAAAATCGAGGATATTCCGGATGTCCGCACCCCGGAAGGCATAGATAGATTGGTCATCGTCTCCGACGACACAGATATTCTGTTTAGTGCCAGTCAATAAGTTCACCAGCTCATACTGACATCGATTCGTATCCTGATACTCATCAACGAGTATATACTCAAATTTGTTCTGATAAAATTGACAGACTTCGGGATTTTCATTCAGGAGTCTCACCGTGAAAAGTAACAGGTCATCGAAATCAAGCGAGTTGTTCAGACGCAGGGCATCTTGATAGAGCACATAGACCTCCGCAACGATTCGCTCGAAATAGCCATCTGCGATCTGCCGATACGCTTCCGGTGATATAGACTCATTTTTCACACGACTGATGTGGCTGAGGATCGCGCGCGGGTTGTACTGCTTGTCACTATAATTCAGCTGTCGGAGTACATCTTTGACGAGTGTGGCTTGCTCTCCTGTATCGAAGATGGTAAAATCGCGGGTGTAGGCGTGATTTTTGGATCCAAGCACGCTTTCAGTTCCCACATTCCTGCCCAATTTCTCAATATCTCGGCGGAGGATACGCGCACAAGTGGCATGGAAGGTTGCTACCCAGAGGTCTCGACTAACACTGCCTTTCACGAGTACATCCAGCCGCTCTTTCATCTCTTTTGCTGCCTTGTTCGTAAAAGTTACAGCGAGGATACGGTACGGAGAGACGGCGTGATGTTCGAGTAGATAGGCGATGCGGTGTGTGATGACGCGCGTTTTTCCGCTGCCCGCACCGGATAAGATGAGGAGTGGTCCTTCGGTGTGTTGGACGGCTTCGCGCTGGACTTCATTTAAGGAACTTAATAGGTTATCGGTCAATGGTTACCCCTTGCCTCGTCGTATTAGGGGAAAGCGCATCTTGTAAGCACTGGCAAATGATGCGCCATCGTCTCCCAACTTCATTCTATAAAGTATACACAATTTGGGATTAATTTTGCAAGGGGAAATTTCAACGGTATGCCCACTATGAACACCTCTTTTAGCCATCCACACCTTTCTGAACGACGGGTACTGTGGATTTCAACTTCTGCGCTACAAGCGTGTAAAGACTCACTCCTGCTTTTGCTGCTTCGTCCGTTAGGTCATGATAAAGTTGGGCTTCAATGATAACTTTGAAGGGAGCTTCATCCTCCGACCGAGTAGGTGCTTTTGGAACAGGTTCATGATGCCTTTGATAACTCTCTTTAACGCCTTTCCAAGCGAGCGCGAGCTCCTTTAACGCCCCTTCTGGTGTATCTGAAAACGCTGATACATTAGGCATCTCAACAAAATGGGCTAGGTAATCACCATCCTCATCAAGAAATACGTTCACGTTAAATCCGTCAAATACGTCCTGATTCATGGCGAGTACCAGATGCGGTGGCTCCCTGTCTGATGGTCAAAGACCCATCCACAACGAGCAAGTAAGGATTCAAATTCACGAAAACTCAAACCGTAAGAATCGGGGTTACAAACCCCTCCCACAAGAAGGTTTTGTGACAATTGAATGCCTCTGACTTTCAGATGAGGTATTCCTTCAAAAATTGACCTGTATAAGAGGCTTTAACTTTCGCAATATCTTCAGGGGTGCCGTGTGCCAAGACCTCCCCACCTTTATGTCCGCCCTCTGGACCGAGATCGATGACATAATCAGCGGTTTTGATAACATCAAGGTGATGCTCAATCACCAGCACGGTATGTCCGCTATCAACGAGACGGTTGAGACTGTCCAAGAGTTTCTGCACATCCGCGATGTGGAGTCCTGTGGTCGGTTCATCTAAAATATACAGATTATGCTTGCCGCGCTTGAGTTTGCCAAGCTCGCTTGCCAACTTTATCCGTTGTGCTTCTCCACCAGAGAGGATCGTAGCAGGGTGCCCAATTTGGAGATACCCCATACCGAGTTGGTAAAGGACATTCAATTTATGATGAATTAACCGCTGATCGGCGAAAAACGCAACGCCTTCCTCAATTGACATATTGAGGATCTCAGAGATATTCTTTCCGTTATAGGTAACATCAAGCGTATCCTCATTATAGCGTGCCCCTTTACAGGTTGGACAAACGACCTCAACATCCGGCATAAAGTGAAGTTTGGTGGTAATCGTGCCTTCGCCGTGGCACTCCTCACAGCGTCCGCCTTTGACATTGAAACTGAACCGAGATGCGGTATAACCTCTATCAAGTGAGAGTGGCGTACTGGCGAAAAGTTTACGAATATTATCGTAAAATCCGATATAGGTAGCAGGATTTGAACGCGGCGAACGTCCAATGGGGGACTGATCGATGCTGATAACATCACTCAGATGCTGGTGTCCCTCCAATTCTTCATGTGCGCCATAGAGGGTGCGACTGTCATGGTAAAGGGAATGCAGCCTTTTGTAGAGAATTTCGTTAACGAGCGTGCTTTTGCCCGAACCAGAAGCCCCCGTGATGCAGATCAGTACACCGATCGGAATATCAACGTCAATGTTCCTAAGATTGTTTTCACTGGCACCCGTGATGCTCAAGAATGTCCCATTCAAGTTACGACGTTTTTCGGGGAGTCGAATCTCACGTTGGCCACTCATATAAAGCCCCGTCAGAGATTCAGGGCAATCAACAATGGTTTCAAGTTCACCTTGAACGACGACCTGTCCACCGTGGATACCCGGTCCGGGTCCGAGTTCAATAATATGATCCGCGGCGCGAATCGTGCTTTCATCGTGTTCAACAACGATAACGGTGTTGCCGATGTCCCGCAACTTTCGGAGGGTCTCTATCATCTTGGCATTGTCTTTTGGGTGTAACCCGATGCTCGGTTCGTCGAGGACATAGAGCATGCCCATCAACCCAGATCCGATCTGTGTAGAGAGGCGGATGCGCTGCGATTCACCCCCAGAGAGCGTCGCAGAACGGCGATTGAGGTTTAGGTAATCAAGACCGATGCCGAGTAGGAGATTAATCCGAACGACGAGTTCTTTGATAACGCGGCTGCCTGCCTCTCGCTGCTTCTCTGGCATATCCGTGATCGTTAGCAAGAAATCCCGCAATTCTTCAAAGTGCAACTCGCCGATCTCATGAATTGTTTGCCCCTCAATCGTAACGAGCAGCCGCTGTCGTTTGAGTTTCGCGCCATGGCAATCAGGACAGGTACGTTCTACCATTACTTTCCGGAGATACTCCTCCATACCCGAGTGTGCTTCGCCTTGTTTTCGGTAACGTCGATAGTGCCTATCAATCCGGGTAATGATCCCATCAAAACGGATTTTCCGACCGAGATGGCGTCTTTCAACAGGTCGTGCGCCTTCCGGTTGCAGGATCGGAAATTCTTCGCCGTGCGTGCCGTGATAGAGGATATCCACCACCTTCTCAGGAAGGTCTAAAAAAGGAACATTCAGGTCGAACCCGTAGTGTCCAGCGAGACTGTACATCGTTCTCCCATCCCACCTATCGGGATCATAGTTAAACGCTTGGTGGACGAACGCGCCGTCGGTAATACTTCGACTCTTGTCAGGAACGAGTAGGTTCGGATGCACCTGCAAATAGGTACCGAGTCCGGAACAGGTTACACATGCCCCCGTGGGTTCATTAAAGGTAAAGTGATGCGGTCCCAACTCAGCCATCAGGACACCATGCTTAGGACATCCGAAATCCTCTAATAACGCTATTGCATCAGTTTCGTCATCCTCCGGCACCTGCACATCAAAACGCATGAATCCTTCGCCGACGAGCATGGCGTGTTCAAGGGCAGCGAGCACCTGTTTGTCAATATCTTTTTTGATAAAGAATTTGTCAACGATAACTTGGATGTCATATTCCTGATCTGGATCGAGTTCAATTTCTTCGCTGATGTCGTGTTCAATACCGTCAATCCTGACGTGTCTACACCCTTTCGTCCGGATGTCGTCGAAGAGATAGTCATAATCTTCGCCGTAGATTTTGAAGACCGGGGCGTGAATTTCGACCTCGGTGCCTTCTGGCATCGCGAGCATACGTTCTAAGATCTGATGATGCGAACGGATCGGGATTTCACCTTCACAATACGGACAGTGTGCGACCCCGATAGTTGCGAAGAGCATACGGAGGTAGTCTTGCAAATCGGTCATTGTGCCGACAGTAGAGCGCGGATTCATCGTGATCGTTTTCTGTTCAATAGAAACGACTGGGGACAACCCATCAATAAAATCGACATCGGGTTTTTTGAGTTGTGTGATAAAACGTTTGGCGTAAGTGGACATCGACTCCAAGAATCGACGTTGTCCCTCGGCATAGACGGTATCAAACGCCAACGAGGATTTACCGGAACCGCTGATCCCCGTGACAACGACGAGTTTGTCTCGTGGAATATCAACTTCGATGTTTTGTAGATTATTTTCTCGGGCGCCTTTAACGGCAACAGTCTGTCTCATGGATATCTCCTATTTTTTTACTACTGAATTTCTGTTCTGATTGGTCTTACGGTCCAATCAGGTTTCTGCAAAGAAATTATTTATTTTTACGGACTTGTACGGGAAAAGTTACCAATCGTCTTGGGAACCAGCGAAAACGTGATTGCAACGAAGGCGCGATCGGTAAAAACTTAATAGTTAGGAATACCTATAGAAATGGATTATTTGCATCGAAATAGTATGCGGGTTCTTCTACGGAAGTTTGGCTGTCCTTTGTCAAACGGATGGGTGCTGAGAACTGCTCAATAACCTCTTTCTGCGCGAGCCATTCACACGCCAATTCAAAGGCGAGTTGACGGCTACCGAAATGGGTATAGATGTCGGTTATCGTGCGCTCCTCACCCGATTCCTCTAAGAAATCGAGCAACGGCTTGAACAGTGTTTGCAGATTATCCTCTAAATACGCGTCAATCCGTTCAAGGGCATCGCGAAGCATTGTCTCGTCTTTCGGTTTATCTATCAGATCCGTAAAAACGGCGTTGAAAAAGGATGGGTTGTGCGCAAGTGCCTGATAGATAACCTTGCGTCTCGGGGTTTCGCTGTGCAGCAGGACTTCAATGCGAGCCAATTCCCTGACCGCATACGTCAGATAAAGAAATGTGTAATCGATATCGTGCTTGAGGTGGAGCCATTTTTCGGCTTTTGCGAGGATAGCTGCCATGTTGGCGCCGGCATTGAGAAGTTGAGAGTGTTTATCCCGTTCACCGACCTGCAAACAGGAAGGATCCCCCACACTGTAAGGGCGAGGTAACCTCGCCCCTACGGAAAAGAGACTGTCCTTAGAAAAAAGGACGCGGCTTTCGGCGAGAATCGAATGGAGTGCGCTTCCTTGTAGCGTCCCCTCCAACAACTTTCTATAGTCGCTGCGGGTGTGGAGTTGAACCCGGAAGGGAATCCCATCTTCGATCAACTGATATTCCTTCTGCTTGAATTTTGTTCCATCTCTTAGGATGAGCGTGAGGTGGGGTGTGGTTTTCTCCCAGACGTTGTCTTCGGCGAGATTACTGGTGAGAACTGCGGCGAGAATGTACATGTCCCCTCTGAGCGTGTCCGTTAAACTGTCCAATGCCTGGTGAATCTGTGCGTGGATGTTCGCTTTTAGATGTCCCTGAGAAGCGTCGCTTGCGCCGACAGTTCCATCGTAATAGTAAGCAGGTTCTTCCATAGAAACCTGGCTTTTCACTGTGAGTTTGATGGGCATCGCGACTTGTCTGATAATCCCCTTCCAAGCCAACCATTGACAGACGAAATCGAACGACTCGTCATCAAATTCGGACGCCTCATCATTTTTGCCATGGGCACTGCGTCCTAAGTCTGCGTTCAATTCGGTATTCGTGCGCGGTGTTTTCTGTGCAATGAGATACTCAAGAATCGGTTGGAAGATAAACTGCCGCGCATCAAGATAGGCGTTGATTGCATTTAGTGTGTCCTGAATAACCGCTTCCGTCTTTTCACAGTTGATTAAATCCGTATAGACCCGATTAAAGAAATCTGGATTGTAACGGAGTGCGGGTTGAATCACCTCGCGTGCGGGGACTTCATTGTTCAAAAGCACTTCCAACCGTGCCAATCCTTGGACGACATTCAAAAGCGACAGGAAACAGGTAAGGCAATCTTTGTTGACGTAAAACTGCTTTTCAGCATAGACGAGGCTCGGCAATATGCTGGCGATGACGTTGAGCAGTTGGAACTGTTTATCGCGTTCACCGATGTTGGTGCGGCTGGCGTTTTTATCATACCACTCTTGGATGGAGGCATCGTGCGAAAAGAGGAGCGTGCTATGCGAGAAATAGGAGTGCATGAAGGAGCCCTGCTGTGCACTCTCTATTGCTCGTTTAAAAGCGTTACGTGGGGTTACATTTGCGTGGATATTGACCCCGTTTTCAACGAGCGAAAAGAAAGATTGCGTAGGACGAATCGCGTCTCTGCCGATGAGTTCCACATCGAGGTCAGATTTTTCCCAGACTTGGGCGTAAGAGAAACTGCCTGCAACAATAGCAGCGAGGATATAGGGATCCTTCTGAACCTTTTCGACAAGCAGATCCACGGCTTCGCGATACTGTTCTTCGATAACGTCTTGGGAGTGCATGGGGTTCTCCTATTTCGGCACAATTGGAAGTCGAATTTCGGTCTAAAAATAGGAATTTTTCTACTATTAATTATACTACAAACTTGTTAAGAATGCAAATAAATTTGACCAAAAAAACATAGAAAACAAGATAGAGAGAATTTCCAAATAATCGCGTTTTTTTGAGGATAAATTCAGTCCAACTAAAGCCGAATTCCCATTTAATTTAGACAATCACCCCCGACACTTTCCATTAAAATCGTTGAATTTCCACACCAAACGTGATATTATTTTACCGTGATTTCGTTATATATTAAGGATTTAACCCTAATGACAAAATTGTTCAGAACCCTCGCTTTATTGCTGGCAGGCTTATTGTCCTTTTCGCTGATAGTCGGCTGTGGTGGTGATACCGAAGAAGAAATCGAAGCTGCACCAGCGAACTTCATCAGTGCCATCCCGTCGGGCGGTGAGATCGCTGTGAATGGGACGATTACGGTTACCTTTGACAACCCGCCCGTTAATGTCATAGTCAGTACCGGGACCGTCAAAGTCGCAGGCAAAACAGCGACGATCACGGGGCCTTTTATCCCTGGTCCGCTCGCATTGACGATCACTTGGGCTGATGGAACCCAAGCACTCAACTATATCGCTACCGGTCCTGACTGATGTGGAGCTATAGTTATTGGTGGGTCCATCAAAGACGGTGACAAGGATATCGATCCCGA
Organism: Candidatus Poribacteria bacterium; assembly: GCA_022827885.1. Classification (GTDB taxonomy): domain Bacteria; phylum Poribacteria; class WGA-4E; order WGA-4E; family WGA-3G; genus WGA-3G. The sequence continues at coordinate 27,038 of JAJEIP010000018.1, forward strand.
AGCTATCAACAGCGACGGAATTATCGAGATTGAGTTCAGTAAGGATGTCTCTGGTAACATTGTCCTCCAAACCGAAGGTGGCGATGATGTCGGTTGGATTGGTAAAGTCGAAGGGTACAAGGCGACGCTTGAACTTGTCAAAGGTAGAGAACTCAAGAGCGAAACCACCTACGTTATTAGAGGTAAAGTTTCAGATGCTGCTGGCGACACTTTTGAGGTCAGTGTAACCTTTGTAACCAAGGCTAAAGCGTAAATTTAAGGTGGACTATGCAGAAATTGGAGATTGAAGGTCAAACGTATACAAATTCAATAGGGATGCGGTTTGTTAGAATTGAACCGGGGACCTTCACGATGGGTTCAAAGAACGCTGCGCTCTCAGACGAACTGACAGATGGAAAAGCATACCTCCGCGATGGGGATTGGGACGAACACCCCGTGCATCAGGTAACGCTCACTACGCCTTTCCACATCGGGATTTGTCAAGTGACGAACGCCCAGTATGAGGCTTATGATCCGGCACACCGTGAATTGAAGAGTCTTCAGAACACGGGTTTCTCGAAAGAAGACGATGAAGCGGTTGTATTTGTGGATTGGCACGATGCGACGCGGTTCTGCGAATGGCTCTCCGAGAAGGAGGGACTTCCCTATCGACTGCCGACCGAAGCGGAGTGGGAATACGTGTGCCGTGCGGGCACAACAACCCATTTCCATACCGGCGATACACTGCCGCCTGAATTCCACAAAAACGTTGGAGAGAGTTGGTACCCTGATGGAGGACGGGGACGCGGGGCAGAAGAAATTGTGCCTTTGCATGTTGGGCAGACATCACCGAACGCGTGGGGTGTATACGACATGCACGGCAACGTAGAGGAATGGTGCCAAGATTGGTATGGAACCTATGAACCCGATCTACAAATTGATCCAGTGGGTAGGGAAACAGGGTTGTATCGCGTTACACGGGGTGGGAGTCACTCGACGTTACTCTGTTATCTACGCTCAGCCAATCGGATGGGAGCAGTACCAGAAGATAAGCACTGGTACATCGGATTCCGTGTCGTCTGTGGTGAGATGCCACAGACCGCGCCGATCCCTGCACCGAAGGTGGCATTATGGGGACGTAACGTTAAACAGGAAAACAGAAATGCCAACGCGCCAGAATCGCCGTATTTTGCGGAGCCATTGACGTTCGTTAAAATTCCTGAAGGTTCAAACGGACCGCTTTTTTCGGCGCATAACCACGTCCCGGCGATCGTGGAATGCCCGAACGGCGATATGTTCGCGGCGTGGTATTCATGTGTGACAGAACGTGGACGCGAATTGACGGTCGCTGCGAGTCGATTGCGCTTTGGTGAAACCGAGTGGGACCCAGCCGAACCCTTTTGGGGTCCGCCCGATCGGAACAATCACGCTACATCCCTCTGGCGAAACGAGAATGGACGGATTTACCATTTCAACGGACTCTCGGCAGCCGCAACGTGGGGTCCCTTAGCGTTGGTCCTACGCCACTCCGATGATAACGGTGCGACGTGGTCGAAACCGCGCTTTATATCACCCGAACACCGCCTCCGACACATGCCGATTGCCTCTGTCTTCCGAAGACAGGACGGTTCTATCCTCCTCGCTTGCGATGCAGTGAGTGGTGGAGACGGTGGCACTGCAATATGGCTCAGTGACGACGACGGCGACACATGGTCCGATCCCGGTGCAGGACAACCCATTCCTGAATTTGCCGACGGCAAACAGGGCGGATGGATCGCTGGTATTCATGCTGCTGTGGTTGAACTCACAGATGGCAGGTTGATGGCTTACGGCAGAGGCGACACCATCAACGGACGGATGCCGAAGAGCCTCTCCGCAGATAGCGGTAGGACGTGGCATTACAGTGCGAGTCAGTTCCCGGTCGTTTCCGGCGGACAACGGTGCGTGCTGCTACGCCTTCAAGAGGGACCGATTTTTCTCGCCACGTTCACAGGAGAACGGAAGACACCGACACCGATGTCGATTGTTGATGCTGCGGGCAATGAACGCCTCGTTACTGGACTCTTCGGGGCGTTATCTTATGACGACGGCGAAACGTGGGAGTGTATGCGTTTGATTTCAGATGATGGAGAAGACCGAGAGATCGAGACGATGGATGGACGTCCCTTTACAATGGGGTTAAAGGATGCAGAACTCGGGGGTTACCTCGCGGTTTGCCAAGGACAGAACGGGATTATCCATTTGATTAGCAGCCGTCAACACTATCGATTTAATTACGCGTGGTTGAAGGAAAAGGTGTGAAGTGCCTAAAATGCCTAAAGTTGCTAAGTTGGTTGCTGGCACAAACTAACAGTTTATGCTACAGCACACTCCGAGACTTTCTTACTGGCACAAACTAACAGTTTATGCTACAAATATGTGCCGATCAGAGGACTATAGGAAAAAAATGAAACTCCCTTTTTTACATCAGGAAGTAGACATCAGTACCGATTTGCGAGAAAGCAACGACATCCTTGACAACCCCGATGCTTTGCAGGCGCGGATAGCAGCGGACGGGTATCTCCTGATCCGTGGATTACACGATAAGGACGCGATCCTCACGGCGCGTCGGCAGATTCTGGAGAAACTCGCCGACAAAGAGATGCTCGCACCGGATACAGAATTGATGGACGGGATCTTTAACCCCGATTACCCTGAACCGGCATCAACCGGCTCAATGGGCAATAAAGCGTTGACGCAGATACCCGCATTTAAAGCCGTTGTTGAAGGTGAACCCATCATGAACTTTTTCAAACGATTTCTTGGTGGCGATGCCCGTACGTTCGATTTTAAATGGCTTCGCACGGCGGGACCCGGATCAGGTTCACCGATTCATTACGATATCGTCTTTATGGGCAGAGGCACACAAGACCTCTACTCCTGCTGGACGCCCTTTGGCGATGTGTCTCTGGACATGGGTCCGATTGTGTTCTGTCTCGGATCCAATCAATTTGAAAAGATTCGAGCGACTTATGGACAGTCAGATGTGGATCGGGATATGATTGAGGGACACTTCAGCGATAAACCGCTTGAGATCGTCGAGAAATTTGGGGGACGCTGGGCAACGACAACATTTTCAGCGGGAGACGTTATCATTTTCAGTATGTTCCTGATGCATGCTTCACTCGTTAACACGTCTGATAAAATTCGGATAACAGCAGATACCCGTTATCAGCTGGCTGCTGAACCGATTGATGAACGCTGGGTTGGTGAAAAACCGAAAGGGCATTACGCCTGGAAGCAAGAGGGCGCGAAGATCGAATCCTTAGAAAAATCACGGCAGAGATGGGGCGTTTAGATGGATGCAATGAACAGAGATTCGGGTGCGTCCGAAGCGAACACAGCCCCTAAGCAAGGGAATTCTAAATTTATCCCCCTCCTCCTTATTCTGCTTTGTGGTGTTGTCATTGGCTTCGGCATCAGATACTACAATCGCGCGCCGCAAACGATAACTGAGGGAACCTGGGAGGTCTACTTCAGTGAAGTCGATACCGGAGCCAGCCACTATTCCCTTGAAAAACGCCTCGTTGAGAAGCTGACCACTGCCGCATCGCGGGTTGATGCCGCGCTCTATCACTTGGACTCTACCCGGGTAGCCGATGGCTTAATCAAAGCACACCGCCGCGGGGTACAGGTGCAAGTCGTCACTGAAACCGACAACAGTGATGAAGACGCAATTGCGCAATTGCAGGAAGCCGGCATCACTGTTGCTGAGGACGGAGACCCCGACAGTTACATGCACCACAAATTCATTGTGATCGATGAGAAATACGTCTGGACAGGTTCCTATAACACGACCTATAACGGTGCATATAAAAACAAGAACAATGTAATATTCATTGATTCCGCCCCGTTGGCGTCCAACTTCACACAGGAGTTCCGAGAACTGTTCCAGCAAATCGGGACTGAGAAATCTACCGGCGCGTCAGTTGTGCATCCGAAAGTGATACTCAGCGACGGGACACAAATATTCACCTATTTTTCACCAGACAACGACATTATCTCCGAGCTTGTGAAGGAGATCGGAACTGCTAAGACGTCGATTCATTTTATGGCGTTTTCGTTCACGGAAGATACACTCGGCAGTGCGATGCGGGATCGTTTTGAGTCGGGAATTGACATACAGGGTGTATTCGAAAAGCGACAAATTAGTCAATACTCTGAATATGAACAAATGAAGGCAGCAGGTATGTCAGTGATTCAGGATACAAATAAGGGGACTATGCATCACAAGGTAATTGTTATTGACGAGGAGACTGTGATTACGGGTTCATACAATTTCTCCAGAAACGCGGAAGAGCGCAATAGCGAGAATCTATTGATTATCAAAGGAAATCCTGATATTGCCCAAGCATACCTCGCTGAATTTGATCGGATCGTGCGCTAAGGCGTTTCACCTAATATCACTGTAGAATAGTGTTCGGTTCCATTCCTACCGATTTTAAGGTGGACCTTCGTATTCGGTCGTTGACTCACAACGCATTTTAGCAACTCGTCGTAAGAGTGGACAGGGACTTCGTTAAATTCCAAGATAAGATCCTGAGGTAAAAGCCCGCCTTTGTGCGCCGGACTGTTTTCAATCACACCCGTAACGAGGACCCCTAAATCGCCAATATCCACCTCAACACCGAGCCAACCCCGGGCAACCTTCCCGTGTTCTATAATTTCTTTGGCAACGGCGCGAACCGTCTCTATCGGCATAGCAAAAGTAATTTCCTGATTCCGAGCCGCCAGCGGGGATCGAGCCAGAAATTGTGTAATGTCTACATCGTCCTGCTTCTCGAAAAGCGTGTCAAACGGAGAATGCGTAGCCGTTGGTTCCGTTAGGACTGCAAGTATCATTCCAACGACCTCTCCTGACGTGTTTAGGACTGCCCCGCCGCTGTTGCCGGGTGTAACCGCCGCGTTGATTTTAATTAATTCGCGACACAATTGATTCGGCAAGGTATCCCAACCTCCCACAATACCGAAAGAGACAATGGGACTCTGGCCATAACTGCCCCCGATTGTTACAACCCAGGAACCTGTATCAATTTTTGAAGAATCGCCCCACTTACGCGGCAAGGTGAATTCGATCCATTCCTCAGGGACCGCTGGAGACCTGATCGCATCCGTTGATGGCGTGGATTTGCGCAGTGGACCTGTAGCCCGAAGCACAGCAATATCAGTGAATACATCAGTGCCGATGAGTTTCGCTGAAGACACCCTTTTATTGTTAAAGATAACCTCAATCTTACTCGGAGGCCCCATTTCGAAAGTGGTCGTCACAATGTGTCCAGTGGTGTCAATGACAATACCAGAACTGATGTTTTGGCGTGTTAGTGCTAACTCCTTAGTGTTCCACGAAAGTGGGACCGGTACGCCTTGTGTTGCGACAACCTTCACAACAGTAGGGCGGGCATCCGTGACGATCCTCTGAAAATCTTTTTCAAGCCGCTGCAGTACACTCTCATTGGCGAAACCGGAAACGGCAACAGAGAGGAGGAGACTCAGCGATTCGATCATCAGTAGTTGGCGTTTTAATTTTCGTGTGTACATGCTTACTTCCTTGATGGAAAGTGTGCTAAAGTTGTGGTGGGGCTTGGACTTGTCCACTAACTTTCTGACTTTAGATGCCCTTTAGAACACTTGCCAACTTTCTAAAGTCCACCCCGTGTGGACGCGTTGGTATAACTCACCTGTTTTAAGATGTAATGTTGCTGGAGTGGACGCACTGACGGTCGGGTAACACCACTCGGTAGGCGCTGACTGCCGTTTCCCACAGCACGCCGCGTCACCACCGGTGAGGTCGCAACTTGCACTTTTTGCGATTCAGGTGTTACCACAGTTGAACCGGCGTCTCGATCGAACAGGAACCCGTCTTGGTAGAGATAGGTGCCAGTTAAGGCGAGAATTAACGCCAGAATACCACTGACTGCCCAGACTGGACGGCGAAATACATCCAGCAGTTGTTTCCAACCTATTGTCGTGGTTGCTTTAACGCCGTTAATTTCGTCCCGCTCCTCGGCGATCCGTTGCAGCACCGTCGGCATAAAGTAGGGTGACGGTTCAATCTGTGGCAATTGCTGGACGGCCTTAACAGATTCCTGAAATCTATCATATTCCTGCTGACACGCCTCACACGTTGCAAGGTGTTCTTCAAAGCCCCGCAACGTCTGATAATCAAGTGTGTCCTCAAAATGGGCAGAGAAATGTTCCTCAGCCTGTTGGCAGTTCATAATAAACGACTCCTATGAACATTAGATAAACGGTTTTAACTTATCTTTCAGCATGAGCCGGGCACGATTGATGCGAGATTTCGTTGTCCCGCTCCGGAGTTCCAATACCTCACTGATTTCGTCGTAACTCAGTCCCTGCAGGTCGCGTAAGACGAGAGGGAGCCTATACTGTTCTGGTAATTCTGCGATCGCTTTTTGGAGTGCGTTGCGTAATTCTTTACGTTCAAGTTCCACTTCCGGTTGGAAAGCAGGATTCGCGGGTGCATTTGCAATCAAATCAATCTCTTCTGTGTCGTTATGACCTTCACTTCCGCCATTCACAACGTTATCAACTCTATATTTATCCCGCCGTTCTCGATTTCGGATTTCATTTTTGCAAAGGTTCTTAGCGATGTGATACATCCATGTCTTAAAATGTGCCCGTCCGGGTTTATAGCGATGCGCTGCTTTAAACATACGAATAAACGTCTCTTGCGCTAAATCCTCAGCGTTATCCCTATCATTGATGAACCGAGCAATGAAATTAATGAGTGGCTGCTGATGTCGACGCACGAGAAGCGTAAACGCGCCTTCATCGCCTTTTTGGTAACGTTCCATTAATTCATCATCTAAGTCAAGCATCAGGTGCCTCCGGAGGTGCTTATCCATAATATACACCGAATTTCAGATTTGGTTGCAAATTTTTTGGTACCTGAAAATGGAGACCGGAAATCAGATAGATTATGTTACGTGTCTTGACCTGAAAACGGGTTTTCGTGTATGATTATTTTCATAAAGCACTACACACGCCTACAAAAATTTAGCATATTTATATAGCAGATGTCAAATTCAGAACGGAACAGTTGCTTTCAGATGGAGGTTTACATGTTTGATCAAGTCTTAGAAGAAGTTGAGGCACAGTGTAAAGCAGAGAGAATCCCGATGTTGGGGGAAGAAAAGGCGAAATTTCTCGCTGCCTGCGTTGAAAAGGCGAAACCATCCCTCATTGTCGAATGTGGAACGGCTATCGGTTATTCCGGACTCTGGATATTGCGCGTGTTGAAAACCGCTGGGACCGGACGCTTGATAACGATTGAAATAGATGCTAACCGTGCTGCGCAAGCGCGATCGAATTTCGAGCGCGCCGGAATGGCTGACCTCGTCGACTCACGTATCGGTGATGCCCAAGAGGTCCTTAAAAGCATTCAAGACCCGGTTGACTTTCTGCTTCTCGATAATAATTTCGACAATTACTTCCCCTGTTTTCAGGCGATTGAACCGCAGTTGACAAATCCAGCGACCGTCGTGGCTGACAACGTCGGTATCGGTGCCGAGACAATGGCGGATTATCTGGAACACGTCCGAAAGCACTATGCATCCGAAACACACTGGTTTGACATCGACCTCCCGTGGGTGAAACAGGACGCCATCGAAGTAAGCATCTACCGCTCGTAACCTACAGCAGGTTTTTATTAATTTCAGACCGGTATTAACGAAGAAAACACCACCCAGGAGCACACGCTAAAAATGGATTACGATTTTACCGCTGTCGCACGACTGCCTTTGCCGAACGATAACGTCGCTATCGCAACACAAACCTTAGAGGGCGGCACACGCATTCATCACAACGGAGAACAGTTTCAACTATCGCACACCCTCTTGGAGGGACATCGGTTCGCCGTCCAACCAATTTCGGAAACCGAGCCACTTTTGTCGTGGGGTCTACCGTTCGGTTTTGCAACACGTTCTATCTCACCCGGTGATTACGTGTGCAATCAGAAGATGATTGATTCGTTATCAATCAGAAACTTACCCTTTGAATTGCCAGAGACACCTAACTTTAGCGATAAAATGGCACCTTATCAATTAGACGAAGCAGAATTCCGTTCAGGACAACAAGTGCCGCGTCATGCAAACGAACGTCCGTTTCTCGGTTACCAGCGTCCGGGTAATCGCGGCGTTGGCACGCGCAACTATATCGTCGTTATGGGGACAACCGCACGCACCTCTGGGTTTGCGCGAAGACTTGCTGATATGTGTTCAGTGGGAGGGGTTTGTAACCCCGATACATTTCCGAACATAGACGGTATTGTTGCCGTAACTCACACGGAAGGCGGCGAAAGCAAAACTCCCAATAATATTGATATGCTGCTCCGAACGCTCGCAGGTTTCACCGTCCACCCGAACATCGGCGCGATACTACTTGTTGACTACGGCACCGAGGCAGTCACCAACGAAACGCTTAAAACGTATATGCGACGCGAGGGATACGCGCTGGATGATGTCGTTCACGGTTTCCATCGCCTCCACGGTAGTTTCGACACCGATTTAGCCGGTGGTGCTGAAATTATTGATGGCTGGTTAGATGACGTGAACAGCGTTCCACGGACCGAACAGTCCCTGGAACATCTCAAAATCGCCTTACAGTGTGGTGGGTCTGATGCGTTCTCTGGGGTATCCGGCAATCCGCTCGCCGCTTACGTTGCGAAAGAGGTTATCCGTTATGGCGGGTGCGCTAACCTCGCAGAGACCGATGAACTGATCGGTTCCGAAGCGTATGTGTTACAGAACGCTCGCGATCTGCCGACAGCGCGTAAATTCCTCAATACAATCGAACGTTTCAAGACGCGCGCCGCGTGGCATGGACACTCCACAGAGGCGAACCCATCTGGGGGCAATAACTTCCGCGGACTCTATAATATCGCCATTAAATCAATCGGTGCAGCGATGAAACGGCATCCCGATGTCTGCCTCGATTACGTCATCGATTACAGTCAACTGATGGAGCATCCGGGTTACTACTTCATGGACAGCCCCGGCAACGATCTGGAGAGCATCGCAGGACAGGTGGCATCCGGGTCCAACATGATTTTCTTTGTCACTGGGAACGGTTCGATTACGAATTTCCCGTTCGTGCCAACAATTAAGATCGTTACGACGACGGGACGCTATGAAATGCTTGAAAAGGACATGGACGTGAACGCCGGTGCGTATCTTGATGGCACACCGATGGAAGAACTCGGTGAGTCTATGCTTGACCTGACGGTGGATGTCGCATCGGGTGAACGTTCCGTGGGTGAAAAAGCCGGACACTCTCAAGTCTCACTATGGCGTGACTGGAAGCAGACGGGTCCGGTGGATTTAGATCCGTTGTTGACGGATTCCGAGTTGAAATCTGGTGAGCCGATACCGATTGAAACTTTGGGAGGAGGTGCGGTTAGGAAACCGCACCTACCAGGTCTGGAGGTTTTCCGTGCCCTACAAACAGAAAACGGGTATCGTACGGATCAAGTGGGACTGATTCTGCCTACCAGCCTCTGTTCGGGTCAAATTGCACAGATGATTGCGCACCGTTGCAACGAACAGGAAATTGGCAAGGCGCAAAGTATATCACGTTTTGTCGCGCTTCCCCATACAGAAGGCTGCGGTGTCTCCAGTGGACGCTCTGAGGAGATTTACACCCGCACGATGATTGGACACCTCACGCATCCGACGGTTGCTCTCGGTTTACTCCTCGAACACGGTTGTGAAAAGACGCACAACGACCACGTCCGACATGAGATTCAGCAGTTAGGCATATCGCCGGAACGCTACGGTTGGGCGAGTGTGCAATTGGATGGCGGGATTGATGCCGTCATTGAGAAAGTGCAAGACTGGTTTTCGGAGGAACTTGCAGATAAACCGACTGTCCCCATTGTCGATGCGGGATTAGAACACCTCTGCATCGCCGTGACATCGACTGGAAGTGTAACTGAAGAGGTCTCGGCGTCTCTGATGCAACTGACGCACAGCGTCGCCGCTGCGGGTGGAACGGTCATCGTGCCTGCGAATGCGACTTTTTTACGCATGTTCGGGGTTACAAACCCCTCCCACAGGGTGCATACCACTTCGTTCGGGGTTACAAACCCCTCCCACAGGGTGCATACCACTTCGGCGTTCGGGGTTACAAACCCCTCCCACAGGGTGCATACCACTTTGGCGTATGGACAGCGGGTTGAGAAGGCAGGTTTCCATATCATGGAGACTCCCACCGATCAACCGACGGAAACGTTGACGGGGTTAGGTGCGACGGGTGTGGATCTGGCACTTGCGCATATCGTCGGGGCACCTTTGCAATCGCATGTGATGGTGCCGCTGCTTCAGGTTTCTACGGATGCGACAACGCAAACCACCTACGGTGCGGATTTGGATTCAGGGTCTGCCGATGTTGACAATTTATTGGCGTTAATTGTAGAGGTGGCTTCGCGGCAGTATACGCCTAAGTTGCACGGCAAAGGGAATACGGATTTTCAGTTGACCCGGGGCTTGTTGGGAATTTCAATGTAATCAAATAAGGCACTTTTTCTTGACACAGGGTCTTAACCCGCCTTATAATTTCATTAACTTGCTATAGAAAAGCAAACCAAGTTGTTAGCGTATGGCAATTTCAAGTCGTGAAGTGATTAAAAGGCTGAAGAAAGAAGGTTGGGTGTTAGTTCATAGTGTTGGTAGCCATCATCACTACAAACACCCGAACAAACCTGGCAGAGTAACTGTTCCTCATCCCAAGAAAGACTTGAGAAGACAAACATTGTCGAGTATCTGTAGACAAGCAGGCTGGAATGGGTGGAACCCGGATTGGAAAAAAAATAGAAAAACGCGAGGAATCCTATGCAGAGGCATTACCCGATTGTTATTCATAAGGATCCAGATAGTGATTACTGTGTAATTGTGCCAGATCTACCCGGTTGCATAACTGCTGGAGATACACTTGATGATGCCCAAAATCAGGCATTAGAAGCTATTCAGTGCCATATTGAAGGCATGCTGCTCGACGGTGAACTCATCCCTGAAGCAAAAGACATTGCATTTCATCAAAACAATCCAGAGTATGCCGATGGCACATGGAAATCTGTATCAATCAGTCTACCCGATATTTCCGAAATCCAGGTTGACCAGCCGGGACGAATACAGAGATTTTTCCGATGGTTCAACCGAACGGCTCAAACTATCCGATGACCTTGGTGTTTTGATTAGAACGAGACTCGCAGCAATTCCACAGGAAAATCGGCCATGACAGTCGGCTTGCGGAGTGCCATGAAACCGAGGGTCAACCATTTATCAATTGAAGGCAAGGAAACGGCGAATTTTTCTGATTTAGGTATGAGATCGTTTCTCGTAAAAGGGGTTTTCTCACCCCACTCGCGTGTCGCACGATGTGCCAACCACATCCCAGCGGCTGATCCGAGGATACCGGCTACAACATAAGGTTTATGGCTCTCCGCCTCAGTCAAAAGAACGGCCCCATTGCCGAATAGGGCACCCGCATACGCGCCAATTTGTATCAATGCTGCCCGACCCGCTGTGTATTCACCTTCAGTAGTAAACTGATAACCAAGATAAGCTGCCACTGGTAAACCGACCATGGCGGCAAATACGTAGGGTCGTGGTGATTCTATGTCCATTAAGGAGACGATCCCAGTTGCATAGGCACTCCCGACCAATCCGCCAAAGGAGATGAGATGTGAGCGTCCCTCACTCATCGGTTTATCATAAATCAACTTTGTTGTGGTCCACGCACCAGTCGGAACACCAATCATTGCGGACATAACATAGATTTTGGCTTGTGTCCACCCTTCAAGATCTTCAATATTCACGAGATATGGGATTGCAAGCCCGTACAATCCACCCACAAATCCGCCATTGGTCATCAAATAGGATTCACCCTTTTTAAACCATCTGTGATCCGTAAGCCTATGGGCAATCAGTCCGCCTATTGGCGTAGCGAGCATCGCAGCAGCAAAATAAGCCTTTTCGCTCTCTGATTCAAATAACACTGGCAGCCCGAATCCATAGAGGGTCCCGGCGACACTGCCCGATAGGATTAGATTGGATCGTCCGACACCGAGCCGATGATTTCTTGTCGTTGCAAGCGCGCCGACAAAAGATCCGCCGCCAATCAACAGTTCCAATCCAGCGATTTGGCTCCCTGATTCGAGGTCAAGGAGGATCGCTGTCCCCGGTCCGTAGAGGGAAAGCCCATAGAGTGTTGAGGCAGCGACCAACAATGTCCTACCCTCCTGCTGCTCTTTTAAGGAAATGCTCTGTTCGGTTTGCGTTTGGGAATAGCCTTCAGGCGCGAAATGTAGAAAAATAAAAGCCCCAAAGCAAAAAAGAACAACGGTTTTGTAAGACATACAACGAATTCCCATTTTTCCCTCCTTCTATAGATCGGATCATTGGGTGGAAGCGTATTATCTCCCACCCTTCCATGCCTTTCAATCTTCTACTACTTATAGTTTGTATCAAATGACCCCATGAGTTATACTCATAGTATGAGTTCATCTAACAGGTAGATGTATTTACATCACCGAGACTCACTTCATGGAGGTCGATATGAACCGTAAGAAGGACACCGCCTATGGTGTCA
>JAJEIP010000055.1 GCA_022827885.1 Candidatus Poribacteria bacterium
GCTGTTCGCCGAGGGTAAACTCTCGGTCCCAGCACCCCCGGAACACGGATTCTCCTCTTCTCCGCATATCAACGTGCTAAACGGGAAGTGGTATTCAAAATACCCATTCGGAAACGCCTTGATGCTGATGTTCGGCGTATTTATCAACGCGCCGTGGCTGATTCCTGCGCTTGCGACGGGAGGTGCGCTGCTGCTTCTCTACCTATTTGTGAAAGAGATATATGCGGACATTCATCCCGGAATTGCGCTCATCGCCGCCGTGCTTGCGCTCGTTTCGCCAGCAACGCTTGGGATGGGATCAACATGGTTTAGTGAACCGGTCAGTCGCTTTTACCTTTCGCTCTATCTCCTTACACTCCTCAGGACGCTCAATTGCAAGGACGGTGCCTCTCTCCTCGCGCGGATTGGTTACCCACTGCTCTCAGGGTTTGCATTGGGATACGCCTTTAATACACGTCCGCTCTCAGCTGTCGTTTTCGGCGTTGTCGGCGCAGGGTTAACACTTTACCATCTGTTCACCCAATGGTTCAAAGTATTTGATTATCGCAAGTCCCTCGAAGGTTTGTTAACAGTTGACTATCTGTTGACCCAATGGCACGAAACAAACATCAAGACGCAAGCGCTGCTCCCCACACTGAAACGCTTAGGGTTCTTCTTTATTCCATTCGTTGTGATGCTTGGCGTGTGTATGGCATGGAACGCACATTTTACGGAAGATCCGTTCATGTTTACGCATACGGTCGCGCAGCCTTACGACAAAATCGGTTTCGGACTTCGCATGGAAGGATATGACCCCAATCTTGAAGAGGGGTTTATTTTTACACCCGCATGGGCACTCGAACGGACGTGGCGGCACATCCTCCCAGGCATCAGTTTCAACGCGCTCGGTTGGGGAAGTTATCACCATAATTTATTGAAGGAGATAGAACTATCAGTGCCGTGGCTTATCGCCTTTGTGCCGTTAATCCTGCCTTGGTGTCTCGTCCTTCTGCCGTTCTTCCACGGCTCACGCAACAGATATGATGTGTTTTGCATCGCACTCCTCGTGGGCAATTTATTGCTTTACGCCTTCTTCTACTTTGAGGGGTCAACGTGGGGATTCACGCCTGTGAATGCTCGCTATTATACCGAGTCGACATTTCTGGGTTTCATCCCATTGGCAGCGCGCGGAATAGTTATCCTCAATGAACGATTCAAACCGTTCCAGAGACGCGGGCTTGCGATCGGTGTCGGGATATGTTTTCTGTTGCTGAGCGTCAATATTGTATGGAGTTATGTCCGCATTGGGAAGGTATATCAGAATTGGAGTCCTGTCTATCAGAAACTACCGCCGATGGTAGCGGAGCGAGATATTCACAACGCCGTTATTTTCGTGTCCCGGCATCGCGGCGCGCCGATTGGCGATTATCCGTTTGAGAATCTCCAAGAAGCCGACATTGTCTATTTTAAAATCGGTCCCGCACCCCGGTGGAGGCTAACAAACAGCGATTGGCAGAATGTCTACGCCCAATATTTCACGGGTCGGGATGCCTATCTGTATGTACCGCGTGAGAATAGCCTTACACCCCTAAAATAAACGGAATGTCTTCGTCTACTCTGCAGGGTGGGAGCCTACATGATCTGTTCCAAAATGACAATATCCCCAGGGTTCCACGATTGTGCAATGATGTAAAGTTTACCGTCAATCTTGCGGATTACGGCGCCATGCAGATGCTGGAAGGTCTCCACACCCAATTCCTCTTTTAACATAACCGTTGAAACAAGGTTGTTGTCCTCTAAGATATAGAGCGGCGCGCCTTTTTCCTTGTTGGGTCCAAAGAGACACGCGACGACAGCATATCCCGCTTCGTAGTCAATGCTACACGGGAATGATCCTTTAATAAGCGGGAGTGTTTCCAAGTAGGTGCCATCTGGCGAATAACGTTCAATTTCCGCATTTGCCCGATCAGAGGCATCCAATCGCTTTGTTCCGTAAGGCACGGTAATGTGGTGTCCTGTGCCGAATTGCCCCGGTTCATCACCTTTACCACCGAACGCCAACGGATACCAATTCGCCTCAAGCGGCTCAAGACTCGTAAGTTTTGCCCCCAAAATGTAATCTAAATCGGAGTAACCCGTCGTAACGTAAAGCATCCCATCAATATGGGTTATGCCGGTAGGCACAAACTTCCCACCTTCGCTGAAATAGGTGTTAACTGCCTGATGTTTGAAATCCGTCATTGCGTCCGGTGCTTCCAGTGTATGGACGAGTGTTCCATCCATCGTCGTCGTGAAAATCTTGCCAACATCGTTTGCTGGGAAAGAGAGGTAGGGAGTCCCTTCAGAGGTTGTCCAGACGGTTGTGTAGTGTGCGTTGGCTTCTTTCAGAGCTGGAGGTGTCTCGATGAGGCGTGTGGTCTTCAGGTCTGCACTGATCTGGATGATGCCGACCCCTGGTAGTGCGAAATAGGTTTCACCTTTCCCGTCCCGTCGGTCTACATCAAACCCACCGTGTGCCTTGTCAAGCGCGGCGACAACTTCTGGCGGAAAATGGTCACGCATATAAAGCACCTTGAACTTCAGCGCGCTCTGCCCACTGGTCCGCTCAGATACTTCATGGTGTGCTACAAACTGGAAATCACCTATTTCTGTTGGAGGGTGTTCTGTCACGTGTGCATAAACGTGTCCAACTGTTATTATAAAGGTAAGGACAAAAATTAAAAAGACAATCCGTCTCATCCGAAATCTCCTTTCTATGCTTGTATCATCGCTCGAAACTTTTGGGTAAACTCGCAGCTGCGCGCGATACTCGCGACATCTTCCATCTTGTATTGGACAACGAGTGGCCCTGAAAAACCGATCTCTTTTAAGCCTTGCGCAAACGTTTCAAAATCGAAAACGCCGCCCCCCGGTTCGCCGCGATTACTCCCTGATACATGCACATCACCAAGGCACGCCTTCATCGCGTGCACTGCCGTATGCGGTTCCGCGCCATCGTTGAAAAGGTGATACGTATCACACGTCAGATAGACCTGTAGACCGGTATCCTCAACAAATGCCACACCTTCACGATAGTTATCAAGCGGACACCCCTTCTCAAACTCAAGCGCAATCTTCATACCATTTTCATGGCAAGCGGGTATCATCTGAGACAGACTGTCGGCAAGTGCGTCCAGTGATTCCTGTCGCGACACACCCTCGGAGGGGTTCACCCACACCCCAATAACTTCAGCGTCGAATCGACGGGCGACTTCGAGGACGATCTCAAAGTGCTGCAGTGCCTCTGCCTTTCGGGCAGGCGTTGTCAGGATATGATTGCCGAATCCGATCGTCGGGGCAACGAGATTGTGTTGCTCAGCGAGACTCACAGCGTCATCTATCTCCGCAGTCGAGAGTTCACCGAGAAATCCGGAATTCACTGGGATGTTGATACCTTCGTAGCCTGCATCGGCAACGAGGTCAAAAATCTCGGCACGTGTGAATCTGCCTAATGTGCCAGAATACGGGTCGTAACAGATAGTTAACATTTGTCCTCTCTTGAATCGGTTTCTTTCGATAACGGATACGGGTCTTCTTTCGTCAGTTCTCCATTCGGAAGTTCATAGTAAAGATGCCCATTGAAATCGTACACGTTAGGAATCCCTTTTTTACGGTTCTCTTCTTGTGCCCTTTTGACGGCGCGATTGCCAATCCGTAGGAACTCAAGTGTATCTTCATAAATATCAACAGAATCTACTTTGTCGTCGCGCATTATGCACCTCCATTGCGAATGTCTTTCATGAACAATTCAAAGAAATGTTCGTTTATCACCTTAACCTCATTGTCCCTACCAACGGCGACTTCCTGAAAGTGTTCCGCAGAGTTGTAAAACAGATGCCACCGATCTACCATATCTTTATAGATATACCAAAAATTGCGCTTGCTCCGATAAAAACGGCGGATGACATCTTCCGTTGGCACATGGTGTCCACCCGCGCTCACCCGATTTCGGACCCGGGCAACACACGTTTCAGGAGATTTGAGAAAAACGAAGACGATCGAGACTGTGTATCCAGCACGTTTCAATCGGGAGATGATTCGCGTAAAACCTTTACCTGAAAGTGTCACCTCCACGACGAAATCTTTCCCCGACTCAATGAGCCCTTGAATTTCTCGTATAAAAAGCCGACCCGCCTGAATTTTGACGCTGCCCATGTCCTCCGGTTTGGAGACCAATCTTTCCGCGATTGCGTCGGCACTAATGTATTCAGAGACTTCTGAGTCGCGAAGATATTCACGAGCGAATGTCGTTTTGCCCGATCCGTTTGGCCCCGCAATAATGATCACATTTTTTGACAAAAGGATATTCCTTTTACTACGAAGTCCAGATCACTTCTTATTCAGACAACACTGCTTATATTTCCGTCCACTACCACAGGGACACGGCGAGTTTCGTCCGATTTTCCGTGAACCCGGTGCGGCACTGACACGCGTTTTCTCCTGCTGACGTTGTCGCAAGATCGGCATGATACTATTTGCAGGACGTCCGGCTTGTAGTGCGGATGCCATCATCTTCATCGGTTCGTCAATGTGATTAAAAAACTGCTTATAGCCAGCGCAGAGGTAGTTCAAACCATCTTCACCTGTAGGCGTTTTGATAAATCGGTTCTTTGGGCAGCCGCCATTGCAGGCGAACTTCACTTCGCAACTCCGGCAGTATTCGGGCAGTGTATCCCGTTTATCGGTCCCGAATTTGCGTTGGAATGTTGAATCCACCATCTCGGCAATAGTGTTTTCAGCAATGTTTCCAACGTGATAGTCGGGTGTGACATAATGATCACAGGAATAGAGGTCGCCGTTATGCTCAATAGCGAGCGCATCCCCACAGGTTTCATTGAATACACAGAGACTCGGATTATAACCCAACCATGCTTCCAATGCAACATCAAAAATCTGGACGAAAATCCTTCCGATGTCGTTGACGACCCATTCATCGAAAATAGTGCAAAGGAATTTGCCATATTGACGCGCCGTGACGGAACGCGGGGACACATTCTTGCCCCCGAAATGCTCAACCGCTGGAATAAACTGCATGAATTCTGCGCCGAGTTCTTTGAAGTAGTTGTAGACCTCCAGCGGATATTCAGCGTTATGTTTATTGACGACGCAGAGTATATTGTAATCGACCCGATGTTGCTGCAAGACACGCAACCCGCGAATTACCTGATCAGAGGATGGCCTGCCGCGTTTGTCATATCGGTATTTATCGTGGATTTCTGGGGGACCGTCGATGCTGACCCCGATTAAAAATCTGTTCCGCTTGAACAGCTCCCCCCATTCATCATTGAGGAGGGTGGCGTTCGTCTGAAACGTATTTTGGATCTGCATACCGGGACGTCTGTACTTCTGCTGGTATCTGACTGCCTGTCGGAAGAAGTCCACCCCCATCAACGTAGGTTCTCCGCCTTGCCATGCGAACGTGACTTCATTGGTCTCCTGTGCATCAATATATTGCTTGATGTAGTTCTCCAAAATTTCGTCAGTCATGCGGAAGGAACGCGTTTCGGGATAGAGTTTCTCTTTATCCAGATAGAAGCAGTACTCGCAGTCTAAGTTACATATCGGCCCGATCGGTTTTGTCATTACATGAAATGCGCGCGGTGTGTTGTGTTGAACCATCTGATTGTCCTCTTTTCACCTTAACCTCGTAACATAGAGTCTCCAAAGATGTCTTAAAGTTTAGCATATTCTACATGAATCTACAAGAGAATTTGTTATATTCACATTTAGGCGGATGCTATTCTTCTTTTTAGCAGAAAAGTCTCTGCTAAAAAAGGGAAATATAATATAATGCAAGGTGTGTTATCAGCCAACAAAGCAGATTGAAAACTGGAGTGGAACAGCAAGGTTTATCAGCGGAAAGTATCGCGATCAGGAGATCGCTCCTACATGGATAAAGCGACTGGAATTGGAGAAGTTTTTACGCCAGAAAAATGGGCAAAATGGCTCATCGATAAGTGGAATATCTTTGACGCATGGATTGAGGGTGCCCACATCTGCGACCCCACAGCGGGAAAAGGAGCGTTCGTCTTCGCACTTCTGGACATCACACGGCAGAGAGGTATTCCCATCACCCCCGAACGCCTCTCGCGTTTAACGCTCATTGAGATGAAACCTTCACATCTGGCATGGTTTAGAAAGGAGGTCAAGCAAGAATTCGGTTTTGATTTCCCAGCATCCCAACTCTTCTGCCAAGATGTGATTATAGAGTCGCACGCGGGAAAGTATGACATTCTTGTTGGCAACCCCCCCTGGGTGAATTTCGCAAATCTGCCATCGGATTACAAAACGCGTATAAAGCCTTTTTTTCTCTCAGAAGGGTTGGTGCTGGACAAACAGCGATTGCTCTTAGGTGCCTCTCGTATCGACATCGCGGCACTGGTTTTAAAGATCGGCCTCGGTCAATTGCTAAAAAAGAACGGGGTTGGGTATTTTTACCTCCCGCTTTCCCTCTTTTTCGGTGACGGCGCGCATAGTGGTTTTAGAAATTATAGTGCCAATCAGCGCGATTTTGTCGTAGACACGGTTTATGAATTCGCGTCGACCAAGATATTTAAAGGTGTCGGCACGTCATACGGTTGTGCTAAATTTCAGTGCGATACGCCTCAGACGTTCCCAGTTACATATTTCAGGGAACTGGACGGAAACTGGACCGAGCATCAGGCTATTCCACTTAAAAAGTCCACAGACCCATGGCGGGTTGTGCGGGACCTCAACGAACTGAATACGGACATAACTGTTGACCTTAATTTGTCACCGACACAAACACCACGACAGGGTGTGAATACATGTGGTGCCAACAGTGTTTTTATCTTTGAAGACAAGCCTTCACATCTTCCTGAAGCATTTTTGTATCCGCTCGCGACACAGGAGATTTGGCGACAGGACGCGTCATCTCCTCATAAATGGGTACTGCTACCGTATCATCAGGAAACAGGAAAACCGCTTACACAGCATCAGATTGAACAGTATCGCCCGTTGAAAGAATACCTCCGCGATGCGGAACAAACACTGCGATTCCGGAAGGGAACGCTTCTCAGAAGGGCGATTGATAGGGGGTATTGGTGGGCATTGTTGGGTGTTGGTCCCTACTCGTTTGCACCGTTCAAAGTGATGTGGGAGGCGTATGGGAAAAGCCAATTTAAGCCTGTTGTGCTGAGCTGTGTAGATGGACAGGCGTGGCAAGGCAACCAATCGATGCATGCGTTTATCCCGTGCTGGTCTGAAGATGCCGCTCACAAGATTAAAAATGCCCTTGAGAATCCTGAAATTCCGATGCTATTGCGGCAACTCAATGGTGCAGGCAAACGCAATTGGGCACAACCGGGCAAAATTAAAAAAATTTTATCGTTCAGAGAATCACAGAATGCTCAAAAGGATCAAACATATACATGACACAAAAAACAGGGTTCGCCTATCATCCAGATTACCTCGATCACGATACCGGTCCGAATCACCCGGAACGACCCGATCGACTACGAGCGAGTTTAGCTGCACTTCAGGAAAGCGAGGTCTGGGAACAGTTACATCCCATCGAACCGGTACCCGCGAGTGTTGCACAAATCTGCTACGCACATAATCCTGCTTATCCGGAACATATCCGACGACACTGTGAACAGGAAATTCCGCTTACTTATGATACCACCGTCGGGCATGAATCCTATGATATTGCTTTGCTTTCAACAGGTGGTGTGTTGCGTGTAGCGGAGGCGGTTGCAATAGGAACTGTGCAAAATGCTTTTGCTATGGTGCGTCCACCCGGACACCACGCCACACAGGGACAGAGCATGGGATTTTGCTTGTTCAATAACATCGCGATTGCTGCCCGTTATCTTCAAAGGGAACACGGGGTTGGGAAGGTCGCGATTGTAGATTGGGATGTTCACCACGGAAACGGCACACAAGACATCTTCTATGAAGATGAGACGGTTTTCTTTTTCTCGATCCACCAGTCGCCACTCTACCCCGGCACAGGTTCGAGTTATGAGCGTGGGAGTGGAAAAGCACGCGGTACAACGTTGAACATGCCGATGCCCGAAGGGAGCGGTGATGATGAATACATCGCGGTCTTTACGGATGTTCTCATTCCTGCCTTGAGAGATTTCTCGCCGGAGGTCATCTTAATTTCAGCCGGTTTCGATGCGCACTACCTTGACCCGCTTGCTGGGACTGAGCTTACGGCAGATGGATTTTCTAAATTAACCGACCTAATTCTTGAACTCGCCGAGGAAACTGCATCAGGACGTGTTATATCTGCGTTGGAGGGGGGTTACAGTTTAGAAGGGGTATCTGAATCCGTTGTGAGGCACGTTGAACATTTACTAAAATTTGATGGAAGTGTTTAGTGCCGATGCGTTCGATAGCATTAGGTGTGAAATGCTGATACAATTATGTCAGGCAGTTATCAGGTTTCTTACCGACATGAATCGAAACGATACCGAACGTTTTTCGATAGAACTGGACATCTGTCAGCCCACACTGCTCCATGACGGCTTTCAAAGCATCGCAATTCGGGAACTTCATGACGGAACGGGGGAGATACCCGTAAGCGTCGTCCTTACTCCGAGAGATAAGGTTACCGACAAAGGGTAGAATCTTGGTGAAATAGAAATAGTAGAGGCGCCGGAATAGCGGATTCACGGGCTGCGTAAACTCTAAAATAACGACCCGACCTCCCGGGGCTGCAACGCGTGCCATCTCGCGTATTCCCATCTCCAGATCTGAGACATTTCGGATCCCAAAACCGACAGAAACCACATCGAACGTATCGTCTAAAAAGGGAAGGATCAGGGTATCCGCTGCCAGAAAACTTGTGCCTGCTCCTCGTTCCTTCCGTTCCACCTTCTCATCACCGATAACCAGCATCTCAAAGCAGAAGTCTGAAGCGATTACACAACCTTCCGCCCCAACTTTATCAGCATACGCAAGGGCGAGTTCACCCGTGCCTGTGCAGACATCCAGCACCTTACTCCGTAAATCAACACCGCTTGCTTTGACCGTTTCGCGTCGCCAGGCACTGTCGCGCTTGAGACTTAATAAGGCATTGAGGAGATCGTAGTGACGCGCGATAACTGAAAACAGATTCTTGATTCGACCGGCATCTTTTAAACTATTAAATTTGGTCATCGTTCCACTTCGTTTAACGATGGTTTTCGGTTAATTTCAACGGGGATCCGGACATGAACAGTCACCAAAAATCTATGTAGCCAGTCCATACACCACAGCCACAGCGTTCTACATACGTAATTCTGCGCCTAATTCACGATTCAGCCCTTTGACAACTTCGTCGTGAAGGGCATTGACGGCTTTATCTGTCAACGTTTCGGTCGCGGAATGGTAGGTAATCGTATAGGCGAGACTCTTCTTACCTTCCGGTACCTGTTCACCTTCATAGACATCAAATAGACGCACCGAATCTACGGCGTCGCCGCCTGTTGTATAAATAAGTGCCGTGGGCATATCTGACAGTATCTCCCTATCCACAACGATCGCAAGGTCGCGAGCTACCTTCGGATAGACGGAAATCGGTTCAAAGCGTTTGGCAAATGCAGCAGCATCTGTTAAGCCTTCCAGATCAAACTCAAAGAAGTATGCCTTATACGGTAAATCGTAATTTTCGAGAACTTCTGGATGTGCCTCGCCGAAAACACCGATCCGTTTATCACCCAACAAGACTTCCGCGTTCCTACCCGGGTGGAAGGTCGGCGTGTCCGTCTTCTGTAGCGTCCAATCAACAACGCCGCATACCTCAAGCATCTCCTCTACAAGTCCTTTGATGTCAAAGAAATCTGGCGGACGGTAGGGATCGCTATAGACCCCTTCCCCAATCTGCCCCGCCAGAACACCCGCAACGCGTTCCGGTTCTTGCTCTTCGCCATCGTGGACGAATACACCGCCGATTTCAAAGAGCGCGATGGTGTCTATCTGGTGGTTACGATTATGCTGGGCATTTGCGAGCAGTCCTGGCGTTAGTGTTGTGCGTAGCACTGACATCTCTGGACTCAACGGGTTCTGGAGTCGCAAGGTGTTACGAAGTGGATCATCTGCATTCAACCGGATCCTATCAAAACAATTCGGGTCGCAAAAACTATAATTCACCGCTTCCATCATCCCAGCTGCGAGGAGAAAATGTTTGATTCGCTTGCGAATTTCTGTCTTCGGATCCTGTGCTGGGACAGGAATATCGCCTTTGGGCAATGTTGTTGGGATGTTATCGTAGCCGTGGACCCGCGCGATTTCCTCGATGAGGTCGATTTCGCGAGTAATGTCAGCCCTGAACGTCGGCACAGTGACGTGATAGATATCTCCAGTAGCGTCCACGTTGAAACCGAGACGATCCAAAATCTGCACCATCTCCGATGCTTCAAGGGTCGTCCCCAATACGAAATTGACGCGTTCCGGACGAAACTGAATTTCGGTCAATGGCTGCTGTCCCGGATAGACATCAACGACCCCTTCACAGATTGTTCCACCTGCTAATTCCGCAATGAGTTGTGACGCACGGTCAAGAGCAGCGGGGACGGCACTCGGATCGGCACCACGTTCAAATCTGTAGGATGCCTCTGTGCTAATTCCTAACGCCTTTGCGGTGGCACGAACACTTGATGGATTGAAATAGGCACTCTCCAATAGGACATCACAGGTCTCTTCCGTAATTTCTGAATCGTAGCCACCCATAATTCCAGCGAGTGCGACAGGTTGTTCAGCATCCGCGATGACGAGCATATCGGGTGTGAGTTCGCGTTCAACTTCATCAAGTGTTGTTATGTGTTCACCCTCCCTCGCCTGGCGAACAACAATGCGGTTCTCCGTGAGTTTGTGATAATCAAAGGCATGGAGCGGTTGTCCATATTCCATTAAGACGAAGTTGGTTACATCGACAATATTGTTAATAACGCCTATACCGACAGATTCAAGTCGCTGTTGCAACCATGCTGGGGATTCCGCCACTTTAACGCCCTGAATGACGCGTGCTGCGTAACGCGGGCAAAGATCTGGAGCATCAATCGTGACAGACGTTAAATCTTGGGCGTTGATGTTGCTTTCTGTCAGGTCAGCAGTAGGCGGTTTTAAAGGATTTCCGGTTTCCGCTCGGATTTCGCGAGCGATACCGAGCAGGCTGAGGCAATCTGGACGGTTGGGTGTAATTTCCAGTTCAAAGACGACATCATCCAATCCGAGAGCCTCTGAAAAAGGGGTCCCAAGGGGTATATCCGTTGGGAGTTCCATCAAACCGGCGGCAGCGTCAGAGAGTCCTAATTCCTTTTCGGAGCAGAGCATCCCTTCCGAAGTTTCGCCGCGCAGCTTCGCACGTTTGATGGTCAAACCAACAGGTAGGATCGCTCCGATTGTCGCAACAGGCGCGAGCATTCCCTCGCGGACATTCGGGGCACCGCAGACAATCTGAAGTGCCTCAGAGCCACCGGTATCTACCTGACAAAGAACGAGTTTATCGGCATTCGGGTGCGGTCGGATCGAGGTGACACTACCGACAATTACACCTTCAAGATCAGCTCCAAGATGCTTGATAGATTCAACCTCAACACCCAACATCGTCAACCGATCCGCGAGTTCAGTTGGAGAGAATTCAAAATCGATGTAGTTTTTAAGCCAATTTAGGGTTACATTCATAACTAACGAGGCTCCGGTATGCTATGCCGCCGTTTCAAGTCTCCCCAGGCGATCGGTAATTTCGCACGCGGTGAGACATCAAATGGCACGAGAAGATCTTCAAAATACTCAAATTGCGCGATCTGCTTACCTTTTCCGTCACAGATACCGACGTAGAGACCGACTTCAAGCGGTTCATCGAACTCTTGTTCGGTTTCGCCAATATCGATCCATGTGTCCTTGGCTTTCCGTTTCCACCACGCTGTAAAGGTATCCTCCTCACGGCGGAGTCGCATGTAAAGTGCCATTTCACCCACTGGGTCCTGGAAACCAGGGACGACCCCGACAAGCCCTTCGCCCCCATCAAATTGTCGTTTCTGGTATTGGATAACGGCATTGTTGTTTTGCGCGGGACCGCGCCCCCAGAGCTTAATCGTCACCCATTCCCCTTCACGTCCTTGATGATCCTTCGTTGTCGGTGAGTACGCAACAACACCCGCGACGACACAGGCATCTTCGTAATCCATAAAGAGATGCGTCTCTATATCGAAATCCCCTTCATGTTCCTGATAGAGTCGATTCGTCGTGTCTGAGGGCCAAAGATTCCGGTTCAGTTCACCTTTGATGTGAAGCCATCCGGCTTTCGTTTTGCCCATATCCCACTCTTTCGGTTCAATGCCCTCTTCGTCGGAAGTCTTCCATTTCCAATTCGGGTTCTTCAAGGCGGCTCCATCGAAAGGGTCTCCGAGAGAGTCCGCGGCTTGCACGGAAGTTATACCGTAAAGCATCGCGAAGCCGATACAAAATAAAATAATCGCTTGTTTCAAATCTTGTCTCCATAAAGGAACTGGCGGCATTAGAGCCGCCAGTAATTCAGAGTAGCTGCGAGCATCAGTCGCTACTACTGTTGTCCCTTGAGTTCGCCCCACGTAACAGCGAGTCGACCGCGCGGATCAACTGGCGTTGCTGGACTTGATGCTTCTCGGAAGTAATCAAAAGTAACGGTCATTCTGCCAATAGCACTTTCGCCTTCGCAGATACCGACGTAGATGCCGACTTCAAGGGGTTCCTCGAGTTCGTTAGTCGCTTGACCGACAGAGACCCAGTCGCCTTCTGCATTCGGCTTGAACCACGACTCGTATTCGTCGCCGTCGCGCGTGACGCGTAATTCAAGCGGAATAACACCTTGATCTGGATTGTAATCGGCTTGCGTGCCGACGTATCCTAAATCGGCAGAATCGTTTTCACGGCGTTGATACTGGAGCACTGCATTATTGCCTTGCGCAGCACCGCGCCCCCACAACTTCAATGTAACCCACTGACCATCACGGTTCTGGTGGTCCTTTGTCGTTGCGGAATACACAACGATACCGGCGACAGTGCAAGCATCGGCGTAGTCAACAACCATTGATGTCTCTATGTCGAACTGATCCATATCTGTGATTTGATAGAAACGCGTGGAGGTGTCAGAACCCCACAAGTTCTGGTCGAAGCCTGCCTCGGCGACGAGCAGTCCATCTTGGAGTTCCCATGGGCTTTTATCGCCGTCCTTGACCTGCCAAAATGATTGAAGGTCTTGGCCGGTTCCATGGAATTCGTCGCTCATCAATGCTTGGGCAAAAACGCCGGGGATGAGACATACAGATAGAAACAAAATGGTAGTTATACAAGTAATCTGTTTCATTACATATCCTCTCTATTTTATTTGCGTACAGGACACCCTTTTTCGGTATTCAATGGGATGTTTTTATCCCTCAGATAACTCGTGGTGCGTCCGTACAGATAATTTATCTAAAATATATTAACACATTCATTGAAAAAAATCAACTTTTTTCGGGTAGTTTCGTAATTAACACTATAATGTGAAAAACAAAAAGTGGATCTCCTTGCAATTCGTGCTAAGACTATGTTAAAATTCAGAATTAATGCAAAATTTAGTTTGAATCGCAGATTATATTCTTTTGGAGGAAGTGTATGAAAGTAGGTATTCGGGACGGGATGTTGCCCGTTCCTTTTGAAGAATCGTTTCAGAAGGCGAAAGAAATTGGGTTTGAGGGTGTCGAAATTTGTATGGGCGTTGACTACCGTGAACATCTGCTCTGGCAAGATGGCGGGATTGACAAAGTGAACAGTTTGGCAGAAGCCGCTGGCATTGAGGTATCTTCGCTGTCACCGGGTGGCTTCACGGCATATTCGTTTATGCATCCAACCGATAGCACGCGGACCGAGGGAATCGCAAAATTACAATATCTGGCAGAAACCTGTCCGCAACTCGGTGCGGAAGTGATTTTGGTGCCGTTTTTCGGGAATGGCCAGATCAAAGATGAACACATCCGCGCATCGCGGTTTATTGATGGTCTGAAAGCGGCTGCTGAAACCGCTGAAAAACACGGTGTTTTCCTTGCAATTGAATCCACTTTAAGTGCCGAACAGCATCAACAGATCATTGATAACGTCGGTTCGTCGGCTGTTGGGGTTTATTACGATATGGGGAACGCCACAGGACTTGGCTACGATTCACCCTCTGAAATTCGGAGCTTAGGCGGGGCTATCTCACAGATGCACATCAAGGACACTAATGGGAACCATGCTGGAGAGGGCGATGTTGACTTCCCTGCTGTTTTTGATGCTATCCATGCCGTTGGATACGACAGTTGGTTTGTCCTGGAAACGCCTGGTAAAGAGGATCCAATTGCGTCAGCAGCAAAAAACCTCGATTTTGTGAAAAATAGTTTTTGAGGCAGGGACAGCGGCGATATTCATTATCAGAACTTGATGCACTTCAATATTGGAACCCGTTTCATGATGGAGGGTCGGCATGAACAGCCCAAAAACAATAGCCCCACGTTCCGAAAGTAAGAAACTTCTGTCCCTACCGGCACGGCAAGCGGAGCAACTCTTTCAAAGCTACGAGAAGCAACAGCAATTGGATATTCTCAGCGCGACTCGCAATCCGAGATCTCGAGAGAAACTCTACTACCTCGTACCCGATTGCACTGAACTTATCCAAGAAAGTCCTACCGAAGATGTCCTCCAAGTCTTGGACACGATGCTCGGCACAGGACTCGCTTCAGCCCTATTGCCATGTCTCTCAAATGAGCAATTTGAGGAACTGCTGGACATTGCAGTCTGGCGCGACGGCAAACTCGATGAAGAGTCATTGGACCTCTGGCTTTTTGAACTTTCTGAATGTGAGCGGGATGATCTTGGACGGTTTCTCAGAGAACTTGATATCCGTTTGTTGGCAGCACTTCTCCACGGTCGGATCACACTTCAGGATGACCACAGTGGGATGCTGCTTGAAGCAGGATATCTCGATCCGAGTTCCCCAGCAATCAATTATGTAGATGAGCGCGCTCGGGCAATTTGTAATGCCATCTGGGAAGCAGATGACGAAGTCTTTAGGACGTTCATCAGAGAACTCTTTGCAATTGATACGGAGGAAGATATTGAGGCTGAACTCGCCGCTGTTTTCGATGCTGTCCAGGCTGACAGAGCGCAGCGTGTCGCAGCACGTGATAAAGAAGCCGGTATTGATATCACTGAAGCCGACCTCATAGAGAAGGTCGACTTAGAGTTGCTTACATTAAATGACGATGAGGACGACGATGACAAAGACGAATAAATTTTCTCTCGTCGCCGAGGCGCAGCTTGACGGGCGACTCTTCCTTGCCCAAGCCTTAGCACACGGAGACACCTTCGGTGGAATTCCGCGTGAACGGGCGGATACGCTCTATCAGAATATAGCCGCTATTGCGCACAAACTCATTACAATGAAGACGACCGACCTCTCTGATCAATCGGGGTTACGGACGCAGATTCAGACGGCTTTCACGCTCACCAGCCTTGGGTTAGAGTATGGCAGCAAGGGCGATCTTGACAAAGCGGTTCGACTCCTCTGTAAAAACAGGGTCGTCAAATTTTTCCAAATCGGGAACACACTGACAGAAAAATTGTTAGACAGAGCGCGCCAACTTCTGCAACACGGTGTCATTCTACCTCCTGATAGAGACGAGGCAGATGTTCTTGGGATTACCGCCACTGACCTTGAAACAGAAGGTATCCAAATTTATACGCAAGCCGAACAGGAATTCTTAAAGGCGTTGTTGACCTATAGAACTACGATTCGGTCGCCTCAAATAACTATCAGAGATACGGAGGTCCCACGAGCCCTTATCCATTTGGCTGAGGTCAATATGATAGATCAGCAGTTGGCGTGTATCGAAAATCGCTGTCACTACGTAAAAGCCTTACCACTGGATAATCTGTTCGCATTGGATCCACCACTCAGTCTCTTCCCGAACCCTATTGAACACCTTACTCTCGGATTGATAGTCAATCTTGTCCTCTATCGCCAGGCCGATTTTCAGTTAGATGACGACACACGACAGGATTTCTACGAGTTGGTTTATGTAGATGGCGAGATTCGGCAATCCCTCCGGCAACAGTTATTGAACTGGATAGCGCAGTATCTCGAACAAGCGCACCAACCTGAACCTGTGAAGACGTATGCTGTCTCTTATTGGGATGATTGTCTTAGAATGGAAGGGAAGAAAGTTTCGGCTGAATAGTCTCAGCGATCTGCCAGTCCCTTCTTTGCGTCTGCAATTGCTTTGCGGGCTTGTGGAGTACCGATGTCGTTCAGGGCACGTTCTGCCATACGGCGGAGGTCAGCGTTAGGCGAATTGAGTGCAACGACGAGAGAGTCAACCGCAGGCGTACCGATTGTAGCCAAGGCACGCACGACAAGGCGACGGACGTTCCATTCCGGATCCGTCAGTGTGTTGATGAGGGCAGGCAAAATTGTGTCAAGCGGTGTCCCGATTTCACCTAACGCATAAGCGGCGTTCAACCGAATCTCTGCTACCTCTGCTGTTAAAGCATCAATGAGATACGGCACGGCAGGTTCACCTATATTTTGTAGGGCAACAGAGCCAACAACACGAATGTTTTCATCGGGATCTGTCAGCACAGAGATAAGGGCAGGGACAATACGATCAGCAGGTTTTTTGATTTCGCTGAGCGTCCACGCCGACATCTCACGAATCTGCGGATTTTCATCAGATACGCCTTCAATGAGGGCATCGACCGCCTTAGGTCCCATTTTGACTAAGGCTTCGGCAGCTTGGGTGCGACGCATAGCCACTCTGTCACCAAGTTGGTTAACAAGCGTTTTTATCTGTTGTTCCTGGGACTGACATGCCATCAGACACAGGAAAATAGGAAGGAAAAAGAAACGTTTCATAAGGTATGAGTATAGCATAGTTTTCCACTTTTTGCAAGTTCGACTGATAACCGACAACTGTCAAAGGAGGACACGGGGTTTGCCACAGTGCGAAAACCGTCAATAAAGCAATGAAATTAGAGACAGCGACGCTTGGAGCAGGTTGTTTTTGGTGTATAGAGGCAGTCTTTCTAAAATTGGAAGGTGTTCAGACAGTCGTTTCAGGATACACCGGCGGAACCACTGTCAACCCAACATATCAAGCGGTGTGTATGGGAATGACAGGCCACGCCGAAGTGGCGCAGATTCAGTTCGATCCGGACGTTATTTCTTACGAAGAATTATTAGAAGTCTTTTGGCATACACATGATCCAACAACCTTAAATCGGCAAGGCGGTGATGTTGGCACTCAATACCGTTCGGCGATTTTCTATCACACGGACACACAACAGCGCATCGCGGAAAAATCTAAAGCCGAGATGGACACCTCCGATATAT
The DNA here is from genome assembly GCA_022827885.1 of Candidatus Poribacteria bacterium. Classification (GTDB taxonomy): domain Bacteria; phylum Poribacteria; class WGA-4E; order WGA-4E; family WGA-3G; genus WGA-3G. The sequence continues at coordinate 17,351 of JAJEIP010000055.1, forward strand.
GGACCACTCCGATTGTTACGGAGATTACCCCGTTGGATGTCTTTTATCCTGCCGAAGATTACCACCAAAACTATTTTCAATTGAATCCAAATCAGCCCTACTGTCAGTTTGTGATTCATCCAAAGATGCAAAAGTTCACAAAGGATTTTAAGGATAAACTTAAGAATGGTTAATAGACATGTTTTAAAAACATACACTGCAATCTATGCGAGGTTACAAAAGTTGGAACTTACAAACAACTCGAGCCCCTCGCTTCTACTGAGCATTCTCGCTATTATATCTTCTTTGAGTGTTGGGAGTGTCATTGCCCAAGAAGCAGCATCACCAATCACTGTACCGGTGGCGACAGCGAGGCGCGGGACGATTGTTTCCACAAAGCAGTATACCGGACATTTAGAACCGTACGCTGAGGTGAAAGTGTTTGCGAATGTTCCGGGAAAGATTGTTGCCCTGAACACGACCGTTGGGCAAAGTGTGATGAAGGATGATGTGCTTGCAGAAACGGATTCAAGAGAAGCCACACTTGGCGTGATACGCGCGGGATCGGCATTCAGCAGCGCGCAATCCCGACTTATATCGACGCAAGCGAACGCCCAAGCAGATGTAGAATCTCAGTTAGCGATCGCACAGGAGATGTTGATGACAGCACAGTCGAACCTTGTGGAGACACAATCGCTCGCTGAAATGCGGGTCCGTAACCAACTCGTGCAAGCAGAAGCGACGTACCAAGCTGCCGTAGAGACAATTGAAAAATCGAAAACCAATGCGGAACAAAGCTTGGAACGTGCGAAGGTGGAGCGCGATGATGCTGAATCGGATTATGCGCGAAACAAATCACTCCACGAAAAACAACTCATCAGTGATAGCAATTTCGAATCCGTAGAAAAACGTTTGAGATTGGCAGAAACCCGTTTAGAGGAAGCACAGGTTACAGCAAGACAGTTTGAGGAAGGCTCGACACATCCGTCCATAGAGAAAGCAAAGGCGGAATTAGCCGTCGCTCGGAAACTCGTGGAGATCCGCAGCTGGGAACGCGAGATCGCTTTAGCAGAATCAAAGGTTACACAGGCACAAGCCGACCTTAACGCGGCACAGAAACTGGTAGAAGCAAAGTCTTGGGAGCAAGACATTGAAATTGCGAGCGCGGCGGTGCGTCAAGCCGAAGAACAACTCAAAATCGCACAGGAACAAGCGAGTGCTACGACTCTCAAATCTCCGATTGATGGCATTATTGCCACACGCCACTTGAACGTGGGAGATTATGCAGGATCCGCCTCCTCACCTACGGGGAACCCCATATTTACGGTCATCGGCGTTAAAGCCCTCAATGCCATTTGGAATATGCCTGTCACCGATGCGCGTCGTATTCACAACGGCGGACTCGTCCTAATTTCTACGAATGCTGACACTCGAAATATCATCGGCACAATTGATTTTATCAGTCCCATGGTCAACCGTGAAGACAATACGGTGCTCGTCTATGCCAACGTCCCGAATTCTGTGGGGACACTCTCTCACACCGGCGGTCTAAAACCGGGGGGCACAATCACGGTTTCCATCAAAACAGGTGAGCGGAAAAATGTGCAACTCCTTCCGTTGCATGCAGTCCTGCATATTCAGAATGGGAGCGGAACTATCTTCACCGTTGAAGGGAATACGGCACGCCGGGAACAGGTCAGCGTTGGTGCTGTTTACGGTGGCGAGATAGAAATTACCTCGAAACTTGCGGCAGGAACGCGTGTAATTGTTGATAAACAACACCAGATACAGGATGGAACGTCGGTATCTATCGTTCGGGAATAAAAACACATTTTTCTGCAGGACCAGTAGGTGCGGTTGGGAAACCGCACCGTTTTTTTGTCAGAATCAAGATTACTGCCGCAGTTTCATTGTTCACGATTCTATATTCAGTTCTTTCAGCATCTTTTCCCAAATTTGCTCAATAGAATGTTCAAGTTGAAAAGGACAAAAATCCGTTGTTTCCTTTTTCAGTTTTTCCCCTTTACAATAGGTTTCTGATTCGCCTAACGTCTTTCCTGCCGGGGTCAAGAGCTTTATACTTTCTCCATTGCGCTTAAGCAACTGTAATTCCTCAAAAATAGCGAGCCCTGTCTCAATCCCGAGCTTCGCTATATCCAATTCACTATAGAGACTCCTAATATCAATGAAATCACCGTTTGCTGCGGCAAGCTGCTTCAATTCTGGGTACAACTTTTCCAACGTTTCTCTATTTGGATACTTTTGAGCTAACCACTCGTTCAAACCCTCAATATCCTGTCCGTTATTATAGATGAGATGCAGATACGTATTTTTTTTCGATGTAAAAGCAGGTTGACACCGCTTAAAGAATTCCTCTAAACCTGGAACGAGATGGCAAAAAATAAAATGCTCAATAGGATGCGCTGGTGTCAATGTAGAAAGTGTAGTGCTTGAAACAGCAGCAATTAATTCCCCGTTCTCAAGTTTTTCCAAAATTTCCGATTCTTCTGCCTCAGAGGTTTGTTGATAACATCTTCCAATAACATCTTCTTCCTCTGGCACAACACGGGTCAATAATCTATCAACCATCGCTTCACTTTGGACATAAACGATAGTAGGTTGCTTTTGTTCCAGCAGTCGTAGAAGATAGTTGCGTTTGTCTGTACCTCGGCGATCGATTATCCGAACAGCAGCGTCAGTACCGAGAGGCGGAAATATGGCTTGATCGCCGATTGCTACTGTGGTTAGTAGATTCCGTGCGACTGTCAGGTATTTCTCAGAAGCCTTTTGCTCGACTTGCACCAAGGCAAGTTCATTTGATGTGGTAGTGAGACGTTCTTCAAAGGTACTCTGTTCGACTTTCACTGACTCTAATTCTTCCGATATGGTTTTGAGGTGTTTCTGATGGGTAGTTTTCTCTGCTTCTACTGCTGCAAGTTCTTTTTTCCTATCTTTTAATTCTTTCGACATAGTTTTGAGACGTTCCTTATAGTCGGCTCGTGCTGCTTCAGATTTTTCTAAACGCTGTTTTGCTCCCGCAAGGTTCTTTTTATATTTGTCATTTTCCGCTTTCGCGCTCTTCAGCTGCGTTGATAATTTCTTACGGCGTTTCTCCTTTTCATCTATCTGCTTTAATAGCGTCGCATTGTCTGTTTCGTATTGACTCTTTTCTGATTTTGCAGCCTCTAAGTGTTGCTCTACTTCTGCAAGGTTCTCTTTATATGCAGCGTTTTCTGCTTCCATCTCCTTTAAACGTTTTTCCGCCTCCGCGAGACGTTCCTTCGTGTTATCAAAAAAGAGTTGATCTCGGATAGTTTCAACCTCGCTCTGCTCATTCAGTCTATTGATTTTACCGAGTAATTCGGTGATGTGAAACAAGTTTATCCGAACGAATTCAGAGTCTAAGTCTTTTGTGCCCCGATGTTCGCAAGAATTTCGTCCGTCCCTTATTAACCACAATCTACTCTGAATAGTCATATCCCCGTTGAATCTCTGTGCGAAGCCATAGTTCCGTCTATTTTGTTCGATTAGCCAGTGCTCTTTGATAATTAGTGGGAAATAACTAAAGTCAATTGCGGATTCGATATCATCATGTTCATCCAGTTTTCGCCAAAAATCATCTTTCTGTCTATTGTCCAATGCCTCATTGATCAAATCTTCGACTGTCTTTCTTGGAACCTGTTTCAAATGATGAATGATGAAAGGACGCATAGCGTCTAAGTATATATCGTTTGCTTCACGGAGTGCATCTCGGTTGGGATATTTTGCTTTGCTCAAGTTCACAACCTCCATGTAAATATTTTCTTTACCATATCATTTTCCCGGTTGCTTGTCAACCAAAATGCAAGTCACAAGGTATGTAAATAACATTTAGATGGGGCAAAGAATCCTCTTACGAAATCAAACTATGGTAGATTTTAGAATTACTTATACATGTGAATAATATCCTCAATGGACTTTTCTGGGTGATATTCACGCTTTCGTTTAATATTGGCGAAATCATGTTCAACCGGATTATAATCAGGTGAATAAGGGGGTAAAAA
>JAJEIP010000126.1 GCA_022827885.1 Candidatus Poribacteria bacterium
TTTTTACCCCCTTATTCACCTGATTATAATCCGGTTGAACATGATTTCGCCAATATTAAACGAAAGCGTGAATATCACCCAGAAAAGTCCATTGAGGATATTATTCACATGTATAAGTAATTCTAAAATCTACCATAGTTATTGGTAAAGATACGAGCATAACGCAGCGGTTCCTGTTACCACACAAACCTTGTCCGACATCGACAACTGGCAACTTGAACCAAGATAGTCTCTCCGCTACGATTCCTCCGACGCTACCGACGCGTTCTGTTGCACACGCAAGGCTTCGAGTTCTGTCCGAAAAGTTGGCATATCATTGATTCTCACTGCCCCGATAGCACTAATAATAGGATCGTAAGCGCTTGCCCCGCTTCCTCCAACAAACAGTGCAACATACTCTTGGATCCCGCGTCGAAGTTTGCGCAATTCGTTTGCCAAGTGTGGATCATCTGTGGGATAAACAATACTCAATCCAATCGCCTTTGCCCGGTTTTGCACTGCACACCCCACAATTTCTTCAGCTGGCAGGTTGGGACCGAGGTAGGTAACGTGCCACCCTTGCGAGGCTGCAGTCGTTCCAGCAATTAATGCACCGATTTCGTGGAGTTGCCCCCGCGGTGTTGCTATCACTAAGTTTGGCGTTGCGACAGCTGTATCAAAGCCTTGGCAAATATTGCCCAACAGTGTCCGGACAACCGCCGTGGCAAGATGTTCGTGCGCAATCCGCAAAGTTCCCGTCTTCCACTGTTCACCAATTTCCTGCATCAGCGGTGTAATCAACTTTTCAAGGAAAATAGGCTGGCTAAAGGCGACTGATGCAGCGAAGAGGGTTGACTCAAGTGAGTGTGCTTTAAACTCCTTAACCGCTGCAATGCACGAAGCAATATAAAAACGAAGGGAGGCTTCTTGTGAGCCCATTTCTGTCGCGCTTGCGGAGGACTGCACAATCTCCCGTTCCGATCCAATGAGTTGAAGAATCTCTTCGGTCGGCAGGTTTGCTATGCGGCCAATACCATGCCCCGCCTCAGTCGCTAGCCGCAGCAACGTGAGCCGCGATATATCCGCATTGGAATAGAGACGACGATTCGTTTCCGTTCTCAGCGGTGTAACCGCATTATATCGTCTCTCCCATGCCCGAATGACTAATTGTGTTAACCCCGTCTGAATGGCAACGGTTTTAATACCATATTTATGCTCGTCCGTCATCCATCTTTCCTTGTTTATTTTTCTCTTCGTTTACATTAATCATAAACCCAATCTTATCTGCTCACGCTTTCACATCCAAATCTCACGATTTAATATAACATTCTGTACACTATTTGTCAAGAAATTGTATCCGTCTAAGTTTCAGAATTGGATAGAAAGGGAACCTTAATTTCCTTTTGAATTGACGATTTACCCTGAATAACTATTGAGGCATCTCATTTTATCAGATTCTATAATTTTTATACAAAATCGGAATTATCGTAAATTTGTATAAATTATTTATTGACAAAATATAGACAATATGTAATAATGTCTATAGAGATTCACATCCCAACTTCATCTGAAAAATCTATCGACTGCTGTTTGACAACAGACTGGTTTATGAAGCACAACCGATGCGAGGGGAATAAGTAGAAGTAATGCAAGAACATGTAATACTCGTCGACCCGAAGGGCAGAGAAATTGGCACTCAAGAAAAGATGCAAGCACATCGTGATGGTAAATTACACAGTGCGTTTTCGATTTTCATCTTTAACGCCGTAGGCGAATTGTTACTTCAAAAGCGAGCGCGAACGAAGTATCATTCCGGTGGACTGTGGACGAACACCTGCTGTAGTCATCCACGTCCGGGCGAAAGTTATCACAGCGCGGCAAGACGACGACTCAATGAGGAAATGGGTTTCGATTGTGAATTGACTGGACTCTTCAGTTTTATTTATCACGCCCAACTCGATAATAGTCTATTCGAGCACGAACTGGATCATGTCTTTATTGGACACTATAACGGCCAACCCATCCCGAACCTGGACGAAGTTGATGATTGGAAGTGGATGAACATAAGGGCGTTGAAGCAGGATATTCGGGAGAATCCGGAAAATTACACGTATTGGTTCAAATTGACGTTGGATCGCGTCGTTGAACAATCAGAAAAAACTATTTTTCCCAATGAAGTTTAACAAATTCATTCATGTAACGCTGGCATTCGGACTCCTTTTTTTCTTATCGGTTAAGGGACTCGCATCTAACGAACCGACAGGAGAAATGCTGAAACGTGCGCGAGCACAATTTTACGTCGCGGTTGAAGATGAAAAGCAAATTGCACCGACGATTAGACTTTTTGAACGAATTGAGAAAATAGAGCCAAAATATACTGGACGTACCCAAGTTTACATCGGGGCACTTATCGCTCTCAAAGGCAAGCACGCTTTCTTTCCCCACACGAAACTCAAATGGGTGAAGCGCGGGCTGGCGATTATGGATAACGGGTTACAGAAAACGCCAAATGACCTTGAAGCTTTGTTCATCCACGGTTCGACCTGCTACTATTTGCCGTTCTTCTTCAGGCGTGGTGATGATGCCCAGCGCGACTTCAGAAAAATTGTAAAATTGATGCCACATCAGATGGATACCTATGACCCGAAGTTAATCACAAATGTTGTTGCGTTCTTACTCGAAAATGCCAGACTGACGGATGGTGAGAAGGCGTATCTCCAAATGCTTAAAGGCAGATTGAAATCTCAGGACCCGGTCAATCATCAATGAAATTTGAGTATCTTCTGTTTAACCTCATTGTGACTGCTGGACCCATAGTATTCCAACTTAACCACCAGATTAAGCATATATCAAAGTGGCGATTGAAATTGATCACGAATGGAATCGTCATGATTCCGTACATTATATGGGACGCGCTTGTCACTGGTTCACATTGGTGGTTCAACGAAACATATACGCTTGACTTCCGGTTGTTCGGTTTGCCGATTGAAGAGTGGCTTTTTTTTCTCACAGTTCCGTTTGGGTGCTTGTTGGTATGGGAAACGCTGCCGGATGCGAAACTCTCAAAACAACTGAGATCGCTGGGACATATCAGAACGGTTTTATACGCTGCAGTACCGGTGGGTATATGGGTTTTCAGCACAGGCAAGCAGTATACTGGACTGGTGCTATGCTGTTTTGGAATCGTTGGACTGGCGGATACATTTTTAGGAACTGACCTGCTTCTACAATCGAAAACTTATACCTACTTAGCAATCGTTTTAGGGCTGATTGTGGTATTCAACGGTTATCTCACGGCGCGACCTGTGGTTTTATATGGTGAGGCGTATCAGATGGGTTACCGAATTTTAACAATTCCGATTGAGGATTTCGGATACGGATTCACACTGATGCTCTTTAACGCGATGTTCTACGAGAAACTTAGAAATAATTAAAAATATGGAAAATAAAACAGTAGCGGTCGTTGGCGGTGGACTTGGCGCGCTGAGTGGTGCGATCCGCCTTGCACGTCTCGGATTCTCCGTCCAGCTATTTGAGAAGAATCCGACTCTCGGTGGTAAGGTAAACGAAGTGGTGTTGAAGGACTATCGGTTTGACACTGGAGCATCGCTGTTGACGATGCCATCTGTTATCAATGACCTCTTCAATTTCGCCGGATTCAAGAGGTCGGATTATCTCGATTTCGTGCCAATTGACCCGATATGTCGATACTTCTTCCCTGATGGTTCCGTGATGGATGCGAGTGCAGATAAGACGAAAATGAAAGCCGCTATTGCCCAGCTATCACCGAATGATGTGAAGGCGTATGAACGGTTCTTGAAATACGCAGAACGGATTCATGACCTGACAGCCGAAATCTTTATGTTTACCCCGATCCATGAATTTGGGAAACTCATGCGACATCGGCATTTTCGGACACTCTTCAGGCTTCATCAGATTGATCCGTTTCGGACGGTACACCAAAGTGTTTCCCGTTTTTTCTCTGACTCGCGGCTCATTCAACTCTTTGACCACTACGCGACTTACAACGGCTCAGATCCGTTCCAAGCTCCCGCGACCCTTAACATCATCCCGTATATTGAATACGGATTGGGAGGGTATTATGTCAAAGGGGGGATATATCGTTTGATCAATGCTTTGAAAGCGGTGGCATGTGAGTTAGGTGTTCAGATTCATACATCGGCGGAAGTCGAACAAATCTGTCATGATGGTAAACGGGTGAGTGGGGTGCAAGTTAATGGTGAGAAAATTGGGGCGAATTATGTACTCTGTGGCGCGGATGCAGTCGTAGCACACGACAAACTGATTGATGGGCATCAGATTCGGCAAAAAAAACTCAATCGCTTGGAACCGTCGCTGTCTGGCATGGTATTCCTGTGGGGTATTAGAGCGAAGCATCCAGAATTAGCACATCATAACACTATCTTCTCCAGCGACTATAGTGCAGAATTTAAGCAGATTTTCAAACACCGAAAAGTACCAGATGAACCGACTATCTACATTGCCATCACCAGCAAAGCGGACGCGGCGCACGCGCCAACTGATGGCGAAAATTGGTTTGTGTTGTTGAACATGCCGTATTTGGTGCCTGGACAGATGTGGGAGAAGGAAACAATTCGGATGCGGAGGGTTGTGTTAGATAGATTAAAGCAGGTTGGTTTTGACATCGCAGATCAGATTGAGGTGGAACAGATTTACACACCAGAGGATTTCTCTGAACTTTACGCCAGTAATCAAGGGAGTATCTACGGTGTATCATCGAATAACAAAGCCACAGCGTTCAAGCGGCTACCGAATCGAAGCCGTCTCCTTGATGGACTTTACTTTGCAGGAGGCTCAGTGCATCCAGGGGGCGGAATTCCCTTGGTGATACTGTCTGGGAAAATTGCGGCGACCTTAATTTCTGAAAATCACGATAGGAGTAAGGAAGCATGACGCGGAAAATTGCTATCATCGGTTCAGGATTCGGAGGTCTCGCAGCAGCGATTCGACTGCAAGCGAAAGGCATGCAAGTCACGCTTCTGGAGAAGAACGCGAAAGTTGGGGGGCATGCCTATCAACTCGTTAAGGACGGCTATACCTTCGATATGGGTCCCTCGATCATCACCGCACCTGACTTGATTCAGCGTGTGTTTGCGTGTGCTAATGCGCGAATGGAAGACTACCTCGATTTGGTGAAACTTGACCCATTCTATCGCATCTACTTCCATGATGGTGCGTTCCTCGACTACACGGATGACGGCATACAGATGAAACAACAAATGACGCGTTTCAACGGAAAAGATGCTAACAATTACGATGCGTTTATGGCGCATACCCGTCAACTCTACAATGCTGTCATCACGGACGGATTAGGCGCGACCGCATTTGATTTGCCGACGATGCTCGGTTTTCTACCGCGTGCTTTACGACTTCAAGCGTTGAGGCCTGCCTACGATTTCGTTAAGAAGTATTTTGAGGATCCGCGTCACCGCTTCACCTTCTCATTTCATCCGCTGTTCATAGGCGGCAACCCGTTCCGAGCCCCCGCTGTCTACCTGATGATCCCGTATCTTGAAAAAGTTGGAGGCGTCTGGTTCTGCAAAGGAGGTATGTACAAATTTGTTCAGGCGTTAGAAAATGTATTTAAAAAACTCGGTGGCATCATCGAAACCAAAGCAGAAGTTGAACAGATTGTTGTTGAAAATCAGTGTGCAAGGGGCGTTATTGCAAACGAAAAATTTTACGCAGCAGATGGTGTTATTTCAAATGCCGATCTGGTACATACTTACGGAAAACTCATCAAGCCCGAGCATCGTAGGAAATGGTCAGACAAGAAACTCGGAAAGACACAATATTCGATGAGTGCCTTCCTGCTCTATCTCGGTATCCGTAAGAAATATCCGCAACTGAAGCACCACACCCTTATTCTATCCGAAAGATACAAGGAGTTGGTAACCGATATTTTTGACAATAAAGTGCTTCCGAATGATTTTTCAATGTACCTCCATATTCCATCGCAAACCGATCCGTCAATGGCACCGGAAGGCTGTGAGAGCATGTATGTTCTGATTCCAGTGCCGAATTTGGAGAACAGCATCAACTGGGCAAAGACCAAGGAGGCATATACGGACAAAGTGCTGACGTTCTTGGAAAATGATTTTGGACTGACAGACCTAAGGCGTTCAATTGAAGTGCTTGAAACGTTTACGCCTTCAGATTTCAAAAGGCAACGCAACAACCATCTCGGCAGCGCATGGGGGGTTGAACCAAAATTAACACAGACAGCGTATTTTCGACCGCATAACCGAAGTGAAGATATACAGAAACTCTACTTTGTTGGCGCGAGCACGCATCCCGGTGCAGGTGTCCCGGGGGTCCTACTGACAGCAGAAACGACGATTAAACTGGTCATTAAAGATTTGATTGAGGAGGGTTCATCATGAAAAAGTTGTGGAAAGCAGAAGAGAATCGGGTTGCCTTTGAGTATGCTCGTAGGATAACCGCTTACTATTCAAAAAGTTTCTACTTCTCAGCAAAGATGCTACCTAAAGAGCAGCGGTGGGCGACTTACGCATTATACGGTTTCTGCCGACACTGCGACAATCTGATTGATACGCCACGTCAACGCACGGAAAAAGAAATCATTAGAGAGATACAACTCTTGACAGAAGAGTTACAGGTTGCTTACAATACAGGGGAGTCTCAACATCCAATTATTCGTGCGTTTATCCTCGTTGCCAAGGCATACAGTATCCCTATTGAATATCCGCTCGATTTGCTCAAGGGGGTTGCCATGGATGTTCAGCAAACGCGATATAAAACGTTCGACGAACTCTCTCTGTTCTGTTATCGGGTCGCTGCTGTCGTTGGACTGATGATGACATACGTCCTCGGTTATAAGGACGAACGTGCCTTTGGATATGCCAAGCAACTCGGCATTGCCATGCAACTCACCAATATCCTGCGAGACATCAAGGAGGATAAGGATATGGGGCGCATCTATCTACCAGAAAAAGATTTGATGAGATTCGGTGTATTGGAGCAAGACATTTTAGAGGAAAAAATAACACCTCACTTGAAAGAATTGATGAAATTTCAAGTTGAACGAGCAGATCGCTATTATACCGAAGCCATGCCCGGTATCTCTTTACTCGAAACGGAATCCCAGTATGCGATCTATTCGGCTGCTAAAATTTACCGTGGGATCTTAAGGAAAATTGAAGATCACAACTACAATCCATTTATAAGTCGAGTCTTTGTGCCATCGACCCAGAAAATCAGGATCCTGTTACACGAAGGACTTCGGGCAAAATTTCTATCGGCACAGGAGAAACTATTTCCAGCTCACTCGGGGATAATCAATAAATGATTCGGGCACAGCACCGTCTTTGGGCGGACATCATCTTTCAACCCTATCTGACAGGGTTGTTCAAGCGACATTTCCATGAGATTCAGTTATTAGGGGCATATCCGAAAATACCTGACGATCTACCGGTGCTACTACTGCCAAACCACAGTACATGGTGGGATGGATTCTTCGTTTATCTGCTGAACAAAAAAATCTTTCGTCGGACTGCCTATCTAATGATGTTAGAAAAGCAGCTATCGAAATACAAATTCTTCGCGAGAATAGGGGCTTATTCAATCGAACCGGAGCGTCAACGTAGTATGATTGAATCCCTTGAATACACCGTGGAATTACTGAATCAAGAGACACCTCTTGTTTCCGTTTTTCCGCAGGGACAACTGGTGTCATGGCATACGCGACCTCTCGGTTACAAACGCGGTGTTGAATGGATTTTACAGAAATATGGGAAACCCCTCATTGTGTTGCCTTTGGCAATTCGCACTGAGTTCCTCGGAGAAAAACGTCCCAGGGCATTCCTTTTGTTGGGTGCTGTCCATTCGTTTGACGCAGGAACATTTCAAGGAATGGATTGGCTTGAACAGACTGAAACCGCGTTGTTAGATGAGCTCGCCTTGCGGATTCTTCGTGAAGAAAAAGGGCAAAATTTGCTGGGTTGAAAGGTTGGTAGTACCTTGTTTATCCTAATGCTCATTTCGATAGTTCTATTGACGATTCTTCTAACAGTCACACTGTTTAATGCTGTGACTGCGCCGATGCTGAAAAAATCGGTCGGTCTCCAGAGTTCTCCACGCGTTTCGGTGTTGATCCCAGCGCGCAACGAAGAAACCAACGTCGGTGACTGTATCAAAGGATTCCTGTCTCAAAACTACGATAACTTCAAGATTTACGTACTCGATGATCAATCGACGGATCGCACGGGTGCGATTATTGGAAAATTCGGCGAACAGCATCCTGAAGTTCAGGCAATTCATGGTAAACCGTTGCCAGCGGGGTGGAATGGAAAAAACTGGGCGTGCTATCAATTGAGTCAACATGCGGATGGAGAGATACTCATCTTTACCGATGCGGATAACCGTCCAGCACCAGACGCGATTGCGAACACTGTTGCTTACATGCAGAAGTTAGAACTTGGGTTTTTCTCGGCGTTTCCAGAGAAAGTGACGGTGACGCTGGGAGAAAAACTCATCGTGCCGGTGGTTGACATGTTCGTTTACGCAGGACTGCCGTTATGGCTCACCTACTTCAGTCGTTTTCCGTCGCTTGCCGCCGCGAGCGGCCTCTGGATTGCATTCACCCGTGAGGCATATCAACGGGTTGGTGGGCATCAAGCGGTGGCAAATCAGATTGTTGAGGACGTTGAACTCAGCCGATTGGCGAAAAAAAGAGGTATCAAAATCCTGACATCCGCGGGAACGCGCGAGGTATCTTGCAGGATGTATCATTCGTTCAGCGAGGTGTGGAACGGATTTTCCAAAAATCTTTTTGGACTGGTCGGCTACAAGACGATACCGTTTTTCATTTTAGTCTTCGGTCTATTTACAATGTTTGTTTTACCTTACATCGCTGTCTGGTTTACGTCCCTGAGAGAACCCGCAATCGGTGCTATCGTCGTGAACATCGTTGTACGGGCAGTGCTGGCACTCAAATACAGACACCCGTTCTTCACAAGCATAATTTTACATCCATTTGGTGTTCTATTGACCTTGTTGATTGGTATCAATTCATTCTACCAAGTTAGAAGCGGTCGTCTACAGTGGAAGGGACGGCAGATTTCATAGTAGTAGGCACACGCCGTGTGCCGTTAAAACTTAAGACAAAGTAAAATGTAAAACAAAGTGTGTAACTCGTAATGAAATGGAGCGCGGATTTCAGAACGGAACCTCAAACCCCAAATCCACGGTGTTTGATCCCAAGGAAAATAAAAGGAGTGAATAAACTAAAAATAGGGGCACTCTATCTACTTTTAAGTGCAGGTGGATTGTGGCATGTCCTCGGTGTGTTCCAAAAAGTTATGCGAGTTCTTGCTTCACCCATCATGATCGGTTTGGGCATATGGCTGTTTTGGGAATGCTGGCGGGTATATCCACGGCGTGAACGAGCAAAATTTTTCATCCTAAGTATCGGAATTGTTGTCGTGAGTTTTGGGATTGAATGGCTCGGTGTTCGAACGGGACAGATTTTCGGTTCATACCTATATGGACAGACATTACAACCCTCAATTGGCGGTGTCCCCATCAGCATTGGGTCTGCTTGGTTTGTGATGCTCGTCGCTTCAACCGCTGTTGCTCAGAAGATCGCACCGAAATCTTTAGCAGAAGGTTTCGGTTTCAAAATAGCGTTTTTGGTGGCTGTGTTAATGGTCTGTTTCGACCTGCTTATGGAACCCGCGGCGGTGAAACTCTATTATTGGACATGGATGAACGGGGATATCCCTCTTCGGAATTATCTGATGTGGTTTGGATTGAGTTTCATCTTTGCAACAATCGGTTTATACACTGGGCTCTTTCGTCAACTGTTGCCTCGGATCGCGGTTCACTTCTACTTTGCCCAACTGATTTATTTCGGACTTGTAGTTTTGAAGGGTTAAAAATATGGAAACAACGAACAAGGGTCTATTCATTGCGGTAACGATTATCGGGCTGTGGGGAGTGAGTCTCGCGCTGTTACTCACACTTGAGACAACACATATCAACACCGTGCTGATACCTATAGGGGTACTCTGTCAGACGTTTCTGTATACAGGTCTGTTTATCACAGCACACGACACGATGCATGGATCAGTCTGCCCGACCTATCCGCGAGCCAATAATATAATTGGGGCAATCGCTGTTGGCTTATACGCGTTATTTTCATATCGCACATTGTTAAAAAAACACTCGGAGCACCACCGAACCCCCGCCAGCGATACGGATCCGGATTTTCACGATGGACAGCATACGGGCTTCTTGGCGTGGTATTTCCATTTCATGAGAGAATACCTGAGTTGGCAGCAGATAGTCGGTATGGCGATTGTATTTCAAATTATGGAATACGTTTTAGGGATCCCGAGTTTCAAATTAATACTGTTCTGGGTGGTTCCGGCATTGCTTAGTACGTTGCAACTGTTCTATTTCGGGACCTATCTACCCCATCGTCTACCGAAAGGTGGATACGATAATTCCCATCGCGCGCAGAGCAACGCGTATTCAACGTTCTGGTCGTTTATCAGCTGTTATCACTTTGGATATCATTGGGAACACCATGAGTACCCTTATATTCCGTGGTGGCATTTGCCAGTTATACGTAGAATGAGGGCGCGCCTCCAATGAACCTTATCATCCCAGTTGTTGGAACACTGGCAATAGCAACACTGCTATGGCTGTTCTTTAGACCACCGTTTGGAAAGAATATCGTTCGCTTGAACACAGACCAACGGATTGTCGCACTCACCTACGACGATGGACCGAATCCACCTTACACCGAGCGGTTACTTGAGGTCCTCGCCAAGCACAACGTCAAAGCCACATTCTTCATGATCGGAAATCGGATTGAAAGACATCCCGAAACAGTAAATCGGGTTATTGCTGAGGGACACCAAATCGGCAATCACTCCTACAGTCACCCCCTACTGGGTTTCCTGCCCCCCTTCTATGTCCGACGGGAAATTGAACGCACGGACAACCTGCTTCAACAATTCAATATTACGGGTGAGATTATGTTTCGTGCCCCGGTGTTGACGCGGTTTTTACCGGTGGCGTGGGTGCTTGCGAAAGAGAATCGCGCCCATATCAGTTGTAATGTGTGGAGTTGGGATTGGACGACACAAAACCCCGATCGGATCACTGAAACAGTCTTGAAGAAGACAAACCCTGGTTCGATTATCGTTCTACACGATGGAAAGGCGGAAAATAGGAACGCAAACCGTTCGGGAACGATTGAGGCAACGGATCATATTATCACGGCACTCAAAGGAGACGGATACCGATTTGTGCAGTTGTCGGATGTCAGCGATCGATTATGAAACTGTCGGTCCCACAGAAATTTTTGCGTAAAAAGCGTTGATGCTTCCTTTCTCGTTAGATGCCCAGCCCAGAGCGACCAATTTAAAGATCTGTCCACGCTCAAAACGATGTGTCATTTGTCCCGTTTCATTGGGCCCCAACCAACCTGTGTCGTGCGATGCCTCAAGCAGGATTCCTTCGGGACGTTTGTAATAAGAATCAAAGGTAAGTTTGTGATCGGCATCCAGCAGATGGAATGATCCATACGCCTTTTCATCACCGACTTCAATATCAATAACGAGTGTGCCCCCTCTTTCAAACGCAGTGGTATCAATTACGACAACTGTGTAGTCTTGATGTCCATATTCTGGAGTACGCAAAACGTCCAATATCCGTTGCGAGGGTTGCTCGGGTGTGAGAACAGTGTTCCCAAATCCGGGGAGTTTTGCCTCTAAGGAATCCGTGAGAAATAGGAGGTAATTCTCACTCTCCAAAGTCCCATCCTCGCAGCGGTTGTTGTCAAGATACTCATTGACCGCTACATGCCCTATCGCTTCAAGTTCGGGAGATATAACCCATGTATCTACGGGACCTCTTCGCCATTTGTGACCAATGATTGTGCGTGCCAAGGGAGGCATTCCCTCAAATCCTTCGGAATCACGCATGCGTCTAAGCTCGGCATTACGCACCCACGTATTGATAAAATTTTCGTTCAGAAATTCAATGATTCGTTCGTCGGAGAGGACAACTGCCCTCAAGTTTTTGCCGCTCCCTCAGCACGCTTCGTCGGCGAGCGGTCCATCGACCGAAATGGCATGGATCGGTTCTGTTGTGCTTGTGATATTTCTGATGCCTCTTCTAACGGCACCCAGTTAATTTGCTGCGACTTATAGAAGCGTTGTATCAGTATGCGTTCAGCCTCTTCCCGCGCGATTGATGTTGTGAACTCGGTTTCCTGAGTGACATCTGGTATTTCCGCAAGAAGCTCAATGTGTGGACAAACGCCACCACCTGTAGTATAAAAATAGTTAGGATCGTCTTTCTGTTTTCTCCAATTAACATCGAACAGCGTCCCTTCAGGAACACGCATCTGGAAAAAGGCTACACTCTTTTTAACGCGATCGATAACCAAACGTCCGGCAAACTGAGAGGGTGTGAACCAACCGTCCTCTAATGCCAATGTCGCATGGATGCGGAAGATAATATCGGCGAATTCATCGTTATAAGCGCGTAGACATGCCCATAAACCGCTGGAATCTCCCGCGTTAATGTGCATATCCAGACTCGTATTAGGTTGCAGCTGGTTCAGCAAGGCAAGCGCGCCCTGGTCATCAATCCGCCAAGCGTTCCCAACCGAGACAGGCTTGTCTGGAAGGAACGTTCGGAAAACTGAAGTAGAGTACACCTTTTCCGGTTCAGCAACGCGCAAATTTGCCAGTGCATCCCATTCTTCATGAAAGTTCGGATCCATAGACGTAATCGGCGCGATGAAACCTTTGATGGACACCTCTACATCACCGTCAAGATTAAGTGCAATTTTGTTGTCGAAAGTTTTCATTTTTATCCATCTTGTGTCGCTCTTGGAATAATATCGTGAACGCCGCCTTCGCGAATACTTGCTGAAGAGACTAACACGAATCTCGCTTTTTGACGGAATTCCGGGAGGGATATCGCCCCGCAATTACACATGAGCGACCGGATTTTTGCGAGCGTCGTTTTCAAATTATCGTTCATCTTTCCTGCATACGGCACGTAAGCATCCGCCCCCTCCTCGAACAACAACTCTGGACCGCCCCCTTCGTGGTAGCGTTGCCAATTGGCGGCTCGTCTTGTGCCTTCTCCCCAATATTCCTTCACCGTATTCATTCCCAATTTTCTCAACTTACTTGGACTTTCATCAAATCTTGCAAAATATCTGCCCATCATCACGAAATCCGCACCCATGGCAAGTGCCAAACCGATATGATAATCTTGGAAGATACCACCATCCGAGCAAATTGGCACATAGACACCGGTTTCCTGCAAATACAGGTCCCTTTGCCGCGCGACCTCAATGACGGCAGTCGCTTGCCCCCGACCGATTCCCTTCTGTTCCCTTGTGATACAGATAGCGCCGCCACCGATACCTACCTTTATAAAATCAGCACCCGCTTCCACCAGATACATAAATGCATCTCCATGAACAACATTCCCGCCGCCCACTTTCACAGTCCCATTGTATTTATCTTTAATGAATTTTATGGTGTCTGACTGCCACTCCGTATACCCTTCAGAAGAATCAACACAAATAATATCGACACCCGCTGACACCAGTGCGGGGACCCTTTCTTTATAATCCCGTGTATTAATACCGGCACCAACGATGAGTCTTTTTTGGGAATCTATAGATTCAAGGGGATTCTTCTTATGATCATCGTAATCTTTCCTGAAGACCAAATGGACCAGTTTACGATCTTCATCAACAATCGGTAGACAATTTATCTTGCGTTCCCATATAAGGTCGTTGGCATCTTCAATCGTAATTCCCTTTCGACCCACAATCAATTTGGAAAACGGCGTCATCAATTCGCTTACTGTCGTATTTAAATCCACGCGACTCAATCTATAATCCTTATCCGTTATCAGCCCAAATAACTCACCTGAAGACGAACCATCCTCGGTTATAGGAATAGTCGAGTGCCCTGTTTCTTCGGTGAGCTTCACGACATCTGCTATCGTGCTATTACACTGTAGATTCGAATCGCTGATAACGAAACCTGCTTTGTGGTTTTTAACGGCTCGGACCATCGCTACCTGCTCTTCAATATCTTGGGACCCATAAATGAAGGATATCCCGCCCTGTCTCGCCAGTGCAATCGCCAAATTGTGGTCCGAAACGGCTTGCATGATTGCCGAAGCAAATGGAATATTCACCTCCAGAGACGATCGTTTCCCCACCTTAAATTTCACCAGAGGGGTTCTCAGGACAACATTTTCAGGGATACACTCTTTGGTCGTTAAATTAGGTAAAAGCAAGTATTCACTGAAAGTCCGGCTTGCTTCAGAAAAATAGTGAGCCATCGTTTATTCCTCCTATAAAAAAATAGTTGTCGGTTGTCAGGACGGTTTGCTCCGCAAACCTTTCGGTTGTCGGTTAAGAGCGGGTTGGTTCGACAAGATCCTTTTTAACCGAAGACCGATAATCGATAACTGATAATTCCTCTTCCACTCATCTTGAACTCCTTGATTTGAGTCAATACATAATTACGCCAATTCGGAAACAATAGTGCACAACTCCGAGATGTCATCAATAGCGGTCCTCTGATAGTTTTCGACATCTGGTCGATGTGGATCGTAGACATCCGATAAATCCGCACGTTTTAGTATAGGGAACATGCCGACCGCCGCCGCACCTGTCAATTCCTCACCACTGCCATCCCCTACGTAGAGACATTCTTGTGGTTGGACCTTCAACCGTTCGCACGCTATCTCGTAAATGCGACGTGCAGGTTTTCTTATCCGTTCTTTACATGAGAAAACAGGGACATCAATGTATTGGGACAACGAAGATTTCAAGAAAGCGGATGGGATGGGCGGTCTGCAATTGGTGATAAGGCCTAAAAGTAAGCCATCACTTTTTAGTGTATCTAATGCTTCTAAGACTT
>JAJEIP010000072.1 GCA_022827885.1 Candidatus Poribacteria bacterium
CGTAGCGATCATCGTACACATCCTCATTGAGCGCCAGCCCAAGTCCAGGGGTATCCGGCACGGTGAACGTCCCACCGGTGAAAGTATAACCAGAGGTATCAATCACATCGCTCGTGAGGGTTGCGACTTCGCCGTAGAGGAAATGCGGAATCGTTTTGCCGAATTGGAGGCTGAGGAAAAAACCGAGCAGGGACCCCCAGTTATGGGGTGCGCACCGGACACCGTGGGCGGCAGCCATATCAGCGAGTCGCCGCCAGCCGGTAACGCCGAGTCCCTTCATATCGTGCTGGATGACATCAATAACACCCGCTTCAAAGAACGGATCATAGAATTCAAGTGGGTCGCGCGTCCGGGTTTCGCCATCAGCGATGAAGGTTTTCAATCCTTTTTCTTGGATGAAGGCTTTGAGGTTCCGGTACAATTCAACCTCTTCCTCAAACATCTCTTCTATCCAAAAAACATCACAATTACTCGTTTCGTTCAGAAAGGTGATGACCTCATCGTAGGTGTAGCCGTTGTTTGCATCGACCAGAATGTTGAAACCTTCGCCTGCGGTGCTACGGGCAAGTTGGACGAGCTCTATGTCCCGTTGCAGTCCCGCCTTGCGTTCCATGAGATAGCTCCCGCGCCCGATTTTCATTTTGCATGCGGTAAACCCATTGGCGAGACTGCTTTTAACATCATTCTCGATGCGTTGCAGCCCTTCGGCTTTCGTTTCATACAGGAGATCGTTGAAATAGATGGTGCTGTCGTAAGCGGGCAACCCGTTTGAAAAAACATCGCCACCGATGAGCTGATAGACAGGTTTCTCAAGGATTTTGCCGATTGTATCCCAAAGGGCATTTTCAAGTCCGCGAAATTCCTCCACAACCCCATCCTCAGGGTTTAAGAGGTCAAACGGATTTTGGTTGAGCACGCCTTCCGCGTTTTCAGCGGTTGTTGTCCCCCAACTACCCGTCCCCCAACCGAGTGTGCCATCGTTGGTATAGATGCGGATAATACGTTCGTTCCACTTCCCGTTTGGATCCGGTTGGTGAATCTCTGTTGCGCGGGAGTTACAACCAATAGCAGGCTGATCAATTTCGACGGTAACCTGCTCAACTTTGGTAATCTTGATACCCGTTGGATAATTTCGCATATTTTAATTTTACCTTACTCAAGTGCAAGGAGCAATTCATTGAGTGCGTCTTTCACCATATCGTTGGTCTCGGTCTCCCTGAAGTGAACGTCAAGCTTATGGGGCAGATTATCGTACTGGTCAGCGTCCTGAATCTGCTTTACCAAAGCAGGTTTCTTAAGAAGTTGAACAATACGGAGCCTGTCTTCATGATCAACGACTTCAGGATTCGCTAACAAGACGATCAAGCGTCCAGCTAACCCATCAGCGAGCCCGTTTTCGGCGTAATGGTTCAACGTATCAATAGCGGCTTGCTTCGTGCTCAGGCTTGATCCGTTTGTGAGGATTGCGACGAGACCGTCAACAGCACCTGCGTCGGGATATTTTTGGAGTGCCTTTGCAATATCCATACGCACGGTGTCATCGGAATCGTCAAGCGCATCAATCAGCTTGTCAGTTGGGTGTTCTTTGAGGAACATCATAGATTTCGCGGCGGCTCGCCGGACAACAGCGTTATTATCGCTTAAGCCCTCAACAATTTTTGCTTCGGCACCTTCGTTTCCGAGGAGATAGAGCGCGGTGTTAATTTCCATCTTCAACCCTTCATCAGGGGTCGCGTTGTGGAGTGCCTCTAACCCAGCGGCAGCGGATGCGTCTCCTATATTGCCTACAATACGGACAAGCTGGATTTTCACAGCAGGTGGGGTATTGCTGTCGCCAGCAGTTTTCAGGAGCTCGTTAATAGCTGGGCTGCCGATTTGCTCCAAGATTTGAACGAAGTCACCATGGACATTGCGATAGCGGTTTTTAACGAGATCCTCCAAAAGGAAAGGCACAGCGGGTGCCCCTTTATCAACGAGGACCTGCATTGCATCCTTTTGGACCCGATGGCGTTCGCCGAGGATCTGCAGGATTTTCTTCATCTCATATTCGCCCAATTCACCGACACGGCGATTCCGTTCAGTTTGGTATCTGGTTTCCACATTATGTGTTCTTGCCGCGCCCGTTGAAAGGGCGTTGCTATAAGCAAGCACGAGAAGTGCGCGAGGTTCAACTTTGTTTTCCTCTTCCTGTTCAGCACGTTCAAGGTGTTGGGCTGCCTCCAGCGAGAGTCCTGCATTTAACAGCTTACTTCTTCCGACCTCAAGTTGCGTGATGACCTGTTCCTGCTGACAGCCGAAACTCACGACTCCTATAAGTAGTAATATCAGCAAAAGTTTTTTCATGTTCCCTTTTTCTTTTCCTCCTGGAATCTCAATTAGACTTACCCCTGCGTGTCGCCTGTCCGCTCCATGAAGACAATGTGCAACTTGCAAGCAAAAAAAGTGCTGATCCAATACTTTCTCGCGCAAGCCTCTATAGGCTCGCGGGACAATATAACTTGACAGGGAAAACCGTAGGTTCTGCATACCGCGACGTATTTAAACCTGCCAAACAGGGATTACACATCTGGGCAAGTACTGACGTAAAGAATATTCTAAAATAAATACATTTTTATGTCAACAATTTAAGTACAGACAGATAAGAGGCCCATTGTAAGTCTACTGAAGTGCATCAAGGAGTTGTTTCAGCGACGTTTTGACGAGTTCACTCTCTTCCTGTTCCTTGTGATATTCATAAAGCTTGAACTCAAGATTGTCGTACAATTCCGTTACCTGAATCTGTTTCCGGAACGGCTCTCTCTTCAGAAGTTGAACGAGATGGAGCCGATTGTCTGCGTCACTCACAGTTCCGCCAATGAGCAGCATCGTAATGCGCTTTGCCAAGCCTCTCGCGAGTTTGTTTTGTCCATAAACATCGAGCGTATTAATCGCTGCCTGCTTCGGATCTTTGCTCAATCCACCGGTAAGAATACTTACGAGTTCATCAACAGCATCAGCATCCCGATGCACTGCGAGTGCCTCTACAAGTGAAGCGACGACTTCAGAGTCGGTATCTTTTAATCCCGCCATGAGTGTTTTCGATGAGACATCGCTGATATTTGTCATGGCTTTTGCAGCGGCGCGTCGGACATCAACATCACTATGACTTAAGCCAGCGATGATGTCCTTTTTATAGGATTCCTCACCGAGCTGATAGAGTGTCGTGTTAATTTCCATCGCCAAGCCAGCTTCACTCGTTCCACTTTGAACCGTTTTTAACGCATCTATAGCTTTCGCGTCGCCGATGCCAGCAAGGACCTGAACGAGTTGAACCTTGATAGCGGTTGGAGTCGCTTCATCCGTAAGCTTTTCTAACACCGAATCAAGACCGTCCTCACCCATCTGAATCAGCATCTCCGTAAAATTTGCATGAAGTGACGGATATCTTCCTTTGATGAGGCTATCGAGAATAATTACCGACGCTTCGGGTCCCTTGTCCACGAGCGCCTGTAAACCATCTTTCTGGACCCGCGAGGGTCTGCTGAGAATTTGTAGGATTTGCTTTATCTCAGCCTCGGTGAGTTCTTGTATCCGTTGTGCGCGTTGGTTTTTGAACTTGGCTTCAACGCCGTGACTACTCGCACTCCCCGTGGAAAGCCCATGAGAGTAAGCGATAACGAGCAGGGCGCGCGGCTCCAGTTTATTAACCTCTTCCTGTTCCGCTTTTTCAAGGTGATCAACGGCTTCCAAAGCGTTCCCGCTGTCAATCAACTTACTTCTGCCTACGGACAGGTTGCTCGGCCCTTTCTGCCTCGTATCACAACCGATACCCGCAAGCAGTAGGACAACCAGTAGAATGATCACAACCCTTTTCATTATTTCCCTTTTCCTCCCGACTTTTGTAATAAGAGGGCGTTTTTTGAAATAAGTGCCTAATGCAACCGTGCGCTGCGGCGCACTGCGACCCTAAAAATATTTCATCTATAACAATACCACAAAATTAGAAAAAAGTCAAGTGTATTATGTTTGTGTAACAACTTGACACGTGTGTCAGTTTTGGCTATACTTGCTGTCACGCGTCAAAAACAAAAGAAGAACGAAAAATTAAACCGCACATGTCTATAGGAAGGGAACCGTCCATGAAAATCTCTGGATTCTTTCATGCCAATTTCACATCTCCACCTTATCGAAAATCGGGGCTACAAACCTCTCCCACAATAGATTCTCAGAAAACCGATACCATACCCGTGTGGCGTATACGCAGTGTGTTGCTAATAATAATGTGCGTTGTGTCTCTACAGACACCGGTTCATGCGCAACTGATGCCCCCTGAGGAGATGCTCGGATTCCGAGTTGGTTCCGACTATAAGGTCGCAGGATGGCAGACAGTTTCTGATTACCTGCGACACGTGGCAGCGAATTCAGATAGGGTTCTGTTAGAAGAATTGGGAAAAACGACAGAGGATAACGATTTTCTGATGCTGTTGATTTCTGCACCAGAGAATTTAGAGAATTTGGCACACTACCAGCAGATTCAAAGGAAACTCGCGCTGCCCAGTGCACGTATAGATGAAGACAACACGGCAGAATTGGATGGGCTTGCGGCGGAAGGTAAAACGGTGGTCCTGATTAATTGTAACTTGCATTCCACAGAGATCGCCTCTTCACAGATGTCGATGGAACTGGCACACCAATTCGCAACCACCGAGACACCAGAAATCAAAGAGATTCTCGAAAACGTGATAATTCTGCTCATCCCCTCGGCGAATCCGGACGGCTTGAACATCGTGGTAGATTGGTATAATCGCACTGTCGGCACGCCTTACGAAGGGTCGGAAATCCCGTGGTTGTATCACAAATACACGGGGCACGATAACAACCGCGATTGGTTTATGCTCACACAGATAGAGACGCAGATATTGACGGAGGTGCTTTACGAGAAGTGGTTCCCGGAGGTCGTCTACGACGTGCATGAGATGAGTTATCGCGGCCCTCGGTTTGTGATTCCACCGTATTTTGAGCCGGTCAACCCAAATATCCCGCCCCTTTTACAACGGACGCTTTCGCTTATCGGGGCGCAACTCGCTTTCGATTTGACGAGTGAAGGGTTTACGGGGGTGCTTTCAAGTGCTGTTTACGACACATGGTGGCACGGCGGGTTTCGGACGGTCCCCTATCGCCACAATATGGTGGGTATTTTGACGGAAGCGGCACGTGTAGAGATAGCTACGCCTATTTTCCAACCGCATCATACCTTGAAAGGCTACCGACGCGGGCTTGATAAATATACACTCCGCACAAACTTCCCTGAACCCTGGCCCGGCGGCTGGTGGCGACTGCGAGACATCGTAGAATATGAGAAGGCAGCCGCCCTGTCAATTCTTTCTTTCGCCGCGGCACATCGGATCACGTTGAAGACGAACTTTTACAAGATGGGACGCAATGCTATAGCGAAAGGGAAAGATGAACCGCCACGCGCCTTCCTGATCCCAAAACAACAACGCGACCTCCACACAACGCTCAAGATGTTAGATATTCTGCGACGTGGCGGTGTAGAGATTCATCAAGCGAACGCCTCGTTTATCGCTGATGGTGTAGAATATCCCGAGGACACATACATCGTTTCGATGTCGCAACCGTTTCGGGCACACGCCAAGGATCTGCTTGAGGTACAACGCTACCCGGAACGTCGCCCTTCCCCGGAATCACCCCCCGAACGTCCCTACGATATAGCGGGCTGGACGCTGCCTTTACAGATGGCGGTGAGAACAATCGCTGTTGTGCATCCTTTTGAGGCGGATTTAAGGAAACTGACTGCACTCCCTGAAGTGGAAGGGAGGTTAGAAGGTGCCGCTGAACCGACGGGTTATCTGTTTGAGAATCGAACGAACACCGAAGCGATTGCCCTCAATCGTCTGTTTCAAGCAAAATTCGCAGACAATAGTCCGAGATACACACTTTATTCAGCACAACGGGACGTAGAACTCGGTAGTAAAACGCTCCCATCGGGGACTCTTCTGATTAGAACGGTAGAACCGCCGTTACAACAGAGAGAGGAGATACGAGCCCTCGCATCGGAATTCGGTATCCACATCCACGCCGATGCATCTATCGACGAAGACACACTGCGTCAAAAATTCTCAAGAGTGAACGTCCCGCGTCTCGGTCTGTATAAACCGTGGACAGCAAATATGGACGAAGGCTGGACGCGTTGGGTTCTGGATACACACGCGTTCGACTACAGTACTCTTACGAACGCGGAAATGCGTGCGGGGGATTTGGCGGCGCGTTACGACGCAATAATTCTGCCGGATCTGGGTGCTTCCGGTATCCTTAACGGGCATTCAACAGGGAAACTACCGCCGGAGTATGTCGGTGGAATCGGGACAGAAGGGTTGGCGAATCTACGAACGTTCGTGGAGAACGGAGGGACGCTCATCTGTTTGAATCGTGCGTCAGAACTCCCTTTGAAATACTTTGGACTTGGTGAGAAAGGCATCGTCAACGTAGTCCAGAAAGAGAATCAACCGAAGGAGGGTGCGTTTTTCTGTCCTGGTTCATTATTACGGGTTCGGATAGACACGAAACATCCTATCGGACACGGACTGGATCCAGAGATGGCAATCTTTTTTAAATTTGGACCTGTCTTTGAAGCCGGACGGGGTGGCGCGAAGGCTATAGCGACATATCCCGAGTTCAATCCGTTGATGAGTGGGTGGCTCGAAGGCGAGAAACGGATTCGTCAGAAAGCGGCACTTTTGGAAGTTGCCTTAGGCGATGGGCGCGTGATCCTTTTCGGTTTCAAACCACAACATCGCGGACAATCCCAGGGGACCTTCAAACTACTTTTCAATGCGATTTTTTACAGCGCACAATACTAAGAGGTAGGCAAAATGGCAGAAACACAACGAAATCAACCAAAGTCAAAATTGCCATCCGCTCAACATACACTTTTAACAGCCAAAGATCTATGGAAACAGCCGGATGATGGGTATCGGTATGAATTGGTGAAAGGAGTCATACGTAGAATGCCACCAGCCGGATTCGAACATGGGATCCGATCGGCTAAAATTGGAAGACACCTTGACGCTCACGTTGAAAAACATAAATTAGGCTATGTCTGTGGTGCCGAAACAGGATTTAAGATTGCCCAAAATCCAGACACCGTGCGCGCACCAGACGCCGCGTTTGTTCGGCAAGCCACAATTGATGAACGGGGTATCTCAAAGGGATACTGGGATGGGGCACCCGATCTTGCGGTTGAAGTCATCTCTCCAGGCGATACCTACACGGAAGTCGCAGAAAAGGTAGACGAATGGCTAAATGCGGGGTGTGCGATGGTGTGGGTTGTGAATCCGCGTCGAGAAACCGTAGAAGTGTACCGATCTCCTGAAGATATGACCGTTTTGCGTGGAGATGACATTCTTGAGGGTGGCGATGTGATTGAAGGATTTCAGTGTAAAGTTAGGGATCTATTTGTGTGAAACCGGATCGCTTATTTATCTGCCTTATCGGCTGTCTGTCTGTAAGCGTCCAACTTGCGGTGCAGCGTTCGGACCCCGATATCAAGAATCTTCGCCGCCTCTGTTTTATTACCGCCGACTTCTGCAAGTGTCTTTTGGATAGCGGCTCGCTCAATTTCCGCCATTGTCATACCGACCCTGCCGATGACCTCCTCATCGTCAAGCACAGGTAGATACTCGCCTGGCGCCTGTGAACCACTGCGCTGCTCCACCGGCGCAGCGATTGGTAAAACTCCATTCTGTGCACGATTTTCAAGCACTTTGGCTATCGCTGAAAGGATTTCCAACGCTTTTTTCAGAACGTCCGCAGGGTTATCCGTTGCGCTAATTTGCATCCAGCTGGTATCTTCATCCGGTATTAGGAACGGCATCTCATCGCTCGTGGCAGCAGTTGGCTCAAGCAGACGGATTGCAGAGAGGATTAGTCCAAGGATCGTCTTGTAAATCGCTATGTTTTCTGTTGCGATTGCACTACCAGCGGTATCAACAACCTGTAAGGAACTCCCTGGCACATTCAGAAGTTCAGGTTCTTCATTGGGCGTGTCAATCACCTGTGTAGGTGCGAGTTGCGTGCCAGAGGCCGGCACAGGCAGTAAAGCAACCTGCTCAGATTCCGAGTCCGATGGGAAATCGTTAAGTTGTAACTCCTCGGTGGTGGAGAGAATAATAGCGGTTTCTATGGCATTCCGCAGTTCACGGACGTTGCCGAACCAATCAGCATTTTGGAGATAATTGAGTGCCTCTTGGGTTATGCCGGTAATGGGTTTACCGTGTTCTGCGCTTAATTCAGAGACGAACGCGGAGACGAAAAGCGGGATATCCTCGCGCCGATCGCGCAGAGGTGGAATCTGGATACGAAAGAGATTCAATCGATAGTAGAGGTCTTGTCTAAATTTTTTTTGCCTCACCGATGTCACAAGGTCAATATTCGTGGCGGCGATAATTCGGACATCCACTTTAATATTTTTTTCGCCACCGAGCCGTGTGAATTCCTGGGTCTCAAGGACCCGTAGGAATTTCACCTGCACCTCAGGCGACATTTCGCCGACCTCATCCAAAAACAGTGTGCCGCCGTTGGCTTGTTCAAACACACCGCGCCGTTGGGTGGTTGCACCGGTAAAAGATCCCCTCTCATGTCCGAAGAGTTCACTTTGAAGGAGGTCCTGGTAAAACGCGCCGCAGTTGACGGCTTTGAAGGGTCGGTTTTTACGCGGACTACTTTCGTGGATCGCCTGTGCAATGACATCTTTCCCAACACCCGTTTCGCCTGTGATGAGGACAGTCGCTTTCGTTGGCGCGACCTGCGCGACTTGGCGCAAAACCGCCTGCATCGGTGCAGATTCGCCGATAATGCGGCGTGAACTGTCATTGATAACGGGCATTGGAAGGCTCATCCTCTTTTGTCCTTTTACAAAATCCCTTCTTTACTACCTATGTACGATTTCCAATAGTCGTTGGGGGTTTCGTTTGACTTGCTCAAACACACCGAAGCCGTCACGACACGCGGCTTCACACAGCCGTCTCAACACAACTCCTTTCAGTGCCCAATTTGTGGTGCGAAGGCTTTTCTGTAAAGCACGACCAGTTTCAATAACGTGGAGATTCGGCAATTCTTCGTTCACGACGTGTTTGTGACTTTTCGCGAGCAAGAAAATTAGCGGTGTCGCACGCTCTACCTCAAAAACGCGTTGCAGCGATAGAATATCGTCGGGTCTCAATAGTGAAAAAGCGAGATCGTAACGCTCGATTAAATCTACCGTCCCTTCAGGAACACCACTCTCACCAAATTCTAAAACCTCAAGCTCGTGAAGTGGCGCAGTATCAAAAGGCACGATAAAATCCGCTTCGTTAACAGGACTCTTTTTCCCGTCAACACGGCAGAAATACCACGGAAAATACAGATCCAGCGTCGTCTCACCGTATTGCGCGTGTTCCCGAATTTGTTTCAAGCCTGCCCGCAATTGGGTATTCAAAGGTCCCGTGAACATCTCTCCAGCAGGCGCGCTGTAGTCTCCATCTTCATGATACCAACCTTCAGCGTTGTAACCACATAATTCTTTTATACGCCACTCAAGATGCTCAGGCGGACCGCAGTCTTCACCCCGAAGGAGATTATCGGGTTTATATTTTTGCCCTGTTGTATAAGGACTCAAGACCAATACTTTCATGTGTGAATAGTTTTCATGCAGCTTCTTGCGGGCGTCCGCGATTCCAGAGATACAGGATCGGACTCGCGATGAATACTGAAGAGTAGGTCCCTACCAGTATACCGACGATGAGTGCCAAGGCGAACGTGTTAATTTCCTCGCCTGAACCCGTGATGAGGAAGATAACCAAAACAACAAACAACGTAGTCAAAGACGTGATAACGGTTCGACTCAGCGACTGATTGATGCTTCTGTTCAAAACCGCAACGTAGTCAGTGCCACGTAAGGTTTGTGTATTTTCCCGAATTCGGTCGAATACCACGATCGTATCGTTGAGCGAATAGCCAATGATCGTGAGGAATGCGGCAACGGTTGGTAAATTAATTTCTTTTGAAAGGACGGCAAAGACACCCAAGGTAATAAGGACATCGTGGACAAGCGCGGCGATTGCACCGATGGCAAAACGGAACTCAAATCGCCAAGAGATATATATTAATAAGATCGCAATCGCGCCAAGCACTGACCAGAGTGCCGCCAATTTAAGGTCGCGTCCGACACTCGGTCCGACTTCAGAGATATTAACACCACCAGCGAGTGCCTGCCAACCGTTTCCCCCCTCAAGTAAGGCATCTGTAAGAATTCTTCCGACACTTGTGCCTTGTCCCTGAAATTCAGGACGATGCCCCATAGAAACAAATGCTTCATTTTTGCTGGCATCTGTCTGGATTGTGGCACGTTCATAGCCGATTTCAGTGAGTTTGGCTTGCAACTCGGTTTCAGTGACTGCCCTGTTGAATTTGGCTTGGATCTTAACACCGCCTCGGAAATCAATTCCGAAATTGGGTCCTTGATGAATCACGAGGAAAACCAAACCGATAGCGATGATTACCGCTGAGAAGACAAATCCCGTTCGGTGTTTGCTGATAAAATCAAAGTTTGTATTTTTAAGTAATTCCATATTTTTAATGAGTCCTTTAAATGCTGAGTTTCTGCACGTCTCTATTTCCAACAGTCAAACCGTATATCTCACGTGTAACAATAATCGCCGTGAACATACTCGCGAGAATACCGATACCGAGCGTTACCGCAAACCCTTTAATCGGACCCGTCCCGAAATGATAGAGAACCAGTGCGGTAAAGAAGGTCGTAAGATTGGCATCTAAAATTGTTATAAATGCCCGTTGATAGCCGCTTGTGATAGCCGACCAGACGGTTTTGCCGGTTCGCAATTCTTCTCGAATTCGCTCGAAGATGAGCACATTTGCATCAACAGACATACCGATCGTCAGGACAAGTCCAGCAATACCTGGGAGTGTCAAGGCCGCGCCGAAACCCGCCAACGCTCCAAGGATGATGAACATATTAAAGACCAGCGCAGTAATAGCAACAATTCCAGATAAACGGTAGTAAATCACCATGAAGATGAGAACCCCGCCCAACCCGATGAGTGCAGCGAGGACACCGTCGTTAATGGATTCCTGCCCAAGCGTGGGACCGACGGTCCGCTCCTCAGCGATCTGAACACCCACTGGAAACGCTCCCGCTTTCAGAATATTGGAAAGGTAACTCGCCTCCTCATAGGTGAAATTTCCTTGAATAATAGCGTTTCCGATAATCTGATCCTGGATGACAGGGGCAGATTGCACCCTACCATCAAGCAGAATCGCCAAATGTTCTCCGATATGGTCCCCTGTGACCTGCGCGAATTTGCGTCTGCCGACACTATCAAAACTCATTGACACGACGATGTCAAAACTGGTTCTGCCTGTAGAAGGTCCAGCATCGTTGATGCGATCACCACTCAAAAGAACAGGGCTTTCAAGCACGTACCAGTTGCCGGTTTCGTAGTGATAGCGGACCTCACTATCATCAGGGATATTATCCGGTATTGGTGTATCTGAAGTTCCGCTCCACAAACTGCCACCCGTCGGTGATTTCTTAACAAGCTTAAATTCGAGTCTACCCATGGTCTTAACGATTTGTAATGGCTTCGAGGAGTCTTTGGCGCCGGGGAGTTCAACGATGATTCTCGGGTGATTCGCCTCTCGTCGGATAGAAGGCTCTGAAACCCCGAATGCATCAACGCGGTTTCGCAAGACAATAAGCACCTGCTCGATCGCCTGCTCGCTATACCTCTGAGTCCCTCGTTCGCTGAGTGTTAACTGATACGTGATTTGCGTCTCCGTTTCCGCGCCGACCTGGGCATCTTCAAAAAACTCGATTTCGTTGAGGAAACGTTGGGCTTTCTCCAAGTATTCCGTTTTTCCATCAGCATCCGCCCGGAGTCTGGAAGGGATTCCAACGAACACGTTTAGTGTGTCTTGTCCTTCTATCTGTTTAACCTCTCGGCATAAAATATCGTCTGTGCGAAGTCGTTCAGGAATCGAGAGCGTATGTTCACGGAGCAATTCCGTTTTGGAGGCCTCTAAATCTACTTCAAGGACGAGGTGGACACCCCCCTTAAGGTCCAATCCTAACTTCAATCGGTTATCGGGTATGAGTCGCCGCAGGACAGTTGGGAGGCTGCCGTATAGGTGCAAATTGTCAAGTGTTGCGTGTGGGTTCTGACGTGCCTTCTCCGAGATGAACCGCACATAAAATTCGCGGGCTTCAGTGGTATCAAATTCATAATCACGCGTTTCTTCAAGCTCAAGTTTCCTTAAGTGGACTCGGAAGATATCCTGAAGTTCAAAGGTCGCATCTTGGAAATTGATGCCTTCGGGGTACTCGACATCCGCGAGATTTACCTTCAAAGTGTTGTCTTCAGTGACTTCAAAAGGTGGGAGTTTTTCCTGCATCCAGAGCGGTAGGTTTCCGTACAAGGGATTGTAGAAGTTATCCGGGGTAGGAATGAGGTATAGTACGGAAAACAGAAAGACCCCGAAGATTAAAACTATTTTCCAGATACTGAATCTGTACATTTTTTAATTATTCCTTGCGGTTCGTTGAGGTAGATTGGAAATTTTGACGTTATTTCCCGTAGACCCGCCCTTCACTCCGTTACGGGCTACGGCTTCGTTAAACGTGTTTTAATTATTCCTTGCGGTTCGTTGAGGTAGATTGGAAATTTCGTCGTTATGCTTACGCAGATGACGCGACAAGACGTTACGACTTAATCAAGAATCTACGTGTAATAGCATAGAGGGCAGTCGAGAGGTCCCATCGTTAAAAACGCGCCTGGGAGGAATCGAACCCCCGACACGAGGCTTAGGAAGCCCCTGCTCTATCCCCTGAGCTACAGGCGCACGCGTTCATCCTAATATTTAATGAGCGAAAAAATATCGTAATCCGGAATCTGATCTCTACCATTGAGTTCGGTCAACTCAATTAAAATAGCAATACCAACAATGTGTCCCTCCAATTTTTCGATGAGTTCGACAGAGGCGGCAAGTGTTCCGCCAGTCGCTAAGAGATCATCGCATATTAGCACTCTACTGTCTTTGGAGAACGCATCTTGATGAATTGCCATTATATCACTACCGTATTCAAGATCGTATATCGCTTCGTGTGTATGATAAGGCAATTTACTCTTCTTTCGGATAGGCACAAAAGCAGCACCCAACCGATAGGCGAGCGCAGCACCGAAAATGAAACCGCGCGCCTCAGTTCCGGCAACAACATCAACCGCCTCTAATTTATAACGGAGCGCGAATTCATCAATTGCCCTATGAAAAGCAGTTGGATTTCCTAAAAGTGGGGTAATGTCTTTAAATATAATACCTGCTCTCGGAAAATCGGGTATGTCTCGAATAAATCGCGAAAAATCGTGCATTACGTCTTTCTTCCCTCCTCCTGATGCGGGTGTATCATAATTTTCATTCCCTGTCGGGATTCCATTGCCTCAAACGCTTTGTCAATCTCAATAAGTGGAAAATGGTGTGTGATGAGAGGTTTCACACGCACTAACCCCTTTTCAAGGAGCCGGACTGCCAACTCATGGTGTCGTGGCACACAGCCGTGTGAACCTGTCACAAAACATTCTTTATAGTGAATAACATTGGAGAGGACGCTCATCGGACGCATGGTCTTCGGCAACCCACCAAACAGATTGACGTATCCGCGGTGCGCCACCATTTCAACCGCTTGTTCGTGCGCCTCAACAGAAGCACACGTCGTAACGACGATATCAGGTCCCTCACCTCCCGTTTCCGCCTTGCATCTCTCAATCACGTCTTCCTCTTCGGAGGCGATATAAGCATCCGCTTCATAGAACTTTGCGATTTCCATTCGGAGTTTGCTGCGTTGGACACCAATCACCTTCGTGGCCCCCATCACGCGAGCGAGGTCAATCATCATACATCCGATCGGTCCAAGCCCGATGATAACGACCGTCTTCCCCAGAGACATGTTAACGAGCTCAAGCCCGTTGATAGCACACGCGAGCGGTTCAGCCAGTGCGGCTTCATCAAAACTGAGCGTCGTATCGAAAGGTGTAACCGGTCCTTCCTCCAAAACCAGACGGGGGAGTTTCATATATTGTGCGAAAGCACCGGGAATCTGGTAACCGATGGCGTAGTTGATGTCACAGTTGTTTCCGAGCCCATCTCGGCACCAATGACATTGCCCACAGGGGACATCCGCACCGATTGAAACGCGATCGCCTTCTTTGACGCGTGTCACGTTTTTGCCTGTTTTAACGATGACCCCGGAATTTTCATGCCCAATGATGGTGGGGGGGTTGACTCTTGGGTTCCCGTGATGGAGAATACGAACATCGGAACCACATATACTGACGGCTTCAACGCGCATTAAAGCGGCATCATCGTCAATTTCGGGTTCAGGAACCTCTTGCACACTCAAGTTATCAAGACTTTCAAGTATAGCCGCTTTCATTTTTTTAATTATTTGCTCCTGGGCATCGTTCCACTGCGTTCCACGATGGTCTCTGGTAAAGTTAGGACCCTTTCCACACCTATAACAGGTTCTCAACTTAACGGAAAACCCGTGCGTAATATAAGGGAGCGCAGCTCAGATACAATTTTTAAAAATACTCACCAGACGGATGAATCAAAACTTTTGCGTAAAACTCACTTTTATCTCGCATCCTACGTAACATGTCAGCACTCTCAACCAACGGAACTTTGTGCGTTATGAGGGGCGTGAGCGTTAGCATACCAGCAGTAATCGCTTGGAGCACACTACGCCAGTCATCGTCGTTGCCTGCTGCACTATAATCGGAATTCCAAGTCCCGAAAACAGATACCTCACGCCGCATCAATTGTGAGATAAGAGATGCCGGTAGCGTCACATCTGCAGCGGGATTGCCGAGCAAAACGACACTCCCTTCGCGTCCCACACTCCCTAAGGCACTCCGATAGGTAGCCGGAACCCCGGCCGCCTCAATACACACATGCGCACCCTTTTCATCAGTGAGTGCATTCACAATCTCAATTGGTTCGTCAGTCGTGCCATTGAAGACCTTGTCGAAACCGAGTTGCTTCGCCAGCTCCAGTTTCTCCGCAATAATATCAAAAAGCAATACCTCTGCCGCGCCCATGATTCTCGCCCATTGTGCTACCATTAACCCGATCGGTCCGGCACCGAAGATAGCGACCACCTTTCCCGCAAGCGAGGTTCCAACACGACGGAGGGCGTGTAGTGCGACTGCCGCAGGCTCTGTCATTGATGCCTCTTCCAGCGTCACCCCGTGCGGCACAGGTATCAAATTCGCCTTCGGTGCGACGACACATTCAGCGAAGGCACCATCGCTCCGTGAACCGAGATAGTCGTAATCACGGCATTGGACATATTTCCCCTGTTCACACGCTGGACACCTGCCACACCAGAGCAATGGAAAGACGACAACAGGGTCTCCCGGCGCGAAGTCTTCAACGCCAGGACCACATGTCTCCACAACACCGGAGAATTCGTGCCCACAGACGGTTGGAAAACTATAGGTGCCTTTGACAAAAATTCTCGGAATATCGGAACCACAGACCCCACAGAACCCGATTCGGACGCGCACTTCCCCTTCAGCGAGTTGCGGGACTGGGATTTGTTCTAATCGTAAATCTCCAACGCCATGAAGGACAAGTGCTTCCATTTTTTTCAATTATACCTTGCGGGTAAGTAATGTAATTTGGAACTTCACGTTTTCTGTGTTCGAGTCGCATACGTGTTTTTGATAGGGGTCTTTGCTTGGGCATTTCTGCGTATTTCTGTGTATTGTTGCATACTTGGTTTTCGATGTCAGTCCCGTTCCGCGAGTCCGAGTGCAATCGCTTTCTGTGCCTGCTGAATGTTCTCAAGCCGTGAACCCGACTTTTGAAAAACGCTACTGGTTCCGCCGACCAAAATATCTGCACCCGCAGATACCATCTTCGGGATATTCTCAAAACTTACGTTGCCATCAACTTCAATGGGTAAATCTACACCACGTTCGTTCAAAAAAGCACGACCCTCCGCGATTTTTCTGAGGGTCGCCGGTACTAATTTCTGTCCCGCGAACCCCGGATTCACCGTCATAACCAGCACAAAATCGAGCCGTTCCAGAACATAAGCCAATGCAGAAAACGGCGTTGCTGGGTTGAGCGCAGCGCCTGCCTTGATCCCGTGTGCTTGAATCAGAGACAACGTTCTATCAAGATGTGTTGCCGATTCAACGTGAACGGCTATCTGCTGAACACCAATCTCAGCAACCGCATCAACAAAGAAATCGTTGTCCTCTACCATGAGGTGAATGTCAAAAGTACTGTCTGTCTTTGCACGTAATTGCTGAATAAGTGCAAGTCCAATCGGCATATTCGGGACAAAATGCGCGTCCATTAAATCAAAATGGAGCATATTAATACCAGCGGCTTCTAATTCCCGAATATCCGTTTCCAAGTTGCATAAATCCGCACACATCACAGATGGCGCGATGCGGATGGACGGTTCTGAAGAAACCGTATTTGGCGTAGACAAATTGGCACTCCTATAACGTCAAAATTCCCGTGCTTATTCTAACAACAAAGCCAATTAATAGTATAGCATAAAATGCAGAATTTGTCAAATTTCGGCATGGCGTGCGAGGTCAGGAATATTCCAAAACCTCGCGCAACTGTGAATCCAAATCTGAGGATGGGTCAAAAGGGATATTAATCGGTTGGTGAGAAATAGCACTCGCATATATGCCCAAAATCGCATTGAACTGGTGCAACGCGAGTTTTAGATTCGTTTCGACCGGACGGGTATCGTCTTCAATCCAGTCGAACATCGCCTGCGTCAAGTTGGCTTGGGCAAGGTCGTTTTTTGCGCGCCAAGACTCGGGGGTCTGCACATCGTTCTCGGCTAACCGAGGCGTGACGATTTCCCACCTGTTGAATTCCTCAAAGAGGACATGCCCGTTCTCGCAGTATGCAGCGACGCGACAGTGCTTGTAAATCGTATCGTCGTCTATGACGCGTGGAGAGGTAGAGCCGGTGTTCCACATCCCATAGACACCATTTTCAAATAAGACCTGACACGACGATGTATCGGGAGCAGGATAGTCGCTATCAAGCGACGCAGCCCCACTCGCAGTGCCGAAGACCCTAACAATAGGTGAATCGTTGTTCAGGGACATCGCCCAATCAATGATATGCGTGCCTTGGGCGGTGAGGTTCATCCCACACGAAAAATCTAAAAAGCGAATCTCTCCCAATTCACCGCTCTCGACAGCCTTCCGGCAATGAGTGAAGTCGGGCTGCCACCGATACTGTTTGCCAACCCCGAATTTTGTAGCAGTCTTCGCTTCCAACTCAGATAAAAAACGCCAATCTTCAACACCACAAGCAATCGGTTTCTCAACGAGGCACGCCGGCACCCCCAATTCCGATACCATCGGTATCAGCTCACGCCACTGGTCGGGCATTGCGACGAGGTGCACTAAATCAGGTTGCTCTACGCGGAGCATCTGTTCAGCATCTGCATAGCCGGTGATACCGAAGGTTTCGGAGAATTTTTCACGTCGGGCGCCATCCGAACGGTTGGCACACGCGACTAACTCGCCGCTCGAAACATGCTGATAGGCATTCGCATGACCATAAGCCCTGCCACCGCAGCCAATGATCGCACTTCTATACTTTTGCATTTTTTTACCGATCCGACTTGACGCGTGCCCAGACCGTTGTCAAACGACCTTCTGGTGATACAGGCGTAAACCCAAAGAGTTTACCAAGTCCCTCGTTCATGATGTCATTGACCTCGGCTTCACTTAACGCGGTATTGAAAATAGCGACATCGTCCATGAGCCCCCATCCCGGTCGCTGATCCGGCATACCGCCAATATTGAGAGCTTGTCCTGTCAATCCAAAAACACCACCCGTATTGGCTTGTGCATCCACTTTACCATCTACATAGGCAATCATCTTCTTTCCATCATAGGTGAAGGCGATGTGGTGCCATTTATCGTCATTGACGAGCGTTGGACCCGCAACCCATGCCGGTGCAAGCTGCCCACTACCGATTTCAACCTTACCGTGCCCACCGCCTCTTCCGGGTCCGAAGATGTTCAACAAGCAGGTATACATGAAATTAATGATGGCGTGGTCGTCATTACAGCAACCGCCGAGGACGACTTTCTCCTTTTTCTTGAGTTTTACCCATGTCGTCGCGGTATATGTCTCAGCACAACTATCCAAACTCTTTGAAGTTTCGACCGTTGCGACTTGGAAATCGTCGTCACCGGAGAGACTCAACGCCTTCTCGAATTTCCCATCATCCACCAATTCGGCACCTTTCAACAATTCAGCGTCGTTGCCGTTCCCCGTAGAATCGGGAGACATGTCTTTGTTATCAACCTCATCAAAGAGCCATACGCCAACGATATTTTTCGTATCAATTGCTGCATCGCTGACAGATACAAACATCACTGGAATCGCCATTAAACAAACCATTCCGAGAATAAATAGTTTTCGCACGGTAATTTCCTCCATCGTTTGAAATATCCATTATCTTACCTTAAAGGTGTCAACGCTGTCAATAGAAAAAAGATGTGCAGCTTCGCACTGAATCTGCTACAATAACCATTAAAATTTATGTAAACAAAAAACCGCACGCTGCCGTTAAACCATTGACCAAACCGCTAAGCCTGCAACAACGGCGCAGGCGGGACCTCTAAAAGGAACGTATAAACAAGACCCGCGATGTTTAACCGCAAGGTAAAATTAAAAGCCTTAAAAACGCAAAGTCTGTTGTTAAAAACTGGGATCATCTTTATCATTGCCCTCTGTTCATCGTCTGAAGTCGTCGTCAGTCGTATTGCCGAAGAAGAGACTGAACCTAAGAATAATCATCAGTCGTCAGTCGTAGGGGTTGGGTCACCCAACCCTTACAGAGATGATTCTGTTGAACAGGAATCCTCTTTAACGGATAACCGAGAACCGACGACTGAAAACGCTAAAAATGGATTTGGGTTATTCACCCGCAACCTCTTCGACAATGATAGCGAATCAAAGCACTTCATTTGGCAAGAGAAAAAAGAACAAATCGAGGTTCCTGAGCAGACAGCGGAGGAAGACCTCCTCATCCAACCCTACCTCGACAGTCTCCGGCACTGGCGGTATCCTCCCCATTTAACCGATCTCGATAAACTCTATGACTGGAAACCAAGAGCGAAGCGTGACGAAAAAGGCATCGCTCTCCCGATGGATTCCAATCTCAGGATAACAGGTTTGCAATCTGTAACCGTAGAGGCAAACAGGACCCACTACTTCGGTGACGGCGATCTGAACCGATACGGGGGTTACGGCTATGGTGGCGGATATGGAGGCTACTCATCAGGACTTGACTTGGGGCTCACCTCGTCTTACGGTTACGAAGACTTCGGTTACGGCAGCAGCGGTTTTGGTGGCGGATACGGTTCAGGATATGGAAGTAGTTACGGTAGTTATGGTTCCAGCTACGGTTCGAGCTACGGCGGGTTCGGGGGTGGATACGGCAGTAGCGGTGTTCCACGCGCAAGTGGGTTTAACCTACGTCAAATACAGCAATTTGGGCTACACGGTCGCGTGGGGCAACGGACGCATATCGCTGTAGACTATAGTGCTGGCGGCAGCGGCTTCGGTAGCGGTGGTTATGGCGGTGGATATGGTGGATACGGCGGTGGGTACGGCGGCGGATATGGCATCGGCGGCACCAAGGAACAGAAGATTAAAATCTGGTACGAAGGGACACCCGAGAGTATAATAAAAACCATCTCCTTTGGCGACATCACACTCAGTTTACCGAATACCCGTTTTCTGAACATCAATCGGAATCTGTTTGGACTTGAAGGCGTCTTTGAGTGGAAAAACACACGTCTGACGGCGTTCGGTTCTCGGAGTAAGGGAATACGCGAGGTGCGTACGTTCCGGGGGCAGTCGCGGCGCGCTGGTGGCGGATACGGTTATGGACCCCGCGGGATCCAGATACCGGATACCAACTACGTTAAAAATCGGTTCTACCACATCCAAAAAGGTGAAGACGGCGAACTACACGACGCATATCTCCCTATCAAATCAGGGAGCGAGCAAATTTTCATTGACGACGGCGTCGTCGGAAACAATCAGGGCGGTCAACGAACGAGTCGCGGCTACTTCAATCCCCAATACTCCGGTCAGGACTACAATATTGACTATGAAACCGGTGAAATAGAATTCCTATCTCCGATTTCTGCAAATTATACCATCGTCGTCTCGTATGAATATTTAGGCGGTGATGGCGGCATCGTTGGTAAATCTGAAGTCTTTGTTGATGAAAACGGAGACGGAACACTTGACGAAGAGGGTGAGGAAATCGGCTATGTCGTGCTAAAAGAGAAGGGATTTCGCGGCACAGAGGCAACACACGTCTATAGCCTTGGCAACCGCAACATTAATCCACGTGACTTCACACTCACACTCCTCCGACAAGGACAGAGCGAAACCTTCCAGACGAATACCCGCTCTGTTCCGTATCTCGAAATTTTTGGGTTGGATCAGAACAGTGATGGTATTGTAGATGCCCAGTTTATAGACTACGACAGAGGCTTACTCCGTTTCCCCACGACGGATCCGTTTCAAATTGTAGACCCAGCCCATCCATATTACGATTACCGCGATTCACTCAACAACACTGCCATCTACCTCGAAGGTGTCCGAACAGATGCCCAAGTCTACACGATTATCGCGGACTACGCGTATCAATCAGAAACGTACAATGTAGGTTTGTTTGTGATTCCAAACAGTGAGACAGTCCGATTGAACGGGCAGCTCTTGACGCGCGATACCGACTATATGATGCTTTATGAGGTCGGTACTCTCCGATTCTTCAGACAACTCGATGAGTTTGATGAAATCGTTGTGGAATTTGAAAAGACACCCTTTGGTGGTTCATCACAACAAGCTGTAGCCGGCGTCTGGTTAGAGTACACACGCAAACAGGAACCCAAATCCGATAGAGAACAGAGCCTTGAGGACAGATTCAATCGGTTAGGGGGCCTTCAAACAATGGACGCAGATATGCTGGGTGAAGGAACGGATGCCTTCGGTAGAGGCGTGTCAGGGGGATTTCAACAGAGGAGCGGCGGTTTAGGGGGTTTCGGGAGCGGTTCTCGCTTCGGTAGGAGCAGTTTCGGGGGTGGATTCGGTGGCGGTTACGGCGGGGGTTATGGCGGCTACAGTAGTTTAGGCGGTCGCTCGCGAAGCTACTACGGTAGTTATGGCGGCGGAATGAACTATTTCAACCCGGTTTTTCAAAAGGGATTTTCGCTCTCAACGGGTTATATTCTGAACACCGGACAAAAACCAGCGGAAATACCAGATGTGAATAGCGTGCCAAACCGCTTGCAAGCGTTCAACGTGAATACGAGTTTTGGACGGGAATTTAACGTCGCTGGTATTTTAAACCTATTGCCCTTTATTAACGTGAGAAACCTGCCACTTTCAGTTGACTTCAGTGGAGAAGCGGCTTATTCACACAACAACCCAAACAGTATTGGCGTCGCGCTTATTGATAGCATGGAAGGGGCAAAGGACTCAACGACCGTGCCGACATTAAAATACAATTGGAAACCGAGTAGTGTTCCATACGTATCGGAAAATGCACCAATACCGTCTGGAGATTCCGGTTACTACGTTATACCGACCGACGAGAATAGAGTGATCTTTAACGTTGTGCTGAAAGACAAAAACGAAACGGAAGCAATAGGCAACTATATGCGGAACCGCGATGTGCCAGCCTCATCAATTCAACCGCTCTCTCTCTCGACTGAAGAACGCCTCATTATGGAACTCGGCTACAATTTCACAGACGTGATCGCCGAGTGGGGCGGTTTTTCAAACGGTCTCTCGGCATCCGGGGTAGACTATTCGGAACGTAGCTTCGTTGAAATTTGGATGCGCGTCCAAGGCGACGACAATGTGACGCTCCACTTGAATCTCGGGGTGGTGAACGAAGATACAGATGCCGACGAACGACTGGATAGCGAAGATCTCCCAGAAACGCTAACGGATACGAATGGAGACGGAAGTATTGATGCATTGGATTTAGACCTGGAGAACCTTTCAGAGATCAATCGCTATCGTGGGAACGGCGCGCTCGATACAGGTGAAGACATCGGATGGGGACATAACGGGCCGCTTGAAAGAACATCTATCGGCGTAGGCAACCAGATTCTGGACAGCGAAGACCTCAACGGTGATGGGGTCCTTGATAGTATAGACGCATATTTTGAGGTAGCGATCCCACTCAATGAGATTCCGAAAGAATGGGTTAAAAGCAAAAATGCAAACGGTTGGATGTTCCTCAGTATTCCACTCTCTAAATTTAAGCCAGAGGGGTCTCGCCTGCCGAGTCTCGTTTTCGTGCAACACTTCCGATTCTGGTTGAGCAAAAACGCACCCGGTAATGTAGAAGGTTTATTGCAATGGGCGGATATTGAAATTGTTGGCAATAAATGGAAGCAGGGGATCATCACCCGGTCAAGTTCTGTAGGAGGGGTTTCTAACCCCGATTCCTTGGACGCCATAACGAACAACCCAGCACTCGCCTCGACCGGAAACACCTTGTCAACGAGTACAATTGTGGACGACACATTGGAAAAATTCATTGTTGGCACGAGGGATAACTTCAGTTATGACGCGTATCAAAGTGCGTATCTGGATATCGAAGATAACGAGCTCTTCAAAAAATTACATCCATTCACAGCCACTTCACTCGGTTTTCAAACACAACAGCAACGTGAACAGACACTGAGCCTCGAATATTACCTCTTTCCCGGCTCCTACGGTGTCACCTCGAAGCAATTGAAGGGCTTAACACAAAGTGAAGGACAAGATTTCAGCAAACACGATACACTTCGATTTTGGCTCTATGGGGACAAAAGCGACACAACCTTCGTTTTACAACTCGCGCCAACCGTCCGAACCGGCTATCGCAGCTCCTTCTATAGTTCAGATCCGTTTGTCAATCAGACAGAACAGGAAGAAGATATTAACGTTTTCGAGAATCTAACAGACTACTATGAATATACAGTCCCGATTGACTTTGAGGGTTGGAAGTTAATTGAAATTGATTTGCGGGACCTTCGCAGAAACGACTATCCGGATGTTAATAGCGATCAACCATCTGTAGTCAGCAATCAGCAAGAACCGGCTGCGGTAGAACCCCTTCCCACACCACCATCCGCCGAAATCGCAGAGGATGCCCCAGATGGACAGCCCGATGGTTTCACGATTCGCGGGAAGAATAGCATGCGGCTCTCCATCAAAAACATCGGCGGTATCCTCTTGGGTATACGGAACGATACTGGCGGTGAAATCAGTGGAGAAATCTGGGTAAATGAGATTCATCTCGGTGATCCGCTCGTGCGTGCCGGATGGGCGCGTCGCGGTAATATGTCGGTGTCCCTCGGTAGAATTGTTAAATTACGCGGCGGCTACGCAAGCCAAGACAAAGATTTTGAAAGCGGCGCGGGTGAAGTTGGTAGACAACGGCTCTCCTCACGCGGATATAGCACGACAAATAACGATTTTAATATCGATGCAGATGTTACGCTATTTCCATGGCTGCCGATCCGATACGGGATCCGACAGCAAGACACGGAAACCGAGAGCCAGCGCGGTAGCTACAGCAGCTTCCAGAGCGGGAAAAGTGAAATCCGTACCCGAGACATTTCTGTGCAGTTCATTCAAAACCCGTATCCGAATCTCGGCTTTGCTTACAACTACCAAGACTTTTGGAACGAACGTCAAGGCACACAAATTAGCCACCTTTATACGGGTAGCTTACGGTATGAACTCGGTTCAAAACTCGGGGTCAACGCGCAGTATCGGCACGAAGACATACTTGCCAAACCCGAAACGGCTACGGAGACAGCCTCGACTTCAACATCCTACTATAGTTACGGCTACGGTAGAAATCGAGATGAAAAAACAGATAGCGGCACCATAACATTTAATATTAATCCAACGAGTATCTTCAGTCTGAACCCCAGTTACGATGTCCGCCGGACGCTTGAAAGACGGGAAGATCCAAACGCCAGCACTTCACTTGCCGGCAATATAACGAATTTGGGTTTGGAAACCTCTCCCACAATCTCCGAATCCGAAGAAGAGACCCCCATCGAAGATGTTAAATGGTCAATTGCTGAGCGAGAACACCGATTGTCGCTGACCCCACGCTTAAACCGGGATCTGATCGGCATGCGCCCCACCGTAACAAGCCGTATGAGTTTTCGTGAAAACTGGTTCCGTGAACAGAAAAACGCTTCACTCAATGGAAACGTCAGTTTCGGCGTGAATCTCCGCGTTCAAAAATGGTTCGGATGGCTCCTCAAAGAAGGGAATGGAAGAC
Source organism: Candidatus Poribacteria bacterium (assembly GCA_022827885.1). Taxonomy (GTDB): domain Bacteria; phylum Poribacteria; class WGA-4E; order WGA-4E; family WGA-3G; genus WGA-3G. Next base: position 24,422 of record JAJEIP010000072.1, read on the forward strand.
AAGAAGAAGAGAAAGAGGGGGTACCGAACCTTCCAACCCCCGAACCTTCCAATCAAGAATCTCCTACGCTTCCAACGGATTCGGGGTTGGAAACCGATCCCGCGCCCACTCCTATAACTGATGACCTCAGTGCACAATTAAGGGAAAACGGTATTGACGAAACACAAATCCAAGAGTTAGAAGAGAATCGGGGGGATTGGATCGAACGTGATAAAAGCGAGTTGCCACCTGTAGGCGCGAAAACCGGGGATAGCGGAACACAAGCGGGAACAGTTTCAGAGGTCAAGGACGGTATCCTGCATCGAATTCTGAAAAGTTTCACTGTTAACACCAACGCAAACTTCACCGCTACTGAATCGTATCGGCAACTTGCATCCGGCCTATCAATGTTAGAAATCTATTCGCTCGCGGACGACGCAAAGGAACGGACAAACTCCCGGCGCAGCAATCGTTATACAGTACGGAGTTCGGTAGACCCGTGGAATTGGGCATCCTTCGGAACGAACCTCAGCACTTCCGACAGTTTCCGAAAAAGTTCAGGGACAACCTACATACAGAACACCAACGCTTATGAAGCCGACGTAAAATTGAAAGCGCGAGAAACCTCCAGTTTTCAACTCCGCTACAGTTATACAACGCGAAATAATGGGACCCTGGATACTATACTCGGCGACAGCAAAGCACATACGCCTTCATTGAGTTGGATGCAAACATGGGGCAAGGAAACTCGGACAGCATTGGGGGTCCGGACTACGATTCGGGACCAACTACGGAGCGGTATTAGAAGCAATGCGCTCATCGTTACGCCAAACCTGAGTATTGAATACAAATACCACACAGAAAACGGCATACGGATACCGTTTTTCGGTAGAATCCCTTTGAAGCACGATCTCGATTTAACCAATACCCTCTCTTGGGCTATCCGTAGAGAACAGTATGGTGCGAACCTTGAAGAGCGTTCAGAAAGATATGAAACCACCTTGCGCGTGGGTTACAAAGTCAGCACGCATATCACAGCGAATTTCCATCTCGGCTTGAGTTACAACCACGATAGGGTTGAAGAAGGCAGAGATTTTCTCTCCATCGCCACTGCACTCACCGTCCGCGGCGAAATCCAATAAACAAAATCCAAAGATGACAACGAAATGATGAGAAAAAAATTGGAAAGAAAAGCAATTTATGATATAGTAGTTATCAGTTCACCTGCGTAGTAGGCGAACTGATAACTATAAAAAAAAGGAAAAACATGAGAGGCAACCACAATACAGATATACCTCGTCCAGAGTACCCGCGTCCAGATTTTCAACGCGGAACATCAGAAGGCATCGACTGGATCTGTCTGAACGGTCCATGGGAATTCGCTTTTGACCCTGACGATATCGGTGAACAAGATCAATGGTTTGGTCTGAAATCCCCAACGACTGATTCCGTATGGACATTGCAAATACAGGTTCCCTACCCCTGGGAGAGCCTTGCGGCATGGGGCGACGAAGAACAAGCTGATAACGCAACCTATTTGAGCAAAAACGCCTATATCACACCTGAAGAAGTCACCTGTGGCGGTTTAGAACGTGGTGGAAATTATCGGGACCAACCGAGACATACAATCGGTTGGTATCGCAAAATGGTCTCTATCCCTGAGAATTGGGGCGATAGACGCGTTATTTTGAATTTTGGAGCTGTCGATTGGGAAGCAACCGTTTGGGTGAACGGCGAAATCATCGGCAAAAACGAAAACGGGTACCTGCCGTTTGAATTTGACATCACAGACGCACTCACACCCGGGGAACCCGCACGCATCGTTGTTCGGGCTTACGACGCGCAGGACCACGGCGAGCAACTCGCTGGGAAACAGATAGGTTGGTACGAACGCACCAGCGGTATCTGGCAGTCTGTCTACTTAGAACCGAGAAACGAGACGCATATCGCGCAGTGTCATATAACACCTGACATCGACAACGCTTCTGCTACGTTTGCCGTTAAGGTAGATGGAAACTTAGACCCGGGACTCAACCTACGTTGGAGTTGCGACGGACAAAATGGAACAGTTCAAGTTTCTGGCAGCGAGACACACTGGACAATTACGATCCCTCCTGAACAACTTCGTCTGTGGGACGTAGATACGCCACACCTCTACGACGTGACGCTTGAATTGCTGATGGAAAACACCGTCAGCGACAGAATTTACACTTACTTCGGAATGCGGAAGGTTTCCATTGCGAAAGCGCCGGGTGGGGATTATCAGTATATCTACCTCAACAACCGCCCTATCTACCTGCTGGGTGCGCTCAATCAGTCGTTTAACCCGGAAGGCGTGTATACGTTCCTGACGGATGAAGCAATCCGCAGGGACATCGAGCGCGCAAAAGAATTCGGATTCAACTTCCTCAGACTTCACATCAAGGTAGATGAGCCGCGCCTTTACTATTGGGCTGACAAGTTGGGTTTGCTCTTTATGAGTGACATCCCGAATTTTGGCGACTACACGGAGAAAGCAAAGACACGATTTGAGGAAACACTTCGCGGAAACATTGCACGCGACTACAATCATCCTTCGATCATCTCATGGTGCAATTTCAACGAAACTTGGGGACTCGGTGGCAGGGAGTATAAAGAGATGCACGAGCGGCAAGAATGGGTACGTGAGATGTACCACCTCGCTAAATCTCTCGACACCACCCGCCTCATTGAGGATAACTCGCCCTGTTTATACGACCATGTAGAAACAGATATCAACTCATGGCACTTCTACATCAACGATTATGAAGATGCGAAAGAACATATCGCGAACGTCGTGGCAGAAACATACCCGGGTTCAGCGTTCAATTACGCCGGTGGTAATGTCCAGAGCGATGCTCCGTTAATTAATAGCGAATATGGTGGCATCTCAGCAGGTGCTGGGGATAAGGATGTTTCCTGGTGTTTCAAATACCTTACCAACGAACTCCGCCTCCATCCGAAAATCTGCGGGTACGTCTATACCGAGTTGCAGGACATCGAGTGGGAACACAACGGTTTCATGAAATACGACCGCTCCATCAAGGCATTCGGATACGATTATCTCGATATTAACACCTTAGATTTTATCGGTATTGATTATCCGCCTGGGACAACAGTTACACCGGGTGAGAAAGTGAAGGCTGACATCTATGCGAGCCATTTCTCACACAAAACCATCACAGATACAACACTCCACTGGCAATTGGATACGATGTCAGCAACGGGGGACATCACACGAGGCTCCGTTTCAGGAAGCGTTGATGTTCCATTCCCGCAGTACCAAGTGCAAAATGTGCATCAACTGGAACTTACCATGCCTGATGTTCACACCGCGGTTGGGACCCTCCACGTCTGGGTAACAGATGGCACGGGTTCTGTTGTCGCCCGTAATTTCATCAACTTTGAGCATTTCGTTGAAGCACCGGTAGGAGGGGTTTCTAACCCCGAATCCCAAAACGATTCAGGGTTCGTTAGTATCAACCACGACCCTGGAAACGCCTCCAAGTGGGAGGGGTTTCTAACCCCGAATTCTGAACCCATAAGTGAAGCCCAATTGTTTGCCGCAGAGGGAAGTGGTTATGTTGAATATGAGGTTGCGTTGATAGAAGGGATTGATCCAGCAAATTCCACAGAGATGGAACTGATCTTTGAAGCATCCAGCGCAAACGGTGGTGCGCGTCAAACGGAACCTGAAAAACACCCATCTGATGTGACGATCTCTGTCAACGGTGTTGAAATCGAGACGATCCACATACCCGACTGTCCGGCGGATGCCCGCGGTGTGCTTTCTTACATCCACGGTCACCCCGGCATTTATGGCTACCTTTATCGGGTTAAGATAGACCCTTCGGTTGTTTTTGAGAACGAGGCAGACACATTAACGGTCCGATATGAAGTGAAAGCAGATGCTGCGGCGAAAGGGGGGTTTGCACTCTACGGTGCACGTATGGGTAGATACCCGACGGGTCCCCATCTGCGCATTTATCTTTAAAGCACGTAGCTTGGAACATAGTGGAAAGCGGGTCTACGAACAGGCACGTCAAATCCCTAAGCCCGCTCAACGAACCGCAAGGAATAATTAAAAAATGGCAAGTCCTGAATTTGTATTCACACGTTACCCGAATTTAGAAATTTCTTGGCCCTACGTACACGAACGGATGGTGAGTCGCTTAGAAGAATTAGGTGTAACACTCGTCCTGAACACAGACAACCGAGACCCTATTCACGAACAGATCGACTTAAGCGAAACCATCGGAATATCGCACTTCGGCGGAAACCTGACCGAAGCTTGTATCGCGGCAGCTCCAAAACTGAAAGTTTTCGGAGCAATGACCGACAATTCTGGGCACGGTATCCCATATCAGGCACTTCAGGCACGTGGCATCCCCGTGATTGAATCGACACGCGCGTGGTCGCAATCTGTAGCAGAATGCGCTTTCGGTCTGGCACTGTCTTCGCTGCGTCGGACAGCACAATGGCACCTGCGGATGGCACAGGCCGAAAAATTGTGGGATTGGGAAAACCCGATGTGGGGTTCGCTCAGCGCACGTGAAAGCGGTGCCCCGCTGGATAAACTCCCCGCCGCACATCAGTTCTGTGACGACCCCGATTTCGTTAACGGCGATCTCGGAACGAAACGGATAGGTGTTATCGGACTCGGGCAAATTGGCGGAAAGATCGCAAAATGGTGCAGTGTCTTCGGCGCGAGAGTGATGGGCTTCGATCCTTATGTACCGGACGAACTTCTCCAAGAATGGAACGTGCAACGCGCCGATATGGACACGCTCGCTGATAGCGCGGATATCGTTTTCGTGGCGGTTCCACCGACCCCTTCAGCCAAACATCTGTTGAATCGAGAACGCATCTATCGCTTGCGGAAAGGGGGTTTGGTTGTCGTGATTACACGCGCCTTTGCCGTTGATATGGACGCATTACGAGAACGTATCGTGAAAGACGAACTCGCGGGTGCCTTCGACGTTTACGATATCGAACCTGTTCCCGTTGACGATGAACTGCGCAATCGGGACAATGTTGTTCACACACCGCATATCGCAGGTAGAACAATAGATTCCAATTTACGCGTGGCGGACATGACTGTGGACGATTTTGTGCGGGTCCTAAAAGGTGAAACCCCCATCGGTGCGTTGACACCGAAAGCAGTTGAGGTCCGGACCTCACCCACCCCGAGTCAATAGAATAGCCATCGGAAACCATCAGCAGTCAGCCATTAGTTTTAAGAAGTTGTAAAGTGTGCTAAAGTTGAGAAGTTGTAAAGTTTATCCTAACTTGCAAACTTTAGGAACTTGCAAACTTTCTACTGATGGCTGACTGCCGACAGGCACAAAAAATGTCAACTGAAACATTGTACAAAAACCTTATCCGTCCAAATATCGCGGATATGGCACCTTATACGCCGATTGTTCCTTTCGATGTGCTGAGTAAACGTCTTGGGATTCCTGCTGAAGATATCATAAAACTTGATGCGAACGAGAACCCCTACGGTCCGTCTCCTTCCATCTATCGCGCCCTTGCCGATGAAAAGGACTATCACATATATCCAGACCCGGACAGCACTGCCCTCCGTCAGGCACTGAGCGAGTACACAGACATTGATGCAACGCATATCATCGCCGGACAGGGTGCAGATGAACTGATTGATCTCATCGTTCGACTGTTCGTCACGCCTGGAGACGCTGTCATCAACTGTCCACCAACATTCGGAATGTACCGTTTCGATACAGAACTTAACGGCGGCAAAATTATTGATGTTGAACGAAAAGCAGACTTTTCCTTAGATATTGAAACGATAGTTGAAACTGCTACCCGCGGGAACCGACGCCCTAAAATCCTTTTCATTACAAGTCCAAACAATCCCGATGGCAGTGTTCTGAGTGATGCGTGTCTTCAGCAGCTGCTTCAGCTGCCGCTTATTGTTGTATTAGATGAAGCCTATATTGAATTTGCTGGAGGCAGTCGTGCAGACTGGGTTTTGGAACATGAAAACTTGATTGTGCTCCGGACGTTCAGTAAGTGGGCGGGACTTGCAGGGTTACGGGTAGGCTACGGTGTCTTTCCCGAGTGGATAATTTCACACCTGTTAAAAATCAAGCAGCCCTACAATGTAAACGTCGCCGGGTCCGCAGCAGCAGTGGCTTCGCTGGCGGATGTACACTACCTACAGGGAAACATCAGGAAAATTGTGGAAGAGCGTGAACGCCTCTATGCCGCATTGCAAAATTTTGATTTCTTAGAGCCGTATCCGAGTGAGGCGAATTTCATTCTGTCAAGGGTTGTTGGGAGAGATGCGGCGGAATTGAAAGCGGCATTAGCGGAGCGAGGTATTCTCATCCGATATTTTAATACCACCCTTTTACAAGACCACGTCCGGATCAGCGTGGGTAAACCGTCACAAACATCCGTTCTCTTGGAGGCATTAGAAGCTATCGGTTCATAATTACCAATTGTTGAATCAACCGTCTCTCGCGCCTGTTAACTGTTAACTGAAGACTGATAACCCTCCAGGACCTCCTCTACGGAGCGGGTATTGGGAAACCATCCGACGATTTTCTGTAATACCTCGTCCAGTAACACATCAGGACAAGAGGCACCAGCCGTCAACACAATGTCGGTTTTAGGGTTGTCGGTTAAGAGGTTTTCTGGTGAAGGGATCCCCACTCGTTGACCGCTGACGGCTGACGGCTGACCGCTTTTTGAAAAAAGCCAATCCTTTGTAATTTTTACCTGCTTCGTTTCCAATTCAAGATGTCGAATCTCTTTAGGGCTCAGTAACTCTTCAGCATCCCGAATGAAATAGGTAGGGAGACGTTGTTGACAAAGCTCGACAAGATGGCTCGTATTCGATGAATTATAGCCTCCGACGACCACTGCCACGTCGCCACCATCGGCAATGAGTGCGAGCGTTGCGTCTTGATTTTCCTTAGTGGCATAACAGAGCGTGTCTCTTGTATCGGCGAAATGTGTTGATATCTCAGTGTCCCCGTATGTCGTCCGGATCGCCTCTCGTAGTAAATCGGCAATTGCCTGTGTTTCGGTAGCAAGCATCGTTGTCTGATTGACAACACCGATGCGTTTGAGGTGGACAGTGGGATCAAAACCGGGAGAGAATCGGTCTGCAAACTTCTCGAAGAAGAACGCAGCATCTTTTTCACCGGATATCACCTTGGCTAACGCTTGCGCCTCCGAAAGGTCCCGAACAACCACGACAGGCGCCCCTGCTTGTGCATGGGAAAATGTCGCCCGAGTTTCTTCATGGTAGCGTTTTCCGTGAATCACGACAGTGTAATCCTGCTTTCCGATTTCCTCGCTCCGCCGCCAAACTTTTTCAACAAACGGACACGTCGTGTTATAGGCTGTGAGGGTAACACCGCGCGCCCTGAGAGATTGCTCTATTTCAAGGGTTGTTCCAAAGGCAGGCACGATGACGACATCGTCAGGCATTAGAATATCAAAGGGAAGGAGTGGCGTTCCAGCGGTATCCATTAGGAACCGGACACCTCGATGTTTCAGATTCTCGTTGACATGTGGGTTATGGATAATCTCGGAGAGCAAAAAGATACGCTTGTCTGGATTTTCTGCTAACGCCTGATAGGCAATCTCAATGGCATTTTCAACACCGTAGCAGAACCCAAAATGGCGGGCGATTTTAAAGCGGACAGGTCCGAAATCCAGTAAGGTCGGTGAAAGATCCCGCTTTCGAGCATCCGTTTCTCGACGGGCATGTTTAACAACCGAGATCACTGGACTGTGATAGAAGTGAGGGAGCTTAAAAGTCCGCGGCATTTTTTAATTTTACCTTGCGGTTCGGTCAGGTCGGTTCAGAATTTGACGTGCCTTTCCGTATATCCGCTCTCCAAATGTAAAGCAAAGACAAATTATGCCATTTAGGGCATAATTTCATTACGAGCTACGGTCTCACGGCAAATAGATTTTAATTTTACCTTATTGAAAACTGATCACTGAAAGGGTTGCGTAGCCCCCCGAACCGATAATCATTTTTAGGCACTCAGGACTTTTCGTCCCTTGGCGCGGCGGCGCGCAATGGTTTGCCTTCCATGCCGCGTGGACATCCGTTTCCGAAAGCCGAGTTTATTTTTGCGTTTCCGACGATGCGGTTGATATGTGCGCTTCATGTCTTTTTAATTAGGGCCCCTTGGGCTGCTCTCCATTTGATTACGAGCAGGTTCTTGGTTAATTCCCGACTGGGTTTGTGATATATACTCAAATGATATTATTCTTGGCTTTAAAATGATACCTTATTTATAGATGTTTGTCAAATTTTTCATACGGCTCGCTTAATTTCCTAAAAATCGACTTGATAAAATTTTGATTTCAGTCCAGAATATTTTGTCAGCAGACGTTGCAACATAAATTACAAATCCAAGAAAGTTTTCTGCAAAAAATGTTGACATTTCTGCAATATAATGGTATGATATTTTTTATAAGTAATGATTTTTTCATAAGTTCATAAGAATGGTATCATGATTTTATCATAGTTTCTTACAGGAAATATGTTTATGCGGCACACCCCAAATGAAATCTGGCTGGAAATATTAGAAAAACTCAGCGATACAGCAAGGCAAGATGTCTACCTTCACCAAGCAGTCCCGCTGTCAATCACAGCGGAGGCGCTGAATATAGCCGTTCCATCTGCCTACACGCGGGCAAGGATTGAGGAGCGTTTTCGTGCCGATATTCAACAGGTATTAGCGACCCTCATCGGGGCACAATGTGCCCTCATCCTTACTGTAGACGAGCCCACGTCGGAAGACAGCGAAGACTTTGGAGGAACGCAGAACGCAAAGAATTTAAATCAATCGCCTAATTCAAATCGGAGAACGCACACTCAGGCACCTGTGTCATCAATACAGAATGAGACGGGATTGAATCCGAGCTATCGGTTTGATAGATTCATTGTGGGTTCCAGCAATATGATTTGCCACGCCACAGCCTTAGCGGTTTCGGAAAATCCAGGACGCGACTATAACCCACTCTTTATCTATGGCGGTGTGGGATTGGGAAAAACCCATCTGCTACACGCAATTGGTAATCGACTCTTAGCAAACCAACCAGATAAGAAAGTCCTCTACGTTACATCAGAAACCTTTATGAATGAGTACGTCGAGTCCATCGTCAACCGTGGATCGGCGCAAGGATTTCGGACGAAATACCGAACCGCAGATATGCTCTTGATTGATGACATACAGTTCTTACAAGCCAAGGAGGGGACACAAGAGGAGTTCTTTAATACCTTTAACGCCCTTCACATGAACTCAAACCAGATAGTCATGAGCAGCGACCGGACACCAGACAACCTCGTAAACCTTGAAGAACGCCTCCAATCTCGGTTTCAATCAGGCATGGTCGCCGAAATTAGCATGCCACAATACGAAACACGTATCGCTATTCTTCGACAGAAATGCCGAGACCAAGGCTTAGAAAACCTTTCTGATGATGTGCTCAGTTACCTCGCAGAAGTCGTCACAACCAACATCCGAGAACTTGACGGAACACTTACAAGACTCATCGCACAAGCCACAATCCTCAAAGAAGATTTGACCCTGGAATTCGCACGGCAGGTGCTGAGCGATTTCGGGACCCCTGCCCCCATCCGACATCGAAAAATTGCTACATCCAGAGCCATACAAACAACTGTCGCCGATTACTTCGGAATCGAGACAGAAGATCTTGTCTCGCAAAAACGGACAAAGGCAGTCGTGCAACCCCGTCAGATCGCTATGTACATGTGCAGAGAGCTCACAGCAATGTCCTATTCGGATATTGCACAGGCGTTTAATAGGGGAGATCATACCACTGTTATCCACGCCTGTAAACAAATAGAAAAAATCGTTGACAGAGATGGCGAAGATCGACAAATGATTCTCCTATTAATCGATCAATTCCGTTAACTTCTGTTAACAAAATCCGAGAGGACTACCCTCCGATTCCGCTTTTCAGCACTCAGTCGTCCCTTTTTTCAGTCTTAAACTGCCCTTTAAACCTGTGGATAACCTGTGGATAACCTGTGGATAACTCAATTGGGAATTGTGGATAACTTGTGGATAACTCAAAATACACTTTTAGATTGTGGATAACCTGTGGACAACTCAAAAAGTTATCCACAGGTTATCCACAGGTTATCCACACCCTCAAGTCAATGGCCACAAGGGTTTAAGCGAGTTATCCACAATTTTACCGCCTACTACTACTCCTACTATGGTATATAATATATATATCGTAATTAGTTAAAGAATTAGCAATGTGGATAACTCGCGAATTCAAGAAGAGGTTAAGCAGGATCAAAAAGTTGTTAACGATATGCGAGAAAATTATTAACTCCAGAAAAGTTACGAGACCCAAAAATTTAGGTACGCTGCCGAAACGAAAAATGTTATCAATCTAATGTTACGCTCTCAAACACATGCTGCTAAATAATATTGTTCTCCGCAATTTCCGCAACTATGTTGATTGTGAGGTGAGTTTCTCCAAGCCCGTTAATCTAATTATTGGCGGCAACGCGCAAGGGAAAACGAGCCTACTCGAAGCAATCTATTTTCTCTGCACCGCAGAATCACACCGAGCAACGCGTGATGGTGAACTCATTCGGCACAACGAAGCAGGATTTTATCTCAAAGGAACACTGGGAAATAATAACGATGATGTGATGTCACTTGAGGCAACGAAGCGCGCACGAGGGCAGTTTAAACTTAAAAAGAATGGCGTCCTTCAAGTGAAACGTTCTGAATGGATTGGGCAGTTTAATGCAGTGCTTTTCTCACCGGAGTCACTGGTATTGGTGAAAGGCGGTCCGGCAGAACGTCGAAGGTTTTTGGACCTACTCATCTCACAAATCGACAGCATCTACCTGAAAAATTTGCAAAAATATAGATTAGTTCTCAGGCAACGGAACGAACTGCTTAAACAAATTCGGACGACGTTAGCAGATACGTCACAGTTAGATGTCTGGGACAAACTTTTAATCGCACACGGGACTGCAATCATCATAAAGCGATTTGAGATTTTTCACCAATTAAAGGCCTATGCCAGGCAAAACCACCAACAACTTACTGGTGGCAAAGAAAGCATCGCATTGACGTATTGTTCCGCATCCGTGCGGAACAATACGTCAATGCATCATAATGCACCCAATACATCGGATGAAGATACGGAAAATTTAGCAGACGGATCAGAAATTGGGTTTTTTGAAACCAAAACTGAAACCGAGATAGAAACGGATTTTGACGCAGCTTTAAATGCATCACGCGGCGCCGATTTACAGAGAGGGACAACCCTCGTCGGACCGCATCGCGATGACTTTCTTATCGAATTGGAGAACGCCTCTGCAACACACAGTACCGATTCGGAAAGCGAAAATGGCTTGGAAGTCCCAGATACTAAGGAGGTCGAGATAGACACAGAACAGTCTGAAAGTCAAAATCTACTCCCAAGATCCGAAATTGGGACATTTCGAGAGGGAGCGCGAGCTTACGGGTCCCAAGGTCAGCAACGGACGATAGCGTTAGCACTTAAACTGGCAGAATTAGAGTTAATCCGAACTGTAACGGGACAGGACCCGATCGTCCTTCTGGACGATGTCACTTCCGAATTAGATTACAAGCGAACAGAGTACTTATTAAACGTCCTCCAAAATTTGAGCGCGCAAACCTTCATCACCGCGACCCATGCTGAGCCGCTCGTGCGTCACCTGAACCAACCCAATGTTTTAACAGTAGAGAACGCCCAGATAAACCAAGTTTCCGAAACCAATAGTTAAATAAATAAAAAATGGACAGAACCCGTAACTTACATCATCTCCTTGCCGAACTCATACGAGCCCACGGCTTTGAGCCTAAGGTGCTTGAGCAAAAAGTTTTTGCTCTCTGGCCAGAATGTCTCAGCCGGAACGAACACTTCGCGCCACTCGCTACAAACACCGTCCCCATATCGTTGTCAAACGGCATCCTGAAGATTTACACAGAATACTCTGCTTATAAATCGAGCCTATTGCTCAATAAACCGAAGATTTTAGCCGACATAAACGCTGAATTCAAGAAACCTGTTCTCACAGACTTCCGCGTAGAAATCAAACCCCTCTTGGTCAAACCCCAAGAAACTGAAGACCAACCCTCAAGTCCAGAAACACCAGAAGAAGATTCTACCATCGGTAACACACACCAAGTTACACCCGAACAGTTAGAGAAAATTGAACAAGTTCTTGCAAACGTTTCTGACACACATCTAAGAGAATCCTTGTGGCAACTATTCACTGCACAGAGCAAGGACAACCCTTGACAAAATTGTTGAAATAAGGTACAATTCAATTACGTTAAGTAACGTAGCACGTAAGGAGGTACACAAGGAATTTTGAAAAAAAAATAGGGGTGCTAACCCTACTAAAAATTCCCACTGCAAAGCAAACCATGCCCGTTAGGGTAATTTAATAGCGAGGAATCACATTAAAAATGTCAAAAAAAGCACGAACATATACAGCAAGTGATATACAAATTCTTGAAGGACTTGAAGCTGTCAGAAAACGCCCAAGTATGTACATCGGCAGTACGGGTCCCGCTGGATTACACCATCTCGTCACAGAACTGGTTGACAATTCCATAGACGAAATAGGTGCCGGTTACGGGACACAAGTTGAAGTTACGCTCCATCGCGATGGTAGCGTAACTGTCAGTGATGACGGCCGAGGCATCCCTGTTGATACACACGCGACAGGCGTTTCCGCCCTTGAAGTCGTTATGACGACACTGCACGCTGGTGGTAAATTTGACGGTCGAGAACAAGTCGGCTACCAAACCGCGGGTGGCTTGCACGGTGTTGGTGCCTCCTGTGTCAATGCGCTCTCCGAATGGCTCCAGGTTCAAGTCTATCAAAACGGAGCCATCTACGAACAACGCTACGAGCGTGGTATTCCACAAACTTCCGTAGAAAAAACTGGTAAAAGCAGAAAAACGGGCACTCGGACGACTTTTATGCCTGATTCCGAGATATTTGACACACTTGACTTCTCGCACGATGTCCTCCGAGATCGGCTCAGAGAACTTGCATTCCTTAACAAAGGCGTACGCATCCAATTTCACGATACACGCGACGATGAAAATTCGGAACCGATTGCCTTTCAATACGAGGGTGGAATTGCCTCTTTCGTTACTTACTATAATCAAAACAAAGAAGTCCTGCATTCCGAACCAATCTACATAGAGGGTGTTGAATCAGAGATTATAGTGGAGATTGCTTTTCAGTTCAATACGACTTATACAGAAAATATTAGTTCCTACGCCAATAACATCCGCACCTCCGAAGGCGGGTTTCACGAGAGCGGTTTTAAGAGTGCGGTTACCCGCGCTTTCAAAACGTATGCCACCGCTAACGATCTCCTACGGAGTGCTAAAATAGATCTTACGGGTGAAGACATCCGCGAAGGAATAACCGCAGTCATCAGTGTCAAAGTTCCTGATCCACAATTCGAGGGGCAAACGAAGTCGAAACTCGGAAATACAGAGGTCGAAGGCATCGTCCAGAGTTTTGTTGGCTCTCGCCTGAAAACACTTTTGGAGGAAAACCCGTCAGTCTCCAAGCGTATTATCCAAAAATCTATTGATGCTGCGCGAGCACGTGAAGCTGCTCGCAGCGCCAGGGAAGTGGTCCGCCGCAAAAGCGTCCTTGATTCGGCATCTATGCCGGGAAAACTTGCCGACTGCTCCGAACGCGACTCGTCGCGAACCGAATTGTTTCTTGTAGAGGGAGACTCCGCCGGTGGCACCGCCAAACAGGGCAGGGATCGACAAAATCAAGCGGTCCTTCCGCTTAGAGGTAAAGGTATCAATGTAGACAAGACACGGCTCGACAAAATCCTCAGAAATGCCCAAGTCATTGACATCATCACGGCATTGGGAACAGGGATCGGCGCTGAAGAGTTTAGCCTCGAAAAACTCCGATACGCCAAAATTATCATTATGGCGGATGCTGATGTTGATGGGGCTCACATCCGAACGTTGCTTTTAACGTTCTTCTTCCGTCAGATGCCAGACCTCATCGCTGGTGGACATCTCTACATCGCCCAACCGCCACTTTACCAAGTTAGAAAGGGCAGAAGCTCACAGTACCTACAAGACGACGAGGAAATGGAAGATTACCTCCTTACCTTAGCACTTGACACTGTTCAGATAACAAACGCTCGGCGGAGCGCGCCTTATACGTCATCAGAGTATCGGACCATCGCCAGTGCTGTCCGTAAGATTCAGAGTCTCATTAATCAAATTAATCGGAGCGGTGTACCACTCTCAAGTTTGAGGAATGAAACTCCAGATCCAGCAGACACATCCGACAAAGTGGATAAACTACTTTCCATGCTTGTTGACGTATCTCCTGTTCAGGGGGATGATCCTCTAACCGTAGCACAAGAGACTCCTGATGATGAGGATCCGGCTTCCGTCACCGGAAACCCGCAAACAACACTGTTCGGAAATTCCGAGCACAGTACAACTGAGGAAAAGACCAGCAAGTTGAACACGGGAGACGCGACCCCGCGGACCTGGCACTACGAACTGAGACGCGAACTCGAGAAACTCGCCGAGTTTGACATCCAAGAAACCGACTTTCGTTCGTCAGACGAGACGAATGGGTCAGGGACATCGAAAAGCCAAAAATTGTTCAGCGTCCAGACGGAAAATGGCGATGCCTATCATGCAGACGATATTTTTTCACTCGTGCAACACCTTTTCGAGATAGAACATCGCGGTCTCACAATTACCCGATACAAAGGCTTAGCCGAAATGGATGCCGATCAACTCCGCGACACCACTATGCGTCCAGACGAACGCATTCTGCTTAGAGTAACACTCGAAGATGCTGTCGAGGCAGACCGTGTTTTTACACTCCTCATGGGGGATACCGTTGAACCTCGACGTGAATTTATAGAACGCTACGGGACTCAGGTAAATCTTGATTTATACGGAGCTTAACAGTTATCAGTACCGAAAACTACCATGGAAAACATCCAAGAACGCAACATAGAAAATGAACTGACGACATCGTATCTTACCTATGCGATGAGCGTCAACACCAATCGTGCGATCCCTGATGTGCGCGATGGCCTCAAACCGAGTACCCGTCGAATTATTTACGCGATGGGACAGATAAATCTGACTGCAAACCGACCCTACGACAAATGTGCTGCTGTTGTTGGGGAGGTGATGAAGGATTATCATCCACACGGTGATGGTCCCATCTACGGGACTCTCGTTGGTTTAGCACAAGAGTTTAGTATCCGCTATCCGTTAATAGACCCACAGGGCAACTTCGGAAGTATTGACGACGACCCGCCGGGTGCGATGCGTTATACGGAATGCCGGCTTTCTGTTATTGCCAGTGAGATGCTCACTGACATTGAAAAGCAGGTCGTTGATTTCCAGCCCAATTATAAAGATTCTCTCGAGGAACCAACAGTCCTTCCAGGGCTTCTACCGAATTTGCTCGTCAATGGCACAACAGGTATTGGTGTTGGTTACCTTACCCGAATACCGCCGCACAACCTCACTGAGGTTGTTGACGCGCTACTTCATAAGCTCGCGGAGCCAGATGCCACTTCAGAAGTTCTCATGGAACACATCCTTGGACCCGACTTCCCTACTGCAGGTATTATTGTCGGTACCACTGGTATCCAGCAGATGTACACGACGGGTAAAGGAAGCATCACTATCCGAGCGAAAGCGGGCATAGAAAGAATTTCGGGGCGCGGCGGAGACCGCGAGCAGATCGTCATAACCGAAATTCCGTATCAGGTAAAGAAAAATCAACTGTTACAACGGATGTATGACTTGGTTGTCAGCAAAACCATTACTGGAATCTCCGATATCCGAGACGAGTCAGACCAAGAAATTCGCATCGTTATACCTCTCAAACGCGGTGAAATTGCACAGGTTATCCTGAATCAGTTGTATAAACACACGCAGATGCAGACAAACTTCAGTGCCAATCTTCTCTGCCTTGTGGAGGGGCTCCCGAAGGTCCTGACGCTTGAGGACATCCTCAGACACTATCTCGAGCATCGTAGGGATGTGGTTCGACGGCGGACGCAATTTGAACTCAGACGTGCTGAACGTAGAAATCACATTCTGGAAGGATACCTCCTGGCACTGCAAAATCTCGAGGCAATCATAGAACTCGTTCAAACGGCAGACTCGCCGCAAGCAGCAGAAGCGGAACTCCGTGAAACCTATCAACTCAGTCAGCAGCAAGCGAGAGAAATTCTCACGATGACGCTCCGGCAGCTGACGGGACTCGAACGCCAGCGAATTCACGATGAATATACAGACCTCCTTGATCATATCGCCGAATTTCGTGCGATTCTTGCCGACGAAACTTTGGTAACCGATATTATCCGAACAGAACTCGAAACTCTAAAAGAAAAATATGGAGATGAGCGCCGGACCGAACTTACGGGTGAAGTCAAGGAATTTGAAGTCGAAGATCTCATTGCTGACGAAGAGATGGTTGTTACACTATCTCATGCGGGTTACATTAAGCGGTTACCGATGGACACCTATCGGAAGCAGCATCGCGGTGGCGTTGGGGTTAGGGGCGCTACACGAAAAGATGGCGATTTTTTGGAACACATCTTTGTCGCCACTGCCCATCAGAATATTCTGTTCTTCACAGATTTGGGCAAATGTTATACACTAAAAGTCCATCAAATTCCTGAATCCAGTCGCCAATCAGCTGGGCGTGCAGTCGTCAACCTCCTTCGTTTATCAAAAGGTGAGAATATTACAGCCTATGTGACGGTCCCCCAAAAAACCTCAAATCGTAAGGGTGAGGTTGCCTCGTCCGTACAGGGGGCGGATGCCGGCGAGGTCGCAGTGGATGAAATTGGCGCGGACGCATTTGTTTTCATGGCAACGCAACGGGGTATTGTCAAAAAGACAGAACTTTCCAGTTTTGAGAATACGCTGTCAAGCGGCATTATCGCTGTCAATCTTGACGATGGCGATAAACTGATCGGTGCACAAGTAACCGATGGCAATGCCGATGTTATCCTTGTCACCCACAAAGGTGTTGCTATTCGTTTTAGTGAAAAAGATGCGAGACCTCTTGGACGCAACACGCGAGGCGTACGCGGTATAGAACTCGGCAACGAAGATTTCGTCGCACAAATGGTTATTGTTCAGAGTGAGGCATCAGAAATGGAAGAGAAACCAGCTGCCTCGAAAAAAGACGATACTTTGTTAATTGTTACAGAAAATGGGTACGGTAAACGAACAGCAGTCTCTGCCTATCGTTCTCAGAAACGCGGTGGAAAAGGCATTATCGCTATCGGGAAATCTACCCGAAATGGTGCGGTTGTCGCTGCAAAACGCGTCGCAAACGCTGATGAACTTGTTCTCATCAGTTCAAACGGGTATGTCACCCGGACGGCGGTCGGTGCCATTCGACGTATCGGACGTAACACCCAAGGCGTGCGAATCATGGCACTCCAAGCGGACGAAAAGCTTGTTGATGCAGCCAAGATCGAACTCTCATCCTCCCTGCTATAGACATATCACGCCTCTGGCGTGCGGATTGTCAAGTGAGAAGCTACAAGGAAACATTTTACCAGAGGAATAAACGATGAAACATTTTACCTGTCAGCAAGGAAGTCCTTTGCTCCAGCAGAGCAATATGTTTACGGGACTCTCAATCCTTGTTTTAATCACCGTATGTCTCTCTTTGGGCTCCAATCTGCAAGCGCAGACGGAGAGTGAAACGCCTGAATTGGTGGTACTGCCTGATGCGAATACAGGATTAAATTCGGACATGACCCGCGTCGCAAAACTCTATACCAATCTAATGTGGGCGGCATACTGCAGAACGGGCGAGCGCAGCATCCCGAAAAGTAAAGCTCTCTACGATGCCCTGATTGAGGAAATTGATGACTCCGCTACGATCCTCGAAAATGGACTTTTATCTCCAAGTGAGGTGAGTTTTATTTATGCCGAGCGTGCATCACTTCGGTATCCTAAATTGCAGGATATTAAAGGGGCAGAGGAAGATGCGAGAACAGCCATTAAATTTAATCCTGAAAATGTAAAAGCAACATGGGTTCTTGCCCAAATAGTAACCGAACGATTCATTTATTATATGGAACGGAACAGAAATAGTAAAATACCTAATATTCTAAAGAAGGAAATGTTTGACACGCTAAAACGCTTGGTCGCGTTGGATCCCGACCATGATAGGGCTTACTTCTACCTTGGTAGTATGGCGCGTGATCTCGGCGATACTGAACTTGCTATTACGTCCTTCAAGGCACTCACACGCATTATTCCTTATGATGACCGATATTATCGGGAACTTGCCGAACTCTATAAAACTCAAAATCGGCTTGATGAGGCTTTACAGTCCTACGAAAGAGTCGTCACCATTCGACCCGAGCAGAAAAGTGCCCGAAATCATCTTGGGCAGCTCTACCTTCAAACTGGTGACTACCCCGCAGCGATAAAGACTTTCCTCTCTGTCTTGTCACCGCTTGAAGGACAGTCGGAGACGAATGCCGCAAGAGAACGCACTGCGCGTAATGCCAGTGAAGTTGAAATTGAAGCACATCAGGGCATCAGTCTCGCATATCAGGCGGAAAATAATTTTGAGCGCTCCGAATTTCATATTACGCGCATGATTACTTTGTTAGAGGAACGAGCAAAACGGACTCGCAACGGCTTTCGGACCAGAAGTAGCGAACGCATTGAATTGGCGAACCGTATCCAAGAAGCACGCTATACCCTCGGACAAATTTACCTCAAATTCAATGTGCCCCGGAAAGCCGTCCAAACTTTCACGAAAATTCTATCTGTCAATGATAAATATGTCCCCGCGCTTTCCGGTATAGGCATAGCGTATCAAATGCAAGACGATATGAAACGCGCGGAAATTTATCTCCGTCGGGCAATTGATTTATCTACTGAAGCAGAATTGCCGGATGCCTATAACGCATTAGGATACCTCTATGCAGAGCAAGGTATTAACTTGGATGAAGCCGCAGCTTTGGTCCGCCGTGCACTCAAAAGTGTGCCGAAATCTGGAGCATATCTTGATAGTTTAGGACTCATCTACTTTAAACAGGGAAAGCTTGATGCCGCTATAGAAAATTTGGAGCAAGCTCTCCACTATCTGCCCGATACACCTGAAATTCTCTTGCATCTCGCTGACGCTTATCTTGGGAAGGGCTTGAAACAAAAAGCATTGCGAACTTTGGAGCAAGCCGTCCTTCTTGAACCAAACAATGCTGAACTACTCCAGAAACTTGAAAGAAGCCGCCAACAATCAGTAGTCAGCGGTCAGGAGAATGGTCTCCATCAGCCAACAGTCGATAGCAATGTCCCGGAAAGCCGATAGTTATTCTTGTTATTAGATAAACTGAGCCACGTTAACGATGGACTGGGTGGACAAGATGCACATCTCGACAATTCGGGGTGCTTTTAGCACACAACAAAATAGAAGATGGTTGAGATTCAGAGGTTTGATTGTTGGGGCGGAAGCACCCAAGCAAAAACATTTCATTAGAACCTCACATCCACATTCGTTCTTTGCTAATGGTATGTTCGCGCGGGGTTTGCTTATAGCATTATTGCTTTTGGGGTATCTCTATGTAGGAGGGGTTAACGCCGATTCATATCTTTGTGGGACACCGCATCTATCAAATCCAAAGCATGTAATTGATGCTACAAACGCTCCACAACGGGTCCTTGGGCCCGGAAATCGGACTGCTCCTGCATTGCCTGTTGCTCCTGCGTTGCCAATTGGCACAGAGCGCACCTTCTTCGCCCCTGATTTTAGAAGCATGCAACAGTACACCGTCTCCGCTGTTCTTCGGGGTGTAGGTAGTTTCTGCTATGTTTTTGTTGAGGAAGCTGAGTGGAACAAACGAGTTACCGCCGGAACCGTTCAGGCAATGATCCGAGCGTTTGATACCGTCACACCCGCGAATCCACAGCAAGGCATTTATCCGACGTTGACGAAGTTCTTCGGAGCCCCACCGGATATTGATGGAAACGGCAGGATTATCTTACTTCTCCTTAATATTCAGGATGCACACGGCGCGAACCGTTACACGGCGGGCTTTTTCAATCCTGCCGACCAGCAACGGGGTTTACTTCGAAACCCTGGATTTCGTGGGTTCCCAATTCGCAGTAACGAAGCAGAAATGCTATACATTGATACGCAACCTCTGAATCCGAACAGCGAAAGAGCACACAATGTTATTGCACATGAATTTCAACATCTTCTCAATTGGCGTCATGATGCCAGAGAAGTCACTTGGGTAGATGAAGGATGTGCAGTGTATGCCTCATTTCTCTGCGGTTATTCTGTACAGGAACATGTAGCAGCATTTGAAAAAATGCCATCTATCTCGCTTGTGACGTGGCCCGAGGGAAACGCAAACTCGCTTCCACACTACGGTGCAGCCTTCTTATGGATGCTCTATCTGCATGAGCAATACGGCGGGATAGAAACACTCATTGAAATTGTCCAAAATCGCGGCACATCGCTTACCGGTATCTCAGATGCCCTTGCATCTCGAGGTATCATCAAAGCAATTCCTGACATTTTCATCGAATGGAAATTGGCTAACTATTTATCTGAGTATCGTGCTATTGGACTTTCCCTCACGCCTCGGCGTTGGTATAATTCCTATCCAAGCGGCACGCAGCAGGGGCAGTTGAGCAACTTTTCGGCGGAATATATCGGCTTTAGAAATGCCGAAGGATTGACACTCGGATTCTCAAGCAGTTCTCCAGCGAGTAATGCTGTCCATGCCATTGAATTTCATAACACGGGTGCCGTCGATATCAACGAAATAAAATTGTCGGCGGGTAATGCGGGTTCCCTTGTGTTGTCGAATACCGCCGCAGAGGTCATTCTTGTTCCCAGTTTACAAATGGAAGCGATCAACCTCCATGGGCAAAGTTCGACATATCAATATAGTGCAACTCGCGGCGCGCATATTACCTTTACTACTACTGCGCTTCCGAATCCGGTGCATCCGCGCTACTGGGACATCATCGCTGAATCTACGGAGCCCCTCGTCGGATTGACCCCCACTGTAACGCTAATGCTCTCTGACCGTAAAACAGAACGACCGTATCGGGAAGCACAAGCGATGTATCTCATAACACAAGATATGCGGGATAACCCCTTGTACCGATTCTCGTTCCTTCTTGGACCAGAAATAGAACCGAAGTCTGTGATATATCAAGTTTCCCTTGATTCGAGACCCGTTAGTAAGGGAACCTTAACCGACTTTTGATTATATCTTGCGGGGAAAGTGCATTACGACCTTTACGTGTATTCTTTAAATTCGCCTGCGTGTATTTGCTCGGGTGTTTCTGCGTATTTTTGCGTATTGTTGCAGGCGATCGTTTTTGATGTACAGATATATAACTCAGTCACACACTGTAACGGTTGGGTAACCCAACCCCTACGAACCTGCCCGAAATGAAATTATGCCTTAAATGGCATAATTTGCCTTTGCTTTACATTTAGAGGGCAGCCCAGGAGGCCATAGTTAAAAAATGCAACCTACACTCTATGCTGGAACCATTGGACAAAGTGTCTGGCGCAGTACTGACAACGGAGACACATGGCGCAGGGCGAGTAATGCGCTTTTTCCAGAAGCCGACGTTCGCGCCATAGCAGTTAATCCAAGCAACTCAGACGTTCTCTATGCCGGGACCGAAAAAGGTATCTTCCGATCAAACGATGCCGCCGAATCATGGCATCGTCTCTCAAGTCCTATGGATGAATTGGAAGTTTGGGCGATCGCTATTGATCGAGGGACGCCGGACACACTCTACGCGGGTACGTGTCCTTCCGCGCTTTTCAAATCCACTGACGGTGGTGATAACTGGAAACAACTCAACGCTGATCTCGCACAAGAATGCGAAGGGGTCCCGATTATTCCGCGTGTCACGACCTTTGTGATTGATCCCGAAGATTCGCAAACGCTCTATGCTGGAATTGAGATTGATGGCATGCGCCTTAGTACAGACGGTGGCGACACGTGGGTTGAACGTAGTGAGGGGCTCAGTAGCCTCGATATCCACGGACTCTGCGTGGTTCCGGGTTCACCCAAAACGATCATCGCTGCGACAAACAATGATGTTTGCGTAACGACAGACATGGGGCAACAGTGGACACCACTAAACGTCAAGGCACACTATCCATGGCCCTATTGCCGCGCAGCATTTTTCCTCAACGGCGATGCCGGTCAGGTCTTTATCGGTGCTGGGAACGGTCCTCCCGGTGATCAAGGCGGGATCTTCTCGACGCGTGATGCTGGAAAGACGTGGAACCGAGCGGACATCGGTAGAACAGCAAATAGCACAATCTGGTGTTTTGCTCATAATCCGCAGTTTGATGACCTTCTTATCGCTTGCAGCGTGAGTGGACAACTCTACCGTAGTACAGATTCGGGTAATTCGTGGACCAAGCTTGATCACGAATTTGGCGAAGTTCGAGCATTGGCTATCGGTTAAAGACTTGACTTATTTCTGTAATTTATGGTATGCTGTTGGTAAAATGTAGGGCACAAGCGAATTGTGCTTTGATCGCACAGTTCGGTTTCCAATATATGGGCGCGATCGCTGAATCGCGCCCATGGTGAAACGGGTTTACCCATCTGATCGTCGGGAAACCGAAACCCTTCGCGCCCAAGACATCGAACATGCCGACGAGATTTTTAAGTGGACGCAAGCGCATCAGAAATCTCGCGAGTTATAGATTGGGATGGGAGACAGAATTTCTGACCCAGTCTACAAAAATTTGGCTTTCAAGTTACGCCCAAAATATAGGAGGCATACTTCAGTGGCACGTTTCTTTACACTTTTATTTACATCGCTTCTCTGCATCACAATGATAGGGTGTAGTGGTGATGGTGGTGATGGTTATGAGAACATTGATATCCCACCCCCGATCAGTGATGCAAAGCGCATTGCAATTGTCCCATTCTTTGCCAAAACAGGAGCATCAGAAGACGTTGAAAAGTTAGCTGGACGCATCGGCGTAAACCTTGCAACCCGTCTGGAACTGATATTCAAAGAGGCAGAATGGATTTATGACATCTCAAACAAGGTTCAACCGGTTGCAGACAAACTCACGGAGTTAGGCTTAACGCCGGAGCAAGTCTATGGAGATCCTGCTTTGGCAGCAAAACTCGGACAGGAACTCGGCACCGATATGGTTATCATCGGAAGTGTCGAAGAACCGAAGATAACCGATCAGGACTACAACCAACTTCTTATGAAACAGGGTAGACAAGGTGGGATTTCCGGTACATCCACCTATATTCGCACCCGCCTTACTGCCAGGGGACTGACTCG
This sequence comes from Candidatus Poribacteria bacterium, assembly GCA_022827885.1. Lineage (GTDB taxonomy): Bacteria > Poribacteria > WGA-4E > WGA-4E > WGA-3G > WGA-3G. Next base: position 47,800 of record JAJEIP010000072.1, read on the forward strand.
CGTCAGAGTCATTGATGCCAACTCCAATAAGATTATTTTCAACAACCGTGTCGGATCGTATCTCAAGTATTGGTACGCCTATCAGACCCAGCAGAGCGAACAGCAAATATTTAAGAGCCGGATGGATAGGCTTGCCGATTTAGGTCAATATCTCCCGCTCAGAATCGCTTATGTTCTCCATCCAACTGGGTTAAAGTTAGAACCCGAAGAGCAGATTCTGCTTAAACCGGACATGGTGCTCAAAGGGACAGGCGGTATTGTTGAGTTTAATTAGAGCGGTTTAGGCTTTGTAAACAATCATTTCAAGAAAGAGGCGCGGTTTATGCCGTGCCTCTTCTCGTTAAGGTGAATGATTCACAAAGAAATTTTCGAGTTGGTGGGTGTAGGCTTCACCGTACTTCAAAAGTTGGAGCGCGGCATCATACAGTTCGGAAAGCGCGAGTTCTTGGTAGGGATTCGCGATTTTTTCATAGAAATCTAAAGCCTTGATGAAAAAATCTAAGGTTTCCTGATCAATTACACCGTTTTGATATAAGGCACGGAAGCTTTGATGTTTCTGCTGTGGCGGTGTCTGGCCGCTAAATTCGATAATAACGTTGTTGATGTCCACAGTACGCTGAATAATCATAAGGAAGCAGCTTTTAACATAAGAGTGTGTAATCCTGTCCGCTTCAATATATTCTTCTTGATCTGCTGGCAGCCCATACCGTAATTGGTCAAAACATTCATTTATAGATTCCAATTTCGCTTTTACTGGGTTGAAGCGGCGATTCGCAGTTTTCTTTGCGTTTCTAACCTTCCTTTTTCCCATTTCCTGTTCCTTTCCTTGTATGGTTTTTCGTTTTGTTAGGGTTCAATTCTTTTAGACGCTAAGAAACTTAAAAAGTTGTAACCCTCTTACTTTTCTATTATATGCCTTATGTTGCTCTTCTTCTTTTCATGCTCTGACTAAAATCTGAAACCTGCCTTTAAACGTGGTATAACCTTTCTAAATATGTTAAAATTAGATGAAATATTAAAGGAGAAAACGGAGTACAAACAGTGAAAGCGATTATCAGAACAGGCGATGGCGGACCGGAAGTCCTGCAATTAGGCGAAATTCCATCACCGAATCCAACAGAAACACAAGTCTTGGTGGATGTCCATGCAACTGCCTTAAATCGAGCCGATATGATTCAACGCCGCGGTGGATATCCACCGCCGCCAGGTGATTCTGAGGTCCTCGGTTTAGAGATCGCTGGCACCGTTTCAGCGATGGGTCGTGCTGTAAAAGGAGTGGCGAAAGGGGATCGCGTTTTTGGGCTCGTTGGAGGTGGCGGTTATGCAGAGCAAGCCGTCATTGATTACCGGATGGCAATGCCAATGCCTGACGAATGGACTTTTGAACAAGCTGCCGCTGTGCCTGAAGTCTTTTTTACAGCGGGGGACAACATTTTTACCCAAGGCGGCTTATCAACTGGTGAGACAATCTTGATTCATGCAGGCGGGAGCGGTGTTGGCACCGCTGGTGTCCAAATCTCGCATCACGCCGGTGCCAAGGTTTTTATCACCGCAGGGACCCCGGAAAAAATTGAAAAGTGCAAGGCACTCGGTGCGGAAGAGGGCATCAACTACAAAGAAAGCGATTTCGTTGCCGAGATTCTACGTTTGACAGAGGGTCAAGGTGTAGATGTTGTTGTGGACTTTATCGGAGCAACTTATCTTGAACGGAACCTTTCTGTGCTTAAAACAAGGGGTCGACTTTTACAACTCGGGTTAATCAGCGGTTCAGTCACAGAAATTAACCTCAATACACTGATGCGAAACAGGATTCAATTGATAGGCTCCGTCCTGCGGACACGATCCATTGACGAAAAAATCGGTGTCACACAAAACTTTATGGATCGCTGGTTGCCCGAATTGGCGAGCGGCAAAATCCGACCCATTATTGACACCGTCTTTCCGTTAGCCCACGTGCAAGAGGCTCATGCTTATATGGAAGCCAATCGCAATTTCGGAAAAATTATTTTAAAGGTGAGATAGCGGAGTTGAGAGTAGAGGGGCCTTTGGAAAGTCCACACGGACTTTCTCCTTCTCTCTCAAAAAAAGTGAAGAATCTGTGCTATACCAGACACTTATAACACAAAGTTTTGTATTCAAAATATCGAGGGGCTTGAATGCTATTCTCAAAACAGATAGGAACGGGGCACAAACCTGTATATGCTTTATTCAAGTTTGGTATTCTACTGGGCATCTATGTTCTCATCTTTGTAGGAGAGGTTTGTGCGGAAATCCGCAGCAAAAACACCCAGCAAAAACACCCCGATTCTTTCGCAAAGATTACCCAAACGACATCAACAGACGGAATCACTCTTCAATTCACCTTGCCGGAGCTGACTGTATCTGAGGTAATCCGGAATAATGTCCGGTACCAAGAGGTGCGTTACGCCGAGTGTCACTTCACCGATGAACCAGGAAACCCCAAAGTTCCTGTTACACGCCTCATGCTCGGTATACCCGCGACGGCTACAATTGAAGCAGTTGATGTCTCTGCTGCGTCTGCTGAGACACGCACCGGCGTGCGTCTCATTCCAGTTCCGATTTTTGATATACATGAACGCAATTCACAACACGCAGCTTCGCAGCGCTGGTCAGAAAGCGGGAGCGCATATCGGTTAAAAGAAAATGGCGCGTTTGCTGGAAACCGTTCATACCCTGGACATCCGCTTGCTCGGATCGTGCGCGAAGGCTATATTCGGAATCAACGTGTCATCGCGTTGGCACTATATCCAGTGCAATATCTGCCGAACACCCGGACACTGCATTTGTATTCACGTTTCACAGTGAACATTCGTTTCTCCTATACGGAGCAGGGAGGACCGCTAACAGCACAAGGGAGCGGTTCACAAATTTTCCCTGTCCAAGGGACAATTGCCCCAGAATCGGAGGCGTTTGAGCGTGCATTTTCACATCAACTCTTAAACGCTGAGCAAGCCGCCCGTTTTCGAGCACCCCGTCCACTGGTACCTGCAGCACCAACACTCATACCCAACGGCGGTGATGGAACACGTTATAAGTTGTCTGTCCAAGAGACAGGTATCTATGCGGTGACAGCAGCATCTCTTCAGAACGACTGGGGTATAGATCTCATCGGCACGCATCCGACAAGATTGCGACTCACACAAGGAAACAGAAACATTCCTATCTACATCAGCGGTGCGGCGGATGGAAGTTTTGACCCGAACGATGCTATCTTTTTTCTCGGGCATAAGTCTAAAAATCGGTATAGTCGTTGGAATGTCTATTGGCTCACGATTGACAATAGTGCCACACCTACCCGCCTTCCGGCACGGGTGCCACAGATTACCGCCAGCCCCACAGACCAAACGGCGACACAGGTTCCCACCTTCCGTTCTAAAGTGGATTTTGAAGAGGATCATCTGACGAGTAACCTCGAATTTGTCTATACTGAGACTGTTTCACCTGGTGACAAGCACGGTTGGTTTGATGCTTTGGACTTCTGGTACTGGGACGGTATAAAGAATGGGGGGGATGCCGCCGAGATGCGTCTCGAATTCCCGCTCTATGATGTCGCAAAAAGTTTCGATCCACCACGTATCTCCGTTGATTTACAAGGCGGCACACCGGTATCACACGAGATTTTGGTCGCTATTAATGGAGTCCGGATCGATTTTGCCGAGTGGGAACAGCAAGACACACTCACCATTGGACGCACATTGCGCACTTGGGATACCCTTAAGGACAGCGTCAAAGGCGAACAGAACGTGTTGTCTTTAGCCAGAGTTGACAGCAACGTTGATGAGGATACCACCCGATACCCCTATCATGTCTACCTCAACCGTTTTTCTGTCGAGTATACTCGTCTTTTCCGAGCTGTTGCTGACGAGTTATGGTTCAGATCACCCACTGCCGATGCAACCTCCCAAGAGCGAAAACTCCCTGGAGGTCGTAAACTCCAGTATAAAATTGAGGCGTTCCGGGACCCGGGGATACATATCTTTGAGACGGATGGGACATACCTGACTGCCCAGATGCAAGGTGTGAATGTGGAAGTAGATGTGGAAGGGGTTTCTAACCGCGATTCCTATAATGCGCTTTTCCAAGTACCCGATACTCGAAGCACCCAATTTATCGCCGTTTCCAATACGGCGTTGCGTCAGCCTGATCGCGTTGAGGTCGTTGTACCTACGGGCTTAGCGACTGCAGCGCAGGGTGCTGACTATCTAATTGTGGCACACCCTAACTTCCTTTCTGCCGCCCAACGATTGACAGCGTGGCGATCGACACCTGGCGGGGGCGGATACCGCACCAAAGTTGTTACAACCGATGATATTTACAATACCTTTGGGGATGGCGGTGTCAATCCGAAGACTATTAAGGCGTTTCTAAAGCATGCGTTTCAGTCTTGGACCGCGCCAGCACTAACCTATGTAGTCCTCTTTGGCGATGGCACCTTCGATTTTCGAGGCATTGACACGGATATTTATGCTGAACCGCCGGAGCTGGCTGGATACATTCCAACCCATTATATACGAACCGATTCCTTCGGACGGACCGCGGCAGATCATTGGTATGCGACCGTTTCCGGACACGATGAATTCACGGATTTCTATATAGGTAGGCTCAGTGTTGAGACTCCCGATCAAGCGGATGCAGTCGTTGACAAAATCATCGCCTACGAACAAGCACCGCCTAACGGGGACTGGCGGCGAAGAATTATTTCTGTTGCCGACGACGAAGTTAGTAACTCTGGAGATTTTATTTTTAAGAAAAGCCTTGATGAAATAGCGAAAGATCACACCCGCCTTGGATACGAAACGGTTGAGGTGTTCCTTGAAGATGTTATTGACCAAGTGGAAGCACATCCGGCGGATTACCCAGGACTCTTGCCCCAACGCGTGGCGAAAGATCAAATCATTGAGGCACTTGGAGAGGGGGCTGTACTAGCACAATATGCCGGGCACGGCGGCAGAATCGTCTGGGCGCACGAAGCCATCTTTGATAATGCCTCTGTTGACCAAGTTGAGGAAACCGATAAAATCCCTTTCATGTTGGTTCTGAGTTGTTATAACGGCTATTTTGACAAGCCCGGTGAACCGAGCATGGCGGAGAAATTGTTACGTAAAGAGAGAGGCGGTATCATCGGCATGTTGAGTGCAACCCGTCTCACATACGGCAGCGGAAACGACGCTCTCAACCGTATCATTTTCGACATGCTCTTTAAACGGAACATCCGGCAACTCGGTCCCTTGAGTTTCGATTCAAAGGTTGAACTTTTGATGACAGAAGGCACGGGTCAAATTGATATTATGATGGAATATACGCTTTTCGGTGATCCTGCCCTACAAATTGCTATCGCTAATGGTGAAATTCAACCTACTGTTGAGACGAAAACAGTTGCCCCTGGGGATACCCTCCGAATTGCAGGGGGACACGTCCAGACTGCCACTTACGACGCCGCAAGTCGAACAAAACGTTTTGTTACCGATACCTCTTTTAACGGCACACTCACCGTTAAAGCTTTGTTTCCTGGGAGAACAGCTACCGCTCAAGGTGTTGCGGGTCCAGTGAAATACTACACTGGAGACGTGATTCTCACGAAAACGGCAAATGTTAACCGTGGTGCTTATCCTGCTTTGACTTTTTCTGTTCCGAAAAACATTGACAGCGGTGATGCCCATGTCGAGTACTACGCGCAAAGTAACACAACTGTTGCTGTCGGTGGCGATGGATTTACCGTCAACATCCCCAAAATCCTCGACATTAAACCCGAGTTAGTCGATGAAGGCAAGTTCCGCATCTCTGTTCAGGTTTCCGATGAAAAAGAAGAACTGTTCCTGGTGCTCTTGGAGTGGCGTAATCCACAGAGTCGAGCGTGGGAGAATGTCCGGCTCGTTCCCGCCGATCCCCCGTTGTCGGAAGACGGATGGTGGACGGTGCCTGAACCTCTAAACGCGCCTATAGATGGTTCCTCTATCCGGTATAATCTTCAAGTCACGGATATAGACAACAACACGGTTACAAGCGACAGACTTCAATATTATCCCTACGTATATCCTAATCTTACCATTGTAAAGATTGATAGAACTGACAGGGTTGGGTACGGTTACAACACTAAAACGGAGCAATGGTATCTCTCGGCGGATGTACAGGTAGAAGGCGAAGGCATAGAGATCCCTATTGAGGTCGCTTTTTTCAGCGGCAATCCAGATGTTAACGATGATATGCTTGTTGACAACGATGTGAATCTCATCGGAACTACCCGAATCCAGCCCAACGACTGGGTGCAACGCACGCCGTTGGCGAACCCCGGTACAAAGAAGGATGTTTATGAACCGGATCCGTTGAATACACTCCCAATTGCAACCGCTACTTTAAATCTGAAAGACTCGTTACCTCTCGGCACACACGACATATTCGTCTATATTGATGTGATAGAAACTGAAGCGGATCAGCCGGGTGATGTCCTTGAAAACGATGAGGAGGACAATATCGCTTACCGACGACTCTTTGTCGATATAAATGCGGTGGGAACGACTTCTTCAAGTCAGGTCACCAGTTTGGACCGGAATTGCATGATCACTGTTCCGCCTGGTGGTTTCCAAGAAGCAGCAGTGCTGGCAGTCCGTCCGTTAGATGAACGAAAGTTTCTGGAAACTGTAGGGGCGGGCTCTCTTGATACGACTCCGAAAGCCTCATCTTTCCGTAGTGGCGAGGGCACCTTGCCCTTACAGGGAATGTCCAAACGGGCACCACTTCCCGGTATCTCCGCTTACGGATATGAGATTGTTGTTGGTGAGCGTAGTGGCGAGGCAGCCTCGTCTGCAACAGACGTTATTAAACTTACCTCCTCGGTGGCGATCGACTTAAGCTTTGACCTCGGTGCTCTCAGAACCCAACTCACGCGAGAATTGTTGGGTGGCACGGAATCCGAAGACACACCTTTGGAAGAGGGACCCGATGAATTTGGGGTTGCAGATACAATTGACACCGCCATTGCATCCCGGGCACGTGAGTTGGGTGTTTATATGTTTAACTCGACACTCGGAAATTGGACGCGGCTTCCTTCTCAACAACTTGCCGATGCTACGGGGACGTTACAACAGCGGATACAGGTAACAAACGTGAGTGAGGATAACGTTGGCGAAAGCGCGCTTCGCGATGTTCGCGTCCAATCCGAAGGTGCTCGGACCGGCAAATACGTCCTCTTCTTCACGGGTCCTCAAACCTATCGGCTTTTCCTTGCGCCTTCAACAGATGACATACGGGTATTTGAACCCTTGGAAGTTATTGCATCCGCGGAGCAGCTTGGAAACTTTACTACGGACATCCCAAGCTCCAGACACGGCTTCTCGATTAATGTAGAACTCGATTTTGAAAAACCTTTTGTATTCGGGGATATCTTGACATTCAACATAACTTCGCTTGTACAATCAGTAGATGTTGAGCCAGATCTTGATGCCCCTCAACAAGAGGAGCGTTGGTATGCCTCTGGGTTCAGGGATACTAACCGAGGCACGGGTACCATCAGTTACGTTGAACTTCCGCCGGACACCACTATGCCGGAGGATAAGTGGATTATCTTCTTCCTGACGGATAGTGTTTTTCAGGTTGAAGGTGAGAGAACCGGTATTTTGCGTTCCCAAACTGATGGAAACCAGCCATTGCATGGAACGGTCGGAGAACCTTTCGATTATAAGTCCTACGGCTTGCGTTTTCAACTCACGCAAGGCGAACGCTCCTTTGCACCTGGTGATAGATTTCGGTTTCAAACCCGATCTGTCGGTACTATTCGAGCTACAACGGATCGCCTTGGACCAATTACGCTGCTGTATACCGACGATACTGTGCCACCAGATATACAACTCACTATCGGCAATCAACAACACTTTGTTCCGGGGGATGCAACAGATTCGGAACCGCTCATCGGGGCAACATTAACTGACCTAAGTGGACTTGATTATCTCACGCGTCCGCTGCTATTGGAAATTGGAGATTCGTTCGGTGAATATGAGCGCATTAAGCCGGAGGCGTATCAAGTGACACATCATCCCGGTTCAAATCAACTCGTTTTAACATATCCGTCTCCGGAGCTTGAACCGCGGGAATATGAGGTTCGCCTAACTGCAAGCGATGTCCATGGAAATACGGATACAGTGAACATCACATTTCGAGTCCATGATACTTTACAACTGCTATCGTTTCTTAACTATCCAAATCCTTTTCCGCGCAAAACAACGCTCACCTGCGAATTAACAGCCCCTGCTGATTCACTGGTTGTGAAAATCTATACGCTGAGTGGAAGACTGATCCGGGAGCTCGCTATGCCACCAACACCTGGGTTTCTTATGGTGGAATGGGATGGCAGAGATGCTGATGGCGTTGAGGTGGCAAATGGCGTTTACTATGCTAAACTCCGAATCCAGCGCGAGGGTGAAAAAGATATAACCGAAATACTTAAAATGATGAAATTGCGTTAATGGTTGTTAGTTCGAATAACCGATAACAAAGAAATGAAACATCTTAAAAAAAATATCTTCTATTTTCTGGTGTGTGTAATTACGTTCTGCGTGATGGCTCTCCAATCCGCTGAGGCGAGATACACTGCTGATTTCCTAACACTTGGGGTTGGTGCTCGCGCACTTGCTATGGGCGGTGCCGGGACTGCTCTGAGTGACAATGCTTACGCGCCGTATTGGAATCCTGCTGGATTGGGACAGCTCACTCGATATGAAGTCAGTTTCATGCATTCCACGCTCAATGGAGAAGATGCTTACGATTTCGCCAGTTTTGTGGTGCCGCTTGCAAACCACAACTTGCAAGACAAAAGTCATCCACTGAAAAAACGAGGCGCAATCGGTGTCAGTTGGCTCCGCGTTGGTGTTGACGATATCCCTATTACCAGTCTGCCTGTGGTCAGTCGTCCTGTTGGACCTATGAACCGTCCAGAGGTTGTAGGGTCTTTCAATAATACCGATAACGCCTTTCTCTTTGCTAACGGCTGGAGATTACCTGCTTTTCGTGGGATTCATTTACATCTCGGCGGGACACTCAAACTTCTCTATATGAGTGGGTATCGAAGCACAAATGCCATCGGTGGCGGCGCAGATGTCGGTATTATTGCGATGACAAACCCAGAGAAATCTCATCAACTCATTCTCGGATTGCAGGCGAGCGATGCCTTTACGACAAAACTCTATTGGAATACACCGCCACAATCGTCAGATCAGACATCCCACACGGAAACAATATTGCCACACCTGAAGATTGGTATTGCCACGATACACTCGCTCCCTATCTTCCGAAGTACACTCATTCTTGCCCTGGATACCTACATCCAAAATCAGGGTCAATCTCAAGTCGAGGAACCGCAGGGAAGTCCTGTTGAGTTACATGCAGGTGCCGAGTGGACGCTTTTCGATCTGCTTGCCTTGCGAATTGGAATGGCAGAACGGAGTGGGAGTCTTGAGAGTGTTCGTCAACTGACAGCAGGGGTTGGGTTGAACCTCCGATTCGTCACCGGGGCAGGTGCAGGATTAGACTATGCGTTTGCGAACCACCCAGCATTAGGGGGTAGTCATCGCATATCCCTCAGAATTCGGTTTTAGTAGTTGTCAGTTATTAAGTAGTTAAGAAATTACGGACACACGAATTTTCCCAGAATTTTTCGCACAGACGCACCTGTTGCTGAAGGCAGGTTCCCAGCCTGTCCGTGAAGGGACTCGTTTGCAAGAATTGCGAACGCTATCGCCTCTTTTGCATCCCCTGAAATGCCAGAGTTATCTACGGGTTCAACAACTGTATTTACTAAGACCTCGCTGAGCCTTTGTATGAGGGTCTGGTTGTGTACACCGCCGCCACTCACGTAGAGTCTGTCTATTGGGTTCTGTTCCGACACGAATCGTGAAATGTAAAGGGCAATCGTCTGGACTGTCAAGTCGGTCAATGTTGCAATAGCGTCGTTATCTGAAAGATTGTATTCACGACATGCCGTCAGACATTCCAGTGCGAAGGTGTGTCCGAACATCTCGCGTCCTGTGGTTTTTGGCGGAGGTAATTGGAAAAAAGGGTGCTTTAACCATTCGTCAATGAGCGGTTGGTGCGGGGTTCCCTGCGCGGCACGCCGACCGGCTTCGTCATAACGTTCTTTTCCATCCGTTATCTCGCTCACGACTGCATCAACACACATATTTCCCGGTCCTGTGTCTGCCGCAGCGACCGAATCAAACGATCCGTTAGCGGGAAGCACGGTGAGGTTCGCGATCCCTCCGATATTCAGGAGGCCCACTGTTTTAGCGGTGTCACGAAACAACAGGTAGTCTGGATATGATACTAACGGGGCACCTTGCCCACCTGCCGCCATATCTGCTACTCGGAAGTCAGCAATAGTAGGAATACCGGTTTCGTGTGCAATGACCGCAGGTTCACCAATCTGCAGTGTTGACGGAATTTTAATTTTACCTTGCGGTTCGTTGAGGGAGGAACGCACGTCAAAGTCCAAACGCCTGTCGTTTCTCCGTGAGGAATCATTAAAAATGGGTAAGTGGTGAATCGTTTGACCGTGTGAGCCGATGAGGTCAATGTCTCTTGCAAATATTCCGTTTTTTTGTAGGGTATGTTTGGCAGCCTCCGCGAAGAGATGTCCGATGTAGAAGTTCATTTCACAAATGTCGTCAACGCGGCTCGTATCGGGCTGGCAGAGGGCGAGGATGCGTTGTGGCACATCGGGCGGAAAGGGAAAAGTCTCAAAAGCGATCAGGTCTACTGTCGTTTCTAAACCATGCCCCGTGATTTCAACAACGGCTGCATCAATGCCATCAACAGAGGTGCCAGACATCAGACCGATAACATACTTTTTCTTTTTTTTGAGAAGTTGATAAAATTCTATCATATTTTTTTACAGGGTTCGGTTCGCCTGCTGCGCAGGAAACCTTCGGTCATTGGTTAACGGTTAAGAGATTTTCGTTTAGCAACGGAAATACCCTCTTGTAACTAACAACTAATCGTAGGCGTGATACTGTTTTGCCTTTTCATGCCATATCTGAAGCTCATCAGTCCACCGTGCCAGAATCTTATCCGATGGCTCTCTATCTAACAGCGTGTCCCGGAGCCAATTATTTCCTGCTAATCGATCAAAGTGCTCGGGTCGGAACACAAAATGATTGCTGTATTCGGTGGTTAAAGTGGATAACATGTGGATAACCGTCTCTACTGGTAGAAAGCGTTCTCTATCAGTGATATGGATTGCAACGCCGCTGCATGGCTGTTTCGCGTGCTTTGTGGTTTCAGCAACTGGGGCAGGCGTAAAAACAGTTGGACGGAATAGAACACCCGGTAGAGCCAAAGCATTGAGTGCCTCAGCCCACTTTTCACCGTTACACCAAGGCGCGCCGATATATTCAAAAGGTTTTGTCGTTCCTCTGCCCTCGCTCATATTTGTGCCTTCAAATAAGCATAAGCCGGGATAGAGTGTTGCGGTTGTGAGTGTCGGCATATTGGGTGAGGGGGGCACCCATTGTAAGCCGGTGTCATCGTACCACATTCCGCGCTCATACCCGTGCATCCATGCAACGTTTAGACGGCACGCTGGGACACGCTCCATCTTTAACAGTGTTGCCAATTCACCGATTGTCAGTCCGTAACGGACGGGCATTGTATGTATGCCGACAAACGATTCAAACCTGCGTTCCAATATCGGTCCCTCCACAGCATTGCACGCAATCGGATTCGGACGATCTGCGACCACGAAATCAATGTCGTGGTCGCAGGCGGCTTCCATGGCATGTAGCAGTGTTGAGATATAGGTATAGTAACGCGTCCCGACATCTTGCATATCGTAGATAAGCAAATCAATATCTTCAAGTTGGTGCGCTGTTGGACGCACTGACTGTCCATACAGACTATAGACTGGGATGCTCGTGAGGTGGGGCGTTTTTGCTTGGGTATCTCTTCGCGATGCGCTTTCATCCGAGACATCGAGGCTATTGACAGCGATGCCATCTTGAACCGCGCCCCAGAATCCGTGCTCTGGAGAGAAGATCGCAGAAAGCCGACACGATGATGCCGCCGCGAAAAGTCGATAATTGCTTCGTAAAGTGGCATCAACGCCCGTGTGGTTTGTAATCAGACCAATTGATCTCCCGCGAATCCAGTCGTTTTTCTCTGTGAGCAGGACTGTCAATCCTAATTCAATTTTCTGCGATTTTGTCGTGAAAGACATAGGAAGTTTGTGTGTAAAGTTCCGGTTCGGAAGTTAGACCGTAGCGTGTTGCTACGAAGCGAATAAAATATTATGGAATATTTTCCTGAATTCGATAATGCCCCGCCGATCGGCGTCCGGATGCACCCGATTTGTCAACAGGATCGCTGCCAGTTTTCTTTTTAAACAGATTCGTATTGAAGTGCCAGTGAATCCTGTGTGGTAGAGACAGCCGTCATCTGTCACAATCCAGCCGATACCTCGACGTTCTCCTGCCGCTGGGGCGATCTGTTGCATCCTACAGAGGCTCGCCGGGCATAAGAGTTCTCCACCGTTGTTCATCAGTGTTTTGCAGAACTTACTGAGATCTGTTGATGTAGAAAAGAGTCCTGCATTGCCAGAAACGCCGCCGAGGAAATGTGCATTCTCATCGTGAACTTGTCCGATGATTACGCCCTCTCGCCAATCGTAGCGTTCGTAGTTCACCATCCGACGTTCAAAACTGTTGGAATCCTCTGTTGCTGCGCAGTGCTTGCGCCATGCTTGTGGCGGATTGAACCGCGTCCATTCCATACCGAGTGGCGCGAAAATCCGATCGTGTGCCAATTTGTCCAAAGGTTGTCCAGTCACTCTTTCAAGAAGTGTTCCTAAAACGATATATCCCAAACAACTATACACGGCTTTTTTCCCGGGTTGAGATTCCAATGGCACGCCTCCGAGATAGGAGATTACGTCCTTACGTGATGGTACACGCAGATAGACAGGTAACCATGCAGGGAGTCCTGAAGTATGTGTCAGCAGGTGTTTAGGTGTCACTCCTTTCTGTTTGAACTCCGGCAGGTATTTCTCTACAGGCGTATCCAAAGAGAGTTTGCCGCTCTCAACGAACTGCATGCAAAGCGTTCCTACAACAACCGGTTTCGTCAGGGATGCCAAATCGAATAACGTCGTGTGAAACATCGGTAGCCTTTTCGGTTTCACACATCGATACCCAAACGCCTCGTGGTAAAGCACCTTTTTATCCGTAAGGATGGAAGCGACGGCACCGGGAAACACCTTCTCGGAGATGCTATTCTCAATGAGTGTTGAAATTTTTCCTTTTAACAATTGAGTTTCCTAACAGGATGCGCATATTTGATGGCGCTACACGCACGCCCCTTTTGAGTTGACGAACAGACTGCTTATATGATACACTATCTATTATGTTTTGGTTAGTATTTTTTTCATCTGCAGGTAGGTTTTCAAACGATTAGGGACGGAGAATTGGATCATGGAAACTTTATGCCCGAAAGAACTTCAGGAAATTATAACAATTGAAAAACCTTGGGGAGGTTTCATACAATATGTCCTCAATCAACCCGTTACCGTCAAAATTTTAGAAATTCGGGCAGGCGAGCAGGTCAGTTATCAGTATCACCACCACCGAAGCGAGTTGTGGATTCCGCTTGATGAAGGTGCTTGTGTAAATCTTGATGGCGCCGTTCAACGTCCCGCACCTATGGAACCGGTGTTTATTCCACAAGGTGCCAAACATCAACTCATCGGTGAATCTAAGGACTATCGGATACTCGAAATTGCGTTTGGGCACTTTGACGAAGAAGATATTGTCCGTCTTTCGGACAAGTATGGCAGAATATGAGTCCAAATTGCGTAGCCTGCAACAACGGCGCAGGCGGCTCGAACGCGAAAAGTGTTATATCACAAACGCCGTTACTTATCCGCAAGGTATAATTAAAAATTGGACAGTAAGCTACATTTTTGGGTTGACAATGAGATAGCTGGTTCGTTCCCCCAGAAGGCACAACAGAAGGTTGATGCCGCTTTGCAAAGCATTCACCTTCTATTTCAGGATGAAGCAGAAGCACCGCTTGCCGAGTTGGAGCGTGGACTTCGTGCATGGACCCGAAGTCATCTCCAAGCCGAGGATATTGCCCAAGTCGCGGCGTTAGCTACACGCGCACGTGAGGCGTTTTCCGTGTTGGTCACTATTGGGGTCGGTGGTTCCGACCTGAGTGCCCGCGTCTTTCACGATTCTTTCAACCATCCGTATCATAATTTGCTGTCGGTCGAAGAACGCGGAGGTGCCCCAGAAGTCTATTTCACAGGTGATACCTTCGATCCATGCCGGCTTATCGGCTTGCTTGAAATGCTCAAAGCAAGAAACCTCCTTCAGAAGACGCTTTTCAATGTCATTAGCAAATCTGGAACAACAACCGAAACTATGGCGACGTTGATGATTATCCGTGATGCCCTTGATGATGTAAACTGGCATCGACAAATCCTCGCGACGACCGGATTAACCGCCGACAGTGTACTCTTCCGAATGAATAAGCAATCGCCGTTTTACGGAGGCACACTGCTTCCTGTCCCTGATGGCGTCGGTGGACGGTTTTCAGCTTTCTCTCCAGTTGGGTTGTTCTTTCTTGCTATGACTGCAGGAAAGGGCGAAACGCCGAATACCCGAATTCGCGCCGCTGTCGAAGGTGTGAGTCAAGCACACGAAGATTTTAATCTCGCTTATAATCATCAGGATAACATTGCGTATCAATTAGCGCGCTGGATTCATCTCTTTGAGGAGGTTGATGGAAAAGGAAATATTGTTTTTTACAACTACGCCGATAGTAGTTGCCTTGGTGAATGGTTCGTTCAACTTTATACGGAATCTATTCAGGAACGCGAGGGTGGTGCTAATGTCATAAATGCGAAGGGACCCACGAGTAATCACTCTATTCTCAACGGTATTATCGCGGGTCCCAGGGATAAAGTCGTTTTATTTATCCATTGGGAGGAGCTCGGTCCCGATTTAGTCTTGCCGACAGAGACTGGAATGGACAGCAAACTAATCGAGTTTGAAGGATTATCCATAACGCACATGCAGACCGCTTCGTATCGCGGGACTGCTTTAGATTTTAGTGAGAACGGGGTCCCTAATGCAACGCTAACCGTTCCGAAGCGGAATATCCAATTTGTTTGCCGGTTGATGCGTCTCTTAATGGATACGATTGCCGTAAAGGGCAGGCTCCAAGGGTTACACCTTGACAATAATGATGAGAGTGAGTTAACATACCTGCAAGATGGGGTTGAAGGTTATAAACGGAATTTCCGATCTTTTTTAGGGTCTTCAGTTAACAGTTAACAGTTTTCAGCGTGACGCTTGTGGTGGTAACTGAAAATATACCTGCCACGATGTGCTTAACTGACAAATATTAACTATAAAAAAATGAGGAATAGACTCTCTGCTTTACGATTCCATGATAAAATATTTATCGCCTATGGTCTCGTCTTCCTTGTCATGTTTGGCGTTGTCTTTGGGAGTACCAGTTTCCTGATTCGGCTTGCTTTTAAGAGGGAAATTGACTCTTACGTTGAGAGGGTTCAAGCTCAAATTTCAAACAATTATCAAAAGTTGCTCAACAAAGTTCAAAAAGAAGTCCACGCCACAGCGAATGATGCCAGACTGCACCGCGTCATAGAAAGCGAATCGCGCTTCCCTTATCTACCGGCACCCGAATTTGATCTCTTGGAATATGGGACCGCGGATGGCAGATTGCTATATCCGGACACGAGGATAGGACAAAGGACGCGAACGTATAATTCGTTGGACGACGATGAGGGGCATATACGGCTCAGAAGTATTCCGCTACAGAGTGATCTGGGGTTGCAGTATATGGTTCAGGTAACGGAAGCCGGCGAGTGGGGGTTTGTAACAGGAGGCTACCTCTTGCAGACGTGGCTGGAGACGACCCAAACCACCATCCAATCAGATGAGCATCCCATCTTCCTTGTAGGAAGGTCCCAAACGTCGGACGCAACATCCTTTGACACCGAACCGAAAGCGACAGCAGCAGAAGATTGGCTTCCGTTAAATTTCGCCTCTCAGACAGCGCAGGGGAGAGGATGGTTTAAATTACTACCGAGTTGGCTCCCAGAGCGAAAAATCTTTTTACAGGGAACAGAAGAGACCGGCGGACGCGCTTTTACTGCTTTTCGGATAACACCTTTCAACTCACCCTTCGCGACGACACGAGAGAAACCCACTGTTGGCTTAATCGTTGCATATTCGCATGAACGTCAAGTGAGATGGCAGCGGCAACTTACAATTACACTGCTTTTGAGTGGCATTGGTGGACTCGCGTTGGTTTATCTCATCAGTTATATCATTAGTCGTCGGATGACGCGTCCTATCGCGATTCTACGTGAGGGGGTTAGCCATATCGCGGCGGGGGATCTTGATCATCGCGTTAAAATCCAATCGCGTAACGAGGTGGGACAGTTGGCGGAAGGGTTCAATCAAATGGCACGGGACCTGAAACAAAGCATGGAGGAACGTATGGCGGCAGAGCGTGCCGCGACTTGGAGAGATGCCGCACGGCAAGTGGCACACGAAGTTAAGAACCCGCTCTTTCCGATTCGGCTCTCTGTTGAAAACCTGCAGCAGGCGAAATCCAATCCTGAAGTTTTTGAGCAAATATTCAGTGAATGTACGGACACAGTTATTGAAGAAGTGGATCGGATCGGTAAACTCATTGATGAGTTCCATCAATTCGCGCGAATGCCGAAACCTCAGCGAAAATGGAGCCAATTGAACGACATTGTGAGAACTGTTCTGACACTCTACACCGGTAGACACATACCTGACCTTGAGCAGGAAAATGAAGTCGCACCAATGAGTCCAGAGCAGGTGGACTCGGTACTACAGGATTCCACTGAGAAGTTCTGGCTTGAAAACATCTCGAAAATTAAAGTTAAGACTGAATTAGACCTGCTGCCTCTACTTTTAGTTGATCCGGAACAGATTACACAGGCACTTGGCAACCTCCTGAAAAATGCAATTGAAGCGATGCCTGAAGGTGGATTGCTTAAGGTGAAAACCTATTTCACACCAAATGGCAGTCCGTCAGAGGAAGAAAATGATAGCAACCGTCATGCCCGGAAAGTCATTGATGGCACGGTTTCACTGGAAATCCAAGATACGGGGTACGGTATGTCCGAGGAGACTATGGCGAATCTCTTTGTGCCTTATTACACGACAAAATCAGAGGCGAATGGTAGAGGACTCGGCGTGCCAATTGTTAGAAGGATCGTCACAGAGCATGGTGCCGATATAGACTTCCAAAGCACTGAAGGCGAAGGCACGACTGTCCGTATCCATTTTCCAACGCATCAAGGCACTCGCTCCGAGGAGTTTACATCGGCGACTGAAGAATTAATACCACGACTCTAACACGGAACTCCCAAGATTTTTATCACGAAACTGAAACTTATCCGCAAGGTAAAATTAGAAAATGGAAACCATTCTGATTGTAGATGACGAAAAAAATACGCTTAAGATGTTGTCCCAAGGACTCAAGATGCGTGGGTATCAGGCGCTTACAGCTGCGAGTGGTGAAGAAGCATTGCAACAGTGCATGAAATCCGATGTCGATCTTGTGTTGTTAGATATCCGCATGGAAAATGGGATGGATGGTGTTCAGACGCTTGTCAAACTTCGTGAACGTTATCCGGAATTAAATGTGGTGATGATGTCTGCGCAACAAGATATTGAAATCGCCGTTACAACAATGGAACTCGGTGCGAAACGGTATATTACAAAGCCGATCAGTATTGATAAAATTCTCTCCAGTGTCCAGCCGTTTTTAGATATATCGCGCTTGTCGCAAGAAAATGAGATTCTGAAATCACAAATTACGCCCGCCGACGAAATGGTAGGTGAGAGTGCAGTTATTTCGCATCTCCGCTCGCAAATTCAACGGGTCGCGGAAAGCAAACTCGGTGTCTTGATCTCTGGTGAAAATGGCACAGGTAAGCAACTTGTTGCGAATGCGATCCATCGACAGAGCAGACGTGCCGCGAAAACCTTTATCCCGCTCAACTGCGCCGCTTTACCCGATGAACTCATTGAGAGTGAGCTCTTTGGACATGAACGGGGTGCCTTCACTGGTGCTGACTCACGAAGACAGGGACGCTTTGAACTCGCTCACAGTGGAACCATCTTTCTCGATGAAATTGGCGATATGAGTTTAAAGGCGCAAGCGAAAGTCCTTCGCGTCATTGAAACTGGCGAAGTTGAACGTCTCGGTGGAAATCAGATTCGGACGGTAGATGTTCGCATTATCGCGGCGACGAACAAACACCTCCCCGAAGAAATTGAAAAGGGGCGGTTTCGGCGCGATCTTTTCTATCGGCTGAATGTCGTGCCTATTAACGTGCCACCGCTTCGAGAACGGACAGAGGATATTCCGCTGTTAGTGAAATATTTTGCCGAGCGTTTACAACTCAATATTGCATCCACCCCGAAAGTCATTGATCCCGCGGCTTATGCTGTGTTTCAAAGTTACAATTGGCCAGGGAACATCCGGGAGTTAAAAAACATCGTTGAACGCCTCCTTATCATGGTAAATCGAGATGTCGTGATGGCACCCGATGTCGCCGAGGCTTTGGCATTGATCCCGCAATCCACTTCCCCGCATTCACCGCCAAGTGCGGCTCTGGATCAGATTGCCTTACAGTCTTCTCTTGGGATACCGCTCTACAAACCTGGAATGGCTCTGAGTAAGATGGTGGATACTGCCGAGGCTCAATGTATCCTTGCCGCCTTGGAAAATAATAAGTGGAACATCCGACAGACCGCGGAAGCATTAAAGGTAGAGCGGAGTAACTTGTACAAAAAAATGAACCGGTATGGCATTTCTCGGCCAAGTTCTGCGAGTTAAATTGTAGGAGGGAATTCTGATTCCCGACTGTTACCATGATACAGAAGAACATCAACGAAAACGGTGGGATGACGCTACTTCAGCTGCTCATCCTTGTTATTATAGCCATTATCATTGGGGCACTTTCCTTTCCACCATGGCAGGAATATCGAAAAGTGAGCGCGGCGGATATAGATGTTGAAACCGTTGCCATTGCTATCCAGAAATACGTTAAGCATACCGGGAGGTATCCAACAAATTTAGATGCCTTGGTAACGGATCCTGGTGTTGAGGGATGGCGTGGGAACTATCTGGAATCTGTTCCAGAGACACCCTGGGGTGGGGATTATGTTCTCCATCAAGACACCTACAAGATAGGGATTGCGAAAAATCACCTGCGTGTTCCCGAAAAATACCGAATCGGCGGTGTCGCGGAGATTAGTAGAGTTTATCATGCGGACGCGCGCCTCGGTGAAAAATATTGGTGGTAGTTAGTTTCAGTCACAAGAAACGTTCAGTAACAATTCACCAAAAACTTGGAATATTCCAGGGTTTGGAAAATTGTTACAAGAAACCCGCTTAACCGACCACTGAAAACTGATAACTGACAACTATTAAAAAATATGTGGGTCTTTATTTTTCTTTTTGGGCTGGCAATCGGCAGTTTTCTTAATGTATGTATCCACCGCATTCCGCTCTCAGACGTATCGATTCATTCGCCACGCCGCTCTTTTTGCCCTGAATGTAAGGAACCGATAAACTTTTATGACAACATTCCCGTTTTAAGTTATCTACTTTTACGAGGAAGATGTCGGTCTTGTAAGGCAAAAATTTCCGTTATATACCCGTTGGTTGAATTAGCGACCGCTGCCCTGTTTCTGTTCATGTTCTACCACTTCGGGTTAACCCTCGAACTTCTGCTCGCGCTCATTTTTGTTACGCTACTCATACCAATATCTGTAATTGATGCAAAGCATTATATTATTCCAAATGTCCTCATCGCGACGGGATTGATTCTCGGTTCGGTGATTGTCTGTGCGATCGCATATCAACGTGCCGATGTATTGTATCTACTCACGCGCCTCATCGGTGCCGTTGCTGGATGGACGGTGTTATGGCTGATTGCCGTCATTGGCAGTGCTATCTTACGCAAAAAGGCGATGGGAGGTGGCGACCTCAAACTGATGGCGCTCAACGGGTTGTTTCTCGGTGCATGGCCCGAACTCGTGATGGTAATCGCCTTCTCTGCCGTGAGTGGTGCGATTGTCGGGAGTGCCTTGATTATCTCTGGACGGAAAAGTCGGCAGAGCCCTATTCCGTATGGTCCCTTCCTTGCGGGTGCCGCTGTACTTGTACTTTTATGGGGGGATAGACTCTGGGGCACCTACTTGCGATTCGTTGGATGGAATTAATTGTAGGAGGGATTTGTAATCCCGATCAAGCACACGCCGTGTGCCGTAGTCATCTAATGCCATGGAGAGAATATGAAGATTTTTTGCCTAATCACCTGCCTCCTGCTATTCACCTTGAGCCAGCAGATTGGGCAGGCACAACAAATGACTGTGACAGAACCAACGGAAGAATCTGCCGAAGGTTTTATTGAACTCGGAATGCCTTTAGAAGAAGCCCTCACCAAAATTACTTTCATGTATCCAAGTTTAAAAAGCGGGAACTTGATCGGAGCGATCATTTTTGAAGGTGAGGGTGTAACCCGGAAGAACGACTATATACAACTCAGGAAACCGATAAAACGTTGGTGGGCCGGTGAAGAAGAGGCGTACAGGCACAGTTATTATACGCTTCTATCTAAATATGCTATTGAAGGAAATCGGTATATTTTTGTGCCTTTAGGAGTGAATGGTGGGGGGTCAGGAACCTTTTGGGATCTCAATGTGGTGGATAAAAAAATACTCAGAAGCGTTGAGTCAGTTGGATTGGGAGATCGCTCGCGCATTGAAGAGATCGCTTTGGCTGATGCACATAGTGATACTGTGACTATCACCTATATTAGACGAAAGGTTATTAAAGGTGAACCCTCTCATGACCCGAAAAAAGCAATAGAAAAACACTTTAGGATGATAGAAGGCATACTGCGAGAAGTGGAAAACCCGTTAAGTCCGTCCGATCCTGACACGATATTCATTCCCGCAGGCGAATTTGAAATGGGAAGCAACGATACAGATGCGGAAGACGATGAAAAGCCCAGACACAACGTCTACATTGATGCATTCCATATAGACAGATATGAAGTAACAAATGCAGAATATAAAAAATTTGTTGATGTGAACCCGCAGTGGCAAAAAGATCGTATTTCTGAAAAGTATCACGATGGAGATTATCTGAAACATTGGAACGGCAACAATTACCCACCTGACAAAGGGAAACATCCAGTTGTTTATGTAAGTTGGTACGCGGCAATGGCATACGCCGAGTGGTGTGGGAAACGTCTTCCGACAGAAGCAGAATGGGAGAAGGCTGCGCGTGGAGATCGGTACGGTAGAGATTACGCGTGGGGCGATTCTCTTGATCCAGATAAGGCAAACTACGGTGAGAACATTGGTGATACAACCCCTGTTGGGAACTATGATACGAATGGATATGGTTTATACGATATGACAGGCAACGTGTGGGAGTGGTGTCTGGATGAATACGATTCGGATTTCTATGCTATCTCTCCGTCTCGTAATCCGCTTGCGGGTGGAACTTTAACTAATTGGAGAGATGTTAGAAGTGTTCGTGTATTGCGTGGTGGTTCTTGGGCAAGTAACGCCAAGTTTGTGCGAGTTTCCGATCGCACACGGTTCACGCCACGGATCACCAACAAAGCGCGGGGTTTCCGTTGTGTGAAGCCTGTAACACCTTAAAGCGAAGTTAACAAATTGTGAGAAAACCAGCACCTTGCAATTAACGGGTCAGTAGGGTATAATTAAATCCTATAAGGAGGGATTCACTTATGGATGTTAAAGACGCGATTCTTTCACGACGCACCATTTTTAAGTTCAAACCGGAACCGGTGCCGAACGATGTTATCGAACAAGTTTTCAGTTACGGAATATGGGCACCCAATCACCATGTCACGGAACCGTGGCGTTTTATTGTGATCGGTGAGCAGACAAAACTAACGCTTGCAGACCGCTACCGAGACATTAAGATTGAGGATACACCCGACCACGTGGATGCCGAGAATCTTGCCAAAATCGGTGAATTGGCTTACGAGAAATTCATGTCTAAGCCAACAATTATCGCCGTTTCATGCATACAGGAGGGCGATGAGCAACGCCGACGCGAAGACTATGCCGCTGCCTGTTGTGCAGTGCAGAACGTCCAGCTCGCCGCGTGGGATGCTGGCGTCGGTATGCAGTGGAGCACCGGTAGAATTACGCTCGAAGAACAGACGTATCAGTTGCTCGGAATTGATTCGTCACAAGAGTACATCATCGGTTTCTTCTACACGGGGTATCCCGCCGACATCGGCGCACCGAAACGACAACCGGCAGGCGAGTTCATCCGTTGGGTGGCATAAAACGGAAAAGTAGTAGGCACGCTCCGTAGTACCGTTCACTCTGTAGAGGAAGGTGTCTGCGCTTCGATTACCCTACTACTTTAAAGCGATAATTGATATGCTGCCGTGGCGTTTTGATAGAAAAACTTCGCCTTGACTGCATCGCCTTTCGCACTGAAATAGTCGTTCACAATCTGTTGCACGACTTTATACGGCGCGAAGCGCTCAGATACGGGCCAATTGCTTCCGTAGATGAGCCTATCCTCACCGAATGCATCCCATAACACATCTATTGTTGGGGTGTAATAGGCAACATCCGTCGGTGCGGGGATTTGTCCTGTGTGTTCTGCGAGTCCGGATACTTTGCAATAGATGTTTGGGTAGCGAGCCACTTCATGAATTGCGGAAACCCAACTCGGATCGGGTGGATCATCTGATATTCGCGCACCTGCGATGTGGTTGATGACGATGTGCATCTCTGGTGTGTGTTCAACTAAGGTTGGCAAAACGGATAGCATCTCGGGATTAATCAACAGGTCCAAAGTGAGTGCTTTCGCTGCCAATTTTTCAATATTAGCTAAGAACGTGTTGTCACCGATGGCACGTAGGTGTCCCCCACCGAGGCGTATCCCACGAAAGAGTGGATTCGCAGAAAACCTTGACAGGGAGGCTTCAAAATCCGCGTCGTCGGGTTCTAAGTGTCCAACGAACCCTACAATGAAAGGCTCATCTGCGGCGAGGTCCAGAATCCACTGGTTATCCTCAAGCCATTTGCTCGCCTCAACGACGACAGTGCCTGTCGCGCCTTCGGGAACAGCGAGTGCTTTGTAATCTTCTGGCATAACCTTTCGGTAGAGCACATCATCGTCTGGATTCGGCCACGGGACGCCTTTCGGACGCGTTGGATCGTAGAAATGTGTATGTGTATCAATAATCATTTTTTAATTTTACCTTGCGCGGGAACAACGGTCGTTAGAACTTTAACGTGCGTTCTTTAGATCCGCCTGCGCGTTTTTGCAATGTAATACAAGGAATGGATTTAGTCTATTCCCAGACTAAATCCGGTGTTTATGCGTATTGTTGCAGGCTCACGTTTTTGATGTGATGAAGAACATGAAGTGCCACTTATTTTAATTTTGCCTTGCGGAGGAACAATGGGCGTTAGAACTTTAACGTGCGTTCCTTTTATCGTAATAGGACTCTTAACCTATTTGCTGTTTGGCTGTAATCCTTCTGATCAAACACAGCAACAGAATCGGGAACTGCAACGCGATGTGTTAAGACTCAGAATGGGGCAAGCACTCAATCCGACAGATGCGGAAGGGTATATTCAACTCGGTATAGCCTATCGTGAACTGGGCGAATATGAGAACGCTATGGAGTCTTTTCAAAATGCTATCGCGCTTGATGATAGGCACCATCACGCCTATAACAACCTCGGTTTGGTTTACGCCGATCTCGGCTTGTATATCCTTGCGATTGAGACCTTCCGCACCGCACTTGAGCTATCCCCGGGAAACCCTGCCTTCTACAACAATCTCGGCTATGCTTACGACATGACAGACCAGTTCGACGAGGCGCTTGCCGCCTTTCAAAACGCAATTGAGACGGAACCGACCTTTGCTGATGCCTACTACAACATGGCGAGTGCCTACCTCCACCGAGAAATGTATCAGGATGCTATTCAAAATTATGAGGCAGCCCTTGAGATAGAGGAAGGGGATGCCGATACCTATTTTAACCTCGGTCTCGCTTACGAGGAGAGCGGTGAATTTCTTCGCGCCATCCAATCCTACGAAAAGGGCTTATCCCTTGATGACAGTGATCCAGAAGCCTATTATCGTCTCGCACAAGTGTATGAAAAAAATAACGATCCGCTCATGATGCGTCGCTATCTGGAGATCTTCTTGGAACGCGCACAAGGTATTCCTTATCTTGAAGAACAGATCCGTACTGCCGAGAAGATGTTTGATAGGTAGTATTTTCTAATTTTCCTTGCGGTTCGGTAAGACAGGATTTGGCAGGAAAGCTGTTTTCCGTATATCCGCTTCCCACTTCGTTCCCAGCTGCGCGCTTTGGCTTTGATTATTGGTTAAAGTAAGCATTTTTTCTCAAAATCAGCAGGAATTCCGACTTCATTCCATCCGGGTTCTTATTTTTTCGCGCACCGAAGAGTTTCCGCGTTTTAATCCTGTCCTCGTAGACTTTTTCAAATACAAACCCGCGTTCCGTGAAATACTCCGCCAATATTCGCCACAGTTCAACCGTTATGCCGTCAATCCGTGGATTGCCGACGAAAATACAAGCGGCTGCACCCGGTCTCAGTTGATTCATCGAATTTTCAAGTGCGTTGACTGTGTGACAGAAATAGGAGTCGAGCCGTTTCTGTAGGTCGTCCCGAGTGAGCATCTCCCTGATTTTGTTCAACGTTTCTGTCTGAATCAACCGGTCTGCTTTCCGATACGGGATTTCAAGCCGTGATAATTCACGGATCTCCTCTTCGGTGTGTCCTAACCAGAAGAGGTCCATTTTTGTAGAGCGGATGTATTCTTGCGCTTGGAGATACGGCGGCGATGTGATTAACGCGTCGCATTCTCTCGGCACGGGGACATAAGACGAATCCACACCCCCATGAAATTCAACCGTGCCCAGATGTTCACACTGGTGCTGTGTATGCATCACGAAGTCATTGAGGTTTTTTAATGTTTTCAAGGAGAGACTATATACCATCTCATCTAACTGTTCTCGCCAATTTTCCTTGAGCAGCTCCGCTATCACGTTCAATTTACGCTTGGATCTGGCGAGCTTAGGTGTTCTGTCTTCTGTATAGGAGAAACGTTTGTTAACCTTCAACAACGCGGATTTGATAAGGGTTGAATAGATGCCATCGTCTGTGTTGTGAATGAAACCCCAATACCGCGATAGCACCTCTAAGATTTCCGGTGCGTACCAGTAGTCAACATTTGACCAATGCGGTGTGAATTGGCGTTTGCTTTTTCGCATGCCCTCCAATAGCTTGTGCAAATTCGCTTCGCTGAGCAATTCTTTCCCGCGGTAGACCTTGAGTGGCATGATGTGATTCAAGAGCGGGTTCAGATCGAGTAGAACGGCGTTGCGTTTACACAGATACGCCTCGACCCCCACCGTCCCCGAACCCGCGAAAGGGTCAACAACCCAATCCCCTTCCGCTGTGTAGGTATTGATGGCGTACCGGACGACTTGCGGAATGAATTTCGCAGGATACGCGAAAATAGCGTGTGTCAGATAACCGGTATCCTTGATTTCAGGGACGAGTTCTCGGAAAGAAACCGATTCTATCTCATCGGATGTAGAGTCGTTTTTTGGAATCTTAGTCCCGGCATCTGTGCGAAAAAGCATGAGTTGTTTTTTCAAATTATGGTTTTTCATAATATGCTTTCAAAAACAGTAAGTCTCTGATGTATTGTGCCTTGTCTGACAGTGCGTTTAAAGGAATAGTATCTTCTGTCCAAAGTGGGATTATCTTTTCAAGAATATTATCAATTGAATCTGTCAATGCTTGATAAGATGCGTAGTTAAAAACAATTCCTATTTTTTCATGTTTCTTATTTAATAGTTTAATATTTGATTGTCCAGAAAATGAAACGACTTCAAGTTCTAAACTTGCTATCGCGTAGGCAATCCACAAGTCATCCCAGTCGCTTACTAAATTAACAATAGTGGATATAGCCTCCAAAACATTCTCATTTTTACTGCCTATCCATTCAAAGAGCGATTTTGCTATTTCGTCGGTACCATAAGCCATCTTTAAATAAATATTTTCTTGCAACTTTACTTTGTTTATAACAATCTCGTTGAAAGAGTCTTCGTTTACCATAATGTGCTCCTTCAAAGACATAAACATTTTTTTTACCGTTGAAGCCTTTTGTTGTGAGTCCCGAGGGTCCCAAACACATATGAGATACAGTAGATCGTTTTGTGGAGTTTCGTAAGATCTTAAGACTTCTCGTAACAAATTAACAAGTGATTCTTTAGCTGTCGTACCGCCGGTGTCATCCCTTGAGCGTAACTGAATCACAAGTGTTTTTCTGTTCATGGGATCGGATGCCATGACATCAATATCGAGGTTCGGAGGTTCGTCTGTCTCAAAGATATCGCCTAAAAGTAAAAGTCTGTCTTTATTTTTCTCCGGAACATGCTCACATTCACCATACTCCTTCAGAATATCCTGTATCATCTGTTCAAGCACTTTGCCTTGTCTTGCTCGAAATGAACTGTGAAAGTATTGATGGAAAGCAAACATAAATGGGTAATAAGAAGCAAGCGTATAGTTTGAGGCAAGATTTTGGGCGCGCTTTATTCCGGCTGCAAATAGTTTTATTTCATCTAAATCCTTTTCCCGTTCCTCCAACTTTTCTTCAAATAGAGATTTAATTATATCTGAGGCAAGACCGAGGGGACTTTTAAGAATATTTTTAACCATCTCAGTTTCTTCACTGAAGTCCATCAGATGTAAAAATTTTCTTTCAGGATATGTGTTTTGCATAAAGTGGGTTCTCTGTTATGTTAACACTCAAGATATGAATGGAGTTTATGAAACAGTTTCAGGAACGTTATATTATGCTATTAAAAACATTACTGTAATTCTTCCTCAGTTAACTGAAAATCGAAGACCTCTTCATCTTCTTGCGTTCCTTCAATTTCTTCCTCCGTTAACTGAAAGTCAAAGACTTCTTCCCCTTCTTCTGTATCTGGTGTGCTGACTTCTTGAACTTCCTCTGTGGGTTGTGGTGCCTCTTGGACAACAGTGGAATCCGTCGTTTCGAGTTTTGGAGAACTCGCACCGAGAATCGTTAACCCCACAATTCCGACGACGCAGACAGTCGTGACCGTCAGTGCCACGGGGCGTTTCCAGAGGACAGCACGTTCGCTTTTGTCTAAGAACGGGAGGAATAGCAAGAGCACCATACCAACCGTCGGGATTACAAATGTCCCCACAATTTCGAGAGGACCTTGGAAATACTTCAGCAGTTGAAACAGGAATAAGAAATACCATTCGGGGCGCGGATCGTAACTCGCGTTCGTTGGGTCGGCGACATCTTCAAGCGGGACAGACATGAACAACGCAGCGGCTGCCAAGGCAACAAAGAGGATTAGCATGCCGACAACATCTTCAAAGACCTGATCTGGATAGAACGGTTTCCCCATCTTTATCTCTTCTGGGGTGTTCTGTGGGGTGCCCGAGGAACCGTAGTAGCGAACGAAGAAGAGGTGCACACCCACCAAGCCGAAAGCCAGCCACGGCAACCAGATTGTATGGAGGGCATAAAATCGAGACAGTGTCACCGCACCTATCTCGGTTCCACCGCGCAGGACCTTCGCAACAAAATCGCCTAATATGGGGGCAGTGCTGGCGATTTCGACACCGACAACCGTCGCCCAATACGCTTTCTCATCCCACGGAAGGAGGTAACCCGTGAATCCGAAGCCGAGGACGACCAATAGTAGGAGAACCCCGACGATCCATGTAAGTTCACGTGGAGCTTTATATGAACTGTAAATGACGACGCGGAGCAGATGCAGAAAGACGATGATGACCATCGCACTCGCACCCCAATGGTGTAACCCACGCACGAATGACCCGAACGGCACCTCTTCGCTGATATACGTTACCGCATTATGGGCATGCTCCGGTGAAGGCGAATAATATAATGCCAGAAACGCACCCGTAGCTGCCTGAAGTAACAGTAGGAACATTGCCAAACTGCCCAGTGAGAAAAGCAGGTTGATGTGTTTCGGCAAAGGTTTGCGTAAATGTGCGGAGAACTCTGCTAACGGGAGACGTTCGTTGAGAAATTGACGCATCTACGTCTCCTTCACGTACAGAATGCCGGCTTCGACTTTCGTTTGGAGTTTCTGCAACGGACGCGGCGGGGGGCCGGCAACAACGATTCCGTTCTTGTCGAACACCGCGCCGTGACACGGACAGAGGAAGGATTCCTTCTGTTCATCCCATCGGACAAGACACCCCAAATGCGAACAGGTTCGGGAGAAGACATCCCACTCTCCCTTCCCTGCGTCAGTTACGTAGACAGAGCGTTTTTTCGTCGCTTTGACCCAGCCGTCTTTTGCAGTGAAGGTATAGTCCACCTTTTTAAAACGGCTGTTTTTGAGCCGGGCGGCGAGACCCAAGTCCACCCATTTCGACTCCCCTTTCTTGAAGGCAGGCGAAATCGCAAAGCCGATAAGTGGGATACCCGCAGCGAGGCTCAGCACTCCCCCGATAAGGGCTGTTGCGATTTCTAAAAATGAGCGTCTGCCCTTCTTCTCCATCCATTTTCTCCTTTACGGCTTCTTCCACGTTTGCCCTTCAAAGGGTTTGCGCAAATCATATCGTCCTTCTACTAAGACCGGCAGCGTGCCGTCGTTAACCATGAGTTCAAGCGGCAGTTCCTTGGTTTCCATCGGGATATGGACGACATCCTTGATCCGCAAGGATTCATAGATAGCCATCATGATTTCCAGCGTGTAGCGCGCCTGAACGCCACTGCCGCGATGGTCAGGGATTTCACCTTCGATCCACTCGATGAATTCATCGTACTGATTTTTGGTTTGTGGCGGCGGCGTAATGGTTTGCCAGCCCTGCGCGTCCCCATTTTGGAGCAGAAGGGTGCCGTCAGGTCCGTTACGGATTTGTCCCTCTGTTCCAGCGATTGTGGGGTGGGAGACTGACGGTTCCGGCAGATCGCCTTCATAAATACCACGAGCACCCCCTTCAAAGCAGACTAATCCCATACAGAGGTCCTCACAAATCGTGCGGCGTTCCCAGCGATCGGTCGTCCGAGAGGTCTGCCCAATGACCCAAAGTGTTTCAGGGTCGGACAGCATGAAACGCCAACCATCGATTGCGTGGGTGCCTGTGTTCAGCAATCCTGCGTGTCTTTTCGCACTGTGGTGGACGGTTGTTGGTTCACCAATCGCCCCTGCGGCAACGAGCCTACGGGTCTCTATATTTGCCGGGGCATATCTACCTTGGTGGCCGATGATAAGTTTGACATCGTTCTCTTCACAGGCAGCGAGCATCGCGTCGGCTTGTCCGAGTGAGGCTGCCATCGGCTTCTCACCGATAATACCTTTCACGCCTGCTTTCGCCGCTGCGACCGTGGCTTCCGCCCGCGGTCCCTGCCATGTTGTGATACTGACGATGTCCAAATCCTCTTTCGCCAACATTTCATCAACGTCGGTGTAGATAGCCGGAACATCGTATTCGTCTGAGACGCGTTGCGCTGCTTCTTCAAAGATGTCCATTGCTGCGACAACTTGTGCCTTCGGATGTGCGGTCCATGCTCTGGAATGAGATCTCCCCATTCCACCGCAGCCAATGATTCCAATGCGATAGGTCTGATTTGCCATCTGTTTCGCCTCCTTCTATATTAGCAAGGATTCTATCAATTTTTGGGCTTTCGGTCAATAATTTTCTGATTTTCCTTGCGGTTCAGGCGTATATGCACCCTTTCCCTTCCAACGGAGTATCTTTAATTATAAAGGATTCTAATGTCTCTTGATAGTTTTGGCTTTCTTGCGTAGATGTGTGTCACGCGGGATGCCAAGCGATCGAGCATTGGTTACACAAATTTTGGTAAATTTTCTGGAGGAGATTCTAATGAGATTAGGACGCATCGGGTTAGGGCTATTTTTTCTCGCTTTCTCCGCCTTGGCGGGGACATTTCTGGATACTTTTGATGACGGAAAACTCGTCGATTGGCAAACACTTGTCATGTTCGGTTTTGAGGATCCCGGTTCTTGGGAAATTATTGATGGCGAACTTCAGGCAATTAATGTTGGTACACTAACTTTACTCACCATTGGGGAGGAGATATGGAAAGATTATGACATTGAATTTGATGTTAAACCCCTTGAAAAACATGGACCTGGGAGCATTGCGGTTGCGGCTCGGATTGAAGGGACATGGGGTGTCGTCTGTAGAGTCGGTGACTCATGGGACCCCGGAGAACCAACAGTAGAATGTTTTTCCGGTGATTTGCATGGAAGAGCATTTGTGGTTTATAGTGAGGAACCTCATCGGTTTTTGAAATTGCGGAAATGGTCAACCTTCAAATTGAGTGTTCATGGAAAACAGTTAATCTTTTCGATAAATGGGAAGCAAGTCCTCGACCCTATAACTTTAGAACCTCTCCATGGATTTCCTGGCTTTCTGACCGGTACTGTTGGATTAGGTCTCGCAGGTTACACAGCGAGATTTGATAATTTCAAAATCACGGGACCCCGTATTCCAGATAAAAATAGATTGTCAGTAACACCCCAGGCGAAGCTTGCAACGACGTGGGGCAACTTAAAACAGTTAGGATTTACGCATTTGCTCTTAAAGTCCCGCTGATAAGGGGCGGGGAATGCCATAAGGCATTCATACCGTTGATTCTTTAGAGGGTTAAATACAGCGAAATTACGATTTTTCAGAGGAATATACCCTTTCTCTGTTCAATTTACGTGAATTCTGACAGTTTTAAGGATCTGTATTGACGGGCATTTATGCAGAATCTATCGAAGGACTGGACCTCCATTTCCAAAGACTTGACAAACTTTCGGATGTGTGAAAACATAAGGGAAAACGGAAGGGAGTTTTTGTATGGCAGATTATGAAGATAAAGGTTCACAGATTCGAGTGACCAACCTTGAGGCTTTTCCGATGGGTGTGAAAGCCTACGTCAAGATTGAAACCAACATGGATGTTACGGGGTGGGGCGAGATCAACAATATGGAGACAACCGTTACCTGTGCGTTGGCGCGTTCCTTGTCGGAGCTGATTATCGGGGAAAACCCGACGCGCATTGAACACCATTGGCAGCGGTTGTTTCGGGCACATCGCAACATCCGGGGCGGTGGTTTGATGGTACATACCATCTCCGCCATCGATATGGCACTGTGGGATATAGCCGGAAAACTCTGGGGTGTACCCGTCTATCGCTTACTCGGAGGTCCCTGCCGCGATAAGATTTGGAAGTATCCGAGTCCAAAAGCGATTAAGACAGGACCTGGAGGTTCCAAACCCTTTGCCGGGACCCCTGATGAGATTGCGGATCTCGTTCAGCGCGTGCGCGATGCGCGGGAGCAGGTCGGTTCCGATGGTGCTGTGATGTTTGATGCACATAGTTGTCTACCTCCGCCGATTGTCAAACAATTCGCGAGTTATCTCCAGCCAGACGACCTTCTCTTTTTAGAGGAAGCGTGGGTTCCGGGGAATATTGAAGTGATGCGAAAAATCCGGGAATCCGTTCCTGTACCGCTCGCCACTGGAGAGCGCGATCGCACAATATGGGAGGTTCGCGAAATCCTTGAAGCGCAAGTGATTGACATCCTTCAACCCGATGTCGGACACGGTGGCGGCATTACGCAGGTCAAAAAGGTCGCAGCCCTTGCTGAAGCGCATCACGTCCCAATCGCGCCACACTGCACAATGTCCTACCTCGGTCTCACCGCGAGTCTTCATTTATCCGCTGCCGTGCCGTTTTTCCTCATTCATGAGGGGTATGAGAACGTCCTTCCAGACGGCGTTGCCCACAAAGCGTGGGAGATGGACGAAGAGGGCTACGTTTCACTGCCAGAGGGACCCGGCTTAGGGGTTACCGTTGATGAGGCAAAAGTTATTGAGGTCGGACAGGAAGCAGACAGACGTTTCACTTGGCCCAATAGTAGGCTACCAGATGGTTCCATCGCCGATTATTAGCAATCGGCAGTCGGTTATCAGTCTTCGGCTATCGGTAAAGATGCCATCGTCAACGCGGTCTTTGCTGAAATTCAATGACTGATGGCCGATAAACCTTCTTCCAACAGTTGATAACTGGTGACTGATTGTTTAAAAGTTTGTGTGTCCCCCCTTTTTTCCCTTATTGCAAAAAAAATTTTAAATAAAATGCATTTTATGCAACCTTTCCTCCGTTAAAATACGACATAGCGTCACGAGGCATTTCTGGCGAATCTTGTAGGTTTCTGAAACTCGTTATCAGATGACTGTGGAGGTAATCGTGCAAAACGAAGATGTTGATCTGATTCAACGCGTCTTAAAGGGTGATGAAAATGCGTTCACTGCACTGGTCGAGAAGCACCGGAAGTGGATTCATTCGCTTGCGTGGCGTGAGATCGGTGATTTCCATGCCGCACAAGAGATTACGCAAGATACCTTTATTCAGGCTTATAAGTCGCTTCCGAGTTTGAGAGACCCGAATCGTTTTTCAGGCTGGTTACACGTGATAGCGAAGCGTCAATGTATTGAATGGCTGCGACGCAAGCCGATGACGATGCAGTCACTGGATGCGATGCCGAACGCAGAATTAGAGCGGGTGTCCTATGCGCGATATCTTGACGAAGAACGGACACAAGCCGCAACAGATGGACTGCGTGAAGTCGTGGAACGTCTCCTCCAAAAACTGCCTGTCAATGAACGTTCTGTGATGGTGTTACACTACTACAAAGGTTTGACGTGTGAAGAGGTGAGTGTGCTTTTAGATGTATCGCTGAATACGATAAAAAGTAGGTTGTATCGCGCTCGGAAACGATTAGAAACGGAGGAATCAATGCTTCGCGAAACCTTAGACACAAATATCTTAAAAAGCGAACCGCGTTGCGTTGATTTTCAAGCGACTGCTGCAACGGAAACCGGAAAACATTTAGCGGAAGGTGATTTCAATTTCAACCGGACCGATAAGGTTTTCACATCGTCTGGTTTCCACACAAGCGGACGTAGCGATGCGGATCCGTCGCCGATGTATATGTTGCTGCACTACTTTAACCACGGTGGGATTGACCTCTTTAGATTTCCTTTAGTTGTCGGGAGTTCTTGGGAGCAGGAGGGGGCTTGGAAATCACAAGCAACGGCAACCTTGGAGGGGTGTGAAACAGTAAGTGTCTCCGCAGGAACTTTCTCGGCGTGCCTGAAGCATAAAACTGTTTTCACGGACGCTGACGTTGAGATTGTTGAGGATGCCGATGCCGAATTGCGAGATGCCCTTGTAAACGGCACACGTTACCTGTGGTTCGCGAAGGGTGTCGGACTCGTGAAGATGCGTTATGAGCACTTGAATGGTGTTGTCACGGAAGCCGAATTGATTAAGCATGAAATTCCGCTTCAAGATGAGGCATATTTCCCGGCACAGATAGGCACGCAGTGGACATATAAATGGCATAACACGTATCGCGACGAGGCCGTTATTGAGGAATGGCGTGTCATCAGGAATTTCCGTCGGTTGGAAAATCTTGAGAACCCCATGGAACTTGCGTCGGCAAGGTATGCGGTTAAAATTGATGCTGATAATCCACGTCTGGCGACTGTTGAATGTGTGCTAACGCCGAAAGCCAGTCACGACACGAAAGGGGAGCGAAAACCGTTGCTGTTATCCATGAGTCGTTTCGGAACTGAATGGCTGGACGGTGGATATGGTCATTATCTACGAGATTTGACTGTTACCGATGCGAATGGGAAGTCACTGGTCATCGAGGAGATTGACAAAACGCAGTGGGCAGTTGAAACACAAGATGCGTCGCCTGTGACGCTCCACTACAAAGTATTGCTGAATCATGATGAGCGGGAATGGCATTGGGGTAGGGATGAAGCCCCGTATGCCCAAGACGACTGTGTTTTCTGGCCCGGATATGCACTATTTGTAGTTGGTGAAGTAGACGATGTTGAACTGTGTGTTGATGTGCCTGATAATTGGTCGGTCTCAACACCTTGGGAACGGATTGAACCGAATCGACATCGCTTCGTTTGCAAAGATCAGAACGACCTGATGTATGCATATCTTTTGCTCGGTGAACATGCTGAACGTCTGGTAGAAACCGGAACAGCAAAGATTGTGCTTGCTCTCGGTGGAGGCTTTAAAGGGACTATGGATGAAATGGAGCGGGTTGTTGCTGCACTTCTCCGCATGTATTCCGGGATTTTCGGTGGCACGCCAAAAGATCAACTCCTATGTGTCGCGAACCCTTACAGTAAAAAAGGATATAGGAGCGGTGGTGTCTCCGGACGCAGCATCAGTATGCTGATAGGTGAGACCTTAGATGAAACCAACAGAGATTTTTGGTTACCCGTTGTAGCACGCCTGGTTTGCTATCTCTGGAATGGAAGTTATATTGATATCCTGGATGGAACAGGTGCCATCGGTTTTAAGGAACAGGAATACTGGTTTTGTGCTGGTTTTACGCAATACTATTCAGAGATCGTCTCTGTTCGCCTTGGACTTACCTCTGAAACCGATTTTCTCAGGAATCTTGAACGGACGTGGGAGGCGTATCTCTCTCGACAGGGTGAGCTTTCGATCCGTGAAGCAGGGGAAGACAAGTCCGCCAACCGCGAACTTGTCTATGACGGTGGGAGCCTGATTGCTGCAGCTTTGGACCTACAGATTCGCTCGCTTACAGGAAATCGAAGCAGCTTGGACGATGTGATGAGACAGATGTATCGCGAGTTTGGTCTCACCAGTATCCCTTATACAATGAACAGTGTCATCAGAATTGTGAATCGAATGACGGGTGAGAATTTTAAACCGTTCTTCCGAAAATATGTGACAGGGACAGAACAATTGCCCTTAGAAGAATACCTTAAAGACGCAGGTGTGGATGTTGAGATAGAATTTGGCGAAAGACTTCCGCGTCTGCACTACATCTTGCGGATGCTCCGCATTAGTGCAATCGGAGGACCCCCAGGTGGAGGCATGTTCATCGACAGTTCACCGCAGTATCAAGATAACGACCAACTAATAGACATCAATGGCACACCGGTGAAAACGTTTGATGACATCAGAAAGGTTGCCGTGGATTGGGAATCTGGTGACGTAGTGGAGTTAACGCTTAGGAGAGAGGGTAAGGAAATTGTCCTGCCTGTCACGTTAGGAGGTGACGTGTCTAAGAATTTTCAGTTGGAGGTGGATACTGTTGATGTTACGATCACGAAGAGAGTGGACGCGACGGAATCACAGCGCGCCGTTTTGGCTGGTATTTTAGGCGAGAACGAGTGATGTGGCTGTACCGAAGTTGAAAATAGAGAAACGGGAAATAGGAGGAATTTATTATGTTGAAAAGATTTCAGATAGTTTTGAGTCTATTGCTCATCTTGTGCCTCAATGCAACACTGATGGGGAAGGAAGAAATGGATTCTTATTTTCCTCATACGCCTGGAAATTTCTGGGTTTACGTGGATCAGGATGGAAACGAATTAACCCGCCGTGTCGTAGAGGAGAAAATGATTGAGGGTGAGACGTACCATGCTTTTAACTATGAACCTACCTTGGAGAATTTAGATTATGACTATCATATCCATCTAAATTTCTACCAAGTGGGTAAAGAGTGGATTACATTCTTAGTCGCCGATGATGTAAAGGAAGCGGTCAAGGCACGCCTTGCAAAAGAGGTGGGAATTTTTCGCACGGCATTCTTGATAATGATGGCATCGTCCGAAGCGAATTTAGATCTGCTCTATGAGGTCAAAGTAGAGGCACAAGACCTGTTCTATGTGTCTCCAACGTCTGTCGCCTTCAATGAAAAGTGGGACGCAATGCGAATAGACATCAAAATCTCGATGATACCTGAACCGCTAATAGATCCTGGAGAAATCATACTTGAGTTCACTATTGTTGAAACAGGCAAGGTTCTGGGCACGGAAAACGTTGAAACACCCGTTGGCACTTTTGAAGACTGTTTGAAGGTTGAATACCGGACAGAGACAAAAGTTGAAACGTCTCCGCCTGACCAAACAGTAAATCCGCCCGGCGAATCCGTTACAACACTGTGGATAGCACCCAACGTTGGCATCGTCAAGTTGCACCAAGAGGCTGAAGATGTTCTTCTGAGAACTATACCGCTCCCTCTCCTTAATGCTTCAACCACGGTCAAAACCCTTGAACTAAAAAAGTATGAAGTCAAATCTACTGGTTCAGGAGGCGAATAAATACCACAGGTGAGAAACGGGTCCTAAAGGTACATTTTATGCAACCTTTCCTTAAAACGCGACTTAAGGTCGTAAGGTAGTCTGACTTGGAAGATAAGGATGAAAACGATGAATTACAATACCAATTTTGCTGGTGATAGGCAAGATTAATCTTTCTCTTACATTTAACGTTCATGTTCCCCGATGATTTTCAAGCCATCGGGGGGGAGGTCGAAAAGATGAAAAATCAGAACAGTCTTTTAATGGGAATTACCGCTTTGATAATTAACCTGAGTTGCGGAATAACTGCGGCTTTTGCCCATGATACCCCGCAGGACATCAAGGGAAATTTTCATGTCAAACCGGGTGGCACATTAACCGTTGATTCGGAAATTGGCACAATTAACGTGCAAACTGCAGACAAGAATGAGATTGAGGTTGTCGTCACAAGGGAAGTTGAAGGAAAACTGGATAGTATCGCGCAAAAAGCACTTACCGATTTTGAAGTGGCGTTTGAACAGAACAATTCCGATATCCGTATTGAAGGAAAGTTCAAACGCGATCGTCAATACTGGATGAAAAACGGGCACCCATTGCGGTTTCATTTTCAAGTGACAGTGCCGTCCCAATCTAATGTTGATCTGAAAACTGCAGCTGCCGGAGCTATTCACGTTGATAACCTTGATGGGACTGTGAGAGCGAAGACTTCTATTGGCAACATACATCTTGGTAAGATTCAAGGTGCTGTCTGGGGAAAAACGGGGGGTCCTGGGAAAATCACCTTAAAAGGGTGTCAGAGTGATGTAGATTTAGAATCTGGCGTTGGGAATATTGAGTTGGTTACTGTTGCTGGAAAAGTAATCGCCAAGACGGGGGGTCCTGGGAAAATCACCTTAAAAGGGTGTCAGAGTGATGTGGATTTAGAATCTGGCGTTGGGAATATTGAGTTGGGTTCGATAATAGGAGAGGTAATTGCTAAGACGGGTGGACCTGGTAAGGTTGTGCTAAAAGAGTGTCAGAGTGATATAAATGTAGAGTCTGGTGTTGGGAATATTGAGTTAGGCTCGATAACAGGAGAGGTAATCGCTAAGACGGGTGGACCTGGCAAGGTTGTGCTAAAAGAGTGTCAGAGTGGTATAAATGTAGAGTCTGGTGTTGGGAATATTGAGTTAGGTTCAATAACAGGAGAGGTAATTGCCAAGACGGGTGGACCTGGCAAGGTTGTGCTAAAAGAGTGTCAGAGTGATATAAATGTAGAGTCTGGTGTTGGGAATATTGAGTTAGGTTTGATAACAGGAAAAGTGATTGCCAAGACGGGTGGTCCTGGTAAGGTTGTGCTAAGAGAGTGTCAAAGGGGTGTAGATGCAGCGTCTGGCATTGGGAACATCCACGCTGAAATCCCAACACAACTGATGCATCCATGGACTTTACGGACATCGGGTCCTGGAAAGATAGAAGTCGTGCTCAATTCCAGCACCGCTGTAAACATAGATGCCGAAACGAGTGGCACCATTTCAAGCGACATTCCCATTCAAGTTCACAGTCTTTTGACAGAAGATAAGTTGAAGGGAACGCTCAATGGTGGTGGACCGTTACTGAAACTTCGAGCCTCTCTGGGGGAGATACGCCTAAAGAAGAAAAGCGTGGAAAATAGACATGAAAAAGGACGACGCTGATCTAATTAGGCACATTGGGGGGAGATTAGGCGAAGGGTAATTGCTAACTAATTGGATTTTGAAATTTTTTGGAGGAAGTATCAGT
Organism: Candidatus Poribacteria bacterium; assembly: GCA_022827885.1. GTDB lineage: Bacteria > Poribacteria > WGA-4E > WGA-4E > WGA-3G > WGA-3G. The sequence continues at coordinate 85,872 of JAJEIP010000072.1, forward strand.
GAAATGGATAGTATTTCTTTTCATCGCTCTACTGTTCACAACAAGCCAAGGGACTGCTGAACTGCAAGATGACCTTGTCGTTTATTTTACCTTTGACAACGTGGAAGGCAGGAAGATTCTTGATGATTCCGACAACGGTCTTGATGCCGAAGTCATTGCAAATATAGATTTTGTCAAGGGCAAATATGGGAATGCTATGCATATTGCCGCTGCAGCGAAAGACGAGGATTGTGCCCATGTCTCGGCGAATGATCTTCTGAAAATTGAAGGCGAAATAACCATGATGGCATGGGTATATCATGAAGATTGGGACACAGCTTTGGGACAGTTGTTTGATAATGGGAGCCATATCTTGGATGAGCAGGAGAAGTCTTACGGCTTAGGGCTATTTCCTGATCCTGAACATTTCGGGTTTCTGAGGAATTTTGATGATCCAAATATCGTAATGCACTTGGGTGGATTTGATGGAGATAGAGACGGTACGTGGCGCTTCTGGTCCGGGGGACGGATGGTGGATAAAGAGTGGCACCACATCGCCGGGACTTACGATGGGAGGACCAAGAGAATTTATCTGGATGGCGAAATTATTTCTGATTACAAAGTCAAGGACTTTGAATTCATAGGTACGAATGACTCAGATTTGCGCATCGGGTGTGCCAAGAACCATCCACAATATATCTTCAAGAACGGCTCAATTGACGGAGTAGGCTTATGGCGACGCGCCCTGACGCAATCTGAAATCAGGAAAGTAATGGGCGGTGCTTTAGCGGTCTCACCTGAAGGTAAGGTTGCCACCACTTGGGGGGATATCAAACGTTCGATATGGAAGAATTGATACTAAAATCTTTCAAGGGAAGGAAACGATCATGGAATTTCAAAACTTCAGACACCCGCTTGTAGTTCTCATTGGGATTTGGGCACTTTTGCTCGCAGCCCCGTTGTCCAGTCGTGCCGAGGAAGAGACGAGCATCCTTTCTGGGCGCGTCGTTGATATGGAGGAACAGCCCGTTTCCGATCTCACATTAGCAGTTCAACCGATTGACATGATTGAAGGTGAGATGTGGCAGATGCCCACACCCATGCAACAATCGCGGACCAACTCAACTGGAAATTTCCGTATCGACGGCATCGTTCCCGGACACGCGAAATTAGTGGTGGTTCCAAAAACAGGAACCTTTGAACCCGATACAGAAATTCGCTCCATTGAAGTTGGAGACTTGAGTTTCTTACCAATTGACAGTCCGAATTTCAAAATATCGCATGAGCAGCGTATTAGGTTCCTTAGTACTTTTGAAGTCGAACCGAAGAAAGTGTCAACTGTAGGTAGCATGCCCCTTTACATAAAGTCAGGGGTGGATATCAAAGACATAAAGGTAACGGTGCGGCCTCGAATGCGCATCCGCTGTCAGGTCCTTTTGGCGGATGGATCACCCTTAACCGACGCAGCCGTAAAGTTGCACCTACACTATCGGAGTTTAGATGGTGTTAATAGCGGGAAGGGCAGCAGGAGTCCAACCTATACAGATTCGGATGGCTACATTGTGATGTATGTGAATTTGCCAGCGTTTTGCACAGTGTCTGTAGAATATAAAGGGGACACGGCAATGGGGGAAACGTTTAAGATCGGGGAGGAACAACGCCGTCATGATTTGGTTTTTCGGTTGAGCAAGGCTTCGATGCCGCCTGTTCCGGATGCACCAACGCCGCCTCTGGAGGATTTCCAAGTACCGCCACCGGTCCCACCGGAACCAAAACAGGTTCAAGCCCCACCAGTCCCATGGATGCCGAACCCAATAGGAGCATGGGTGGTGAATCCTACCAATGGACACGCTTACAAACGGATTCAGTGTAAGACTTGGAAAGAAGCCGGCGCTAAAGCGATGGCTGGAGGGGCGTATCTGGTGTCGATTAACGACGAAGCGGAACAAGAGTGGCTTGTAGAAATATTCGGGCGGGATCCGTTTTTGATCGGGTTGACGCGTCCAGCAGGTCAAACCGAATGGCAGTGGACAAGTGGCGAACCGGTTGCTTATACCAACTGGGCACTTCGCGGATTGACAATGGATCGGGATGCGCGCGTGTTTGTGAGTATGATAGATGGAAAATGGCGTATCGGGACACCTGAAACCTTACAACATATCGGCATTGCACTTCTCGAAAAAGAGGTTGAGCCTCTCGATAAATCTCTGGAAAACAGATAGAAGGGGCAACATTGTTACGGCACGACGGAGCGTGCCTACTACTCCGAGATAAGGTGAATTCATGCAGACACTTTGGCTTGTTATCCAACGAGAATTCGTCTCGAATGTGTTGACATCCCGCTTCATGATTGGGTTTGTTGTATGTGTGCTTTCAACCGCTGTTGCCGTTTTCGTTCAGGTGGACGATTACGAGAAGCGTTTGTCGGGGTATAACACCGCTGTCCGGGAGGCAGAGGCGGAAGCACAGGAATGGGATCTCTATGTTGACATCAAACCGAAAGCACACCGGAAACCGAATCCGTTGGGTATCTTTAACGTCGGGACGGAAAATGAGGGGGCAAATACCGTTACGATTGAGTTGGGAAAGCCGATCTTTGTATTTTCTTCCCCTATGTGGGGAGCACCGACGCAGAAGCGCGGTTCAGACAACCCCTTCCTTGCGATGTTTCTGACCGTTGATGTGATTTTTATCTTTAAAATCGTGCTGAGCGCGTTGGCGATTCTGTTTGCTTACAATACCGTTTCAGGAGAGAGAGAAGACGGCACGCTGAAGCTTGTGTTATCCAATTCGATACCGAGGGATACAGTCATTTTGGGAAAATATCTCGGCGGAATGCTGTCACTGTTCCCGATCGTTTTGGTGAGTTTAATTGTGGCACTCCTCATCGCTGGCTCTTCCCCGGTTACCGGCTTTGATGGAAACGACATTGCCCATATTGTCCTGATATTCGGTGTTTCGTTGTTATATGTATCAACGTGGTATCTTCTGGGATTGCTCCTGTCAGTTTGGACGAAGACAGCTGCAACCACCTTAATCCTTTCCATGTTTATTTGGGTGGTTCTGACGAGTGTGCATGCGAATGTCGTAACGTTCGCAGTGGATAAATTCTCGCCTTATCAGTCGCAACCTGAAGGCGCATTTCTTCAACCTGCCTTCGATGTCTGGGACGAGTACAAAAGAGAACGGGATGCCTACTTCAAACAGAGAGGCTATGACGATTTACAAGCGTCAATTATTTGGGAACCTGAGACGAGTTCAACGGGGTTAGGCTCGAATTCCTATACTGGCGGCTATTTTAGAATAAGGCGTTATAGCGTCACAAATGTTAGCAAAGCGGATACCACGATCTTCCAAGAACTTTTAGGGTACCAAGAGCGGCTTCGGAGCGAATATGCGGATAAGGCGGAGGAAATTCTCAACAGACCTGCGGCAGAACAAGAGCGGAATGCCAAGCTTGCAGACGGACTCTCCCGTATCTCGTTCGCAGAGGTATATCACTTTGCTGTCGGGACAATAGCGGGGACCGACCGGCAGGGTTATAATGATTTTATTGAGGGTTCCAGAGCCTATAAACGTGAGATTGTTGAATATCTAAAAGATAAAGAAGCGTTTTCTTCGCGGGCGTGGTTCTCTACTGACAAGGGGACTGCGGATTTAGCAGACCTGCCTGTTTTTAAACATAAAAGACTCTCTGTCTCAGAAAGTTTCGCACGTGCCTCGGTGGATATTCTGATTTTATTCGCATGGAATATTGTTCTATTCATGACGGCTTATGTGTCCTTCCTTCGATATGATATGAGTTGAAAAGGGGCAAACAGATGATATGGCACATTGCAAGAAAAGAGATTCATCACAATCTCACGACACTTCGGTTTGCTTTAATGATAATTCTTCTACCTGTTTTGTTTGGGGCGAATGCGTTGATCTATAGCCTCGGTGATAATGGGTATACTACGCAGATTAATGCCTATAACGAACGAGTGAGACAAAATAGGAAACATATTAGGGAGCAAGCGGACGTAAGCTTAGCGGAGTTAGCACTTAGGGGACCTGGGGATATTCCGAAACGTCCGAGTCGTCTGATGTTCTGTGCCGGTGGTGTTAATGAAGTCGTATCGCGTTCTATTAAATTGAGAAGCGATTACAATTTTAGTCGAAGTAGCGGTATTGAGGATGAGGACTACGCGTGGCGACATCCATTGAGATTAGAGTATGAGGTTGTAAGTTCCGGCAGCAATTCGACAGGACGTGTGAAAATTAACTGGATCTTCATCGGTGTTTTAATGAGTTTCTTTGCGATCCTATTCACGTTTGATGCTATTGCTGGGGAACGGGCGCGCGGCACACTCAGTCTAATACTGTCGAACACGGTCTCCCGCGGACAGGTATTGGTAGGGAAATATCTCGGGGCATTTGTGACCCTCATGGTGCCGCTTGTTATGGGGATCCTACTGAACCTCTTGATTATTCTCCTCATTGGCAGCATTCCATTTGGTTCGGCGGACTGGCTGAGAATTTTGGGTATAGTCGGACTTTTTGCGTTGCACATCTCTGTCTTTATTTTTCTCGGATTGTTCTTTTCAAGTCGCGTTTCAAATGCCATTACGAGTTTAGTGTGGCTTCTATTAACTTGGGTCTGTTTGGCATTTGTTTTCCCAAGTTTACTTGGCACCTTTGTCAGTAACCTGAATCCGATCCCATCCGTTGATGAAATCTCTATGCAAAGACGAGCGCAATTAGACCAGATCGAGGATGAATGGCAACGGGGTTCCCCAAAGAAATTAAAAAAATCGCCTTCCGTTGAAAGAATTTCCGTGACACGTCTCTGGGCGGAATACTTCACAGCAATCAACAGGACGGACACACAAATTGCCGATGGACACATCGACCAGCAGCTTCAGCAGGTGCAACTCGCCCGCGATCTCACCCAAATCTCTCCGATAGCGACTTTCCAGTATGCGATGGAGGGACTCGCAAACACGAGTATCGTCGGTTATATAAATTTTGTCAAACAGGCGCGCCGCTATCGACAGACATTCATAGACTTCGTTAAAGCAGAAGACCAGAGCGACCCAGAAAGCCTCCATATCTATCCTGTGAGGGAAGGATTGTCCCAAAAACCTGTGGATCCGGATGCTGTCCCAGTATTTTCGGAGCATATTTCCTATCGGGGTGTGTTACCCCAAGTCGGTTTGCTGGTGCTCTTTAACCTACTCTTCTTCATTATGGCACAGGTCTCGTTTTTGATGAGCGAAGTTAAGTAACATGGCGGGATTCAGTTCTATCTATCAACTGAGGGGCCTTGACATTTGATTTTGATAGGACTCACGCATTTCCTCTTAAGGTCCCCTGATAAGAGTAAAGAAAAATCTCTCCTTCTAACCGAAAATTCCCCAATAGTACTATCCAAACCCCTCTGAAAATTTAAAAATAAAATGCAACTTTTTTGAAACTCGTTTGTAGTAACGACAACCTCAAAATGCGCGGACGGGATAGAAACAATTCATTTCAGGGAGCACTATTGGAGATCGCTCCTATAGGTTAGGTTAAAAAACGAAAAGTTCGAGGAATCTATCATGTTGAAAAAATATCATGTCGTTTTGAGTTTGTTACTCGTTTTTGGCTTTAGTGCAACGTTGGTCGGGAAAGAAAAGGCAGACACCTATTTCCCACACGGGATAGGAAGTTACTGGGTTTACGAAGACCAAGATGGAAACGAATTAACACGTCGTGCTGTAGAGGCAAAAACGATTGAGGGTGAGACGTATCACGTCTTCAGTTATGAGCCGACTTTTGAAGATTGGGCGGATTATGACTATCATATCCACCCCCATCTCTATCAAGTTGGTGAAGAGCGGGTTACGTTCTGGGTCGGTGATAATGTAGAAAAAGCGGTCAAAGCGCGTTTTACCAAAGAGGTAGAAACCTTTGGCAAAATACATGAGGCGAATTTCAATCTCCTCTACGATATTGAGGTAGAGGCACAAGACCCGTTTTATGTGCTTCCAACGTCTGTTACCTTCAAGGAAAAGTGGGACGCAGCGCAGATAAAAGCCAAAGTCACGATGACACCTGATCCGCCGCAAGATCCTGAAGAAACGATATGTGAGTTCACTATTGTTGAAACAGGCAAAGTCTTGGGCACGGAAAACGTTGAGACACCCGTTGGCACTTTTGAAGACTGTTTGAAAATTGAGTATCGGACAGCAACAGAAGTCGCAATATTCGCGCCCGGCGCGAGTGGGGAATCGAATCCACCCGGTGAATCCGTTACGACGCTGTGGGTAGCACCTAAGGTCGGTATTGTCAAGTTTCACCAAAAAGCTGAGGATATTCTTCTGACGGTTATAACTCACTCTCAAGTTAAGGCTTCAACCACGGTTAAAACCCTTCAATTAAAGAAGTATGAAGTCAAATCTACTGATTCTAAAGGCGAATAGATAACTTTCCAGCTATCGCCAATCAAGCATCAGAATAGCAATATTTCATCATGCGCTGTCTTTAGGAAATCGCTGCAGATGTTATTCTGCTAATGAGGTGTATTAAATGCAGACACTTTGGCTTGTTATCCAACGAGAATTCGTCTCAAATGTGCTAACATCCCGCTTCATGATTGGGTTTATCGTGTGTCTGCTTTCAACGGCTGTCGCCGTTTTCGTCCAAGTGGATGATCACGAAAAGCGTTTAGTCGGATATAACACGGCTATCCGGGAATCCCAAGCAGAAGCGAAGAATTGGAAACTCTACACTGATATTAGCACAAAGGTACACAGAAAACCGAATCCGCTCGGCATTTTTAACATCGGGATGGAAACCTCTGGTGTAAATACGGTCGTTGTTGAACCTGACAAGCCGATTTGGAGACGGGATAGCAGTTCCCCCGGTTGGGGCGAAACGACTCGGAAGATAGGGGCAGACAACCCTTTTCTCGCAATGTTTCTCTCCGTTGATGTGGTTTTCATCTTCAAAATCGTACTCAGTGCATTAGCAATTCTGTTTGCTTACAACACAATTTCAGGCGAGAGAGAGGACGGCACACTGAAACTCGTGTTATCTAATTCGATACCGAGGGACACGGTGGTTTTGGGGAAATACCTTGGCGGTATGTTGTCGCTGTTCCCGATTGTTGTGGTGAGTTTGATTGTGGCACTGTTAATTGCAATCTCTTCACCTGATGTCGCCTTTGATGGAAACGACATTGCACATGTTGTCCTGATATTCGCCATTTCGCTGTTGTACGTGTCAGCGTGGTATCTTTTAGGACTGCTCTTATCTGTTTGGACGAAGGAAGCAACGACGACATTAATTCTTTCTATGTTTCTTTGGGTGATTCTGACAAGTGTTCATGCGAACGTGGCGACATTTGCGGTGACCAAATTTTCGCGACATAAACCGGACTCGGAGGAGAAGGTTTTTCAACAGACGATTCAACTCTGGAGCGATTTCAAAAAGGAACGCGACGATTACCTCAAAAAGAGGGGGTACGATAGTCCAACGGAGACGGTCTCTTGGCACCGCGATGAAAAAGGTAGAAAACGTGGGTCTGCTAGCACTTTCTCTATGTCTGCACAGTGGTTTCTGACAGAGAGTTATCAGATCAGAAACCTTAAGGATGCCGATGTGTCTGTCCTCCAAGAATTTTTAAGTTATCAGGAACCACTTCGAATTGCGTATACGGATAGGGCTGAAGAAATTCTCAGAAAACCTGCGGACGACCGAGAGCGGAACGCGAAGTTCGCAGATTTTCTCTCCCGTATCTCCTTCGCAGACGTGTACCGCTCTGCTGTTGGGGCAATAGCGGGGACCAACCGGCAGGGTTATAACGCTTTTCTTGAAAGTTCCAGGACCTATAAGCGTGAGATCGTTGAATATTTGAAAGATAAAAAAGCATTTTCTTCGCGCGCCTGGTTTTCCGATGACCAGGGTGCTGCGGATTTGGCGGATCTGCCGGTTTATCGACATCAGCGGTTCTCCCTCTCCGAAAGTTTCTCACGCGCTTCTGTGGATATTCTGATCTTGTTAGCATGGAATATCGTTCTATTTATGTTGGCGTACGTGTCTTTTCTGAGATATGAGATGAGTTGAAAAGGAGAAACAGATGATTTTGCACATTGCGAAGAAAGAGATTCATCACAATCTCACGACACTCCGATTCGCTTTGATGGTGCTTCTGCTACCCCTTCTAATGATAGCGAACGCATTGATATACGGTTATGGTGATGATGGATACATAACACAAGTCAATGCTTACAATAAGCAAGTAGAAAAAAAGTTATCCCATGTTGAAACGTATGCCGCCCAAGGTTTAGGGGAGTTGGCGGTGATAGGCCCCGGGGATATTCCGAAACGTCCGAGTCCTCTGCAATTCTCCGCCAATGGGGCTGATGAAGTGATACCGCGTTATGTCATCATGCAGGAGTACGGCACTGCCAGTCGCAGTGCTAAGTCTGGTAAATTTGAAGCTTATGCATGGAAGGGACCCTGGACGTTAAGGTATCCGTTGAATAGTTTTGATGAAGGGAGTGCAACCCGTCGTATCAAAATAGACTGGGTTTTCATCGGTGTGCTGATGAGTTTTTTCGCCATCTTGTTCACTTTCGATGCCGTTGCTGGGGAACGATCGAGCGGCACCCTCAGTTTGATGATGTCCAACACGGTCTCGCGCAGCCAAGTATTGTTGGGAAAGTCCATCGGCGCATTTCTGACGCTCATGGTGCCACTCGTAATTGGCATTCTAATGAATCTATTGGTTATCCAACTTTCTGGGAGTCTTTCCTTTGATTCGGGAACCTCTCTCAGAATTCTGGGGATGGTCGGACTGTTTGGGCTGCTCATTTCTGCTTTTATTTTCATCGGTTTGTTTTTTTCAAGTCGCGTCTCAAACGCTATTACAAGTTTAGTATGGCTCTTACTCACTTGGGTTTTCCTCGCCTTTGTCTTTCCGAACCTACTCGGGATCTTTGTCGGTAACCTGAATCCAATTCCGTCGGTTGACGAGGTCTCATTACGAAGAGAAGCGCAATTGAAGCAAATTATGGATCAATTTCAGCCTTGGGGCGCATACGGACCTTGGGCCGTGTCCGGTGAAACATCGAGTAAGTTGAACCAAGCACCCTCCACCGAAAATCCATCAGCGACGCGACAGTGGGCAGCATACTTTACAACGCAGAAAGGAATAGAAACAAAAAGTCTTGATGAACACATTGATCAGCAGTTTAAGCAGGTGCAGCTCGCCCTCGATCTCACCCAAATCTCTCCAATAGCGACTTTCCAATATGCGATGGAAGGGCTTGCGAATACAGGTGTCGTCAGTTATATGAATTTTGTGAAACAGGCGCGCCGCTATCGTCAGACGTTCATAGACTTCATTAAAACCGAGGATCGGAACGACCCGGAAAGCCTCCATATCTATCCTGTGAAAGAGGGATTATCTCAGAAATCTGTGGATCCGAATGCTGTGCCGGTATTTTCGGAGCATATTTCCTACCGGAGTGTGTTATCCCAAGTGGGTTTGCTGGTGCTCTTTAACATACTCTTCTTTGTAATGGCGCAGATCTCGTTTCTAATGAGCGAAGTAAAGTAACCCGTAGAAGTCAGAACCAGGATTTTTATGATTTTATGGTGAATTATAAAAATAAGTTTACATTTCGTCGGGGACTCGGTAGGCAGAGTTCCTAACCGTGTCAGTTATAGTGTCAAAGTAATTCTAAAATCTATCATAATGCACAAACCGGAGGTCAAAAAACCCCTAAATGAAGTTAAAATTCGTTGTAGTCCTTTTTATTTTATTCATTATTCCCTTCTCTGTTTTAGCCCAAACCGGTGATATTCAAGGAACTGTTTACCAACAAAGCACAGGGAAATCCCTCGTAGGCGCTGATGTCCATATCCTCGAAACCAACCAACGCCAAAAAACCGATGAGAACGGAGCCTTCCGATTCACAGAACTGCCCGCAGGCTCCTATACCTTTGTTGTAACACACCCTCTGGAAGCGGCACTCACAAAAGTTTCCGTGGAAATTAGTAGCGGCGATACCACTGAAGTCAAAATACACCTCGGGGCAGTTTTTAAACTTGAAACAGTTGTGGTGGAGGGAAAACGCCTGCCACCGACGATCAGCCGCACGGAAATCCAGGGCAGTGAACTCTTACGTATCCCCGGCAGCTTCAATGACACCCTTAAAGGACTCATGACCCTTCCCAGTATCGGTATCCCAAACGATTACTTCGGGGCCCTCTATATCCGAGGCAGTGAACCAGGCGCAAACCTTTATTATCTCGACAGGACACCACTCGGCTATCCATTTCACTGGGGCGGTTTATTGTCAACCATCAGTTCAGAGACCATTGAGACAATCGACATCTACGCCGGAGGTTACGGTGCCGAATTCGGACTGGATTCGCAGGCGGTGCTTGACATCCATGCACGTGACAGCATTAACGAACGGTTAGATGGGAAATTTAACTTGAATATCCTCTACTCCGAAGGGCTACTCGAAGCGAAAATCGGTGAGAAGGGATATATCTCCGCCTCTGGCCGGCGGAGCTACTTAGACCTCATCGCTGGACCGATCGTTGCACAGCAGACAGGACAGAAGCAGCAACTCCCCTACTTTTCAGATTATCAACTCAAATGTGCCTATCCACTCGGTGAAAAACATCACCTCACGCTCAACGCTTTCGCTGCAACCGATCATTTTAAAATTGTGGAACAGTCTACTGAATTTACCATTGAAGACGAAACAGGAGTTGAGACGATTGTAGATGGGCTTGCCTCTATCCTTTTCAAAAATGGTTTTGATGGACAAGGTATTCATCTCCGTTCGGACTTCACCGAAAATCTTACCTCACATCTGTCACTGACCCGTTCTGTCAATTTTCTCACAATTGGGGCTGAAATCCCTTTCAGCGAACAGGTCTCTCAGCATCCCGCCAGCGAGTCGGTACATTCCGTTGACTATGGCTACTACGATGTAAAGATTAACGTCCCGCTCTATACACTCCGCGAGGACATATCTTATCAGTTAACGCCGAAATTTCAATTTGAACCGGGTTTCCTCCTCTCATTTAGCCCTGCCAACAGTTTTGAAGATGGCAGATTTCCAGAATACGAAACAAGTGAGGTGGAGGATCCAGCGGAACTGCCGGAGGTCCTTGAATATGCACAGGAAAATGAAGATTCAGTCACAGTGATGAGACGGAGTGATGGAACGCATAAGGTGAGAGAGCGCAGTTTTGAAGAAATACACGATGAATTTGGGCACGATTTTTATCGGACTGAAGGATACTTACAAGGACGCTATGACCCGCTTTCGTTTCTGTCTGTAGCACTCGGTGTTCGAGTTGACTACCTGAATGTGACACAGCAGGTTTCCATTCAACCGCGAGGTAGTGTGAGTTTGATGCTGCCAAATGGTTCTAATCTCCGCTTCGCATATGGACATTACGAACAGAGTCCACAACCCTCTCAACTGTTGGCAGAAGATGGCAATCGTGCCTTGGCATCAAGTCTCACACGGCACTATATCATGGAATTGGAACACGAACTCTCATCGCGGACCGAACTCAAACTTGCCACTTATTACAAGGATGCACAGAAATTGGTAACACCCGATGAAGTCGCGAACTATCTCAATCAGGGGACGGCATACGTCGGGGGTGCAGAGGTATTCTTACGGCATCGGATCCCAGATAAGTTCTTCGGTTGGATTTCCTATGCTTATACACACGCGGAGCGACGCGAGAATTCAGACGCTGCTTACCAACCCTATCTTTTCGATAATACGCACATCGTCAGTGTAGTCGCCAACTATAACTTTACACCAAATTTTGAGGTCGGTGCGAAATGGCAGTATCTCAGCGGCACCTCTGAAGCCCCTATCAGTTCCATCGTTCTCATCCAAGACCCCGTAACGCGTGGACTGAACCCGCTTTTGGCGAGTGCTGACGAACAATTAAGCACTGAACTCGCACCGTATCATAAGTTGGATTTTCGGGTGAGTTACAAATGGAATCTCTGGGGAGTGCGTGTGGGTGGATTCTTGGATATTCTGAATGTATACAACCGAAAAAATAAGATAAAGTTCATTTTTGAGGAGGCAACCCTTGATGTCCAAGGTCAGGAGGTCGGTATTGAGCGTGAGACCTTTGATGCACCACAACTGTCTCGAATCATTTATTTTGGATTGACGCTTGAATTTTGAAGACAAGCGGATTTTCAGCGTGACTTCCAATAATCTTCCTTGCTATTTTGCTGAGGATGTGCTAAAGTTGGACTAGGATCCTTATGGTTACCATAATGATAAAACCTCCGACAATCATAGTAAATCATTGAATCACATAAATCATAGTTCGGACTTCTTATGAATATTACTGTCTGCAACCCATTGTTAAGGACCCCTTTATCGCTTATCGTTGACGATTCGTGTCCGGTGGTTAATCTCACCTACTACTGGATACACCAACGACACGCGTGGAAAGCACGACATCAGCCGAATATCCCTCCAGAACGTTGGGAAGGCAACGCCACGCAACTGAAAAGTATCCCCCCCACAATCCCTTCGGATTTCGCTTATGAGTGGGCAGAATGGTGCTGGGAAAACGGTGTGAAAGGCAAATTTAGCCTCATTCCTTATCCGGCAGGGGTCGGACGCATTGACGAAGGATTTCCAGAGTTTTCGACGCGTGAATATCAGGCGTGGCTGCGAATCTATAGGGAACTGATTTGGCCGAGTTTCGACCTGACACCGGAGATGCTCACGCATACCGCTGTCGTTGATCTCGACACATTCAGCCTCACTGAAGAATGGGAACAGGTCGAATGGGTCGATCCGCCCGTTGATAATAGACTCACGGATTACATCATCACAGCGATGGAAATGCTGGATAATGTTGGCATCCCATGTGAGGGCGTGACGAGTCCCGGCGCCTTTGGAAAACGTCAGGAAGCAGCGTATGCGAAAGCCGTGCTAACCGCTTCTCAACATGTCAATAACAACCCACGTCCGTTCTATTTCCTCTGGCTCAAGCATGATGAACTGCCGGATGTTCCCATTTGGTATCCTGAAAAAGAGGCAGGGATTGCGATTGCCAGTATTGTCTCGTGTGCGGGGGACTGGTTCGGTGGCTGGACAGGCTACGATTTGGGGGATGCCGATCGGTTCATTACAGAAGATTTACAAGGGGGTCGCTTACCACCGATTCTCGAAAAGGAACTGCCGTGTGTCCTCGTTGGACATTGGCCCGGGTTCTATTTCAACGGCGAAAAATCTGGGTTTGATATACTAAAAACCGTCAAGGCACGGCTCGACAATTATGACCCGGATGGCACGAAAACGCTCTGGATGAAAAATTCGGAGATTGGGCACTACTATATGGCACGTGAACTTACCGAGATTATTGTGCTTCCGGTAGGTGCGGTTTCTAACCGCACCGAGCAAATTCGCCTCTCCACCCAATTCCCAACAGCAAATTTTACACTGGCTCTTGATACACCGATCCGGCATGTTCAGGTTAACGGGTGGGATCTGCGCGAAGTCCATTCCCGACGCGATTTTCAGAGAGATACGTTTCTCATTGAAGGAAAGCAGACTTTCATTGCGTTCGATTTGGAGGTTGGTGAGACAAAACTTGCGTTGATTGTAGCATAGCCTGTCAGGCTGTGTCTCTTTCCCTTACGGAATAAGAATTCTGCCACCACTCGCGATAACAGTTGAACCTGTCATATAACTCGATTCCTCGCTCAGAAGGAACGCTATTACATCTGCCATCTCTTCCGGTTCACCGAGCCTGCCGAGCGGTGTCGTAGACCGAAGTTGTTCCACCATCTCTGTTGAGACTTCCCCTAACATATCTGTCGCGATTGCCCCGGGGGCAACCGAATTGATGCGTATGTTATGCGGGGCAAGCGGTCCGCAGCACGATTTCGTCAAGGCAATGACGCCGGCTTTCGCTGCTGCATAAGGCAATTGGTTTGGACGGACTGCCAACGCGGCGATTGAGGATACATTGACGATACGTCCAAACTGCCTCTCAATCATCTCGGGTTTGACTGCCCATAACACGTTGAAGGGACCTGTCAGATTAATCGCGATAATCCTGTCCCAATGTTCGGGCGCGAGTTCGTCAAACGCCACATCACCGACATCGCCAGCGTTGTTTACCAACAGTTCAATTGCACCGAGTTCTTCCGTCACCGTGGCGACCATTCTGTTTACGGCATCTCTATCAGCAATATCGGCTTGGACAGGTATTGCTTTTTGTCCCAAGTTACGAATCTGCTCACAGACGGCTTCTGCTTTCGCAGCTGCGCGGGAATAGTGGACAGCAACAGTTGCACCTTCACTGGCGAGTTTGCGTGCGGTTGCTTGTCCTATCCCACGACTTGCACCGGTTACCAATGCAACCCTTCCCTTGAATTTCATCAATGTCAACGAACCTCCCGATATAGGGCTTTGATCTGGTTTTCTATAAAAGTGCCTGTAGGTGTTCCCATACATCGTCGGGAACGGCGGTTGTGGCGGCGGCGAAATTCTGCTCTACTTCTGCTGCATTCTTAGAACCGGTCAGACTCATGGCGATGCGGGGTTGACGGAAACAGAATTGAATGGCGAGATTCAAGACGTTCAGGTTGTTGTCGGTTGTCCACCGCCAGAGTCGATGCGCTTTTTCGGCATCAGATGTATCTAAGTGCATCCTTTCGGCGGATACATCTGGCTCAATTCCTGAAAGCAATCCCATCGCAATGGGGCTCCCGTTGATAATCCCGATGTCGTTTTCGGTGGCGAGTGGTAACAACCAATCGTTTGCGGTCTGACTCAGGAGCGTGTAATCCAAATACGTTAGAATCACATCGACAACACCGGTTTCGATGGCGATTTTGTGAAATTCGTGTTGTCGAACCCCAAGTCCGATAAACTTAAGCAGTCCTTCCTCGCGCATGCGTTGGAGTTCGTCGAATGCCCCGTCTTTCGCCACAACGGGGTCCATACTGTCTGGATCATGCACTAAGCAGACATCGAGACAATCGATGCCGAGTAGACGCAGGCTATTTTCGACACTTCGACGCGTCCCCGATGCACTAAAATCGCCGCGCCATTCAGGATGCGTTCCTATCTTCGTGGCGAGGTAAATCTTCTCACGCCAACCGTCGGCGAGTGCAAGCCCTACCCGTCTTTCGCTTTCACCGTAGAGCGGTGCGGTGTCAAGATAGTTTATCCCTAAGTCAATGGCTCGGTGAACGGCTTCAATCGCTTCATCGTCGGTAACATCACCTCTACCAACGCCCGCGCCTCCCATACCGAGGCATGTAACCTCTAATTCTGTTCGTCCTAAGCGTCGCAATGGCAACGGATTTTCTTGTATTGACATAATCTTGCCTTTCTTAATAAGTATGTGCTATAGAATTATTAGCTTGTCTCCTTAAGGATCTGTTGGATGTCTGTCTTCAAAATTGGAATATTTGATTGCACCACGTCCCAGACAATCTCAAGATTGACATCAAAATATTTGTGAATGAGAATGTCTCTCAACCCAGCAATCTTCCGCCATGCAACATTTGGATACTTTTCTCGAACGGAATCAGGCACTTGTTTAACGGCTTCACCAATGACTTCAAGGTTTCGGATGACTGCGTCAATCCGCATCCGATCCCTTTCAAAGGTCTCGCGTGTAACATCCTGTACGTATTCTTGGATCCTATCTATTGCCTCTAATATATCGTCAAGATAGATGTCAAAGTCCTGCGACATACTCAATTTCCTTTTCGATGCGTGGTCGCAAGCGGGGTTTGAGCGAATCAGCGATGACGAGGTCAATTTTCTTCTGAAATAGGTCTTCGAGGAAAATACGGAGTTCCATATACCGGTCAAATGACAATTCCTCGAGTTCTACAAGCAGATCAATATCGCTCTCGCTATGAGCAGTGTCTTTAACATAGGATCCGAAAAGTCCAAGGCGTTTCACACCATAGGTTCTCAGTGTGTTTTGGTGACTGAGAAGCGTTTGTTTAATATCGCTTTTGGTAAGGATTGCTGTGTTCATATTGTGCATTTCTTGCTACGGCACAACCAGATATGCCTATAATTTTCTATGTAAATGTCCGCGGCGGGCATCAGGGGGAATCACACTTACCCACTGCACCCCTTTAACGATATCGTCTGGGGTATGACCGTGCTCAACACCTTTAGGCGTAACAACTAAATCCCCAGGACCAATGCGATAGGATTCGGACTGTCCATCAGCGTTTCGGAGTGTCACTGTCGTCGTGCCTTCTGTGAAATACCAGTACTCATCGAAATCGTGATAGTGAAGTTCGGTGGGGTTTTCTTTGGAAACCGCGAAAGCCCCAATCGTCGTCATGTCTGGAGTGCCTAAAACTTTCCCGAGCGCATCACCGATACGCTCACCCTCACTCAGTCGGATAACACAAAGATTCGTATCCATTTCGATGCTCCTGTGTCTCTTAAATTACGCTAATATCTTTCAGGTGTTGCAGCGAGCTCGCCACCCGTGCCTTAGCACCTGCCTCGTCGAGGTTTTCACCCTCGATCCCTTCCAATTCCATCGTGAAGGGTCCGTAGAAACCCGCGTCGTTCAACGTCTGAAATACCGCTTTAAAATCGACAACACCCTCACCGAGTGCTGGGAAATTCCAGGTTCGATAGCCACCGTTTGTATCCTTGAGGTGGACGGCACCAACGTGTTCAATGACCTTCTGGACTTCCGTAACAGCCGTTACATTGTGGTTGTAGTAATAAACATTCCCCGTGTCGAAATTGACGCAAATATTTGGATGATTCACGGCTTGCATCGTTTTAAGTGCGATATCGCCATTATGCACCAGATCAGGATGTGTTTCCAGACAGACCTTAATGCCTGCAGGTGCAGCGTTTTCGCCGATGGCACGGAGCCGATCATAGACGGCGTTAATATCTGCTTCACCGGCGTGCACGCTGACAAAAATAATCTTTACACCCATCTGATCAGCGATGTCCAGTGTCGTCTGAAAATCTGAGACGACCGTTTCAGATTGAACATCACAACTGCCAAGCAGACTTGTGGCAGTGAGTCCGTGCGCGTCCAATTCCGCACGGAGGGCATCGACAGATTCAGGTGCAGGCACACCGATCTCCACATTCGTCAAACCGATTTCTGCTAAGTGGGTGTATGCCCCGTTTCGAAACTGTCGGTAGCTTCCTAAATTACAGGCAATAATATTTTCCATTTTTTAATTTTACCTTGCGGTTCGTTCAGGTGAATTGGTTTGGTAACGCTTCTGTCCGTAATGGTGCAAACAGTCATAGAAAAATTAAGGGATTTTCCGTAGAACTGTGTTGCTCAATAAAATCTCGGTTCCCAGCAAGAGCACTGCGGGTATTAGAAAATATGCCGTCAGCTCCTTGTGGGCAACGATGTTGACTGTCTCAAATTTCGTTTTTTCAAAGCGATCAATTTCTGCATAGATGTGTTTTAACGATTGCGTGTCTGTAGCGCGAAAATAACGACCTTCTGTTATGTTGGCAATCTGTTTTAGGGTCTCCTCGTCGAGATAGGTTAGCACCTCACGATAGCGTTTGCCAAAGGTCGTATCGGCGTAGGGAATGCGGGCACCTCCCTCTTTTCCCATGCCGATCGTGTAAACCTTAATCCCGAAGGATTGTGCGAGAGAAGCTGCGACTCCCGGTTCAATGCTGCCCGCGTTGTTTTCACCGTCGGTCAGAAGGATGACAATCTTCGTTTGGGATTTCGAGGTGCGTAACCGATGGGCGGCGGTTGCAAGCGCGTCCCCTATAGCCGTGCCATCCTCGAGTTGTCCGATCTCTACATCTCGGAGCAATTCTACTAATACCGAGTAGTCCGACGTTAGCGGGCAGAGCGTGAAACTTTCACCCGCAAAAACGACTAAACCGATACGATCGTTTTGGCGGTGCGTGAGAAAATCGTTAACGACGGATTTAGCGATTTGGATGCGATTGGATCCTTCAAAATCTTCCGCTCGCATGCTCTCCGAAATATCAAGTACTAAGAAGATATCAATGCCTTCAGCGAATTGATGCTCACGGCTTTGGGACAGCTGTGGGCGGGCAAGGGAGAAAATGAGGAGCGCAAAAACAATAAATCTGATGATTCTCAGTATCGGAAGTGCTTTAACTGAAGACGTATGTCGCATCTGCTGAATACTCGCTGCAAACCCATGTTTGAAATCAGAAAAACGGGCGACCGAGGCGGTTGTCGGTTTCCGACGTAACCGGGGTTCCTGCCTGTGTACGGGCGAGGTCACCTCACCCCTACGCCGCAAAGCGAATATCAGTAGCGGAATTACAATGAACAAGCTAAGAAAGAACGGGGATGCTAACTGCATGCTGACTACACTCTTTCCGACCGGGGTCCCCACCCGTTACTGGGAAGGGGGGAAATGTTTCTACGAGGTTCTTGCGAACGTATCATACTGATGCCGCTTAGCAGGCAGAGTCCAATAGCGATACTATTGACAATGAGAAACGTTACCCAGTCGATATACGGCACGGATGTTGCCATGTAATAGAGGATATAACCAAATATGACTGCGAGTGGTCTCCACCGCCCTGAAAAAAGGGTACTCCCAAGCGTCAGGAAAATCGCTGCTTTCCCACAGATGGCAAAGGGAACTAAAAGCGAAAGGGACAGTAGCATGAATGGCACACCAATGATTGACAGCGTCAACACCGCGAGGAAGACAGGTATTATAACTAACATCAGGATACCAAATAATATACTGCTGATCGGTCGCCTCGCGAAAAGTTCGCTTATCTCGTTTATCGGCTTTGAAAGCACGGCTGCTATCAACAGATACATCAAGAGGGAGAATCCGATTTTGATGAGGGTCAGGCGAAAATTCGCTTGCTTACTGATACCCCAGAGAGTATGTGGATGCATAGCAAGATGGACCGCAGCAGGTACCAGATGCCAGTCATTGCTTACTTGAAGGTTAGCGATGCCTTGTGTATTTCCAGTAATTTGCCCGCCGATAATGTGTAAAGTTCCATTCACTTGTGCCGCTGACGACAAGTGAACATCCCCGCCGATAACTAATACGTTGCCGGCCACCTGCCCTTGTAATCTTGCGTCTGCCGCGATTATAACGAGCGTTGTGAGGACCTCACCTTCTGCTAACTGGTAGTTGTTAATGATCTTAAATATCCGTCGCGTTTCTTTTCGCTGTAGGTGCCCTTCATCCGTGATTTTTCCGTTCTCCGGATCAGGAACATCACTTTGCTTCGTGGACGCATCAGGAGCCTCTTCCAAATTCTGTGCCATTAAGCCTTGCGCAATAAGAACACCTCTCGCTTGTTTTTTGTGCTTGAAGTTGGTGTTTTGTGCGTCTAAAACTTGCAGGCTGCTATTTGAAGGCTGTCCAAATACGGGCAGGATCCCAAAGACCAAAAGTAAAGAGATAAATCCTATCGGTTTCATATTTCCTATGGGAGAGGTTTCTGGGGAAACACCCCGAATTCCTCTATATTGAGATAAGTGTATGAAAACATTATAGATGAAAATTCCTGTTGTGTCAATGGTTTTTTTAATATAGGACACCGCGTTCGTGAGTCGATGTGCCTTCTTTGAATCGGTGTATTCTGCGTAAGTTTTTGCGTTCGGATTGCGTTCTTAATTTTCGGATGGTAAGGAGAGTTGAGACGTGTTGACATCAAAGTGTGCGTAGAACCTTTTCATTTTTTTCTTGACATGTACCTGTGAATCTGATATGATAAATGTATGTGGTATTTTAGCAGCGATTTATGCTTTCGCACGATCGTTGTATCCGTGTAAATCGCACAGATATATGTGCAAAGTCCTTGAATTTGTAATATTGAGCAGGAGGTCAAAATGAATTTCGGTATTATTTTTGGCGGCAAGTTTTTGCTTGTGAGTTTAGTCCTCGTGTGTTTCAGTCTTTTTGGCGTTGGTGTTTTGTGCGTCTCCACCGTTTCTGCCGAGATCGACCCTGGTACTATTGTCGGGATGTGGCTGTTTGATGAAGGTAAAGGAAATCTCGCAACCGATGATTCCGGCAATGGACTGGATGGCGAATTTGAAGGTAAGCCGAAATGGGTTAAGGGTCAGTTTGGGCAGGCCCTTGAATTTGATGGTAAAGGTGCTTTCGTTCGGATCGCTGATCATGACAACCCAACGAAAGCGATCACGGTCTCAGCGTGGGCGAAGAGCGCAGGTGATACTTGGAACCAACACGGCTGGATGGTTGAAAAGCGGAACGCCTATATCATTCATCCCAACCAAGGGACGAAAAATATTGCCTGGCCCATCTGCAACGGAGGCTGCTGGAATCAACCTGGCGGTTGGAATGACGGTAATGTTGGCACCAAAGATATTACGCAGTGGCACATGTACACCACCACTTTTGATAGCAAGACCGGTAAATGGGCGATCTATATTGATGCGGAAGAGGCAAGCACAATGGATATCGCCAAGAATCCTATTGATGCCGATAACGGTCCCGTCAATATCGGATTTGATGACTGCTGCGGTGGGGCGCGCTTTGGCGCGGCGACTATCGACGAGGTTGTAATCTTTGATGTCGCTTTGGAGCAAGCGGACATTGAAACAATGTTGGACGGGATGCTTTCAGCCTTAGCGATTGATCCTACTGACAAGATGGCAACCACTTGGGCAGATGTTAAGATCAGGTACTAAGTGCTGGCTCTCAGCGAATAGGCTGTCAGCAGTCGGTAGTCCGCTTTCAGCGGCTAACTTATCGGTTTTTGTAACCACTCGTCTTGCAAAGAAGCCGATGGTTGTTAGAAAACACTATTTACTGATTGCTGACCGCTGATTGCTATTTCTAAAAGAAACAGAAACGTGGAGGAACAAATGATATTTAGTTTTGAAGAAACAGACGATTTTGAAGAATCAGATAATTTTGATGATGAACCAGAAGATTCCTATCTGGATGAAGAGGATGCCGATGTTATTGATTTGGAAGAGGACTTAGATGATGCAGCGACTGCACTCTCTCATGCCTTTCGTGAAGCCGCAGCAGCTGAGGTGGTGGAAGAGGATGAAGAGGAAGAGGAAGAGACAGTAGAAGAACCTGAAGATGAAAAGGTAGTAGAAGAGCCGAAAGACGAAAAGGAAAACACTACCGAAGAAACATATGACGCGGACACTGCGGCATACGAACAACGACTTGCTGAAGCAATAGATGCATTGCCGGAGGAAGAAGATTTAGAAGTGGACATCCCACCGTTGGAATTACCGCCGTTGGAGGTTGAGTTTTTCCAACCACGGGAGCAAGACAATCTCGCTTATGCAGATGCTATGAAAGCCTACTATGAAGAGAAAGATTATCAACGCGCAATCGAAAAATTTAAAGAGGCTATAGAAAATGAAGCCCAAGATACGGACGGAAATGTGACAGATTCCAATTCGATTGTAGCGAAGGCGATGTATTGGCAGGCGGAAGCGTACGTCAAAATGCAAGACATTCCACAAGCCGTTGTGACTTTTGAGAATCTCAGCCAGACGTATCGAGAACATTACCTTTCGTTAGCCGCACGGCGAAGAGCGGCTCAATTGAACCCAGAATAACTGTCGGCCATCGGTTTCCGTTAGCAATCAGCAAGGGGGATCCCTTGACAGGACCCTTCTTCACTGATGGTTTTCGATAGCCAATGTGCTGATAGTCATAAAAAAAGGATTAACAGAATTTGTGGAAACCTTAAAAGAATTTCTCAAACAAAAAGCGACTAACCTACGCATTCATTCCGTTATCTCCACATCGGAGGCAGGTTCAGGACATCCAACCACGTGTCTCTCGGCTGCGGATCTCGTCTCCGCGCTCTTTTTTCACGCGATGCGTTATGATACAACCGATGCTCAGAACCCGAACAACGATAGATTCATCTTGTCCAAAGGACATGCGGCACCCCTACTTTACGCGGCTTATGCGGAAGCGGGGATTATCCCAACCGAAAAACTGCGCACGCTGCGACAAATTGATAGTATCTTAGAGGGACATCCGACGCCTCGGTTTGAATGGACAGAGGTCGCAACGGGGTCCCTTGGACAGGGCTTATCGCTTGGACTCGGCATGGCTCTCAATAGCAAATACTTAGACGACGCTGACTACCGTGTCTATGTCCTCCTCGGCGATGGTGAGACTGCCGAAGGTGGGGTCTGGGAGGCGGCTGCTTTAGCATCACACTACAAACTTAACAATTTGATTGGAATTGTGGATGTTAATGCCATTGGACAGAGCCAGCGGACTATGTACGCCTTCGATATTGATACGTATTGTCAGCGTTTTGAGGCGTTTGGTTGGCAAACCATCGGTATTGATGGTCACGATTTTGATGAAATCCTTCCCGCACTCGACCGAGCGAAGGTTTCAGACGAGAAACCGACGATGATAGTCGCCAAAACTTTTAAGGGGAAAGGGATTTCGTTCCTTGAAAACGCTGACAATTGGCACGGAAAAGCGCTTGCTCAGGGTGAGGAGCTTGATAAGGCTTTAGCCGAACTCGGTCCGTTGCACTCGGGTGTTCCGGTTCGGATTGAAACCCCGAATCCTATAAATGGGAGTGCTGATCGTTCAGCCGTAACCGAATGCGAACCGCCTGACTATCCAGCGGACGAAGAAGTCGCAACGCGGAGTGGGTACGGGGCAGGACTTGCAAAACTCGGCACCGCGAACCCGAATGTCGTCGCCTTGGATGGAGATACTAAAAATTCCACGTATGCCGAGCAATTTATGGCACTCCATCCGAACCGTTATTTTGAGATGTTCATCGCGGAACAGAATTTAGTGGGTGCTGGCATCGGTTTGGCAAAACGTGGGAAGATTCCATTTGTCTCGACGTTTGCTGCGTTTTTATCACGTGCCTATGATCAAATTCGGATGTCTGCGATCTCACAAGCGAATATTAAATATGCAGGTTCACACTGTGGGGTCTCAATCGGTGAAGACGGTCCCTCACAGATGGGTTTAGAGGACATCGCGATGTTCCGTGCGATTCCGGGAGCAGCCGTGCTGTATCCAAGCGATGCAGTCGCCGCTGAACGGCTCGTCGCAGAAGCAGCGGCTCATGAAGGTATTGTTTACCTCCGCACCTCGCGTCCAAAAACCGCCATTCTTTACGATGTTGATGAGAGTTTCCGAATTGGTGGGTGTAAAGTTATTCGGGAAAGCAGGGAAGATAAGGTGACCATTGTTGCTGCAGGTGTTGCGCTTCATGAAGCGTTGGAAGCACACGACATACTCGCTAAAGAGGCGATCGCTGTCCGAATTATAGATTTGTATTCCGTCAAGCCGGTTGATAAGGATGCGCTACAAAAGGCGGCATCTGAGACGAACAACACCCTCATCACTGTTGAAGACCATTATCCTGAAGGCGGTCTGGGTGATGCTGTCCTTGATGCTGTGGCAACTGAAGGGATTTGCGTCCACAAACTTGCTGTTACAGGAGTGCCGAGGTCCGGGAAACCGGAGGAGCTTTTGGAACATCACGGCATTAGCGCAAATGCTATTGTTCAGCAGGTGAAGCGCGTCGTTTGAGGCCTCAGGTGGTGTTTCGAGGATCTAAGTTCATTAACAAATGAAACAACCTATTGTTTGGATGACTGTCTTGGGTGTTATTCTCCTCGTTGGGATTGGGATGATTTATGCCTTACGCGTCCCGCAGGCAACCCTTAAAACCTATCCCGCTGATAAGGGACCCAATTTTATTGATGTTACCGCCTATTCACCTAAGATGCAGGAGACTTACGAACTTTTTACCCGTAAATGTAGCCGGTGCCATACCGTTGCACGTCCCATTAATTCTACTTTCACGCCAGAAGAATGGCGCAAATATGTCTATAAGATGATGCGGAAACCGGGTTCAGGGCTTACGCCTAAGACCGCGGAAGAGATCATTAAATTTCTGATCTACGATTCAGAACATCGAAAGAAAAAGACACAATGATTATTGCAATATTGGCTTCCAAGTTGCGCTCTATAACAGCGTTCGTGATGTTAGTTGTAGGGTTGTCCTGTGCAGTAGGTTTACAGGTAGGGGTGACGGAAGAGGAAAATATGAACAAAAAGGATTTTCAGATTTCGATAGATGCCCAACCTGTCACATTTGCCGCGCCTCCTATTCTTAAAGATGATAACTGGTTCGTGCCTTTGGAGCCTTTTGCCAAGCAGCTTGGCTTAAAGGTCGAGTACCCAGAAGGTGCGAAAATGGTGGTTCTCTGCGGTGGTGTAGCATCGGAAATATGTGTGCCCCTCGAATTCCAAGATATTGCCCTACAAGCTTCTATAGGCTTGCACAAGGGTGTCGTTGATATTGGTGGCGTAACGTATGTCCAACCGGCGCGTGCCGCGGAACCCTTTGGCTTTGAAGTCTACGAAGTATCAGCAAACCGGTTAGAGGTTATTCAACCCATGCATCTTGCTCCCGAATTCACGCTTCCCGACCTTGAACGGACCCCAAAACGCTTACGAGATTTCAGAGGGAAAAAGACACTCCTTTATGTTTGGGGATCATGGTGAGGGTGTCGTGAACAACTGCCAGGCTGGCAGCAGTTTTACGCCAAACACCGCGAGAAATTAAACCTTGTCTCCGTTGCTCTCGATGCGCAAGGCGCATCCGTCGTGCGTCCTTGGCATGATGCCGCAAACGCTGATTTTGTCACTCTCGTTGATTCACAAAATACATTCGGGAACCGCTATGACCTCAAAGCTATCCCCTACGGTGTTATGGTCGATGAAGCCGGACGATTGGTAAAAGCACCGTTCAACATCAATGTTGCAGATCAAAAAACCCTCGCGATGCTTGAAAAGTGGTTGTCGGACCCCGATTATAATGTGAAGTTACTCCATGATGTGATGCCTTTAGATGAACGAAACGCTCAGGTTACCACCGAAGCCGCTGCGCGTTTCCAACTTGGTCTGGTCCTATTAGAGGTCGGTAAAAAGGATGAGGCGATGGCAGAATGGCGGAAGGCTTTGGCATTAGACCCGCAGAACTGGATTATCCGCAAGCAAATTTGGGCAGTGGAACATCCGGACAAATTTTATGACGGCGGTGTCGATTACAGTTGGCAGAAGGCACAGTTAGAGAAAGAAAAAAGTAAAGGAGAGTAGGTGTCAAAAGAATAGTTAGAAGATTTCGTTAAATCAGCTTCCTCTTTAATCGATAATCCCTACTACAGGAGTGAAATCATGAAAGAGAGTTTGCAAAACATTGGGGACCTCATTGCTGAACCGAGTGCCGCATTTTCGCGTCTCAAATCCGAGCCGAGATCGGGGATCGCCTTTTGTGTTTTCTTTCTGGTTTCTGTTCTTCTCGGCTGGGCTCTTCTTCCTTATTCTGAAGGACTTATTTCCGAACAGTTTTCCAACAGTGCTATGGAACCTGAACAACGTGAAGTTGCGGAAAATATCTCTGGTATTCTGAGGAGTGTCGGTATTTTCCTTGGACCTATCTTTGCGATTCTATGGTTCATTGTTGGCAGTGTCCTCCTCAAGTTAGCCTCTCGTTTTTTTGTGGAGGGTGATACCTTAAAGTTTCGGCACATCTATGCTGCTGTTATCCATATCTCGCTGATTGGTTGCATTATACAATTGGTGAATACTGCGCTTTTGCTTGTATTTAGAGATGTGGGAGACATAAAAACTGTAGTAGATTTCAAAATGATTCCGGGACTGCATCTGCTGTTGGGAAGTGGCGCAAATCCTAAATTGATGATGTTTCTCAGTCATATCAATCCGTTGAGTTTGTGGTTAATTGCGGTGATAGCAATAGCAGTCGCGGTCTTTGCTGATATGGAGAAACCCAAAGCTCGCGTCGCTGCGGTAATTCTGTGGGTCATCAGTATTCTACCTGAAGTCGTATTTGCCACCTGAGCATCGGAATTGAGAAGCATCAAGGAGGAAAATAGTGAATACAAGAGAAGGTTATGCGGAACTACAAGCGAGAATTTCAGGCGCACGGCGGGTCTGGAAACGGAGTCTCTTCTGGACCGGGTTTGCTATTGTTCTGACGGGTGTTATCGCTTTACTTGTCGGAGAAGCCATGGTTGATTGGCTGATGCCGCTTCCAAGTGCTATACGCCTCGCTTTATTAATCGTCGGTGCAGGTGTTATCGGTTACCTGTTGTATAAGTATCTCGTTCAACCGCTTCGAGCATCACTCACGCTCCGTGATGTTGCCCTCAACGTTGAACGAAATCATCCGGATCTCGAGGATAGACTGGTGAGTGCCATCGAATTCGGAAACCGAGAATCGGCGGATCCGATTGAAGCACACATGCTTCAACGCTTACTTGAGGATACCGTTGAACGCGTAAAAGGCATCAATTTCAAAGCAACGATCGATCACAGTCAGACCCGTAAACATGTCGGTATTGCGGCTTTGGTTGTTGTTGGTTGTGTTATCCTTTCATTGTTGTTTCCAACAGAAATCCATACGAGCCTGCTCCGTGTATTGGTCCCTTGGGAGAAAACGGACCCGATTTTAACAACCAGACTCGCTGTGGAGCCGGGAAATGCGCGTATCCTCCGCGGTAAAAGCTTACCAATTCATGTCACTGTCACTGGTAAATCAGCTGAAAAGGTCGTCTTGACGTATGGAGATATTGGCGCGCAGCAACGCTCTACATCCGAGGTTGAGAAAAACCAGCAACAGCCCGAAACTATAATTAACATGCTGCGAAATCCGGACGATAAACGCGGATTTGCATACGAAATTTTCAACATTGATGCTGATATGGAATACTCTGTCGTTGCAAACGAGACGACTTCAGAACGCTACACTGTTGAAGTTTTTGAAATGCCGAAGGTGACTGAAATTTCGGTCGCTTATACCTATCCTGACTACACCGGTCTTAAACCTGTTGTGCAAACGGGGACCGGGGATATTCGTGCTGTCGTCGGCACGCAAGCAGCAATAAGGCTTACGACGAACAAAGCGATTCAAACTGCGTCAATAGCCATCAGTCAAGAGACTGTCAGTCATCAGCAATCTGAGTTGACTGTTGAACCCTATTCCGCCGATAGCCAAATGGTTATTTCTAATGGAAATACGCTTACAACCCCTATAGATGTTGTTGAGGATGGAAGCTATGCTATTCAACTGCTCTGTATTGATGGATTCAACAACGAAATACCCATCGAATACACGATCAAAGCCATTCCGGATGCTGTTCCAGAGGTCGTTATCAAAGAGCCCGGTCGGGATGTGAAAGTTACGAAGTTAGATGAGGTGGAAGTCGTCGCTGAAGCAACCGATGACTACGGCATTGGGGAATTAAAACTCATGTATCGCATCGGATCCGATGAATTACGGGAATTTGTGATGGAACCCTCTATTTCCTCCCCGATTGTAGGATCGGGCTCTGGGGCAGATGCCGGGCACATGGCAGAGGGTGCCTATGCCTTCTATCTGGAGGAGTTTGACGTTGAACCGGGTGATATTATCTCCTACTACGCGCATGCGACCGATAATAACACCAACACCGGTCCCGGCGAAGCGAGTAGCGAGATTTACTTCATTGAAATTCGTCCCTTTAATGAGGATTTCCACGAAGGCGAAAGCGAAGGCGAGCCGGGTGAGGCTGAGCCGAATCCACTTTCGGATATAATTAGTTCGCAGAAGGAGATTATCCGAGAGACATCGAAGCATAGTCGGACGAAACCTGCAGCGGTTACCGAGACATATGAGGCTGCAGTCAGGAAAACGGGCGAAAGACAAACCGAGCTAAAGGAGAAGACGCAGCGCGTTGTAGATGAATTTAGTGCTGCGATGCAAGGGGAATCAGCCGTCACGCCCGAAATTCTGATGAACTTGGAGGACGCAATAGACAGGATGGGTGAGGCGAGTGATAATCTGAACGCTGTCCGTCCTGATGAAGCGATTCCACCGGAACAGGAAGCACTTGAATTGCTCATAAAGGTTAGTCTTGAAATTCCCAAAATACTGATGCAGATGCGGGACAGTAATCCGCAACTCGCTGAGAACCTTGAACTTGAAATGGAGGAGCTGCAGAACGAACTTGAGAATCAGCAGAACGAACTCGACGCGGAAATGCAGGAGCAGACGCAGGAGATGTTGGATCAGGCGCGTCAAATGTTAGGGGAACAGCAGCAACTGAGTCAACAAAGCCAACAATTAGGGCGTGAAGATCAACCCTCGCCGAGTGAGATGCAGCAAAACAGTCAACAACAGGAACAGTTGGCGCAACAGGCACAACAGATGGCACAGCAGCTCGATGCCATGCAGCAGAACGGACAAGGCACCCAGGGGCAACGCCTAAACCAAGCCGGACAGGCGATGCAACAGGCGGGTGAGCAGATGGAGCAGGCCGCGCAGGGCATGCAACAGGAAGAACCGCAATTGAGTGCCGCCAAAGGTGAAAAAGCGGAAGAAAGACTTCAGGAAGCCGTTGAACAGTTGGAAAAGGTTGCTGCGGAATACACGGACGCTGCACTTGATAGAGCCTCTCAGCAACTTCAGGAGTTGACAGAAGCGCAATCTGATGTTCAGCAGCAGACACAAGAACTCAGAGACCGTTCTGAGCAATCGGAGATGCGTCCTGAAGATTTCCGAAAAGCGTCTGAGCTTGCCAATCAACAGCGTGAACTTCAACGCAATTTGGAGGCACTTGAGCGTTCGCTGAGAAATATCCAAGAACAGCTCGCTCCAGACAATCCAGAGGCAGCTCAAAGTGTAGCGGATGCGACAAGGCGTCTCGCTGAAGAACAGACTACAGGGGATATGGCGACTGCCCAACGCGCCTTGCAATGGCGTAGTTTCCGAGCCGCTGACCAGAATCAGCAAGATGTCTTAGATGCATTGGAACAGACACAGGGGGATCTGCAGCAGGCGCAAGCCAACATGGCGGCTACCGAAGAAGAGCAACTTGAAGCTGCACTGGAACAACTCCAACGAGCGCGAGAACGGATGCAGGACATCCAACGCGAACTTCAAGCCATGGAAGGTCAGGAGGAGACGGAGGAGCAACAGCGTCGGCGGGAACAGCTCGCGGAGCAACAGCAGCAAATTCAAGAGCAGATGCAACGCGCACAAGCGTCGATGCAACGGGAACCGAGTGGGGACCAACCTGGTTCCGATGAACCCGCAGGTCAGGAAGCTCGTGTAGGGGGTAGAGAGTCAAACAGGGAGATTGATAGACTCTGGCTCGGTATGCTTGATACAATGGATTATCGACCCGGAAATCGTTCAAGTCCGTTCCCTAACTATGAGTTCGTTATCCGGGACCTTGGTAAATTGGAATCCGCGCTCGAAGAACGACTTAACACGCTGCAGGAGAAAAAACGGCTCGCTCAGGTCGTAAAGGAAGATGTCCCGCCTGAGTACCGTAGACTTGTTGATGATTACTACGAGTCTTTGTCGCAATAATTGGCGGTTTTAATGGCTATCAGCCATCGGCTGTTGGTAAACAGGGTTCAGATGTTCTAAAGTTGCGGGTTGCCTAAAATTATTGTGGCGGAAGACCGCTTTTGCAACCTTGGAGACTTTACAGATTTTCGTATACTTTAAAACTTCTGTCCTGATGCCTATTCATGACCCAGACGCGGTTAACTTTAACGGAGACCACCGTGAAACGTAGTGGAGCGGTGACCAGATTTAATAATTTTAAAAATGGAACTTGAAACGAAGAATATCATTAAACCCGGTGAGTTCGTCAATCTGAACGATTATGCCCCCGATTTCACGGGGAATTATGAAAAAAAAGGTCAAACCAAGCGTAGGCTGAAGAAACTCCATAAGGAACTCCTGAAACTTCAGGAACTGCTTTACGCTGGAAGTCAGCATGCACTTCTCATCATCCTGCAAGGCATGGATACATGTGGCAAGGATGGCACCATTCGGCGGGTAATGGCTGGGATCAACGTTCAGGGGTGCGATGTCGTTAGTTTCAAAGTCCCTTCTGCGGATGAACTTTCCCGTGATTTCTTATGGCGTGCCCATAGAGCCGTTCCATCGAAAGGGAAAATCGGTATCTTTAACCGTTCACATTATGAAGATGTCCTCGTTGTGCGGGTACACAATCTGGTGTCAGAGGCGGTTTGGTCGCAGCGCTATCAGCAGATCAACGATTTTGAAAAGATGCTCGTTGAAAGTGGAACGGTTGTCCTGAAATTTTACCTTCACATCTCAAAAGATGAACAGAAGGCGCGGCTTGAATCTCGGATTAGCGATCCGACAAAACATTGGAAGGTCGAAGAATCTGATGTGCGGGAACGTGCGTATTGGGACGATTATATGCGGGCTTACGAAGTGATGCTCCAGAAGTGCAGTACTGACTGGGCACCGTGGCACGTAATTCCCGCAAATAAGAAGTGGTATCGGAACCTTGTTATCACGGAGTGTATCGTTGAGACGCTCGGGAAACTTGACATGCAGTATCCAGAGCCTTCTGTTGATATTACCAAATTCATGATCGAGGACTGATACGATAAGGAGTGTTCGATGCTTTCAAAGCAACAATTAACACAATTTGAGGAAGAAGGTTATCTACTCCTTTCCGGATTGATTCCGCAGGAGACTGTCACAAAGGCAGAGGCAGCGATGTGGAAGATGATGGGCATGGACGCGGATAACCCGGATTCATGGGGACATTTCAAGCGTCCACCGCTCGCCGGTTTTTATATGGAGAAAATGTCAGATGGAAGACGGATTGAACTTTACGGCGTTACCCATCTGGATGTCTTAGCGTGTTTTACACCTGAGTATCTCGCTATTATTAAGCAACTCGCCTCCGGATATCCAGAGATTCCACATTGTAAGAGTCAACATCCGGATGGCATCTGGGCACTCAATCAATTTCCTGTTTCAGATTCCGAGTGGAAATGGCCGTCTCCTCACTTGGATGGTGGCTTTCGGGATTTACGGTTGGATCCTGGGACATTCCGAGTAACCAGTTTAACGTATCTTACCGAGGCAAAGGCACACGGCGGGGCAACTGTGATATGGCCCGAAGGTGCCCAACGGATTCGAGAATTTCGTGAGAAAAACCCAGAATTTTCAAACCATGTTCGCGATGTTGGTGCCCACTTTCCAAAGATGGATTTAGGCGAACCGATGGAAGTCGTTGCCAAACAGGGAGATGTCTTGTTTTTCCACCACCTATTGCCGCATTGTGGCGCAATGAATGTCGGTTCTGCACCGCGTTTCGCAATCCGATCTATGTGCTTATGCCTCGCATGTCGCAAATGGGAAAAAAAAGGGGAGTGGAATCTCTGGATGCCGTGATGAAGATTTGATGGAGGCGTGAATGATGATCCAAGATAAACGTGTTGGTTTTGGCTACTGTTTTTTGTTGACTGCTGTTATCGTTTTGAGTCTTGCTATCGTAAAAACTGCTATTTCCCAAGAGGTGTACCTACAAACCGGGTTTGAGGAATTCGCTGGCGGCAATCCGCCCAAAGATTGGGAGGTAATTGGCGGGGACTTTGAAATTTCTGGCGACACTGTCAAAACCGATAAAAAAGCACTCGCTATTTTGGGGGGTGGAGACGGAGATGGACTCGGTGTGCCGATAGAAACCGAAAACCCTATTATTTCGGTCGAATTCTGGGTTTATATTGAGGGCGGTGGTCGGTCTTTCAATCTCAAAGTCGCTACTGCTGATGGCATCGGCGAAAATACCGGGTGTACCTACATTAACTGGGACGCTGGCATTGTTCGATTTTACGATGGCGCGGCGTGGCAACTTATTGGTGATTTTGAAACCGATACATGGAAATACGTCCGCGTTATCGCTGATGTCGAGAAAAGTGAATTCGATTTCTACGCAGGGGACGACAGGAACGACGCGTTGGATGCCAAGCCGGAGAAAGGACTTCCTTTTCGGAATGCTGCGCTCGGGCCCGTTGCCAAATGGGTCGCTTTCTATACGTGGGGAATAACTGCCCCCGGTTATGTTGATGATTTGCTCATCTATGAAGGGGCAGATCCACTTGACCTTGCCGTTGATCCTAACGAGAAACTCACGACCCTCTGGGGACAGGTCAAGCACGGGTTATAAGAAAACATAGGTTCGGTATTTGTAGCGTAAACTGTTAGTTTGCGCTAGGTGGGGAATATCTCTTAGTTTTGGAGAAAGAAATGAAAAACAGTGAAACAGTTTGCCTAACGCCAGCACAACGACTCCACTTCGACATCTACGGTTTTGTCTTGTTAGAGAACGTCCTAAACGACGATGAAATTGAGCGAATGAAAGGCGCGCTCTACAGGAT
Organism: Candidatus Poribacteria bacterium; assembly: GCA_022827885.1. Classification (GTDB taxonomy): domain Bacteria; phylum Poribacteria; class WGA-4E; order WGA-4E; family WGA-3G; genus WGA-3G. The sequence continues at coordinate 118,096 of JAJEIP010000072.1, forward strand.
GAAAGCCGACACGGATCTGGATGCCAAGCGGGTCTATGCCCGTGGAAAAAGCGAACACCATGTGCTTTTCGGCAACCTTGTTGCGTATGATCCGGCTCTCTTGGAATACGCGGCGCATCCGCAATTGGTGCCTCTCGTTGAAGAAGTGGTGGGTGGCACAGTTCGTCTTGAGGAAACCGAAGCGATCATTAATAGTCGGAATCCAGAAATAGAATTAGACGAGCTCCATAAACGTCGCTATAACCCGACGGGGTTCCATCGTGGCACGCAACACGGGTGGGGCACTTATGTGGAACAGAACAAGTTCCACTGTATCTTCGTGAAGACGCTCGCCTACCTCACCGATATTGGACCTGATGATGGTGGAACGTGCGTTATACCCGGAAGCCATCGCCTAACGTGGGATCACAAAGAGATGATCGAAGCAGCACTCTCTGACGATAAACTCATCTACCAAGTCGAAGCATCAGCGGGATCCGTGCTGCTTTTCGCCGAGGCGTTGATTCACAGCACCACTGCCATCCGTAGCGATAAAGAGCGTGTCATCCTTATATCCGGCTATACACCGCCAATGGTGCGCGAATGGCCCGGCAACGAAGTCAGTCCTGAGTTTATTGAGACATTGCCGGAAGACATCCGTCCACTCATTTCGGGCAGTGACAGTTGGCACTGGCGACGGCGGTATTGATTTACCAGATTCAAGAGATTAAAAATACTGACGCTTGAGCGTTCCCCATGTAGTGGTGAGTTTACGACTCGGTTCTACCGAAAGCGTTCCGGGACCCCCGTTCGGAACATTATTTCCTGTGATTTCAATATCATCAAACCGAGCTTGTGCACCTGAGACTTTGAGTCCAGGTTTTCCGCTTTTTATCGGATTTGGGTCAACGGTGCTGAATACCTCTTTGCCAATTTGAAATTTTAGTTTCCCTTGACTGTCAATAGAGGCAGTGAGGGCATACCATCTATTAAGTTTCGCTGCGAAATCGAACTCGCCAAGTGTAGTTGCCCCATTTTTGTCTTGCTTTGTAATATGAACGATCTTCCAGGGATAGAGAATTTGGAATACATAAAGGGCAGGTTCCTCCCATCTCTGGTGCAGGATCAGTCCCAAGGTGGCTGGTTCGTTCTTAGTTTTAACTATGGTAGATTTTAGAATTACTTATACATGTGAATAATATCCTCAATGGACTTTTCTGGGTGATATTCACGCTTTCGTTTAATATTGGCGAAATCATGTTCAACCGGATTATAATCAGGTGAATAAGGGGGTAAAAA
>JAJEIP010000016.1 GCA_022827885.1 Candidatus Poribacteria bacterium
ACCCTTGCGTCACACGAGCGACTCATTTACCGCTGCTTCCTTCCGGACCTGACGGGGTTCAACAAGCGCCCGTTGCTCAAGACCCAACCCTCAACACCACGTGCGTGGGACAGTCCCCACAGAAACAGGCCGCATCCTGGGAATTCAGTTCTGCTTTAGCGGATTGCAGATACAGGGCACCGCTACCTCCCCACCTAGCATAGCCAAGGCGTTTTTTAACGATTATGTCTGAGCGGGGTGTCCGTTGTCCATCCCGATTTAAAATTGTTAAAAAGCCTGCTTGAGATTATGACTGGTTCGTTAACAATTGAAATACTGCCAAGATGATGTCCGCAGCAGTCCAGAAGCAATCATTAAAAAGAGTGGCGGAGAGAGTGGGATTCGAACCCACGGTACTGCAAAACAGCACACATGATTTCCAGTCATGCCAGTTCAACCAACTCCTGCATCTCTCCGTATTGGTTATCGTTCATCAGTTATCGGTTTTGGTATTGTTGGCCCCACCGTTTCTTAACTGAGAACTGAAAGGGTTGCATAACAACCCACCTTGACAACTATTCTCTGTCTCGTATGGAGCAGACGGGATTTGAACCCGTGACCTCATCCGTGCGAGGGATGCACTCTCCCAACTGAGCTACTGCCCCGTAATGGTTGTTAGTTATCAGTCGCCGGTTGTCAGTTAAAGAACGACTTACGGAATTCACGCGACTGTTCCGATGCTTGAACCGCTTACGCCTTACAACTCGACTCCAAAAAAGATGAAAAACGGAGAGAGTGGGATTCGAACCCACGGTGACTTGCGCCACAACAGTTTTCGAGACTGTCCAGTTCAACCACTCCTGCATCTCTCCTTATTGGTTATCAATCTTCACGATACACTGAAGCCCCGCCTGCTATTTATTCCGATTTCTGGCGGCGTTGCTGAAAAAAGGACTTCAGAAGGGCACTGCTTTCTTCTGCGCATACCCCGCTTACCAATTCAACCCGATGATTCAGGCGTTCATCTTGAAGGATATTATAGAGCGTTCCGGCTGCCCCTGATTTCGGGTCTGTTGTTGCGTAAACAACTCTTGGAATACGCGCCAGCACGATTGCGCCAGCACACATTGGACAAGGTTCCAACGTCACATATAGCGTTGTATCCACAAATCGCCAGTTGCCAATTTTTTCGGATGCGTCTTGTAGGACAAGCATTTCGGCGTGTGCGATCGGGCTGCCGCGTGTTTCGCGTAAGTTAAATGCCTCAGCGATGCGGCGATCGCCGCTTACAAGGAGTGCCCCAACGGGTACTTCACCTTTTTCGCCTGCCTGTTGGGCTAATTTGAGAGCGTGTCCCATCCAGTAGGAATCGTTATCCAAATTTATCAGCAAATACCTTTGAAGCGCCTGAGAGGATTCGAACCCCTGGCCTTCTGATCCGTAGTCAGATGCTCTAATCCACTGAGCTACAGGCGCGTAGTGAACGGAGAGGGTGGGATTCGAACCCACGATGGCTTACGCCATAACTGCTTAGCAGGCAGTCCAGTTCAACCACTCCTGCACCTCTCCCTCTGGCGGTGGGAGTAGGATTCGAACCCACGGTGGCTTGCGCCACAACGGTTTTCAAGACCGCCGCCTTCGTCCACTCAGCCATCCCACCTAATTTTACAAATCTCTATTTTTTAATTATACCACATAAAAAATATGGTGTCAAGGAAATTGTTGCTTCATCCTAAGTTTCTCAATGCCATTCCAGTGGCTCATTGCGTAGGTAAGGGAGCAGCATGCCTTGGAGACGCCGATGGGCGTGATGTAAATGTGTTTTAATTGTGCCCTCTGATCTATTTAACAGAACCGCGATCTCTTTAATTGCCAATTCCCTTCGGTGCCGAAGATTGAAAACACGACGCTGACCGGGTGGGAGTTTCCGCACCGCCGCTCGAATGATCTTACCAAGTTCCTTTTCTTCAAGGAGTTTCTCAGGGGACGGGTGAGCCTCTGACATCCTTAGGACTTCGTCAGCATCAGGTGGTAATTCTTCAAACGTCAGGACTCTGTTCCGGTTACGCCGCCGCTGAAAGTCGATGCTACTATTGATAGCGATTCGGTAAATCCAACTGTAAAATGCAGAGCCGCCCTTGAAATCAGGCAATGCTTTAAACGCTTTTAAAAACACCTCTTGGCTAATATCTTTTGCTATTTCTCGATCACGAATTCGCTGATAAATAAGGTTATATATTTTCTTTTCATATTTAAGAACGAGCGGATTAAAAGCTTCTATGTCCCCATTCTGAAACCGATTGACGAGTTCATCCTCGTCAATGTGCTCAAGTTCCGAGGTTGTATATGCCCTGGTGGATTTTCGAGTGTTCATTATGTTTTTCTCCATATTGAGTTGCGTTTAAGGGACTTAGGTTCACCATGCTACAAGCGAACGCAAGTTGGCTTAAAATTTACACACCGCAGGTGTCAGAAAGTTCCAATTTTTTAGGGCAAGCCCATCTTTCCGCGTGTATTAGACAGATTGTAGAAGGTTTTTGTTCGTTTTTTTTCGGAAAACTGAAGGGTTCTATTCATGGGCTCAGAGCCATTCAGTTTTCGCACAAATCGGGGTTACAAACCCCTCCCACAAGAGAGATTTGGGACTTTCGCACAAATCGGGGTTACAAACCCCTCCCACAAGAGAAACCAGGGTTACAACCCCCCACAAGAGAGATATGTGACAATTGAATGGCTCTGCCATAGACTTGCGGCGTGTTGACATGCCGACCGCTTTGCGGTATACTGATACAACTTCAGGTAGTGAAAAAGACCGAGGGTTGCGTCCCAAAAGAGAGATTCTGATGCGTCGGTATAGCATTCAAACCAAAATCGTTCTTCCCTTTCTGATCCTATTTGCGTGTGTCACTATCTTTGTGCCATTACTCACAGTTGAACTGTTTGCGTGGAAATACAGTGAACAGTTTACCCGTGAAACTCAAGGTTGGCTCGACACCATCGTAGAGACTGGGTTTATTCGGGAACCCAGTGAAAAAATCAAGAAAGCGTATAGTGTAGAAATTATGGTTTTCGGTTCCGATTACACGCTTAACGACAGCACGTTAGTTGGGCTTTCTGATACTGAGCAGGACTGGGCAAATTTGGCAGAAAAGATGCGGCTGCGTGAAGTCAAAGATCACTTCCGAGAAGCCAGCAACACACCTATTACACATGATGTGACGCTTGCTGGAAAGCCTTACAAGGTTTTTTATCTCTCACTTCCTCCTGAACGGTTCTACTGCTTATTGCGTCCAATGGAAAAGATAGCCGAAGCGAAACGGACCTTGACATGGTATATGTTAGGTATTGGGGTTCTCGTTATGGCACTGATTGCTTTTATCAGTTACCGAATCGGTAAAAATTTGACGAACCCGATTAAGGTTTTGGTCGATTCCACGGCTCGTGTCGCGACGGGTGACCTGGACGAACAGTGTGAGATTAAGACATACGATGAAATTGGCGATCTCGCGGCTGCATTCAATCAGATGACAAGGGATCTCAAAGCGTCGAGAGATCAGTTACTTCAAGCGGAACGGTTGGCGACGGCGGGAAAAATGTCCGCCTCCTTCGCGCACGAGATCCGAAACCCGCTGTCATCTATGCGGATGTTGGCACAGATGTTGCTGCAGCAGCCGGAAATGTCAGGGGAGAAACATCAGCAATCCGTTCGTTATATTCTCGAGGAAATTGAGCGAATTGATACCATTGTGAAAGGTTTAATGGACTTCGCGCGTCCCGCGTCGCTTGACCTGAAACAACAGCGGATTACACCCATCCTACAAACGGTTCTATCTTTGATGGAAGCCAACTTAGCGCACCACAACATCCACCTCGTTTTAGATGTGTTACCTGAAACCCCAGAAATCCAATTTGATTCAGATAAACTGAAGCAGGCGTTTATGAATGTAGTCTTGAATGCCATGGAGGCGATGCCGCAAGGTGGGGTGCTGCGGGTATCCGCCTTTACGGAAAACGATAGCGTCTGTATCAAGGTTAAGGATACGGGAGTTGGGATACCCGCGGAGGATTTAGAACATCTCTTTGAACCGTTTTTCACCCGAAAGGCGAGAGGCACAGGACTTGGGTTAGCGAATGTCAAACGGATTCTTGAAGAGCATGGCGGCACGGTAGAGATTGATAGCATCCCCGATGAAGGGACGGAAGTGTTGTTATGGTTGCCGGTGGATGCTTCTGCGTGAAAGCTTCTAACAGGTTATGCTACAGGGTGGCACAGACCAAGCGGAAAATAGTATAACGCTACCTCAGTTAAAATTGTGCTATTAAAAAAAATGGGGACGTGGTATACTTATCGCCGCAAGCATAAGAACAGGAAAGGCAAGAAATTGATTCAGCAACAAACTCGAGATAGTCTTACGTGGCGCGCAGTGCTTATCGGGTTGGCGTGCGCTACGACTGAATGTCTTCTCGCACCCTATAACGATTACGTCATCCGTAACATATTTCTCGCAGGTGGACATTTCCCTGTCGCGCCGTTCTTTGTTCTGACGATTTTTGTATTGGGAATCAATGTTTTCCTGAAGCGGGTCCACCCTTCCTCGGCGTTCTCACCCGGAGAACTTGTCACGATTTGGTGTATCATGCTTGCGCCAGCAGGCATCCCGTCCTCTGGGATGATGCGTTATGCGCTCAGCCCGATGGTGGCGTATCAGTATCTCGCTACCCCTGAAAACGATTGGGAGTCGCTCTTCCATCACTACATTCCACAGTGGCGCGTTGTTCGCGACCATACCGCTGCGCAGTCTTTCTTTGAGGGTTTGTTCGATGGGGAGTCTGTGCCGTGGGGACCGTGGATCGTCCCTATCCTAACGTGGAGTGCCTACGTTCTCGTCGTCTATTTCGTGATGATCTGCCTATCGGTGCTACTCCGTAAGCAGTGGGTGGAATATGAACGCTGCGCCTTTCCGCTCGTTAAGTTACCTGTAGAGATGGCGGCACAAGGTAGCGGGAGTCTCGGTCCGCTCTTTAAGAACAGTGCACTCTGGTTCGGGTTTGCGTTTCCGGTCTTCTTGCATACGATGAACGGGCTCCATACGTTCTTCCCGTCCATGCCGCATGTCCCGCGCGATTTTTGGCTGAACGCGTACCTCTCTGAAAAGCCGTGGACGGCACTCCGTCCGTTTCAGATTGTCATCTTCTGGTCTATGGTGGGGTTCAGTTATCTGCTCACTTTGGAGGTTTCGTTCAGCATCTGGTTTTTCTTCGTGTTTTACAAACTCCAATGTTTGTTGGGTGTGGTCCTCGGTTTCCAACTGACTTCGGGCCCCGGCGTGCAGTGGACAGGTAAGTCGTTTAGTGCGGCACAGGAGGCAGGCGCGTGTCTGACGTTTGTTGCTATCGCGCTGTGGAAAGCGAGACATCACATTAAAACCATGTTCGAGTTCCGTCCTTCCGATGAGGCATTGCCCCACGGCGTTACGATCTTCGGACTGCTTGGTGGTATCTGTGTGCTTGCGTTTTTCAATCATTTGATGGGAATGTCCCTCCTCTTTGCTTTCGGTTTTGTGCTATTTCTGCTTGCGATGTATGTCTTGCTGACGTGGCAAGTGATTAATGGTGGCATTCCGTTCATCAATCCATCATTTTCCCCACAAAGTTTCTTCCTAACAACCTTAGGCACCTCAAAAATCCATCCGTCCACGTTAACATCTATAATGATGCACCCGGTATGTCTCACGTTAGATCTTCGTGAATTTATGATGCCGAACATCATGAATGGATTGAAAGCGGCAGATGACGCTCGTGTCAAACGACGGCAGCTGCTCATCGCGATGGCGGTTGCGATGGTTATTGGGCTTGGTGTTTCTTATTATTCTGCGATTAAGATTAGTTATGCACACGGGGCACCTTATACGGGTGGGAGCTGGTTCATGCGCCAACTTGAGGGACTGCTCGTAAGTCCGAAAACAAGCACGAATTGGACGAATACGGGCTTTATGCTGTTCGGGAGCGGGTTCACAATCTGGTTGATGTGGATGCGTCAAACGTTTCTCTGGTGGCCCCTGCATCCACTCGGCTATACGATGTTGAGTTCATGGGCAACGTTTAAACTGTGGTTCTCTATATTCTTGGGTTGGGGTTTGAAGTTTAGCATTGTTAAATATGGCGGATTGAAGGCGTATCGGAGTGCGAGACCTGTTTTTCTGGGATTGGTGATTGGAGAGATGACGTGTGCTGGACTCTGGGCAATCATCGGCATGATTACGGGGATCAGTACAGGGTATAGGATTTTACCGGATTAGGTATTTGGTAGGCAGCGGTCAGCAATCAGCAATCAGTAACGGGCGTTGGGTTTCACTCGATATCTTTGGAATGGAGGGTGTGCAAACCGAACATTAATAACCGCTAAGTGAATAGCACTTTGGAACTATTTGTCCAACCCAACCTACGTGTTTAAGGACGTTTTGCCTTGACATTTAGATGAATACCGCGTATTATAAAAAATAAACTCAATCGGAACATAAAAGTTAAATGCCACAAGAAATCATGAAAAGATACATCGTTCTCCTACCACTTCTTTCCGTCCTTTTCTCGCTATATATCGGAGTGAATTCGGTTTTCCCAGTAGATTTTATCAAATTAGAGCGTGAATTTGCAGGTAAAGGCGCGACCCAAGGGCGGTTTGGCAAGGAGATTCACCTCGCCTTTGATAACGATAACATTTACGTCAGTGACGCCGAAAACAGGCTCATCCAGAAATTATCAGCGACAGGCGAATTTCTGTTTCAAATCCCAGAAACCCCAGAATCTCCAGACAATATCCTGCGGAAACCTGGACACCTCGCTGTAGATAGTCTCGGGAATATCTATGTTGCTGATGTAACCATTCAGCACATTGCAGAGACGGGAACTGAAGCAGGTGCTCCGAAAGTCTATATGTTCGTCCCGTGCGTCCACAAATTCAGTGCGAAGGGTGAGTTGTTAGACACCCACTTTGTGGATCCTGTAGATGTTCTCCCCAAAGTCGTTTTGCCAGCAAATCTGATCATTGACGAGCAAGGGAAAACCGCCTTTGCGATTCAGCCGAAGGGATATGACAGAGCCCTCCGCGTGGCACTCAATTCTCAAAATGAACTTTACGTTTTAGATGCGGCACTTGGCCGCGTCCATAAGTTCAGTACCGATGGAGCGGCATTGCTCACTTTCGGGAGGTATGGGGCAGGTGAGGGAGAGTTTGATATGGATGCCTCAGACATCGTTATTGACCCGCGGGGAAATGTACTTATTGCGGACACCGGGAACCACCGCATTGTGAGGTTTGACGCGGCGGGGAAACCCCTCGGTAGTTTTGGAAGAAAGGGACGCGGTAATGGTGAATTTATGAAACCGATGGCACTTGTCGCCCTTCCTACCGGTGAGATCCTCGTTAAAGATGCCAGTCGATTCCGTAGGAAAGTCGGGGGGCTGCCGGAAGTCATTGCGCTTTCACCGACGTTGACGCAATTGACGGAGCTCACGCCAGGTCAAGCGGAACTTTCTGATGCGATTACGAATGCGACGCGTCTACGATACGGTCCGTTTGCCCAGAGTCCTGCTACGGCTGCCGATAATGCCGCCTTGAATCGACGCGTCCGGTTACTGGAGGAAGCAGAATATAGTCGATATTATGCCGAAGAAACCGATGCGGAGGACAAGGAAGAACTCGCTGAAGAGCTGAAACGCAAAGACATTCGTCTGACGCTCTTTCACAACATCATCTCGCGTATCCAGAAGTTCGATCTCAATGGACGGTATCTCGGACGCATCGTTTATGAAACCGATCAACTCAGCGAGGAAAAGCATGATCAGACCTTCTTGGATCTGGACGCTGCTGGATACCTCTATCTACGAGATGATAGCGATTTTACGATCGCACAATATTCTGTCAGTGGATTCACCGTGAAACCCTCACATATGAACGGTTTTTATAGCGTTCGTGCCGCCAATCTGCAAAACAATTATTTGGAAGATTACGAAGATATTGACTTTTCAACGGATGTTCAAGATGAACTCAATCAATTAGAACTCAAAAATATGTTTGGGTGGACTTATAGCCTTTCTGAACGGTGGCACTTGACCTTCCTTGATGAGTTGACGTATGGTGAACAGGATGAACGTTACGTGACGCCTGCGAAGGTAGAGGATAGTTACGATTTCGAGACACAGGCGTTAGAGAATGCGTTCGCCGCGAACCTGAAATTTATCACGAATCCGAATCCGTATCGTTATAAGGAATTGAACCTATCCATCGGTCGTGTCGATGGCACGTCTGACTTAACACAGGATGCCCTCTTCCCAGACCTCAACAAACAGCGTAGAGTGGACACGGGCGATGCGAGCTCCACGGTCATTGAACTGAATTGGGATATCTGGTCCCGAACGAATCTATGGCTGCGGTATGCCGATCTGAATCCTGCGGAAACGAGCCGCAATTTTGTCCGTAGGTTTTACGATGTTTCTGGGGATCTCTACGAAGTGTTTGGGAGCCGTAATGAGGCGCGCCAGTTCCTCGGAGAACTCACGATAAAGTTTTAAAAGCAGGATTTACGCAATTTTGATTAAAGCACATGCTTTTAGATAGAGATCGTCTAAAAAACGCAGACGGTCTGCGGCACAGGCTGACAGCCTATGCTACAAAAGAGCAGCATGCGTAAATCCTAAAAAGGTATAATTAAAAATGGAATTTCGTGCCCTTCATCCTGAAGAATTAGAGACGTGGCTGGACCACGTCACGTCTGTCTTTACAGGTAGCCGTCAGTATTTTTCTAATCATTGGCATAACGATCCGTGGCAGGATGCGGAAGGCATCCGAGTTGCGGTGGATAAAGGCACCATTGTTAGCACGGTGCGCGTCTTTATCCGAAAGATATTTTTGCACGGGGAACCGATAACGGTTGGTGGCATCGGAGAGGTCAGCACGCGCCCAGAATACCGCCGACGCGGCATTGCTACACAGCTCCTTCACGATTCGATTCGGTTCATGGAGTCCCGCGATATTGTTGTTTCCGTGCTCTTTGGAAGCCAACGCATCTATTCGATTGAAGGGTGGGAAAAGGTGCCGCGCTACTATGCGAGACAGTCTTTCGCTGCTGACAAACAGTCGGAGTGGGAAGTCCGTCCAGCGAATTTTGATGATGAAATCGAAGTCAAACGGCTCTCTGATCTCTACGACCGGTATGCGCGAAAATTTAACGGGACCGTTGTCAGAGATGAAATCGGATACTGGCGGAAGTGGGTGCGAACGGAGTCCCCAAACGCATGGGTTGCCGAGCGGGAGGGTAACATTGAAGGCTATATCTCTGTGGCTCGACGCGAAGATGGGCTCAGCGTTAAGGAGTTCATCGCTTCAGAGGAAGCCTGTGCGAGGGAAAATGGGAAACCTCTTTTTGAGGGTATGCTCTCTTGTGTTGTGCCACAGATGGATGTGGAATCGCTTGAGGTTGTCTATCCGGCACCTATCGCAGATGGTTTCAATGCGCCAGCACTCGAGGAACAGGGGAGTGCGATGTATCGTATCGTTCAACCCGCAGTGCTTTCGGAGAAGATGGCATCACCGGCGTTCAATTCAATTCCAAACCTGTTACACAATCAACCGAAATCATTGACCCAAGGTATCCAGTCGCATCATATCTTTTGGTATACTGATGGGTTTTAAATTGAAAATTTGTTAATCTCACCTATATAGTTTACCAAACTTTGCCATTTGTATCAAATCGTTTTGTTAGATTACCTTCCGATCTCCTACAAAATATTTGACTTCTAATCCAGCACGGTATATAATCGTTCCCGTGACAAAACGGTTTATCTCGTAACCATCTCGTTTTCGGTTTCCCAGAGTTTGGAGAAACAGAATAACGGAGGATATGAAAATGGCAAAACTACGCGTAGGGGTTATCGGTTGTAGCGGTATCGGCACAACGCATGTATCAGGGCTGGTCGATATGCAGAACGTTGAATTGGCTGCTGGCTGCGATTTTGTTCAAAGCACATTGGATGCCTTTAAGGAAAAATATCAGGACACTTGGGGCAATATTGCTTTGTATACCAACCATCAAGAGATGCTTGCTGCTGAGAATTTGGACATCGTGACAGTGGCGACATCCGACCATCGGCATGCTGACCTTGTGGTTGACGCTGCGAATGCGGGTGTAAAAGGTATCTTCTGTGAAAAACCGATGGCAACGAGCATCAAGGACGCGGATAGGATGTTGGAAGCTACAGAGCGGAATGGGACGATTCTCTCGATTGACCACACCCGTCGATGGCAGCCGTTGTGGCGGCACACTAAAGATGTTGTCGTGGGTGGTGGACGCATTGGAGAGGTCCAGTATGTCATCGGCACCCTGAGTGGCGGTCGGGCGATGCTTTTCCGGAATGGCACACACTTGGTTGATGCCATCTGCTACTTCGCTGACTCAGATCCAGAGTGGGTCTCTGCCGAATTAGAGGACGGCTACGAAGATTATAACGAATATAAAGGTGATGGTGGACACGTCCCCGCAACGGAACCATCGGCACATGGATATATTCACTTCGCGAACGGTGTGCGGGGATATTATGCTGGCGGTCCAAAGACCACGCTCTCCGGCTTCCGAACGGAGATCGTCGGGACCAACGGCTACATCCTCATCAGTGACAAGGGAGCAACATTGCACCAGGACGATACTGTTGAGACGATTGAGGCACCGACCTGGGATATCACTGGCATTCCTGCTGGGGTTCGAGAGTTGGTGGGTATTATCGCAGAGGGTGGAGACCCCGTTTCGCCTGGCACCGAGGGATATAAGGTTGTCCAGATTATTATCGGTTTCTTAACCTCGCAACAACGCGATAACGGAAAGGTCAAACTCCCGTTGTCCGGTAGTTAGTGTTCATCGGTTTTCAAAACAATCGCGTTCTCAGGTGTCCATTGCAGATAGACTGTATCGCCGCGTTGGAAGCGATGTCCATCCCTTGTACCCGTGTTCTGTTGGTGGACAATAAGTGGCATCGGATAATCGGTTTGGACGGTGTATTGCAGCATTGTGCCAAGATAACTTTCGTCCTGAATTACACCGCGTAGGCAGTTCGCGACATCAGAGATGGGAGTCGTTCTCAGGTCAAGGCGCTCTGGACGGAGTGCGAGGGTGACAGGTGTGTTTATAGGCATGCTGGTGTTGGGTGTGCTGACAATCTTAAGGGGTGGCTCCGTTGCCAGTGTAATTTCGTTCTGGCTGATAAGTGTCCCTTCAAGGAAGTTGGAAGTGCCGATAAAGTCTGCGACGAAACGTCCTTGTGGCGAATCATAAATTTCAGATGGCGTTCCGACTTGGAGGATTCTACCATCGCTCATCACGGCAATCCGATCGGAGAGTGCGAGTGCTTCTCCCTGGTCATGTGTGACATAGACGAACGTGATACCGACTTTGCGTTGCAGTGCTTTCAGTTCCAATTGCATCTGCTTTCGGAGTTTCAGGTCGAGTGCTGAGAGCGGCTCATCTAACAGTAGAATGGTGGGTTCATTGATGAGTGCCCGCGCGAGAGCTACACGTTGTCTCTCACCCCCAGAGAGCTCACTCGGTTTCCGGTCGCCGTACCCCGGTAACTGAATTAAATCTAATGCGCGTTCAACGGCGTCAGAGATTTCCGCTTTGGTAGCTTTCTTCATCTGTAGCCCAAATGCGATATTCTGTGTGACGGTTTTATGTGGGAACAAGGCGTAATTTTGGAAGACGGTGTTGACTGGACGGCGATAGGCGGGTGTTTCTGCCATCAGTTCGCCGTTGATGGATACCTCTCCGGTGGTGGGATACTCAAATCCGCCGATGATGCGGAGGGTAGTCGTTTTTCCACACCCACTGGGTCCCAGCAGTGAAAAGAACTCGCCACCTTCTATCTGTAGAGACACATCGTCAACGGCGACGGTATCCCCGAATTGCTTTGTTACGGATGTGAGGGTAATCTGTCCTAAAGCCATGTCTTGGTTGCGATTGAAATGTACCCAGCCAATTCAAAGAAAAAAATAAAAATCTCACCCAAAGATTCTGATTAAGGGTATTATTCAGTAGATAACACCCGTGTCAGAATTTGGTTCACGAGTTGCGGATTTGCCTTGCCACGAGTTGCACGCATCACCTGCCCTACGAGAAATCCAATAGCCTTTTTCGTGCCGTCACGGTAATCTTGCGCGGGACCGGGGTTGTCTTCGACCACCTGTAAGACGATGGCTTCTATCTCGGAGGTGTCCGTAATTTGTGCCAGCCCCTTTTCGGCAACAATCTCTTTCGGCATTTTACCGGTTTCAAAGGCGTCGTCAAGCACAGATTTGGCGATTTTACCGCTGATGGTCGCATCCGCGATTAAGTGGATGAGCTCATTGAGGTGTGCTGGCGTGACTTTCGCGTCTTGGATCTCAATCTCTGCCGTGTTTAGGAGTCGGGTCAGGTCGCCCATGATCCAGTTTGCACAGGTGGTGGGTTCACCACTGCGTCGAGCGGCTTCGTCGAAGAATTCGGCGATCGGTCGGGTGCTTGTTAGGAATTCTGCGTTTTCGGGTGAGATGTCATAGTCCGAAATGAACCGTTCTCGACGGGCAGCGGGGAGTTCGGGAAGCGTTGGCTGGATTTCCTTAACCCACTCACCACTTATCTGGACATGAACGAGATCGGGTTCGGGGAAATAGCGATAGTCGTCGGCTTCCTCTTTACCACGCATGGCAACGGTCTTGCCCGTGCTGGCATCAAAGAGGAGCGTTTCTTGGACAACCTCTTCACCCGCATCTAAGATCCGAGCCTGTCGCCTCACCTCGTATTCCATCGCTTCGATCAACTCTTGGAACGAGTTTTTGTTCTTAATTTCAGTGCGCGTCCCCAATTCTTTGCTACCTTTGGGACGCAGGGAGAGGTTTGGTTCACATCGCAGGCTTCCCTCTTCCATGTTGCAGTCGCTCACTTCAATATACTCTAAAATTTCCTTAACTGCCCGACAATAGGCGATGGCTTCTGCGGGAGAATGCAATTCGGGTTCGCTCACAATTTCGAGGAGTGGTACACCGGCACGATTGAAATCCATGAAGCTACGGGTTGGATCCCCAGTGACTTCGGCGTGAATAGATTTTCCGGCATCTTCTTCGAGATGAATTCTACGGAGGGCAACCGTTCGAGGTTCGCCCTCAAATTCAAACGTTACCTGTCCGCTTTGACACAAGGGGATGTCATATTGTGAGATCTGGTAGTTCTTGGGTAGATCTGGATAGAAATAGTTCTTCCGATCGAATTTACTGGAAGCCGTGATTTCACATCCCATCGCTAAGCCGGCACGCACTGCGAATTCAACGGCGCGTCTGTTGACGACGGGTAATGTTCCGGGCATCCCTAAACAGATTGGGCATGTACAGTCGTTCGCCGATGCTCCAAAGGTATAGGCACAATTACAGAAAAGTTTGCTTTCTGTGCACAATTCGGCATGGATTTCCAAACCGATCACTATCTCATATTCTTCCATACTTTTAATTTTCCTTGCGGTTCGGTCAGGTGGGTTTGATGAATAAAGGACCTCTCCGTATACCTAGGGGAAACACCCAAGCAAAAACCCTGCGCCGTTGTTGCAGGCTGCGGCTGAGTCTCATCAGAAATCTCTTAACCGATAATCATTTTTAATTTTCCTTGCGGTTCGGTCAGGTGGGTCTGATGAATACAGGACCTCTCCGTACATCTAGGGGAAATCCGCAGAAATACCCAAGCAAAGACCCCAAGCAAAAACCCTGCGCCGTTGTTGCAGGCTGCGGCTGAGTCTCATCAGAAAAAATCCGAACCGAGAACTATTCCTACGAGAGTTCATTAACGAGGGTGACGTTCGCTTCCACTTCTCGCTCGGAGGTCATTCCGATAGTCATAGCGTGCACGCACGGCAGTCCCATCACAAATTCGATGGCTTGGCGTTGACCTGTTGCGTCCTCTGCCAATTTTCCTTGTCCGAGTACTTTCATTCCATAGATGCCCTTTCCTACGAATGCCATCTGTTCCATCGTGCGGATGACATCCGCGGGGGAGGCGTCCATGTGGACCCCAGCGTAATTAATCCGAGCCAAGACAACGTCAACCCATTCCGTCATTGCTGATGTTTGGAAGGCGCCGTAATCGTGGCAGGATACGCCGTGTGCGCGGATCAATCCCTGTTCCTTGCAACGGGTGAGTGCTTCCATTGCCTCCGGATATCGTTGGGGCCAGTCTACTTGTGTGAGGCAGTGGAGCAAGACAATGTCGACATAGTCAGAACCTATCTCTTTGAGAAATCTCTTCACGTCTGCTTCCACAGTTTCCCGCGTTCGGGAGGTTGTCTTTGTGGTAATAGTGACACTCTCACGTGGCACCTCTTGCAGTGCTGCCTTGACATGCGGATGGCTTCCGTACTGATCCGCGGAATCCCAAAACGTTACACCTTTTTCGTGTGAGAAGAGCAGTAAGTCCCGTAAAGCTTCAAATCCCAAATCTGTCTGATTTGAGCGACCATTCCAGCCATTTGACCCTGTTCCGATCGAAAGTCGTGAAACATTTAAACCTGTTTTTCCAAGTGCTACAATTTCCATCACGATACTCCTTTTCATGGATTAAGCTGCTATTAAGTATAGCGTAACGTCTCCAATTTGGCAAGTGATTTCTGGTATTCGTGAGCTGGACTGTTATGGTTCATTTTTTTGTTGCTTTTTGCCTTTAAGAAACGTTACAATTCAATTATAATATAAAGAACCCGGAAAAATCTATGCATATTTCAAGTAAACCCACAGGAACTCACATGAGGAGGACCGCAAAAAAGACGCAATGAAATATATAAAGTTTTTGAGCAGCAACCGAATTCAGTCCAATAATACATCAGGTTCGGGAGCTGCGTTCTATTCCATCATAATCCGAAAATCCTTTTTAGGTTTGCTGGCGTTGGCGTATGGATGCTTCGTTATCGGGATACCGGCTTCAGGTGATGAAGAACAGAATGCTGCGTGGCAAGAAGCCTTTGCCTTAATTGATCAAGGGAACCGCAAAAGAGCAGCTACGAAACTTGAGGCTTTATTGCAAACTGACCTGTCCGAGTCAGAAAAACTGCAGGTTCATCATGTCCTCGGCTATACCTATGAAAAACTTCGTAACCGTCCGAAGGCGGTTGGGCATTACGCGCGAGTTGCTTCGGTGAGTTATCCACTGGCAGACTGTGCCATCTATCGCTTAGCACAACTTTACGAAGACATGAACAACAGAACACGGGCAATAAAGTGGTATACGCAGCTTGTCAAGGATTATCCCACGAGTTTTTATCTCGTGAAGGCAAAGTGGGCTTTAGCACAACTTCATCTGGAAGAAAAGGCGTCCGCGTCCGCGAAGTCTCTGTTGGTCGAACTCGTTGAGGCGCCACGCTATGCCAGAGAGGCAAGTTTTGCTTTAGCCCGTTGTCATGAGGAGCTCGGTGACACTACTACAGCATTTAACACGTATCGCGAACTCATAACGGAAAAGCACTCAATGAGCGTTGCTCGTGATTCACTCAGTCGGCTTAAGCGGCTTATGAGATCGCATAAAACGCTAAAACTGACCCCGACCGATCGGCTTAATTGTGGGTTGGTATCCTTTTCTCATAAACAATGGAAAACCGCCGTGGCGGACTTGGAATTAATTCCTAAGACTGTGGACATGAATCTACGAGCGCATACGCTCTACCTCATCGGACGAAGTTATCAGGGACGGAAGTGGTATAATACAGCAATTAAGAAGTTCAATGGCGTTATTGCACTCGGTGATGAAAACAGGTATATCACGCGTGCGACGTATCAAATAGCCCAGTGTTATCGTCGGAAGGGGCATATTAGAACCGCCATCAGCAAGCTTGAAAGTTTTGTGAAGTCCTACGCATGGAGTGAATGGGTAGACAATGCATTGTATGATATCGCGCAGCTCCGCGAAAAACAGGGGAAATCGGAATTAGCCCTTGATGCGTATGCACGCTTAATTAAGGTCGCACCGAAAAGTCCTTACGCTGATGTTGCAGCATGGCGAACTGGCTGGCAGCGCTTTGATGAGCGACGCTATGAAGAGAGTTACAACGCTTTCAAGGGCCTGAAAGAGAATTTCCCTGGAAATCGTTATGCGATGGGTGCGCACTTTTGGATGGCAAAGATACGCGAACGCCAGAACAAACCCGCACTGGCGCGGAAATTGTATAAAGAAGTGGCAGAAGCACGGTATTGGTACTACTCGGCACGAGCGAAAGCGATTTTAGGTGTGGCTATGTCCGAGTTGGAACCGAAAGCCGTTCAAGATGCGGAATTACCCGTGCGTCAGGCATGTCCAGAACAGGTGCTGTTGTTGATGGAACTCAAGCTTTATGAAGATGCGATTGCGCAGTTAGACGAGCACATCAACACAACTTCGCTCTCTGAACGTGAGTGTTTTTATAATTTGGTCACCTGTTATGAAGGTCTCGCGATGTACGATAAAGCCCGGAAGGTGACTGAACGGTCTCTTGAGAGTCCGGCTTTTGAAAATGCGACGCGAGAGGATTTAGAGAAACTTCATCAGAAACTCTATCCACGCTACTATGCTAAGACCGTCGAGAAATATGCCAAATTGTATAACGTGGATACCTTCTTAATTGCGGCTATGATTTTAGAGGAAAGTCGATACAACGCGGCGGCGGTGAGTTGGGCAGGCGCGATCGGATTGATGCAGATTATGCCCCCGACTGGAAGGGAACTCGCGCAGCAGCTCAAAATCCGTCGCTTCCGGACCTCAATGCTCAAACAGCCCGATGTGAACATTCAGATGGGGACGAAGTATATCGGATATCTCAATTCACTGTTCAATGACAACATGATGCTGGTGACGGGCGCGTATAATGGCGGTCCCGGACGGATGAAGCGGTGGGTGGCCTCGAAAAATATCGCAGACATCGATGAGTTTGTCGAGAAGATTACTATTCGAGAAACCCGACTTCATATCAAGAAGGTGATTGACAGTTACGATCACTATATAGAAATTTATAAGAAGGCAAGCGAACCGCCAGCTGTGAATTCGGTAACAGGGATCGTCCAAAAAGGTTTTTAGGGAAATAGTTGTGAGCAGTCAGTTATCAGTTAACCGTTGGCTGACTGTTATTCCAAAGAGATCACTTTCGGTGGGTTATTGTTCTTGATAAGAATTCGGCGGTGCCAATCGCTATCGTCTTGCGTCGGAAAATCAGCGCGGTAGTGCGCGCCGCGGCTTTCGGTTCGCTCGAGTGCTGATTCGGTTATCATCAAGGCGACATTGAGCATATTGACGGCTTCAATGCGTGCTATATCGTTTGGTGCTGGTGTTGCTGGCACGTTTCCTAAATTTATGGTTAAGTCTTTCAATTCGGCGAGGGTTTGTCTTAAACCCTCGCCGTTTCGTTCAATACTTACATTTTCCCAGAGGGTCTCGCGGACTGCATCCTTTACCGCCTCTATAAAATCCAAATCTGGCGTTTGAGATGTCTCTGTATGACCGGCGGGTAATATATCGGGTGGGTGAGAAGGCTGCGATGCGGCGAATGCTGCAGCGTTTGTGCCGGCGCGCGCGCCGTAGACGAGGCACTCCAGCAGCGAATTGCTTGCCAGACGGTTCGCGCCGTGTACCCCCGTGCAGGCAACTTCACCACAGGCGTAGAGTCCTTTGAGGTTCGTTTCTGTATCGGTGTTCGTGCGGATGCCGCCCATCATAAAATGGGCACCGGGACGGACCGGAATTAAGTCGATGTTGATGTCCAATCCATAGTGTTTGGTGGTTTCAGAGATCGTGGGGAATCGTTCATGGATAAACTCGGCAGGCTTATGTGTAATGTCGAGATAAACGCATGGAAATCCGGTCAATTCCATTTCTATCTGGATAGCACGACTGACGACATCGCGGGGCGCGAGTTCACCTCTCTCGTGGTATCTCTCCATAAACCGTTCACCCCGAATGTTGATGAGTTGACCGCCTTCACCCCGAACAGCTTCTGAGATTAAAAAGTTGGGAGCACCATCCAAGAAGAGTGTTGTTGGGTGAAACTGGACGAATTCCATATCAACCATTTCGCATCCAGCGCGCCACGCTGCAGCGAACCCGTCGCCTGTTGCTACTTTTGGGTTGGAGGTACACGGGTAGATGCGTCCAAGCCCCCCTGTTGCGAGAATCGTGGATTTGGCGCGAATAGAAGTTACGTGTTGATCTACAATCGCGGTAACGCCGTAGCATGTAGCAGTTTCCTGAAACTCTTGGGAAGTCCCTGCATCCGTCAGGAGATCGATGGCAAATGTATTTTGTAAGACATGGATGTTTTCGGTGTTAAGCACACGCTGGATGAGGACATCCGTTGTTTCACGTCCGGTTGCGTCGCCTTTGTGAACGATACGGCGGCGGCTATGTGCGGCTTCCTGTGTAAAGCGGGGCAGTGTGCCTTCCCAATCAAAGTTCGCGCCCCAGTCAAGGAGCTCAGCGACCCGTGGAATGCCTTCGGAGACCATCATTTCAACGGCTTTGGCATCACAGAGTCCGGCGCCAGCTGCACAGGTATCCTTTATGTGCAAGGCAACCGTGTCATCGAGGTTCATGGCAACTGCGATGCCACCTTGGGCATAGTGTGTGTTGCTCTCTGTCAGCGTGGTTTTGGTGATTAAGGTCACACTCGTGTGTTCGCTCGCAGCAAGAGCGGCGCGTAATCCAGCGGCACCACTACCGATGATGAGCACATCCGTGTCCCAACTTGAATTCCGCTCTGGATTTACCGCAGATGTTGGATTTTCCATTTTTTAAATTATTGAACCGATATCTTAGGAGCGAAACTCTCATTGACCGGCATTACCTTACCCGTGCCAGTAGCGATAAGGGTGCCATCGCTAAGCGTGACTTCCGCCTTTGCTTCGACTAACCTTTTTGAAATCTTAATACGCTCTGCGTTTACATGTAGTTTCACACGGGTCGGTGCCGGATTGCGAAAACGGACTTCAAGCTGCGCTGTTACTGCGGGTTGATCGAAAGTCCCTATCCCGACGTATGTAATCGCTTCATCTAATAGTGTGCTGAGGATACCCCCGTGTAGAATGTTTGCCCATCCTTGTAAATGCCCGGCGGGCGTACATTCAATATAGACGCATTCGCCGCCATTCTTGATTTCAGGTTTTACCTGAAAACCGAATGGATTTTTCATACCACAAACGAAGCAGTTGTCGTTATTTTCAATTCCCATACTTTAATTATTCCTTGCGGTTAAATAACGGGAGTTTGGACTTTAACGTGCCTCTCTCAAATCCGCTCTCCAAATGTAAAGCTAAGACAAATTATGCCATTTAAGGCATAATTTCATTACGAGCTACGGTTTTCTTGCTATTTTAATCTGCCTTTTCCGACTCAGTGAGCATCGCGAGACTTCTCGCCAATTTCTCTTTCTCTACTTCCAGTCGTGCGAGTAACTCTTCCTTTTGTTTGACAACCCTTTCAGGGGCACGCTGAATGAAATTTGGATTATCTAAAGTCTTTTGCGCTGCTGCGACATCTTTAACGACCTGTTGATGCCGCTTACTAAGTCTGGCATGCTCGGCATCCAGATCGATTATATCGGCAAGCGGGATGTAGATAGCAAGCTCACCGATAACGGCTTCCGCCGAAGCCCGGGGTTTGGACAACGATTCGGCGATCGTGATGTCTGCTACGCGTGTGAAGGCTGGCAGATACTGTGCCAAGTAGGCTTCCAGTCGTTCACGGACTTCAGCATTTGGCGATTGGATATGAATCTCTACCGATGCGCCGAGCGGGACATTTAACTCGCCTCGGATACTTCGGACACTTTCGATAATTTCCATGAGTGTCGCCATGGTGTCTTCTGCCGTCGGATTTTCGCCTATCGGTTCTGGCCATGCGGAAACTGTTACCGACCCTCCTTCGGCGGATTCGTTTTTGCCTCCACCGTGCGGGAGTTGTTGCCAAATCTCCTCGGTCAAGAAAGGCATCACAGGATGTAGGAGACGCATTGTCTGTTCCAAGACATCTGCTGCTACCCAAAGTGCCTCTGGTTGATTTTGTGAGATGCGTTGTTTGGCAAATTCCAAGTACCAATCGCAGAACTCATGCCAAAGGAAGGCATAGAGTATTTGTGCGGCTTCATAAAAACGAAAGTCCTCAAAAGCCTCGGTTGTTGTTGCGATGGTATGGCTCAGACGGCTCTGTATCCAAGCGATTTCTAACGTTTCCTGTTTGGAGGGGGTGGGGGATTCAGCCGCTACGTCATCCATTTTTTCGGGCACAGGATGCTTCTCTAAGTTCATCAGAATGAACCGGGCTGCGTTCCAAATTTTGTTCGCAAATCGCTTACCTGCCTCGATCTGCGATTCTGGAAGCGGGACATAAGGGATTGGAGTGCTTGTATTGACGAGCGCAAAGCGGAATGCATCCGTTCCATAGGTATCAATTGTCTCTAAGGGGTCGATGCTATTTCCCTTGGATTTGCTCATCTTCTGTCCCTTTTCATCGGCAACAAGTCCATGCAGATAAACCGTACGGAACGGGACTTCGTTCATACATCCTAATCCGAGCATAATCATCCTGGCGACCCAGAAGAAGAGGATGTCCCAGCCGGTTACGAGGACGGATGTCGGGTAAAACGTCTTCAGTTCTTCCGTATTTTCTGGCCATCCCATAGTCGAGAAGGGCCATAACCCGGAGCTGAACCATGTATCCAGCACGTCTTCATCCTGCCGAAAGTCGGAGGCACCACATTCTACGCACTGTTGCGGGGTTTCCATCGCAGCGGTGACGGCTTCGCATGCGTTACAATACCATATTGGGAGGCGATGTCCCCACCAGCGTTGACGTGAGATGGGCCAGGGTTCGATGTTCTCCATCCAATGATAAAAGCGAGCGGTTTCCCGTTCTGGGATAAACTGGATCTCACCTTTTTTTGTTGCTTCTATAGCGCGCTGCGCGAGTGGCCGCACATTCATAAACCATTGCGGTGATATAGCAGGTTCAACAACGGTGCCACATCGGTCATGATGTCCAACGGCGTGCCGATGCGGGACAATTTTGACGAGAGCCTCCGAGTTCTGGAGATCTGCAACGACCCGTTCGCGGCACTCCGATCGGGACAAGCCGACGTATTTTTCGGGGGCGTTTTCGTTTATATATCCATCAGGTGTGAAAATCGTGAGTTGCTCGAGGTTATGTCGTCCGCCAATTTCATAGTCATTCGTATCGTGCGCGGGTGTAACCTTCAGGGCACCTGTCCCGAATTCTGTATCCACATACGCATCGGCGATTATCGGAATTTCTCTGTCACAGAGCGGTAGGATCGCTGTTTTTCCAATCAAATATTGATACCGTTCATCTTCCGGGTGCACGGCAACGGCGGTGTCGCCTAACATCGTTTCTGGACGTGTTGTGGCAATTTCGAGCACGACCTCACTGTCCTTCACCGGATAGCGGATATGATAAAAGTTGCCATCTATCTCAATGGGTTCAACTTCGAGGTTGCTGATAACGGTGTTACAGTGTGGGCACCAATTCGCCATGTAGGTATCGCGATAGATGAGTCCCTGATCGTAGAGTTTAACAAAGGCAGTGCGGACGGCTTTCGACAAACCTTCATCGAGTGTAAAACGCTCGCGTTCCCAATCACAGGAGCACCCGAGTTTCTGGAGCTGGGAAACGATATACCCGGCGGATTCATCTTTCCATTGCCACATACGTTCGATGAATTTTTCACGTCCGAGTTCGGTTCTGCTGGTGCCTTCTTCAGCGAGTTGTCGCTCCATAATAATTTCGGTGACAATACCGGCGTGGTCGGTTCCGGGCATCCAGAGGGTGTTATAACCTTGCATGCGTCGCCATCGGATGAGGCAATCTTGGAGCGTATTGTCGAGGGCGTGCCCGATGTGTAAACTGCCAGTGATGTTCGGTGGCGGTATAACGATGGCGTAAGGCGGTTTGTCAGAGGTTGACTCGGCGTGAAAGTAGCCGTTTTTCTGCCAAAGTTGGTACCATTTCCCCTCAATTTCGTGAGGGGCATAAATTTTCGGAAGATTTGCCATATTTTTAATTTTCCTTGCGGTTAAACGACGATGCTTGTGACTTGACGGTTTTCGATCATATCCGCCTGCGCCGTTGTTGCAGGCTGCTATTTATGGCATTACCAGAAATCCGCCCGTAATGTAATGCGGAGCAACACATATTTCTAATTTCCTTGCGGTTAAACGGCGATGCTTGTGGCTTGACGGTTCTCGATCATATCCGCCTGCGTATTGTTGCAGGCTGCTATTTATGGCATTTAGGCGAAGAGGGGTTCTACCCATCCATAAGTCCCTTTGGTTTCCATCTCATAGATTAGATTTACCTGTCGCGTTTCGGCATTTAAAAACAGAAGAAATCCGGAATCCGTGGCTTCAAGTTCCGTTGTGGCTTCGGCGAGCGTCAGGGGTTTGGATGCGAATTTATCCTGTGTTGACACGACGACAGGGGTATCAATTCCTTCAACTTCCGATGAGGCGTCCACCTCGTCCGGATTGAGTCGTGCCACGACCTCGCGATGGGGTGCGATATTTCGGCGGTCTTTCACGCGATCCCTGTAACGCCGGATCTGGCTGATGATCTTATCCGTAACAGTATCCAGCGCAGAGAGGATCTCATGCGTCTCACTTTTTGCGTAGAATGACACGCGGGGTGCCGTCACAATCATCTCAGCATCAAACCGGTGTTTCTCAGATTTGAGAACGACATTTAGTTCTTGCATCCCGTTGAAGCGCGCCCCAATTTTATCGGCACGGTTGAGGATATACGCGTGAATATCATCGGTAATTTTTAAATTATGTCCTGAGCAGGTTACTTTCATTTTTTACTATTGCCTCCTGATATCGTTCCCCTTCGTTGCACGATGGTATCGGGTGAATTCCAACGCGACTGGGGACCCTGTATGGTTAAATAGATTTTGCCTTAAACCTTGCACGTGATGTTGGAATGCCCAATTCATCACGATATTTCTGAACGGTTCGCCTTGCGAGCAAGATACCTTTCGCCTTCAGGGCATTACTAATTGCTTGATCGCTGAGCGGTTTCGAGGCGACTTCGGCATTAACCATCTCTTGAATGAGATTTTTCACCTGTTTGGCAGAAACTGCGTCTCCCTGTGTGGTCGCTAATTCATTACTGAAGAAGAACCGAAGGGGATACATACCGTGTTGAGTTTGGACATATTTATTGCTCGTGACTCGGCTGACGGTTGATTCGTGAATTCCTATTTTTTCAGCGATTGTTCTCAAGGTAAGAGGTTTAATACTTTTGACGCCTTGTGTTAGAAATTCCGTTTGCACTTCAAAAATTGCTTCGGTGACCCGAGCGATCGTGCTCCCGCGTTGGGCGAGACTGCTGAGTAAATTTGTCGCATCACGATACCGTTTCTCTATCCACTCTTTTGCTTCAGCATCCAAGGTATCTGGCCGATTGCGCATCAGATTTACATAGTAAGGATTCATCTGTAAGCGCGGTATGTGGTTGTCCACAGAGATCGCTTGATACTTTCCATTAAGGTATTGTATCTCCACGTCGGGTGTGATGATTTCTGTTGTGGAGGATTTTTTGAGCGATCGAGTCGTCGGATCTGTGAAATAGCGACCGGGGTGCGGTGATAGCCTTCCGATCCACTTCGCAGCTGCATCTATCGCTGTGATGTCCACTTTCAGGGCATCCGCGATGCCATCCCACTGCTGATTTAGAAAAGCATCAAAGTAATTTTTGATGATTTTGTGGGCAAGGGGCAGCGTGTAACGATGCTCAGGATCTCCATCATTCATCATATAATTGCGAATCTGTATCAGTAATGCCTCTCTTATATCTCGATGTGCTATCCCAATGGGTTCAAAATTATCTTGTATTTTACGGAGTACATTTTCAACGAGTGATGTATCACAACCAACAGTTTCAGCAATATCATCCAACGTGAGTTGGTAAAAGATAAGTGCCGGTTTACAACTGTCTGGCGGACATTCATATAGAATAGTATATGTTTTTTTGTTGTCTTTGTCGTTAATTTTCCATGCCCGATGTGCAGGCATGCCCCGATTTTCTGTGGAAAGGCACATTGTATCTTTCACAGCGATTGTAGCAGTTTTTGAAAATTGAAGATCAGGGTCGCCCGTCGCTGCTGATAATTTTTTTTCAATAAAAATGTGCAGTTCCGTTGAAAGCACCTCTTCATTGAGTTGGGGCAG
Source organism: Candidatus Poribacteria bacterium (assembly GCA_022827885.1). Lineage (GTDB taxonomy): Bacteria > Poribacteria > WGA-4E > WGA-4E > WGA-3G > WGA-3G. The sequence goes on from JAJEIP010000016.1 coordinate 24,236, forward strand.
GAATTCACAGGGAACCTGAAACAACTTGAGCTCCAATTGTCCATCATCGTTGAGATTTCCGAGAATTTGCACTGCGATGGCATGTTCTGTTTCTGAGGTTATAACCTCCGGTAGTGCGAGGTCCAATTGCTCGTCCAGATATTCGTGGAGCGACCCTTCATGCGCCAGGTCTGGTTGTAGCTCATCAGTGTCCGAGTATCTGGAATTTATCCGTTCGCTAACGGAGACACGGTCCTCAAAGGCTGTTTCCCAATCAATATCAACGGTACTATCTTCGCGATCAAGATTCTCTTCTGATTCATTCCATTCGGCGTCTGGATCCGATTCTTCGGTAGGGAGTGCTATCTCGTCGTCTTCCTCGAGTTCTAAGAAAGGGTTCTGTTCGAGTTCTTGGCTGATGAATTGCGTCAATTCCTGCAGCGGCATATTTAGTACTTTAAGTGCCTGTTGTAACCTCGGTGTAATGGACGTTTTCTGCGTTAATTGGGGTGCTTGGGTAAGTTGCGCTTTGTACATTTCATTATTAGTTATCGGGTTTAATGGTTATCGGTCTTCAGTCTTCGGTTTTCAGTTAAGAGGTGTTCGTTTAACAAAGGTTTCCTCTTGTCCGACAACCGACAACTGACAACTGACAACCATTCCTCCGAAAACTATTCCTCCGACAACCGAAAGGATTTTTTGAAAAAAAAATCCGAACCAAAAACCGACAACCCTTAAATCCGATAGGAGAAATTGTGTCCAAAATAGAGGTCTCTTGCAGTTTCGCTATTAATGAGTTCCGTGGGCGTTCCGGCGAGTGTAATTTTTCCATCAACAATAATGTAGGCCCTGTCAACAATATCCAGTGTTTCAGCGGCATTATGGTCGGTAATGAGCACCCCTAAATTGCGGTCGCGCAAGTGACTGATGAGTTGCTTGATGTCCGCAACAGCGATCGGATCTATTCCCGAGAGCGGTTCATCAAGCAGAATGAAATCAGGTTGTGCGGCAAGGGCGCGTGCTATTTCTGCCCGGCGACACTCACCCCCTGAGAGTGTATATGCCTTGCGTGGTAACAGATTTGAAATGCCGAGTTCGTCCGTCAATTCCCGGATACGCGGTTCGCGTTCTGATTTTGGCACGCCTTGGACCTCAAGGATTGCCTCAACATTCTGTTGAACTGTGAGTTTACGAAAGATCGATGTTTCTTGTGCGAGGTAGCCGATACCGAGCCTTGCGCGTTTATACATTGGGTAGAAGGTAATGTCCTTATCAGCGTAGGTAATTCTACCTGCATTGGGACGAATCAATCCGACCATCATATAAAAGGTCGTTGATTTTCCGGCACCGTTGGGACCGAGCAGCCCGACAATTTCGCCTTGCTGGACCGAGAGGCTCACCTCGTTAACGACTATAGGACCCCGCCGCGTATAACGTTTTATGAGTCTGTGTGCTTGTAGTTCTGTTGCCATTTTTTAATTATCCCTTTGGATACGTCCCTATATCTTTCCATCAGAGGTCTTCCGTCTCAGCGTCTGTATTTGTGTCATCGGAGTTTTCTGGGTCTGTATCAGTATCCTCCTTCGGATCCGTCCCTTCAGAACTTCCAGTATCTGTATCAGGCTTCTCTTCTGGATCCCCCTCAGCAGTATCAGCGTCAGTATCTGTTTCTTCTTGCGTCGGATCTTCCGTCTCCTCAGGCGGAGCTGCGGACGTATCTTCTTCATCCGTGTCTGTGCCACCTTCGGTGTTTTCATCTGCCTCTGGCTCTACGGGTGCTGCCTGTGTCACGGTAACCTTAAACTTAACGTCCCCCTCAGCGGTCTGTTTTCCGGTCACCCGATTGAAAGTGAAGTACTTGGTTTCAAGCCGATCCTTATTTTGTAAGACGACGACGTTCTCCTGAAGAATAATAGTACTTGTGAGATTGTCCATGATCGCATGGTCACAGGTCGCAAAAATATCTTGGTCTCGGATTTCTACATTGCCCTCGGCGACAATTTCTTTTGTTGCGCCCGTCTCTAAGTCGCGCTTGAGGGTGATTTTATCGGCGTTGAGAAACCCGATTTCGATGCCTTGCTCATCCCGTCGGACTGTCTTCGCTTCGTCAATAAGAATCGTTATGCCTTCCTGCTCATAACTCTCCATCCTTTTCGATGTCCCGGTGATTATTTCTTTCGTCTCTGCTGGTGTCGCCGCCGTATCTTCAGCGGTGCTATCCTGTTCTACAGTGCCCTCTGTCGTTTGAATTTCCGCAGTGTTGGTGGGTGACGGCTGTCTTTCTGTTTCTGTCTCTTCCGCCTCGATCGGCAGTGCGATAAGACAGACAAAAAGCGTTAGAAAACTCACGCACACACAAAAATTGCAAAATTTGCGAAACTGGAATCTGTGTTTGTAACTACTCTGGTTCAATTGGGGTTTGATGGTATTCATGTGCTTTCTCATCTTTTGGGTGAAGTTCAAATTGATTGTTTTTCATTTTTACGGTTCTGAGCGTCGGATCTGCGTACATCTCTGTTCCGATCCATGTGGAATCTCCACGGACAAGCGTGACTTCTTCGGGCCCATACAACTTGCCCGCAAGGTTTTGCCAATGGAGAACCTCGCTATATAAAGTGCCGTCCTCGCTAACACCGACGACATCTCCTGTGAAATGGAGATTATTTTTCTGGCTTCCGGTGAGGAACTGTTTACCCTTCCGACTCTTCACGGTCATAGAAACAACACCCTCTTCAAAAATCTGAACGGTCGGATTTTGCACTTCAATGTAACTTCCGTGAAACGTTGAGGTATCCCCGACAAGCGTCCATTTGATGACCCCTGCTTCGGTGTGTTGTGTAGAAAACCCATCCACTTTCTGGGTCGGGGTGGCTGCTCCGAGTTCATCAGTAGCACCGACGGGTGTCTCTGTATTTCTACAACAAATTACGCAGAATATCAGACAGAGATACAACGGTGTGAGGATCTGGACGGGTTGGTTAACCCAACCCCTACGGTTGTGTTTTCCACCGACGATGCATCCAAATCCACTGCGTGGGGTATCGTCGGATGTAGGATTCAATGATTTTTGTGAATTTCTGCGTGTTAGCAACAAGGTCTTTCTCTTTCATAGATGTCCGTTTCAACGCTAAGGGTGGTTCGATAATAGCGTGGTGTGAACCGTCGGGTTGCCGGACAATGAACGTTGGCAGTATCGCTGCCCCTGTTTTGCGGGCAATCGCCACTGGACTGTAGGGTGTATAGGCACGTCTACCGAAAAAATCGACAAAAACGCCACTCACGGCTGTATCTACATCGGCAACAATACCGAGGAGTTCATTCCGTTTGAGGCATCGAAGGGCGTGGCGCACGCCTGTATCTCTGTCAATCGTCCTATACCCACTTTTCTCTCGGTAGCTGGAGACTAATGCGTTTAAACGAGCGGAACGCAATTCCCGGACAATCGGCGTAAGGGGTGCAACTGTCGCAGAAATGCTCGCAGCGAGAAGTTCCCAATTTCCAAAATGCCCGGTTAGAATGATTGCCCCTTTGCCACGCGCAAGGGCTTGCTGCACATGCTCGACGCCTTCAAAAGTGACATATTGTTGAATCTGGTGCTTATCCAAGCGTGGGAGCTGCATGAACTCCACGACAGTTTTGCCTAAATTTTCAAAACACTGTTTCGCCACCGCTTTGACTCGGCGTTCATCAGGAAACGTCAAACAGTCGCGTAAGTGTTCACATGCCAATTCCCGCTGCTGTGGTGCCAGATAGTATACGAGGGCACCCAACCATCTACCGATAACCAATGTCACCGAGCGTGGCAGCCGAGATACACAGAATCCGATTGATTTGGCAGCAAACAGATAGCACCAGTCTTTCATTTAACGTATTAGTTTTCGTCCATATCGTCTTCATCCGCCATGTTATTGTCCCCGGTATTCCCTTGTCGGGCTTGTAAAGCCTCAAGACGGGCCCTGCCGAGTTCCATGAGGATTTCGGTCACAAAAACACTATCGTGCGTGGCTTTGGCGTGACACCCGTGGCATCCTGTGCTTCCTTTCTCGGTTCCATCGCCGGCTTTTGCGAGGAAACTATCTGTTTCAGACTCACGCTGATATTGCACGTATTGCCACCCATTGTGATCGGTATACTTCACATCTTCCGTTTTCTGCATCACAGCGACGCGCCAGACGAATGTGTTGGTGTCGTCCATAATTTCCTTGACGAGCGCCATCCCAGCGGGAAAGACTACGGGCATTCCAGCATCTACAGCGGCAGGAATGGCATAAAAGAATGTATGGTCAATACCATCGATATAAACAGTGCGGTCCCCCAGCCCGTGTGCGCTTCCGCTATCTTTTGCCTCCGTAAACGTCGCAGGCGGGGCAGGTAGCGGTTGGGCATACTGCCATGACTTATAGGTTTTTAAGATATTGTCCATAGCATGCGCGGGCGGCAGGACTTCTTCAACCGACTGTGTAGGCATTACTATTTTCTGTACCCGATCACAAGACGTGAAAACCGCACACGCTATTAACATAAGGATGATACCTATTTGCAACCTTAACATGTAAAAATCCTCCTGCAATAATGTTCGTAATTCTATTGATCCATCCCTAAAAAATTGTCAAAGTTTAGTAATATTTATAGTATACCCAATTTTCCGTGAAATTACAAAGAAAAATATAGAGCACATACGAATCCTGCAGCGTGTGGAGCAGAATTTGTTACTCTGTTGCACTGCGGATAATTTTTCTTTGCTTTAATGCCGTTGCTTTTCAGCTGCGTTTGTGGTAAGGTATAGGGTAGGAATTCTCCATGCATACCCCTCAAGAGATCAATAAGCAGATCTATCGACTCGCGCTCCCGAATATCATTAGCAATTTTTCCATCCCTCTTTTGGGAGCGGTGGACACTGCTTTAATGGGGCGGTTAGAATCCGAGCATTACCTCGGTGCGGTCGGCATCGGTGGCGTTATCTTCAGTTTTATCTATTGGGGATTTGGGTTTCTCCGAATGGCAACGACAGGACTGACGGCACAAGCCTTCGGGGAAAACGATCTCCGAGAATGTGGACGTTTGCTGCTCAGAGCGATATGCATCGGCATCACGTCAAGCCTATTACTCCTTATCTTCCAGTGGCAGCTAATTGATCTCAGTTTTCGCCTCATTGATGCGAGCCCCGATGTGGAACATCTCGCCCGTATCTATTTCCATATCCGTATCTATGCTGCGCCTGCAACATTGTGTCTGCACGCCTTTCACGGTGTATTTTTGGGGTTACAGAATGCCCGCTACCCACTATTACTGACCATTGTGGTGAACCTCGCCAATATCGTCTTAAATCTGGTATTTGTGAGGCTACTCGACATGAAGGTAGACGGAATCGCTTTAGCGACTGTCATTGCGCAGTATATCGGATTATTTGTAGCAGTTCTACTCTTTTCGAGATATTATCGCGGTATTTTGCCAAAATGGAATTTACGAGAAATCTTAGCATTTTCCACACTCAAGCGGTTCCTCAGTATCAGTGGTGACATCTTCATCAGGACGTGTTGTCTGGTATTCAGTCATGCCTATTTCACGGCAAAATCCGCAGCCTTGAGTGATACCTTCTTGGCAATTAACACGATCCTGTTGCAGTATATCAATCTATTGTCCTACGCGATCGACGGTTTCGCTTTTGCAGCAGAGAGTCTGGTCGGCAAATACAAAGGTGCACAGGACCTACAAAACCTGAAACAGACGACGCGCCTCATCTTTCTCTGGGCATTTCTGTTCTCGGGTGTGATTCTGCTCATCCTTGCGTGCTTTGGGGAGCGATTGTTGTATGTTTTTACGGATCAGATGTCGCTTGTGGGACAGGCAGAAGTTTATCTGATTTGGGTCATCATCGCACCTGTGATTAACGTTGCCGCTTACATTTGGGACGGCATCTTTCTGGGGGCAACTGCTTCGAGAGCCTTACGGAATTCCGTAATTGTGTCAACACTGCTCTATTTAAGTGCGGTCCATCTGTTGACCCCGTTTGGGAATCATGGGTTATGGGGTGCGCTTACGCTGCTTTTGGTTGCTCGGGGTGTGTCGTTGACGGTGTTGGCACCGAAGTATCTTTTCCGATAAAATGTTACGTTTTTATAACATTTTTAAATCGGGATTTCTGTGGGATTTTCGGTTGGGAATCCAGTGGTGCCGTGGGGTTCTTGCATTTTTTTCGGTGGCGATTCTGTGTTGGGAAAAAAAATAATTCGGTGAAAAGTGTAACTTTTTTTGATTTTTGCGGTTCGCTGTGAAAATATTTGTCTGAAAAATGAACATCACAAGGATTAACCTCACGTCATTTTCAGTATAGTATAAGTATACCACGTTTTTGTGTGGGGGTCAAGTTTTTTAGGCACGGCGCAGCAGGGTAATTGTCTGAATCGCGGATTACACGGATTCTGCGGATTACTCGGATTTTAAGTTTTCCGTGTACCCGACACCTTTGGTGGCGTGTTGGGTTTCACTGGATATACCTTTAATAGCAGATGTATTGATGGAATGTCGGTTTTCTATGAAATACTAAGGTAAAAAATTAACTTGCAGTTTTTAATTAGATATGTTATCATAAATGAGGTAAATCAAAATTAAGGGACACCCCCTGTGAAATTCAATCGATGTGTTAGTATTAGTTCAACAAAACGATAGTTTCACAGTATCCCTAAACTTTTGGGGTCTGGGGTCCTCAAACAGAGGGCATATCCCTGTCTATCTCCGTGAAGCTTGTGTGCGGAAACCCAGGAAAATGCCCTACTTTTCTCAGAAATTCCTCGCTATGGAGGTAATCTCTCATGATATATGAAAAACTTTTGAAACATGACCTGCTTTCCGCCTCTGAAGAACGGCAGCTCATCCGCAAATCACACAACGGCTGTGATCAGTCGAGAGAACGGCTCATCTTGTCGAATATACGGCTCGTGAATTCGATCTGCTCAAAGTACGCGACAGATGCAGTCAATGCTAAAGAACTTTCAGGTGACGGTACGGAAGGATTGATAAAAGCGATTGACAGAATGGACCTGTCAATGGGAACACGATTGTCTACCTATGCCACATATTGGATACACCAGGCCGTCAGACGCTCGGACTTCTTAGAGACCACGATGCGGCTGCCTGATAACCAAGCCCTATTTCTGCGGAAAATGCAAAAGACGATAGCGAAACTCAGCCAGCAAGGGAACTTTGAACCAAGCAACGAGGAAATCGCTCATTTGATGGGTGACACAACTTCGCAGAAGGTTGCGGAGATGCGACTCCTCAAAGCGACAGTATTAGATGTCCTTTCGTTCGATACTGCGATTCCGGGTACCAACGCGGACGATGATTTTTCCTTCGCTGATATTGTGGGATATGAAGATCGGACTTATGAGGATCTTATCAACGAGATAGATCTCGATTTCTTCTTGAGCAAACTCCCGCCACACGAGGCGTTTGTGCTCACCCGTTCTTATGGGGTACTGCGGAAAATAGAAGGCTATCCTTTCTCTGGGTCACAGCGAGATATGAAAGACCATGAAATCGCGGAAGCCGTCGGCTGCCTTCCGTACAAGGTGTGCCGGATCCGGAAGCGAGCACTGACGAAATGTCAGCGGATCGCTGAGTATTTGAAATCCAGACCGTTGATTGTTGGAAATGAACCGTGGGCATATATTATGGCGGATCCAACAGAAGAACCGCAGATGGAATTTCTTTTTGATGATGATTGAAACGTTCTTGCTTGCGCATGATAGCGTTTCAACCTACAAACGCTGTGGTTCGTAGTCGTGCGATTTATCGCATGTCTGTGGAAGGTCTAAGACAATCGAAAACGAAGGGAAAGCGGCAGGAAGCTCGAACGCGCTTCCTGTCGAATCCCCGTATTGCCTGTCGTGATTCCGTTGCTCCAATTGAAAAGTTGGGTTTCGCTGCCTTTCCGTGATGTGGCAGGATTCTTGTAAATTTAGAGGTTTCTTGGGGCTCTTTCCGCTTCGGTCTACTCCGCTCAACCCAACCTACTGCAACCTACATCGATCTACGCCAAAAATTTACACACCCGAGCCCCAAATGCCCTTGACAAAATCTTAAAAATTGGGTATGCTTAAAGTGTAGAGAGGTAGCATGTCCATGGAAAACAACAAAGACAAACAGGCGCCAATGTTCACTGTCCGAGATACTGAAGGTGCCATGGTGGCTTTCGCGATTTTCGCGATAGCTTCTCTCGCAACAGTATTCCTACATGAAATTTTATTGAAGAGCAAAGGTTTTTTAGAGGCACTCTATACGATTGCCGACAATTTTCCGAAAATTATGTCAGCAGCGACAACATTGACATTTATTGAGGAGGGGATCGACGTTATGTTCCAACGTTTGAGAGACTCTCTTAAAAGAGAGAAAGAGATAAAAGCCGAAAGTGAAGCACGCGGTGAAGCACGTGGTAAAGCAGAGGTTTATCAAGAAATCGCGGCGTGGAACGCTCGGAGAATGGAAGCTGAGGCACGTGGTGAGAAATTCACGGAACCGCCCCCAGCCCCGCCACAAGGAACTTCAAAATAGTATTAACCCATATCGTAAGGAGAACACTATAGAATGCCAAAGTTTGGTGTAAATTTATTACTCTGGGCGGATAAGTTTGATAGAGAAACCGCAGACCTCATCCCTAAAGTTGCTGAAATGGGGTTCGATGGTGTCGAGATGCCTATCTTTGATCCGGATACTGTGGATATCCCGTATACGCAGGGATTGCTGAAGGATACTGGTTTAGACCCGATCGGATGTAATATCATGGCAGGGGATAGGAATCCCATCGACGAAGATCCCACGATTCGTGAAAACGGAAGAGCCTATCTCAAGCGGTGTTGTGAAATTGTTGCGGAATTGGGGGCAGATACGCTCGTTGGACCGATGTATAGTGCGGTCGGCACACTGGTTGGACGCGGTAGAAATGAACAGGAGTGGGACTGGTGTGTTGAAGGTTTGCAAGATGTTTGCGAATTCGCTGGAAAATGTGGTGTTACGCTCGCCAGTGAACCGCTCAACCGGTTTGAAACCTATTTCATCAATATCGCTGCGGATGCTGTTAAACTGTGTGAAGCCGTGGATAGTCCATATTTCAAGGTGCATCTGGATACCTTCCATATGAACATTGAAGAAAAAAATCAGGCGGATGCGATTATCGCGACGGGTGATTTTTTACATCACGTTCATTGCTGTGAAAACGATCGAGGGACGCCAGGTACGGGACTTGTAGATTGGGATGGTGTCTTTGGGGCACTCGCTGCGGTTAATTACGACAAATGGCTCGTGATTGAATCGTTTACGCCGGCAGTGAAGGAAATCGCTGCTGCGACGTGTATCTGGCGCGACATCGCACCGAGTGCGGAGAGCCTCGCGATAGATGGTCTAGCGTTTCTGAAAGAGAAGGCTGCGCAGTATCTATAGCATCACTACGTTCTAATTTAAAAAAGCGGGAGGAATTGAGATGTATTACATCAAAGCGATGGGGTTTCTGTGGACGATATTCTTTGCTGTTTTTCTGACGGGTGATGCCGTGGCTCAGCACACTCCATCGAATGATACAGCGGCTAATGCTGTTGATGAATCCCAATTTCTCAGCAATGTCCGACAACTTACTTATGATGGAAAGCGTGCGGGTGAGGGGTATTTCTCCGAAGATGGCAACGCGCTCATCTTCCAGACTGAACGCGAATCGGATAATCCGTTCTATCAAATCTATCTGTTAGACCTGCTCACAGGCGATACGCATCGCGTCTCAACGGGTGTAGGAAAGACGACGTGTGCGTTCTTCCGTCCAGGGACGGATGAGGTGCTTTATGCGTCGACCCACCACGATGCTTTTGCGGCGGCGAAACAGGAAGAGGAGCTGAAATTCCGGGCATCGGGGCAAGAACGCCGCTACAGTTGGGATTACGATGAGGCGATGGACATCTTCTCGGCACACCGAGATGGCAGTAATCTCAAACAACTGACAGACGCACCCGGCTATGACGCTGAAGCCGCATATTCGCCTGATGGTAAACGTATCGTTTTCTGCTCGCTGCGGAACGCATATCCCAAAAGCCGCCTCTCCCCAAAGGACCTGAAGCAGCTGGAGGTGGATCCCGCCTATTTCGGCGAAATTTATATCATGAACGCCGATGGATCCAATCAAGTTCAATTAACGGATTCTCCCGGCTACGATGGGGGTCCCTTCTTCACACCCGATGGAGAGCATATCGTTTGGCGACACTTTACATCTGATGGGAGTCAAGCGGACATCTACACAATGCGGATAGATGGCTCAAGTGTGCGGCGACTCACCGATTTCGATAGCATGTCTTGGGCGCCCTACTTTCACCCGAGTGGTGCTTATGTTATCTTTGCGTCCAATAAACTTGGATTCTCTAATTTTGAGTTATATCTCGTGGATGGGAGAGGTAGACATGAGCCCGTTCGGGTAACCACAACTGATGGGTTTGATGGACTCCCTGTCTTTTCACCGGATGGCAGTCGTTTGTGTTGGACCTCGAATCGGAACAGTCAAGAGGTTTCGCAACTTTACCTTGCCGACTGGAATCATGCAGCTGCCCTGAATGCGATCACGACGGCACCGAGGCATCCCAATTCATTTGAGCATTCCGTCCAAACGGTTTCCGACTCGAAACCCTCTAAAAAAACGGGTATCCGTCAACATATTGAATTTCTTGCCGCCGATGGGCTTGAAGGTAGAATGACGGGTTCAGAAGGCGCGAAACGTGCCGCCGAGCATATCGCCACCCAATTTGAAGCACTTGGTCTCACGCCTGTTGGTGATGCGGAGCGTTCCTTACGCGGATTTGGGCAAACCTTTGAATTCACCGCGGGTAGACGGATTATATCTGAGGAAAACCGGTTCTCTATCACACGTCAGGTGCATGGTGCTGAACAGGAATTAGCATTCAGCGTGGAACAAGACTTCCAGCCGCTTTCTTTCTCCCGTAACGGTATCGTTGAAGGCGAAGTCATCTTTGTTGGGTATGGACTCACCGTCCCTGGCGAGTTAGGTGAAGGGTATGACGCTTATGCGGGATTAGATGTGAAGGACAAAATTGTGGTAGCACTCCGTTATGTTCCAGAATCGGTTGACCCCGAACGTCGCCAGCAACTGAATCGGTATGCGGGCCTCCGATACAAGGCGATGCAGGCACGGGAACACGGGGCAAAAGCGTTTCTTGTCGTTGCGGGTCCGAACTCCCCGAACGCGGGTCAATTGATTCCGCTTGACTTCGATAGTAGCCTTGCGGATTCTGGGATTGTCGCTGCATCCATAAGTGATACCGTGGCAAATGCGCTCTTCGCGCCCTCGGATAAAAACTTAAAAGATGTTCAATCGGGACTCGATGTGGAGAATCCGCACTTCCTTGGACAATTTCCGTTGCCCGATGTCAAAGTCAAAATCGTCGTTTCTGTTGAGAAGGTTAAGAAAACGGACAAAAATGTGGTGGCTCTGCTCCCACCCACGCAATTAACAGACGACACCGAGTACGTCGTTGTCGGTGCGCACTATGATCATATCGGTTACGGTGAAATTGGTTCCCTTGCGGGAAAGGACGAAGCGGGACAGATTCACAACGGTGCAGATGACAACGCCTCCGGCACGGCTGTCGTTTTAGAATTGGCGGCGACCCTCAGTGAAGCCGCGCACGCACATCCCGAAAAATTTAACAGAGGCGTTATCTTCGCCCTCTGGTCAGGCGAGGAACTCGGACTCATCGGGTCTACGCACTTCGTTAATCATCCCGTTGTCCCTTTAGAGCAGGTAGTAGCGTATGTTAACTTTGATATGGTTGGGCGGCTCCGTGAAAACAAACTCATCTTGCAAGGGGTCGGTTCGTCATCAGTGTGGCCGAAACTCATTGAAAAGCGGAATGTTCCGATCGGTTTCAATCTAACCTTACAAACCGATCCGTATCTGCCAACGGATGTAACTGCCTTCTATCCGAAGGAGGTGCCGGTCCTGAGTTTCTTCACCGGGGGACACGAAGATTATAACCGTCCAACAGATGATATAGAGACCCTCAATTATGAGGGACTGAAACGGATCTCTCAATTCGCGCACGGTATTGTTTTAGATGTCGTTCATACCCCTGAACGTCCGGCATATGTTGCGGTAGAACGGAGCGAGTCGGAAGGTGGGAGCCGCGATACGCTGCGTGCGTATCTTGGTACGATTCCTGATTATACGACGGAAGGTACGGGTGTTAAACTCTCTGGGGTTCGCGCGGGTGGTCCCGCCGATAAGGCAGGCTTGAAGGGTGGCGATGTTATTGTGGAATTTGGCGGACAGCAGATCGCGAACATCTATGACTATACATACGCGCTGGATGCTGTGAAAATTGGGGAACCCGTCGAAGTTGTTGTGCTACGCGATGGAGAACAGGTGAAGCTGACGGTTACTCCTGAGGCACGGAATTGATTTTACGCTGAAATTTATTTTATTTTTCATGGAGAGAGTTATGAACACAAAAGCTTTTAGATTGGTGATATGCGTATTGCTTTCACTCACAGTCGCATTGCTGTCCGGGTGTGAACGGATACGTGATATGGGAATGACAGATGAAATGGTTGCTCCGTCTGATACGGGTACTATGTCTATGCTGAAAGTAGGGATCATTCGCCCGCATCCGCTTTATTTTAGTTTCGGTGAAGGTGCTGAACTCGCCCAGGCTGAAATCAACCAAGCTGGCGGTGTTCTCGGCATGCAGGTTGAATTTATCTATAGGGAGGAACTCACAGAAGACGTTGTTCAATCTGCAACAGATTTAGCTGAAACGGAGAATGTTGTGGCGATCTTGGGTCCCCTGTTTTCAAGCCATGCCGTGAAAGTTGGTCCTGTTATCAATATCCCGACGCTTGTAGGCGCGACTGGTGCGAACGTGACAGAAACCGGTGAATTCCTCTTTCTCGCTGCGAGTTCCAATGCGTTACAAGCAAAACTTATGGCACAATTCGCCGTAAACGAACTCGGTGCGAAAACTGCGGCAATGATTTGGCAGAATGCGGATGTCTATTCTATCGGCTTCGTCGAAGCGTTTGATACCAATTTCCAAGAACTTGGTGGTAGCATTGTTGAAAGACATACCTATGAAAAAGGCGATACGATGTTTGAAACACAACTCACGGCAATCAAAGCGGCAACCCCGGATGTCCTCTTTCTTGCAAGTTTCCCTCCAGAGAATCCACTCATCATGAAGCAGGCGAGGGATATGGGGATTGAATCTATCTTTATCGGGAGTGACGGCATGGATGATTCGCTGATGTTTGAGGTGTTAGATGACAACACGCCTCTTGAAAATACCTATTATTGTACTAACTTCGATCCCGATGCTACGGAATTTATTTCGGCATACGAGGGTATGTTTGATAGTGCTGCCAATGGGATTGCTGCAACAGGCTATGATGCGATGCATTTATTGGCAATTGCGATTGAAGCAGTAGGATCAACGGATCCGGTTATGGTTCGGGATGCAATCGCTGCGATCACTGACTACGAAGGTGCCACGAGTATTTCTCGTTTCGATGCGAACCGCCATCCTGTCAAGAGCGTCGGCGTCTTCCAAATTGCTAACGGAGCAGTGCAGCCTTACAAAGTCGTAGGGACGGAAACAGGGTTTGAAATTAGTGGGCCTGAGTAGACACGAGACCTGTCAAAGACATCCTTATTCAAAAAATGTCCGAGTTCTCATTTCGGTGAGGACTCGTTCGTTTTAAAAACCTAACGAACAGGAAATTAAAATGAAGATTAAATCTTTTACCTTTATATTTTTCATTGCTGTATTCGTTGCCGGTATGATTGGGTGCGAACGAGCGAAGCAAGTCGTTAAACCTACTCCTCAGATGGAAGGGCTTGATGAGGAAATTTTCATCGGTGTCGTCTTGCCGCAGACGGGAGACTTAGGACCGGGTGAATTCGGTCCAGGTGCCTTAGTGATGGAAAATAGTTTTAACATGGCATTTGAAGAGATTAACGCCTCACAACTGCTCGACGATATAGCTCTCAAGTTGATCGTTGAGGACGATATGAGCACTGTAGAGGGCGCTGTTGCGGCATTCAATAAGTTAATCCATCAAGACCAAGTTCCTGTAATCCTCGGTGTCTGGACCTCGCACGTTGCCAAATCCGTTTTTCCAATTGCCCAAGAAAACCAGGTTGTGGCTTTTAGTCCAGTCGTCGTTGCTTCTGGTTTGACTGAGATCGGTGAATATATTTTCCGAGCGAGTCACTCTACGGAAGTACTGATTCCGAGCGGTGTTAAAGTGACACAGGAGAAACTTGGTTACCAACGAGTCGCGACGATAGCGGATAGTGTCGATCACTTTTCCCAGGACAGTGATGAGAGATTTCGGAAAGCACTCACTGAGAACGGTGTGGAGGTGCTGGCTTCAGAGACTTTTGAAACGGGTAATACCAATTTTTCCGCCCAATTAACTCGGATAAAAGAATTGGATCCGGATGCGATTTTTGTTTCCGCGCAACAGATAGAGGTTATTAAGATCCTCACCCAGGGACGTGAACTTGGAATTCCCTCTGCTGTCCCGTTTATTAGTATCGTCTTGTCTGTGGATGAAATCCGAAGCGCAGGTGCCGCCGCTGAAGGCGCGATTACTCTCACGGATTGGGTCAGTACTGCTGACACACCTGGAAATCAGGCGTTCGTTCAGAATTACATCGCGAGATACAGTATGGAACCCAGTGTTTGGGCGGCACAATCGTATGCCGCTGCCTATATCCTCGGAGAAGCGATTAAAAACGCAGAATCAACGGATTCAACAGCGATTGCTGCTGCGCTCGCTGAGATTAGAGATTTTGACACCATTTTGGGTGAGTTCTCTTTTGATTTCAATGGAGACGCTGTTTATGATCCGGTTGTTTTGATTGTTAAAGATGGTAATTTAGAGATTTTCGAGTAAGGACGTATCCGATTAAACGGGAAGCGCGCTGCGAAGGATTTTCAAACTTTGTCACAGCGCGCTTTACTTTTTTAGAGAACTCTGGTAGATATTAGAATTAATTGGACATTCAGCATCGGTGCGGTTGGGAAACCGCACCTACCGGACCTGGGGGAACTATCAAATTACCGATTTATTTCCTGAAACTTCATGAAACTGCACCTACCGGACCTGGGTAAATGCCTGTTTATTTTTCAGGTTTACCCTAAATCAGTTTTCGTTACTCAAATGCGAGATATGCAACGACGCCGGCGTGGTCGGAGGGCCATAATCCGGACGGTAGCCGTTCGGAGGCGGTATCTCCTATGGTACGGGTCAGAATCTGTGTGGGGATCTCCACGTTACGGACAAAAATCTGGTCGATCCGCTTACGGTGTTGACTCGTCTCATTCTGAAGTGTGGGTGCCTGACAGCAGGTGTTTCCTGTTCCTTGGGAATCCATCTGCCATAGGTCCACATACCCCGCTGACAGCAACAGTTGATAAGCGGGACCGTCGGGGGCAGGCGTGTTGAAATCTCCTAAGAGGACAATCGGTAGGGTTTCCTCGCTAAGAATATTCACGAGTTCCCCCATTTGCGCCACCCGGCTTTCTTCCCCAATCGCCTCTGCTTCTAAATGTGTGTTAACAACACGGTACGTAACACCAGCAACAGTCGCATCTATAGCGGTATACCCCCTTTTGACTTCGAGTCCAAGCGTTTCAAAGGTTAGTGCGGTTGTGTAGTTTGCGCCCACCGATCGTGAGATGCCAACATCGCTGCGAGATAATATGACATCATAATCGGTCAAGCGGACATCATCGATACCGGTATCGGTGAAAATCGGCATTTCAATATCCAGATTTTCAACCTTGCCAGCGACTTCATAACTTAAGCCTTCTGCGTGAAGCGCGGCTCTCAAAATTTCGAGAAAATCTATGACGACTTCTTCAGCCGGAACAGTTCCGCCCGCAATCCGATCGCCTGGACTTTGTCGGCGAATGAGTGAGATCTCTTGTAAACCGATGAGGTGGGGTTGATAGGTTTTGATTGACTGAGCAATCGCTGCAGCGCGTCCCGGAAAATCGGATGCCATGATGCCGTTGTATATCTTAGCGACTTCTATCGGAACTTGTAACAGATTTTCTACACCCAGCAGTGCGTCTGCACTGCTTCCAACGTAGACATTGTAGGTCATCACGGTGAGCGGTTCTGTATCTGGCGTGCTGACCTCGGGTGCTATCGGCATTTTTATCTTTTCACAGCCGGATAGACTTAACAGGATCCCGAACAGTAAGAGAACGATTTTGATGGAACTCATAGACTTTGAAAACTTGCCATAACGATTCAGTTTTTTTGACATATTTATCTCCAATTTTTATAGTAAAGTTTAGAATTAATTGGACCCTCCGCACCGGTGTCCCTTCCCAGTAACGGGTGGGAACCCTGGTTAGGAAACCGCACCTACCGGGGAAGGTGGGAATGTCCACTTATTTTTCGGATCCACTACAAATTCTTAAATTAAGGCGATTTTGCTGGACACGCCATCCTTCGCTTGCAACCGATATTCATTTATGATCGCACGTTTCATAGGAAAACCGTGCTCATACGAGCGTAGCATAGATTTGCTTACACGTCAAACGAAATTCCCTTGACATTCGCCTACCTTTCCACTATACTAATCCAAGTTGCCAGTTATTGATAGACATAGCACTCCGCTGGAGTGCAAGAATCTGAATACGCTGCTTTCTATAGACATATCACCCCGGAATCAACGGTATGAATGCCTTATGGCATTCCCCGGGGGTGAAGAAAAACGTCGAAAAACTTCTTCAAACGGGTAGAATTCGTTAGTAGCAACTTGGGTTATACTACAATCAGTTTATAGAACATGCATGGAGGTATGCACCATCGTGAAATTCGACTATCAACTCTGTTCATATCGTTGGAAATTAGTGTTCGTAACGCTCCTGATGACCCTATCACTTCTTGTCGGATGCAGTCAAAAAGCGAGTGTCCCAGAGACTGGAGAAATGACATCGCTCACGGGGACAATTATTGAAATCGACGACCACGGCAATGCTGTCACTGACCTTTACATCGCTCCATTTACCGAACGTGGTTGGAAACTTGAGGACACGCTTGAAGCGACGTTTGCAACGGGGCAAAAAATTCAGATCAAATTTGTTGAAAACTATGGAGATGTACCCGAAGGGGATTATTTAGGACGGTTTTCGACTTCTACTCATAAGTTCAAGATTGCGATTAACATGGGAAATATCGCTGAATCCTTGAAGTTGGAGAGCGACAGCAAGGTGGTTCTTCAGAAAGTTGCGGCACCTGCAATAAATTGAGTCAATTCCACTCATGAAAGTTGACAACGCTTTTGATAAATCGGAATTACTGCACCATCTCAAGGCTGCCTACGCGCTGCCTTTGCAGTCGATAACCTTTTTCCCTGAAGGCGAGGACAGTTACGGCTACATCGTGGTGTCCGAAACAGGCGAAAAGTATTTTGCCAAAGCGTCTACTTCTGTGCCGGATGCTTGCTTGCAGTTGGCGTCGCTGCTACGGCACCGATGCAATATATCTGGTGTTGTCGCTCCGTTGGAAACATCGGACGGCATCCTGAGTATCCCCTGGCACGGTTTTCGCGTTTCACTGTTCCCTTTTATTGAAGGCGAAAGTCGATGGGATTTGTGGAAAGTCGGAAAAGATTTCACCGATGCGGCACTCAGTCAGACGGCAGCACTGTTGGCGACCCTCCACCGTTCCACAGATGCGATCGATCCGAGTTGCCTTCCAGTCGCAACGTATGACTTGCCGCTACGGAATGAACTTTACACGGCACTTGAGGCTCCAACGCAAAAGATCCCTTCTCAGAATCAATACCAAAAACAGCTGCTTGCGGCACTTGCCGAGCACCGATCTGCCGTTTTGGAAACCCTCGACCGATACGATACCCTCGGACATTCGGCAGCCACGCAACAAACGCCTTTTGTGGTTACACACGGCGACCCGACGCCGGGTAATCTCATTTTGGATACCGAAAACCGACTGCATTTGATCGATTGGGATGGTGTTTGCCTCGGTCCGCCCGAAAAAGACTTGGTTTCTTTCACAGGTGAGCGGTTTGAAGTGGTTTTGGAGCGGTATATCAGAGAGAGACACACTGAGGTCTCTCTGCATGCGGACATTTTCGGTTTCTATATCTATGAATGGACGCTCAATGAAATCCGAGATTACAGCACTAAAATTCTGTTTAAAAATAAGGACACGCAACAGAACGAATATGATTGGGAGAGCCTGCAAGACTACCTACCACCAGACCGGAAGTCGATGGAAGATGGAATTGTGGCTATCCGAGACACACTGGATACGTGTGGTGTTCTACCGCAATAATGTGCAATAATGGAGGTTAGACAATGTCTGAAATCAAATCCGTGTTACTTTGGGAAAATCAGCGGCGATATGTCCGCGAAGCGATTGATGCTGGCACGCTCAAGGGAGCGATTATTCCGACGGGCAGCACAGAGCAACATAACGAACATTTGGCGATGTATCACGACACACAAAGTGCGGTGTATGTCTCCAAATTGGCGGCTGAGAAGTTGTTCCCACGGGTTATCGTCACAACGCCTTTGGCAATCGGTGTGTCGGAACACTGGATGGATCACAAAGGCACGCTCACGCTCCGCCCAGAGGTCTTTGGTGAAGTGCTTTATGACGTCGCTGATAGTATGCGGCGACACGGGATTGAGAACATCTTGATTGTCAATGGACATGCGGGAAATTCCGGTCCGGTGCAGCAGCGATTGGATGGCTACCGCGAGAAACTCGGCATCAACATCGAATATCACTCGTATTGGGAGGCATACGATGATGCGCTGGTAAAAGCACAGATGGAATCCGGGATCTGCCCTGGGCACGCGGCGGAGTTCGAGACGGCCTTCGCCCTCGCGGCTTTCGCAGAGAACGTTGATTGGAACGGTGTGGATTACGACAGTGCAAAACTTACTATCTCAGACGCAGGACAAGCGAAATCTGACCGGGAATATCACCATCAGGCAAAATTGGCGACAGTCGAAAAGGGGCAAGCGATGATTGATGTTGCTGTGGATTGGGTTGCGGCACGGATGGCATCGATGCTTTAATGGTTGTCGGTTAAAAGTTTGCAAGTGTACTAAAGTTGGGAAGTTGAAAGAGGTCTTTTTGAAACTTTAGCACACTTTACGGACTTTAAAACTTTCCGATAACTGATGCCGACTCTAATGTCCTTCAATGGCTTTCCGTAAGCCATCACCGTTTTCCCGCCACCAACTGTAGAGGACGGAAATATCTGTGCCGATGCAGAAATGCCGGACGCCGATATCAAGATAGCGTTTCGCGTCGTCGGGACTCCCGATTTCAGCGCGCGGGGGTACCCCCATCTTTACGGCGGTCTTGAACACTTTATCGTGTGCTTCCTGTATTTCTGGGGCACCGCGTTGACCGACCTTGCCGATACTCATCGAATAATCCGAGCCGCCCCACTGAATCATGTCAACGCCTTCAACAGACAGCACCTCTTCCAGGTTGTCAACGGTCCCTTTTTTCTCAATCATGATAACGTTGACGACATCGCGAAGTGCTTGGACGTATTCTGGACCGCCGCCATACCCCATATAGGAGAATCGGCGGGTTGCTACGCCGTAACTCCCCCCATCTTCGGGGGTATCTGCGCGTGTAATCCTCACACATTCCTTGACATCTTCAACGTTTTGGCAGTCGGCGTAAAGCACACTCTGGAAGCCAGAACCGATCGCGCGTTGTGCGATGAAACCCCGTGGTTCTTGGTCAACTTTAATCATTGTGGAGATGTTGTGCAGTTCAGCCGCCCGACATAAGTTATCCAGATCGTGCAGATCAAACGGACCGTATTCCCCCACAAATTCCACATAATCATACAGTCCTGTGTGTCCGATCGCCTCAACGATGGAGGGCCAGGTGGTATGGATATGCGTGCCGACTGTCGGTTTGTCAGCGTTGAGTAGTTCTCGAAAGGTATTTGTTCTCATGGATTGCTCCTCTGTTTTTGAGTCTAAGGCTGGTTTAAAAGCCTGTGTTAACATTAGCAGAGACTTGTATTTTTTTCAACAACCTTTCACAGAGATATGGTTTGTCAGCGAAACCAAAACGCTTGCTTATCAACCCTATTTCTGGTAGACTTATAACTGTTGTGAGCAATTATAGCGTTCACTCTCCCGATGCAGCATTGATTTATGGTAGACTTTAGAATCAATTAGACATTCAGCACCGGTGTCCCTTCCCAGTAACGGGTGGGAACCCCCCTCCTCAGTAACGGGCGGGGACCCCGGTTAGGTGAAAGACCCTACCGGGTGGGGTAAATGTCTGTTTATTTTTCTATAGACATACCGCTCCGCTGGAGCGAAAGAAAAGATAAAAAACAGGTAAAAAAATGGAAAACTTGATTACATTGCCGACAAATTTTGCGGATTACATGACGATTGAAAACGCTGATCTCCGTTTTGCAGAGGCGACTGCGGTCGCAGAACGGATCATGGGAGCAGGTGTAGAAATCTATCCGAATATGGATCATGCCGCTATTTTCTGTGATCCCCCTCATCTCGTTGCTGATGGTCTGAAACAACTCGGTTATGTCAACGGATGGGATGCGCGATGTTATCCATCGCCTGTTGACGGTTGTGATTATATCAATGTCTCTGCGCAATTACCGATAGAGAGTCCAGCACGCGATGACGGATGGTTCGACTATGTTGCTGTTGTGCATCCGGTTGATAGGGCGGCACTGCAACACATGCTCGGGCAGGGTTATGGGAATCCGTTTATCCATCACTTGACATGGGGACTTGTGCCACCAGAACGCACCGACTCCGATGATTTTGCGTATGCCAGTCGCGTTGTCCCGTTTATGGTAGAAAGACGAGAGGTCATCGGTGACGCAATCGGTGATGCGCCGGGGACGCTGATTATTGCGTTGCCAGAACATGTGCTTGCACACCCGAATTTTGAAGCGGCGTTACCAGAATGGCTTGGAGATCTCGATGCAGAAGAATATCAGGTGGAATCGATGCAGGGGGGTGGTTTCCTGATCCAGTTCTTCGTGCTAACGGGTGGCAGGATTGAGGTCGCACTTCGCACAGATACAACGCAGACGTTTAATCCGAAAAGTGTTCATAAGATTTCGGAAGATGAGATTAGTGCCGTGCAGGATGAATAGAATGCTTCTTTATTTTTTCTGAATTCCGATGTTAATGGGTGGTATAATATTAATGGATACGAAATGGATCCAATCAAATCCTTCTATTATGATGGGAAAACCTGTTATTGCCGGGACCCGCATTCCTGTCGAATTGATTTTGGAAAAATTCGCAGCAGGCGAAACGATTGAGCAATTGCTTGAGGCATATCCACGCTTAACCGAGGAGGGGATCCGCGCAGCTTTTCTTTTTGCAGCCCAAGCCCTTCGTGCTGATGTCGTTTATCCTATATCAGCACAAGCCAAACTTACCGATGGATAAGGGCTATTATTCTAATTCTTTGGAAGGAGGCACTAACAGATGGCGTATAGCAATTTTACTTTAGATATGGTACGCAGAACGTTTCAACTGGAAATCGTTGAATCCGCAGGCATCTTTTCTGAAGCGTCAACGGTAGTGCCCCAGGACCGCTTCATGGTAGAGTTAGCCGAAAAAGTAGAGTTAGCCATTTCCAGTGGGACAGAGAAAGCACGCTCGGAACTAATTGTCACCGACGTGCTGTTTGAACTCCGAAAACATTTCAACCGTCGTATCAGTTTCTTTTCGGGTATTGAGTTCAGCGTTGATGTCGATCAGGGATTAACGGGCGTATGCGATTTTTTAGTGAGTCTGTCGCCGATACTCTCTTTTTTAGAGGCACCTGTCATTATTCTCGTTGAGGCGAAACGCGAAAATTTGACGACCGGTTTGGGTCAATGTGCTGCAGAGATGCTCGCCGCACAACGTTTTAACACTGAGAAAGGGAATGCTATCCCTTGCATTTATGGGGCTACCACTTCAGGAACAGAATGGCGATTCCTCAAATTGGAAGGGGTGAGACTTCATATTGATAGAGCCGTTTACCCAATCGCACAGTGCGACAAAATCCTCGGTATCCTCTCAAGTATGGTATAACAAAAGGCGTGAGAAAAAAGTTTGCAATTAATATGTAAATGTAGTATAATATAGTAAGAAGTAGAGCGTTGATGTCAAGAACCCTTTTTAATCCAATCCAGAGAGGTTGAAAAAAGGATGCAAAAGCACAATTTGAATTGGAATCATACTGTAGATTGTCCATTGGAATCGGTTGGATGATGCCTTTCTCGTCACGTCAGACGGGGGAGGTTTTTTTTATTAACAGAACACAAGCGATAAATGGGAAAAAATGCAAATGCGTGAAAAAGCACAAGTCATGAACACCGAAGAAATTCGCCGCGCCTTGCTCAGGATCGCCCACGAGATCTTGGAGCACAATCATAAACACATTGATGATCTGGTCCTTGTCGGTGTCAAAAGTCGGGGTGATATTCTTGCGCACCGTATTGCTGAAAACCTTGAGCGGATTGAGAATATTGACGTCGATGTCGGTGCGATTGATGTCACGCTCTACCGCGATGATCTCAACCTCTATGAGACACAAATTCAAGTCAATAGCACTGAACTTCCGTTTGATATTACTGGGAAATGGGTCATTTTGGTGGATGAGGTGCTTTACACGGGACGCACCGTTCGAGCGGCAATGGACGCGCTGATGGATTTCGGTCGTCCGGCTGCAATCCAATTGGCGACCCTGATTGATAGGGGGCACCGCGAATTGCCAATCGCCTCCGATTATGTCGGTAAAAATGTCCCGACCTCCCGAAAAGAGTTCGTCAGGGTGCAACTCGCCGAAGAGAGTGACGTGGATTCGGCAGTGATTTATGAAAAGGACGAGGAATGAGCGACGCATTTATCACTCATGGACGTATCATTGATCCTGCTAACAACATTGATGAAGTTGGCAATCTTTCTATCGTCAACGGCAAAGTTGAGGCGGTCGGTGGTGGAGAAAAACGCGTTTCCGAATCGCTACCCGCCACTGTCTATGACGCAACAGGGCTGATCGTTACACCGGGATTCATCGATATGCACGTCCACCTGCGTGAACCGGGTTTCGAACACAAAGAGACGATTGCGACCGGGACGGCTGCAGCTGCAGCAGGCGGATTCACATCGGTTGCGTGCATGGCGAACACGTCTCCTGTTATAGATACACCCGAAAAGATTGAACAGATTTATGACATCGCGAGCGAGACAGCGGCGACAAATGTATTCCCGCTTGGCAGTATTACTAAAAATCTCGCGGGTGATGAACTCACGGATATGCGTGGGATGCGTGCCGCTGGTGCAGTTGGCTTCAGTGATGACGGTGTTACGGTCATGAACGCTGCCCTTATGCGCGACGCACTCGCCTTGAGCGCGGACCTCGGTTTTCCAATCATGGTTCACTGCGAAGAGCACAACCTCAACGCGGGCGCTGTCATGAATTTAGGAGAAACATCTCGAAAATTGGGACTGATCGGCAGTCCAAATGCAGCGGAGGACATCATTGTGGCGCGGGACATTATGTTAGCAGAGATGACAGGCGGTCACCTTCATGTCCTTCATGTTAGCACTGCGGGGGCAGTTGAGTTAGTGCGCCAAGGAAAACGCCGCGGGGTCCATGTGACTGCCGAGGTATGTCCACACCACTGGATCCTCACGGATGCGGAAATAGAGAAGCAGGGAACGAATGCCAAGATGCATCCACCCTTGCGGACCCAGGCCGATATTGACGCTGTCATTGAAGGTTTGCGTGATGGCACAATTGACGCAATCGCGACGGATCACGCCCCGCACGCCCCAGCAGAAAAGGCGCAAGGCATACTTGAGGCACCGAACGGAATTATCGGTTTGGAGACCTGTGTGCCGCTTGTATTTACGTTTCTCGTCGAGCCGGGATACCTTACAGTGGCTGAGGCAATTGCGAAAATGACTTCGATTCCAGCAGCTATACTCGGTATCAATCGTGGCACACTTTCTACGGGGGCAGTCGCGGATGTGACAACAATTAATCCGGATTTAGTGAATCGGGTTGAGGTGAGAAAATCTCGTTCAAAAAGTCAAAACACGCCTTTCGGCGGTTGGGAACTTAAGGGGTGGCCGGCAATTACATTCAAGGCGGGCAAAGGAAAAGAAAAAATATGAAAGCGATTCTGGCATTAGCGGACGGGACCTTCTTTGAAGGCGATCAGTTTGGCGCGACGGGTGAAACCGTCGGCGAAGTCGTCTTTAATACGAGCATGACGGGTTATCAGGAAGTCTTGACCGATCCGTCCTACAAAGGGCAGATCGTGACAATGACATACCCGCTGATAGGGAATTACGGTTGTAACGAAGCAGACGTAGAATCTATCGGTCCACAGGTGGAAGGGTTTGTCGTTCGTGAATACAGCGCCTACTATAGCAACTGGCGCTCAAAATGGAGTTTGGATTCTTACCTTGCTGAACACGATATTATTGGTATCCAAGGCATTGATACGCGCGCCCTCACCCGCCGTCTGCGTGTCCATGGTGTGATGAACGGATGTCTCTCGACGGAGGATATGAATCCTGAGCGTCTTGTCTCGAAAGCTAAAGCATGGCACGGATTGGTAGGTTGGGACTTGGTGCAACGGGTGACGTGTCCGAGTTCGTATGCGTGGCAACAACCTGAGGCAAACAACTCCCGCCCCAAATATCGTGTCGTTGCGCTTGATTTCGGCATTAAATATAACATTTTGCGCCAATTGACTGAACACGGCTGCGAGGTACAAGTCGTGCCAGCGAGCACCTCTGCCGAAGAGATTCTCGCGGCGGAACCAGATGGTGTATTTCTCTCAAACGGTCCGGGGGATCCGATGCCGGTTGATTATGCGATCCAAACGATTCAAACGCTCATAGGCAAAAAACCGCTTTTCGGCATTTGCTTAGGACATCAACTCCTGGGACTCGCGCTGGGTGGGAAGACCTTTAAACTGAAATTTGGGCACCGAGGTGCGAACCAACCCGTCAAGTACCTTGAGACCGACCGCGTCGAAATTACCTCACAAAATCATGGATTCTGCGTTGATATCGATTCACTCCCGAACAGTGTTGAGGTTACACACATCAATCTGAATGATGACACCCTTGAAGGGATAGAACATCGGGAGTATCCGATTTTTTCTGTCCAGTATCATCCGGAAGCATCACCGGGTCCACACGATGCCAGTTATCTTTTCTCGCGTTTTACAGAAATGATGGACTCTTAACGATGTACCCTGGGCTGCCCGGCACTTCGTTTCGGGCAGGGATCTGGTTAAATTGAACCGAGTTGACCTGGCTGAAGCTTCTCAGAACCCAGGGGCAGTTGGACTTCACCGAAAACCATCGCGAAACATTGTCCTGCAAGCCTATAGAGGCTTGCACAGGGAGCGATGAACAGATTTGATAGTTTAAAAAATGCCAAAACGAACAGACATAAAGAAAATCTTAATTATCGGATCCGGTGCGATTATCATCGGACAGGCGTGTGAGTTTGATTACTCCGGAACACAGGCGTGTAAGGCACTTAAAGAGGAAGGTTACGAAATTACGCTTGTTAATAGCAATCCTGCTACCATCATGACAGATCCGGATTTCGCCGATCGGACCTACATTGAGCCGATTACAGCGGACACAGTGGCGCTTATAATTGCCAAGGAGCGTCCGCAAGCGTTGCTGCCAACACTCGGTGGGCAAACGGCTTTGAACGTGTCTGTTGAACTCGCAGAATCTGGTGTGTTAGACGAATATGAGGTTGAACTCATTGGTGCGAAGTTACCGGCTATCCAAAAGGCAGAGGATCGGGCACTCTTCAAAGAGGCGATGACAAAAATCGGATTGGCAGTCCCGAAGAGCGGTATCGCCCACTCGGTCCAAGAAGCACTTGCGCTCGTCGAAAAGATCGGATTTCCAGCGATCATCCGTCCTGCGTTTACGCTTGGTGGGACAGGGGGTGGTATCGCTTACAACATCGAAGAATACGAGAAAATGGTCACGTCAGGGCTTGCCCTGAGTCCAATCAATGAACTACTGATTGAAGAGTCCGTCATCGGGTGGAAGGAATTCGAGTTGGAAGTTATGCGCGATGGTGCGGACAATGTCGTCATAATATGCTCGATTGAAAATGTCGATGCTATGGGCGTCCACACGGGTGATAGTATCACTGTGGCACCCATCCAAACGTTGACGGATAAAGAATACCAACTGATGCGGGACTCAGCGATTAAGATTATCCGTGAGATCGGTGTAGACACAGGCGGTTCCAATATCCAATTTGCCGTTGATCCAAAGACTGGCAAACAGGTCGTGATTGAGATGAACCCCCGTGTTTCTCGGAGTTCCGCCCTTGCCTCAAAAGCGACAGGGTTTCCAATTGCGAAAATCGCAGCGAAACTCGCTGTCGGTTACAATTTAGATGAGATTCCGAACGACATCACAGCTGAGACCCCCGCTTGCTTTGAACCGACTATTGATTACGTGGTGGTCAAGATTCCGAGATGGGCTTTTGAAAAGTTCCAAGGGACCGATGAGACCCTCACCACACAGATGAAATCTGTCGGCGAAGCGATGGCTATCGGAAGAACCTTTAAAGAGGCGTTACAAAAAGGGCTGCGATCATTGGAGACGGGATGGCACGGTTTAGATAACCATCCGCTTGAGGAACTCCCATTTTCTGAGTTACCGAGCAAGTTGAGCGTTCCGAACGTCAAACGGATTTTTTATATTAAAGCCGCCCTTGCCCGTGGGATGAGTATTGAGGAAATTTACGCTTACACACACATTGATCCATTTTTCCTCTACAACATGAAAGAAATCGTTGATTTTGAAAACGCCTTGTCCGCCCCGGCTGCCCGTCACTCTATAGATCAACATTTAGAAAAGCCTGAAACAGATGGAGCGTTCACGAAAAAACTTCTCCAGCAGGCAAAACAGTTTGGATTTTCGGATCGGCAGTTGGGGGATATCTACGACGTTCCTGAAGAAACGATTCGCGAATGTCGGAAGGGCCTCGGGGTTAACGCAACTTTCAAAACTGTTGACACTTGTGCTGCGGAGTTTGAAGCAGAAACGCCTTATTATTATTCGACCTGTTCGAGTGAAGATGAGGTACGTCCGTCCGATAAATCCAAAATCATGATACTTGGGGGCGGTCCGAATCGTATTGGTCAGGGGATCGAATTCGACTATTGTTGTGTGCACGCCGCCCTTGCGCTGAAAGCCGATGGTTATGAAACCATAATGGTCAACAGCAATCCAGAGACCGTTAGTACGGATTATGACACCTCCGATCGTCTCTACTTTGAACCGTTAACGTGTGAAGACGTTCTCAATATTTATCACAAAGAGAAGCCATTCGGTGTTATTGTTCAGTTTGGTGGGCAGACGCCGTTGAACTTAGCGATTGCGCTCAAAAATGCTGGCGTGCCGATAATCGGCACGAGTCCTGAGGACATAGCCCGTTCTGAGGACCGGCGTCTCTTCAAAGCGGTTTTAGACGATATCGGGTTAATGCAACCGCCCAACGGAACTGCGACATCAAGCGAGGAAGCTGCCCCTATTGCTGCGGCACTCGGCTATCCGGTTATCGTGCGTCCGTCGTATGTTTTAGGCGGCCGCGCCATGCAGATCGTTTACGATGAAGAACTCCTGCACGAATACATGCACTCCGCTGTTCAAGCGTCCCCTGAACATCCGATCCTCATTGATAAATATCTTGAAGAAGCGATTGAAGTGGATGTCGATGCGATATCCGATGGAAACCTGACGGTTATCGGTGGTATCATGGAGCACATTGAGGAAGCTGGCATCCATTCAGGGGATAGCGATTGCGTGTTGCCGCCGTATACACTCGTAGATGAACAGATTGAAAATCTCAAAACCTTCACTTACGCCTTGGCGAAAGCCTTAAATGTGTGTGGTTTAATGAACGTTCAATACGCGATAAAGAACGATGAGATTTATGTGCTTGAGGTGAATCCACGGGCATCGAGAACCATTCCATTTGTAAGTAAAGCCATTGGTGTGCCATTAGCGAAACTCGCGGCCCGTGTGATGGCTGGCAAGACGCTCGCTGAGCTTGGATTTACGAACGAAATTGAACCCGCGTATTTCAGCGTCAAGGCGCCGGTATTTCCCTTTAACCGCTTCCCGGGTTCAAACACGCGCTTGGGTCCTGAGATGAAATCGACCGGGGAGGTCATGGGAATTGATACTGATGTTTCCCGCGCCTTTGCGAAGGCACAGAAGGCGTGTGGTTATACATTACCGCTCGGCGGTAAGGTCTTTATCAGTGTGAGAAACAAAGACAAGCGTGCCATTATCTTCATCGCCAAGAAACTAACGGACATGGGCTTTGAGCTTATCGCTACGCACGGCACCGCCAAAGTGCTGCTTCGCAATGGAATGGAGTCAGAGCTGGTCTTCAGTATCGGTAAAGGGAGGCCGACGATTCATGATTACATCAAGAATCATGCGGTGGACCTGATTATCAACACGCCGACGGGTGACCTACATCGTCCGAATGAGCTCCTAATTCGCGAAATGGCGATAGCCCATGACATCCCGATCTTCTCAACGATACCCGGTGCGGCTGCGGCTGTTAACGCCATTGATGCGTTGCAGCGAGGAGAGATTACCGTCACGCCGCTCCAAGATTATTTTCAGTTGCTTTCATAGTTTTCAGTTACTTATCCGCAAGGAACAATTAAAAAATGGCGAATGATTCTATACAGAGAAACACCCGATGGGTTCAAACCTTCGACCGAATCCTTGAGTCGCTAAACCTTGATGAGGAACGTCCTGTGAGTGTTCTGCAGATTGAAGATGGCAGGGAAGTCGTCGTTGTACAACCTAATGCCTTCACTATCTCGCGCATTTATGCGACCGGTCGGCCCGATGGTATGCGTCCACACGGTGTAGATTCTTATTACGATTACTTCTTTGCAAAGTTGCGAGCGTATGAAGAAGCGCATGGAACCCGTGAGGGGTTTCAATTAGAGTCGGAGGAATGGGAAACCCTTTTTGAGGAATCTTTTCATCGTTATACGCGTTATCTCCTATTCGCAGGTATCAAACGGTGGAAAGATGTCCAGCGCGATACCGCTATGAATCTTGCGGTAACAAATTTGGCACGCGAATGTGCGCCATCGGAAATCGCGTGGCGGAGTTATCAATACAAGGGTTACATGCTCATGATGCACAGCATCGCCAAAGCAGAATTGAGTTTGCAAGCGGACGATACAGCGACAGCATTGCAAGAGATCGACACTGGAATTCAACAGATTGGGGAGTTCTGTGGTGAATGTTTACGTGAGGAACACGGTGAGGCAGAAAATATTACGCGTGAACGTTATCTCAGCAATCTTATAGAATTTCGATCCGATTTGGAAACACTGGATGCCGACACTACGGAAGCAGAAAGCGACGAAGAAGATATCCTGGCAGAGCTGGAGAGATTGCTAAATGAGGATGAGGAATAGGGTAAGGTTCTATAAAAACCTTACTGGACACTGGCGGTTGCTTTCATGCTATTGTCCGCTATATCTCATCTTCATGTGGCGCTTGTATCAAAACGCCGCCAAAGAACAGGAACGCGATGCCGCGAATAAGCACATGCAGTTGTATCCCCTGTCCTAAAAGGATACCCACTGGAAAGGCGATCATTGCTGCAAAGAACAGATAACCCGCAACGGGATTTCCCCACGAATGGAGTGCGGAACCGTAACAAATTGCGAGAAGCGCACAGAGGAAGGCGCCCGTCATAAAGAGGGCTTCGCCCCACTCCGCCCACAATGCGTAGAGTGACGTGCTAATTGCAGCGGTCGTTGATTCGCTGGCAAGTTCGGATAGGGAGTTTAGTGGCGCAGTTTGTGAACAGTGGGCTATCAATTCTATAGCAAGCCAAGGGATGGCGAAGCTTGCTCCCAGCGTACTTCGTGAACCAGCGTCTGAAGAAAGTAAACCGTACCCAGCCAATAGCGTTGGCACAAGTAAAACGGTTGAAACGACCCCTATTCCGTGATAGACCCCGATTCTTCCTATAAGTTCAAACTGTTCCGTTGACGGGAGTGAAGAAATAGTTGATAAACCAAAAATAAACCAAATACTTGATGCGAGCATGAGAAAGCCGCTCAAGCTGCCAGTAAGCCCACCGAGTCTATACAGTGAGCTGAGCTTTTTGTCCATTCATTCCTCCGGAGAAGTGGAAATAAAATTCTTCGTATCAAATCGTATAATTCCATCGTATACTATGATTTTAATAGTTTACCTGAATTCAAAATTTTAAACAAATATTTTTTAATAAAATAAAAACAGCTTGCGTAGAAAATTGGGAATATTTAAAAGGGGCTCCACCTATGAACACGCAAAAAACAGTACTTATTGTAGATGCCGACAGGACGGAACGCGAACTTGTTTGCGAAACACTTGCGGGTCAAGGGTTGCGTCTTGTGGTTACAGGGAATATGTATCAAGCGTTTCATCACATTGAGCACCTCAAAGTAGATATTCTCATCGCCCAATTGAAAGCGGAACGGATTGATGGGTTGACGCTGCTCGAGGCTGCGGCACAGCATCAGCCTGATGTCGGTGTAATTTTTATTACGGAGCCTAACATTCTGGAAACCGATATTGGCATCAAAGCGATGCTGGCATACAAAGACACCTTTTTTTTACCGAAGCCGGTTAATCCTGTCCATCTGGCAGCACTTCTGCAGCGGACGCTCGAAAACCAGCGCCTCGCTTTTGAAAATCGGCAATTACAATCCCAAATAGATGAGAAAGAAGGACTCCGCCGCCTGACAGGCAAATCGTCTCAGATCACGAAAATTCGCGACATGATTACGCAGATCGCCCCCACAAAAGCGACTGTAATGATATACGGTGCGCGAGGAACAGGCAAAGAATTGGTTGCCCGTGCGATCCATCATCGAAGTTTACGACGGGGTTCTCTGATTGCCTTCAATTGTGCAACGTTAAACGAGAACCTTGCAGAATCTGAACTCTTTGGTCACGAACGTGGGGCGTTCAGTGGGGCGTATCATCAACGCATCGGGCGCTTTGAGCTTGCACATGGTGGCACGCTATTTCTTGACGAGGTCTCACAACTGAGTCTATCCAATCAAGCACGCCTCTTGCGTGTTCTCGAGGAACGAGAATTTGAACGGGTCGGTGGCGACAAGACGATTCAGGTTGATGTCCGGGTTGTGTGTGCCACGAACCACGATTTAGAAACCGCCGCCAGTAGACGAGAATTCCTCCCAGATCTCTATGATCGGCTGAATGTCGTGCCTATCTACCTTCCAACACTTCAGGAACGCATTGAAGATGTGCCGTTGCTCGTTAAAGATTTCCTTGAAGAGTTTAGCCAACAGAACGGCAAGTCTCCAATAACGATAGCACCGGAGGCAGTCAGAACGTTGATGAAATACGATTGGCCCGGAAACGTGCGCGAATTGAAAAACTGTATTGAAGGTATGGTTGTTATGTCCAATCAACCGACAATCCAGCAGCTTCATTTGCCCGAACGCATTCTCAAAGCAACGGGAACAGCGTTTTCAAAGTACGGGCTGGGTGACCCAGCCCCTACGGTGCCTGATGTCTGGCAAGTTGGTGTGAATAACGGTGAGCAAGGATTGAATGTAGAAGTCGGTATGTCGCTTGATGAGATTAACCGAGAAGTGCTGCGCGCGACTCTCGAATCCGTAGACAATAATAAGGCAAAAGCGGCAGCAATTCTCAAAGTCAGCCGACGCACCATCCAACGGAAAGCAAAAGCGTACGGTCTTGCTGATGAATAAGAATTGTCACAATGCCCTGTTTTCCGTATCCCTATCTGAAGTATCCAAGCGCATCGATTTAGCGCAGCGGCAATTTAGTATCCGTCGGACAAGAGTTTCTGCTTGTTAGCATAAACCTGTTTATAATATACGACGCGTTTCAATTGGGAAGCCGCTTCTTCGTCAATGATGACAACCGTTCGGGGATGCATCTGTAACACCGATGCTGGCACTTCCGCTGTGATAGGTCCCTCCACGGCGTGCGCAATCGCCTCCGCTTTCGATTCGCCGTTTGCCAGCAGGAGACACTGTTTTGCGTCCATGATTGTGCCCACCCCCATCGTAATCGCCATTTTTGGCACTGCGTCCACGGTTCCTCCGAAATGCGGCGCGTTTGCCTCAAGCGTCCCCTGCGTCAAAGTCTTAATGCGAGTCCGGGATCCCAGAGATGAGCTCGGTTCATTGAAACCGATATGTCCATCTTTCCCGATACCGAGGACTTGGATGTCGATGCCACCGGCGTTGACAATTGCTGCTTCGTACTGCTCACAAAATTCCTCGTGTTCTGCAGCCGTGCTCTGCGGGATATGGCGATTTTCGAGCGGAATATTAACGGCCTTAAAAAAGTGGGTCTCCATGAAGGTATGGTAACTATACGGATGACTCCGTGGAATCCCGACGTACTCATCCAAGTTAAAAGTCGTCACGGCTGAGAAATCGAGTTCCTCGGTTTTGTGCATCCGTGCCAAGGCTTCATAAAGCCCAATCGGTGTGCTACCGGTAGCCAGTCCCAAAACGAGGTTCGGCTTTTTTAGGAGCGCGCCGCGGATAATTTCGGCTGAAACCGCCACCAGCTGCGCATAAGTCGGTTGAATAATAACTTCCATTGATTTCGTAGAATACTTTCCAATTGTGTTAGCGTTTTTTGGGTTTGGGTTAAACGTTTCCAGCGATAATCCTGTCCATATCATCGCTGATACTATGCACCCTGCCTTCTGGATTGTCTCCGTCAACGGGGAGTTCCGCGGTCATATAGTCGTCATATCCGATATCTTCAAGTGCTGCCATGACGGCATTCCAATCGATTGTGCAGTCTTCAATCAGATAGGTGAATCGGGTCTCATTTGCATTGAACCCCTTGATATGTACTTTAGAAATACGATTCCCAAGAGATCGGATCCAGTGCTGTGGATACCCGTACAACACGATGTTACCCACGTCAAAATAGGCTGTTACGGTTTCATTCTCAAATTCGTCGAGATACCGCGAAAATTCCATCGGACTGAGTAGAAATTTATTCCAAACATTTTCAATGGCGATTGTGATACCTTTTTCCGATGCCTCTGGAATCAATTTGCGAATTTCTGCCTGTGAACGTTCATACGCCGCCTCATAGAGGGTCGCTTCATTGACGACAGCTGGAACGAGTAGCACCGTGTCTGCTCCGACAGCCGTTGCGGTTGCTATGGAGTCAAGCATTCCTTCCCGCGATTCAGCCCGAACCGTGTCGTCGGCATCGGAAAGCGGACACGCCCAGTGTTTGCTATTCATCACACTGAACACTTCCAATTGATGTTGTATTGCGATCGCTTTTGCCTCGTGCCGTTCGGCATCATTTACGAGGGTATTAATTTCAACACCGTCAAAACCGGCTTCCTTCGCGAGTTTAAACCGGGCTTCCGTTGTGTTACCGGGCAATGAACCGATACATATTCCTTTTTGCATCTATTTTTCCTTTTGTGCCGCTTGAATTTTTAATAGGAGTTTGTTATATGCGTCTACATCTGGTGCCAGCGCGAGGGCACGATGAATCGCTTCCGAAGCTTCCGCATATTGTGTATTGCGGTAGTAGGTGTATGCGAGTGTATCGTAGTATCTTGCGGTCGGTTCCAAAGAGACAGCCTGCCTTGCTAAGTCAATTGCCTGCTGTATGTCTTTACCGAGTCCGGCATAAAGACGCGCCAAGTTGTTATATGCTTCCGCTGCTGTGTTATCTACGACGATTGCCTGCTTGAACGCTGCAATGGCCGGTTCAAACTGCTGTTGGTTGACATAGATAACCCCTAACTTCAACCATGTCTGTGGGTTGTGTGGTGCGATTTCCGTAGATTTCTGATACGCCGCCGCTGCTTTTTCAAAGGCTCGCTGTTTGATAAAGACTTCGCCGAGATGCGTATAGGCTGGCACATAAGATGGATGCGCCTGTGTAGCCGTCTCGTAAATCTGGACGGCTGCCGTTAAATTGTTATACGTCTCGTGAAGTTCTCCTAATTTGATGTAGAGCCCCGGCAGATTCGGATTGAGATAGAGTGCCTCGCGATAGGCATGGACGGCGTCCTTGTAAGTTTTTAGGTGTCGAAACTGTGCCATGGCAGCCGCGGCTTGTTCACTGTTCCCGAGCCGTCGATAGGTGAGAGCGCGCCGATACTGTGCTTGCGATAGATACTGATTTCGCAGGAGCGCGGCATCGTAATACGCCATTGCCTGTTGCAGACGATTCTGGAGTTCTGACACCCTTCCCAATCCGTAATAGGACTCCGTATGGTCAGGATTTAAGCGGATGCCTTCACGATAAGCGTTTTCAGCGACATTCAACCGGTGTTGCAGCACATAGACATCACCGAGATGGATGTGTGCTTCTGCGGTTTCAGGGAGCAGCGCGAGTGCTTGTTTGAGATGGTTTTCGGCATGCGTCAATTTGCCTTGTGTCTTGTAAACGATACCTAAATGAAGATGCGCGGTTCCATGCACATCGTGCGGTGCTTTTAGTGCCAAAGCCCTCTGATATGCCGACACTGCTTCGTTTAAACTGTTAAGTTCCTGATAAACAATACCGATATAGCATTCGGCGAGGCTCCCAACGTCCTCTGATGTCGCAAGTTCTTTTCGGATGCTTTGAAATTCGGTGAGTGCCAGGTCGTACCGTTCCGCGTCAAGGTAGCGCAGCCCACGTTCAAGTCTGTTGTTGAGTTCCCGTTCAGCATCACCCCATCCGTGTATGGATGAAAGCAAAATGAGTAAAACGAAGCAGGTGATTAAGGTTTTCATTGCGGGGAATAGACGGCATTGATTTGCAAACGGACGCCGATGAGAGAGTAGGTATGGGACGGCACGGGAGCCGCCCCTATGTTTCAAGGTGCGAAATTAGTCACGATTCCTTTTCAGTTGTCCCCACGTCGTGGCGACCTTGTCCTCCGGTTCAACAGGCAGTAGCCCACCGTCCATAACGTTTGTGATCTCTTTTTCGCTGAGCGCTCTGTCGTAAACGTAGAGATCATCAATATAGAACTTCGCAGCGTTATAACCCGTTCTACCGATGTAAAGTTTCTCTGCCCCTTGGGCGTGATCCTTCGGAACAGTCTGTTTATCAACCTCTTTGCCATCGATGTAAAACAGGAAGTCGGTCCCTTCTTTTATCCCAGCAATGTGATACCATTTATTTTCATCAAATGTATCACCTTCACCATCGGGACCAACACAATGGCTGCCGGCGTTCCCGGGATTGAATCGGTAGTGAATGTGCAGTGGCACACGGTTACAGGTCCAGATACCGGGTGAGCGGTCAGAGCCTGGAGCCTTTTTCGCAATAATTTGATCCCAGCCACCGGAGTTTGGATCCGTAAAGTTGAGCCAGAAGAGATAGGAGTTGTCCGTATAATCCTCTAATTCCTTGAAGGAATCGACCGTCACACTGTCCCCGGGCTTTGCGAACAACATTGAACCATTACCGTGGACGACTTCATCCTTGACGATCTTCGCGCCATCAACG
>JAJEIP010000101.1 GCA_022827885.1 Candidatus Poribacteria bacterium
TTTCCTTGCAATGTCGGAGAGAGTTCATAAGTCTCTTC
This sequence comes from Candidatus Poribacteria bacterium, assembly GCA_022827885.1. GTDB lineage: Bacteria > Poribacteria > WGA-4E > WGA-4E > WGA-3G > WGA-3G. Next base: position 39 of record JAJEIP010000101.1, read on the forward strand.
ACATTCAACGCCGGTAAGCGGTTCTGGAATCCAACCTGTACCGCGGCGCTGCTTGGCACTGGCTTTGACATCTTGACCAGAAACGATGACGACCCCACCTTGGCTGACGAAATTTTTAATTCGATGTTCTGTATCTATGTTTAATCGATAGCCGGATTTGTAAATCTCACCGTTGCCAATCCATAAAATATCCGTTTTTGACAACCGATCGGTTCGCAAATTTTGAACCGCGTTGTAAATGATATGGTGATCCTGAACATATTCAAAACGCTCGAGGACCGGAAACTCGACGGTAGATGTATTGCCCGTCAGTGCCATGAGTTTAAACGGCATCGCGATTTGGACTTCCGAACGTTTTACATCAGGCGTTCCGGAAAGTCCGTTTCCTGATTTCCGAATTACAGCATTTATACCCCTCACAATTCGATGTCGCATCCGTTTTCGCCTACGTTTTCGCTGTTCCGATGTGTTGAGGTTACAGGGTTGCGGATAAACAAGCGGTGCTAACGCTGCATGTCGAATTGGATTGCTGTGTATCTGCTCAATGACGGAAGCGTGCGCTGTAATCCGGACGCGATTTATGGGGAAGAGCCGTTTGTAGATAGGAAATCCATGACGGAGTTTGTTATCAAAACGGCGAAACGCGTTTTCAACGTTCCATCTTCGGCTATAACTCGCATCGATTGCCTTTAAATCAATACGTTCCTCATTGATATTCGTCACATACCCGTGCACAACGTTGATACCGTGGACGGCATTGCCCTCTTTATCGGTAATAGCGATGTTCTCTGTATCACGCATGTCTAAAATGGTATCTGTCAAGCCGGTAAGACTGAAAAGTTCGGGTTGGTATTTCTCTGCGCTTTCTACGATTGTGCAGTAACGGCGCGGGAAAACGATATCCGCGTCGCGGAAGGAACGAAACTGGAACCAAATTTTCTTGTAATTGTTTATGGCACGCCTGTCTCGAATGGCAACACGCTCAAAAGGGTCTATATTACGCTTGATGACAGGAATGACCTCAAGTCTTTGAACACTGAAGGCACTGATATGGTATTTGTACTCATAATTCTTTTCCCACTTCGGTGAGTCTTCTGTCAACCGAATGCGTCCGAGTTGGATAGTATAGGGGGTGTTGTTTTCAAAGATGATTTCATCGCCTTCTGCGCGACACCGCAAGCCGCGGTCATCCCGGCGGTTGAGGTTTGCGAGATCCTTCTTAAATTCATGTTCATATTCCCATTCGTCTGCGTAGCCGTTGTTGTCTTTATCCTTTACATCCATGAGCGCAATGTGTTTCTGATTGTAATCTTTGAGGATGGCTGTGTACTCAGCGGTATGTTCACCGAAACGGACTCGGACTTTGACACGTGTTCCAATCAGGCGTTCGATTAAACGTTCATAACTCTCCTGCTCCAAGTAACTTGTAGATTCATCTTCCAAGCTGCCGAGCCTTTTTTCCAGGTTGCCGCCAGTGTCTTCATAGGCGTCAGCATACCTCTCTAAACGTTTGTTCGCGCCTCTTGTGAAACTGCTCCATGCCATGCTAATGGCTTCTTTCAATGCCTCGTTGAGCGCGATAAACATGTTCCGAATTTTTCGCCCAATTTTGTAGATGAGAGGTGGATGGTAGACGCGCTCAAGCTCCCACGCCCGTTCTCTGAGTTCACGCTCATTCATTGAATCGTGGTAACGGATGTAGGCAACGATCCCCTCATCACTCTCAGCATTGGTGAAAATGTAACTCGGGGCGTGTCCGCGTTGCCGGGATTCCTCAGAGATGATCTCCATGCCTGTGAATTCCAGCCGCATGGTGCCTCGGTACCGTCTACCGTCCTTCATCTGGAAAACGACGTACTTATTCAGAAGCTTCTTAAGGAGCTTGTCCTTTTTAAAAAGCCTGATTATATATCCAATGCTACTGATTATAAAAACGAGGAGGATGACTCCGACGTAGACCTGTGAATTCGACCACCAACTCTGTGCCTGTTTTTGGACTTCCTCAACGACATTGGATTCTTGCCCGAACGCTGAGGGCAGAAATATGGAAAAGATCGAAACAAGAATGAAGCATACTATTCTCCCTATAGAGATTTTGAAGAAACACCCAAGCAAAAACCCCCTACCGGGTGAAGAGGAGAATATGGATGTATTTAGAGAGCCTTTCATCATCAAGCCTCCATTTTTTCTACAGAGATTTCACCCTTGCCTCCCCCTGATCAGGGGATAAGGTTGAGGAAACCCTTTTAATCGACAACTGACAGCCATTAAAAAATATGAACTCCGTTTTCGGCGGCGATTCGCCGGACATTTGTGTTCGCGAGTGGTATTTTCTCCGCAGGGAGATGTTCTATCAATCCGTAGCCATTCGGATAGAGCGCTTCAAAACGCTTTAATGCTACACCCAATGCCAATTCACCCTCACCGGGTACCTCCTCATTGAGATGGAGCACTAAACCGTTCTGCACACTGATGTCTTTGATATGTGCCATCGGTGCGATCGGTCCCATGACATCAAAAATGTGGTTAAGCCGTGCTTCGCTCTCATAGACCTGCCGAAGTGTTTGGAAGTGATTGACGAAATCCATGACGATACGAAGCCTCTCGGAACCGACACGCTCTACCACCTCACGACACGTTTCGGGTGAATCCATAATTGAAACGGCATGTGTTTCCATAACAAGGGTCAACTCGTGCCGTTCGGCATGCGCTGCAATCGGTTTCAATGTGTCAATCAGACGCTCCATTGATGTGGGCAGATGGTTATCTCTATGGGATGTCCAAGCGCCATCGGGATTAAGGCTACCTGCGCGAAATAGATAATGGTGTGCGTTGAGTGCGGCAGCCGTTGGTATGCCGCGTTGGACGCTGGCGATACCTGCTTTTCGGATATCGGCATCGGGATGGAAAAGGCACTCTTCATAAGTTATGCCGAATTGCACAAGGTCCAGTTCCGCGGTTTCTAACATTTCTACACAGCGAGGGACAGCATCCGGAGGGACAGACGGAATCTCCGCGCTATTGAAATGGAAACTTAAACCGGTAAACGCCAACGCTTTGATTTTTGCGATTTCATCCGATGTGAGGGTGCGAAAATCCCCACAGAGTCCAACAACACCAAGTCTCATCTTTTAATTTTTCCTTGCGGTTCGGTCAGGATAATTGGGTGACGAAGGTTACTTTACGTATATCCGCCTGCTCCGTTGTTGCAGGCTATCCGTTTTGGTTCATCGTTTCAAACGCAACTACTTTAATGTCGCCTGCAGCTTTTGCAATAGATGTTTTGCGTGCTGGAGATCTTTCGTCTCAAAACCTTCCGAAAACCATACATATATCGGTCTCAGTAAATTGTATGCCTCCCGGTAACGGTCCTGCGTGCACCACAATTCGCTCAGACTGAGAGCGGCTCGGAGTTCCCAAGATTTTGCACCTTGTCGGCGCGCTATCGCTAACGCCTCCTGAAAATAGGATTCTGCCTTAGCGACAGTAGAAGTCGTATGCTTTCCATCAACTGCCGTAGTTGCTTTACCAAGAGCGAGACAGAGTTCACCTTTCCGTCGTGTGAGTTCCGCATCATAGGCACGCTCGCCTGTTCGTGTGACGACACTCAGAGCAGAATCAAGGGTTTGTAAGGCTAATGTATACTGTCCTGCGCGTTGATATGCCTGTGCGAGCAGCGTGAGAAAGAGCGGCAGCTGCAATTCAGCCCTTGTCTTTTCCCATGCGGCGATCCCGTTACGTATCATCGAAATGCCTTCTTCTGAGTGATTCAATTCTGTAAGTGCCCATCCCTTCATCACCGTTGCGGCGGCTTCCCAAAGCGAAAACCCGTGTTCTTGACATATCTGTAACATCTGTGTTGCAGTGGTTTCCACCATCTCGACTTCATTTTTATGCTGATAAAGCACGGCTTTAAAATGGAGCAAGACAGCGTCACTAAAAGGATGGTTTCTATCCTCCCCGATCCTCGCGGCTTCGACAAGGCGTTCTTCTGCCTGCAGCGGATAGCCAAGGCACCATAAGAGAGGTGCAGAATAGGCGAGCAGGGTCGTCCCCGGATCCGCTACGAAGTGTAGAAACGTTGGGACCGGGTGTTGCTGCGGTTGATACAGTTCAATTCCCGCTTCAAGATGTGCCAACGCCTCTTTGAATTCACTTAAATAGTAAAGCGTCGCGCCGAGGGCTCGATGTGCTTCGACCTCAAAGGCCGCGTCTTCGGCTTGCTTGGCAATTACAAAGCACTGTTCACCAAGTTCACGTGCGGAGAGGAAGCGTCCGCGCACGAGATGAGAGAGCCATAAGCCAAACAGAATGGGGAAACGGAGATCCTTTACGCGATCCAGCGAAGTATCGGCATCCTTTCCTAAGATCGATCCCTTACTTTCAAGGGTTTCCAAGAGCTCTCTCGCTCGCGTATAGGCACCCTCAACTTCCGGGGCGGCATATCCTTTTGTTGCAATCAGGGCGCTGCCAAGAATCGTCTGGAGTTCCAATTCTTGCTGAGCGGTAGACGCCACCCGCCGTAGATTGGTATCTTCCGAAAGTGCCTCCAGTGCCGCGAGTCCCTGCGTGATATGGCGAATCCCTTCCACATTTGCAGAACGCTCAAGTGCGCGTTGTCCAGCGCGGTGCCAATAGTCAACTGCTTTTTCAGGGAGACCTGCTTCGGTGTAGTGATACGCCACCAACTCCGGCTGAAAACCACCACTGTTTTGCAATACCTCCGCAATTTGTTGATGATACTGCTGCCGCCGACTCATAAGCAGAGATTGATATGCTGTTTCACGCAGGAGCGGATGTCGGAACGTATAACGTAGGGGCGAGGTTGCCTCGCCCGCACGAACGGACGGGGAAACCCCGCCCCTACTTCGATTGAGGATATAGGCGTTTACAAGCTTGTTCAATTCACCTTTCAACGCAGCGAAATCAGTGAAAAAATGATTTTCCAACTCAAGTCCAGAAGCGATCTCGTGTAATAACTCAGCAGTCCATTCTCTTCCAAGTGTTGCCCCGAGCTGGACGATCTCCTTTGCGGCACCGAGTTCGTCTAATCTCGTTGTCAGTAAATCCTGTAGTGTTACAGGCACCTCCATCGTTTGAGAATGTGGAAGAGAAGGTTGGAAAGTTGGAAGATTGGAAGATGAAGTGTCCCTGCTTCCATCCTCCCCTGCTTCCATCCGAGTCCCTTCAAGCATCATCTGGGTAAGTTCCTCAACAAATAGCGGGACACCCTCAGTCATTTCAACAATCCGTGTCAATGCCTCCGATGGGAGTACCGCATCTCCTGCCACGTGTTGAATCATCGCCTCGACTTGTGGAGGCGTGAGTGCTGTTAATGTCAAGGTATTTGCCCATGCTGGGTGTAGAAGCTGCTCCAGTTCTATAGATATATTGCTCCGCTGGAGCAAATCGGAAGTTCCGCGATCCTGATCGTCGGGATCGCTTGCTTCCGCTGAGACTTCTTCGCTGCCTTTTAAGTACGCCGGTGGAGTGCCATATCTATAGGGTTGGGTATCGGTGCGACACGACAAAACTGCGAAAATCCGAGCATTTTCGATCCGCGTAATCAAGAGGGTCAAAAATTCTATACTGGACGGGTCAATCCAGTGAAGATCTTCAACGACAAAAAGTATCGGCTTTTGTTCAGCCATTTTCAACAGGACTTGAACGATCAGTTCTAAAGTCTGCTGGCGGCGTTGCCTACGTCCCCAGCCTGATGGATATGTGTCTTGTTCAACAGGTCTACTGTATGGACGAGCACCTACACCGGTTACTGTTTGTTGTTGTATTTCAAAAGGTATCTCCAATAATTCGGCGAGAAGCGGTAAGGTCTCCGGCGTATGCACTTGCCTTTCACGATCGGAATCTGAAACGGAGGCTGTATCCCCTCCGACAGTCGGAATGTTGTAGTCGCGGAGTAAACCTTCAAGTTTGTCAAGACGTGTCTGTGGCGTATCAGTACTTGAAAACTGCACAACGTGCTCTTGGAACAGTGAAAGAATAGGATAGAGCGGACTGTTCTGGTAATAAGGCGAGCATCTGCCTTCCATAGTCACCGCTTCTGGATGATTCTCAACGTGCTCTTGAATGACTTGCAAACATCTTGACTTTCCGATGCCGGCTTCACCCTCAATCAGCAGGGCTTGTCCTTTAGACGCAAGCACCTGTGCCCATCTGTGCTTGAGCGCTTCAACCTCGCGCGCCCGTCCGATTAAAGGAGTCAATCCACTTTCGCTGGCAATATCCAATCGGCTTTGGGCTGGAATTTCACCGGATACTTGAAACACATTCACGGGTTGTGAAATGCCACGAATCGGGAAAGCACCGAGTGCTTCGGTCTTAAAAAAGCCTTCAACCAATTGATGTGTTGTATCCCCAATAACGATGCTGTTCGGTGTTGCTAACTCTTGCATTCTCGCAGCGATATTCGGGGTTTTACCAACAATGTCAATCGCCTCAGGTGATTCTTCCGCCGACAGAACCCAGACGACAACAAGTCCCGTATCAATACTCAGTCGGACGTTAATTTCCACGCCGAAGGTAGCCTGCAGATACGGGTTCAGGGTCTCAATAGCAGCAACGATCCCTAACCCTGATCGGACGGCGCGGTGTGCCGCATCCTCGTGCGCGATTGGGTAACCGAAATAAACGAGGATACCATCACCAAAGTAACGTGCGACATGTCCGCTTTGTGCTAAGACCACCTCCATGATACAGGTCCGGTATACTTCTAAAAGATTTCGGAGTTCTTCAGGATCCAATTTTTCGGTGAACGCGGTGGAATCGACAATATCGCAGAAAAGCACGGTTAACTGGCGGCGTTCTGCCCCATGCGGTAAGGCTTGTTCCATGACAGTGGTAGTATCCACTGCTGGAATTTGATGCGGACGCGTGGGACTTTCAAGGGACGTTCCACATTCACCGCAGAATTTGAATGGCGGGCTCAAAAATCCACAATTTGGGCAGCGTTTGTGATGCATTTTTTAATTTATTGCTCCTGGGCTAAAGAAACGCCCAATCAAAAACCCTTCCACTTCGTTTCTGGCAGGTTTTTGGTGCAATTCATACTGAAACCCTCTCGTCCCTAACCAAACCCCATCGTAAGACGCGTAGGAGCTGGGTTCCCCAGCCCGTACAGAACAAGGTCCAGATTTAATAGTTAAAAATTACTTTCTGAACTGGTTCAGGTACTCTTCCAACTCGGCATCCCGTGGATCTAATTTGTATGCCTCTTGATAATAATCAAGTGCCTTGTCGGTTCTGCCTACCTTCATGTAAAATGAACCGAGGTTGCGATAAGCGACACTGTGCGTAGGTTTTAGATCCAACGCACGGATGTAATGGTCGCGAGCGCGCAGCAGATAGATTTTCGTCTGTCCAATTAGAATATTAAGCGTTGTTTCATTTTCCCAACGCTGTCTATATACCTCTCCGCCGAGTTGTCCAGCCTCTTGTTCAAGCGCATCAGCGATGGCTTCGTCTCGTGTTTTGAACGTAATGGTGCCAGAGGCTGTTTTGTCAACAGCGACTTTAAGTTCCGCTACTGCTTCATCAACGGAGTCTTCTCTCAACTCCTTCTCCCACGAGGGCCAACTCGGCCCAGCGTATTTGAGACCTTGCTCGTAATAGACCGTGCCAAGGTCGTTATAGATTTCAGCGTTTTCAGGACGCATCTTTAACGCTTCGCTGTAAAGTTCAATGGCTTGTTTATATTTCCCGGCGTTGAACGCATCGGTGGCATGTGTCCTGAGTTGCTTGAATTCCTCACTCTCCAAATTAACGGCGATTCCCAATTCTGGTTTGTCTCTGCCGAAGAAGTAGATACCGCCAATGAGCAGGATAGCGAGACAGACGGCGATGAGTGTCGGTAGTTGCAATTTCATTTTTTTAATTTACCTTGCGGCTAAAGGACGCTGTTTGGCACTTTCGTCCTTTCTGTGTTCGAGCCGCCCTCCATTTCATTACGGACTACGGTGATATGTCTATAGAAAATGGTATATCCAAGCAACCGCACCCCGTAGGGGGTTATGTCTATCAAGAGGCGGCAACTTGGGCTAATTATAAAAACACCTATCTCCGCCGATTGTTTCTATTAAAAAAAGTGACGGGAACGGCTTGATAGACACCGTCTCGCTCAAAATAGACTTGCGTCCTACTTTGGGTACGGATATGGTCATCAACAATTTTGAAAATTTCAAGTGAATGAATTGCGGTATCGTCAATTTGGTAGATAAGGTCCCCACGTTCCAGGGCGTCCGCCAATCCACTGTCTTTCTCAACGTGTGTGACAATAACGCCGCGCTGCCCGTATTTCTGTGCCATCGTCTTATCAGGTTGGGCAAGTGCTATACCCCATCCGGGGGGTGCATAATTCCATTGTAGGGTTTTCAGCGTGAATTCAGTCTGGCGCCTTTTCCCACGACGGATGAACTCGCACTGAATAGGTTGATTGAGTGGGAGCAAACGCGTGCGTGCGTTAAAGTCTTGTTCGTCCTTTATCCGTTGTCCTGAAATCGCGACAATGACATCTCCCCGTTTAATGCCGGTATCAGTGATCGGGCTGCGTTTCCCTATTTCCGACACCAAAACCCCTGTGTTGTGCGACATTGACAACTTTTCTGCTAACTCTTCAGTTACGGGCTGGACCTCTAAGTCGAAGTAGGGGGGAATAACGCTCCCGTACTCGGTAATCTGTTGGACGACCTGCCTTGCCTTATTCACTGGAATCGCAAAACCGACACCTTGTGACCCGCCACTCGTCGAACGGATGACGGTGTTTATACCGATAAGTTCACCGTGAATGTTCACCAATGCGCCACCACTGTTGCCCGGATTGATGGAAGCGTCCGTTTGAATCAGATCTTCATGATACAGGTCTTCGACGGTGAGGATGCGCCGTGTCGCACTCACAATACCAACTGTGACCGTGGGTTGCGCGTCTCCGAGTGACAAACCGAACGGATTTCCAATGGCGACGACCCATTCACCGATCAGAAGGGTATCTGAATTGCCCCACTGAATTTCTGGTAGAGATACCCCGTCTGTTTCGACCTCTAAAAGGGCAAGATCTGAGAAAGGGTCATAGCCGACAATCTGTGCCTCAAATTCCCGTCCATCAGAAATGGTGACGTTAATCTTATCGGCATCTCTGATGACGTGATAGTTCGTCAGGATGTGTCCCTTCTGATCAACGATAACGCCAGAACCGACCTCTCGTAAGGCGCGTCTGCGCGGAAGAGTAACCTCACCCCAGAACCATTCGTCAAAAGAGGTCCGCGTTTCAACGCTCCGGACAGCACTGATATTGACAACCGCGGGACTCGCCTTCGCGACTGCTGTGACAATTGCAGTGCGCCGTGATGTTGTAACGGCACTTTGTGCGGCTTCTCTGTGTGTCCCTGCACTATGGGCGTTGTTCCAAAGTGTGCCTACAAGTATTGAAACGAGAATTGAGAGTTTAATTGGATAACGTATAGTGTCCATAACTTAGCCGGTCAGTTTGAGAGAGATTCTATATCCCTCTAACCCTGGATCCGTGTCAACAATCTCTTGAACCGCTTCCGAGGTTCTGCGTTTGACGGGAAAATCATCGGCATTTGCACAGCGAAGTGCGACTCTGGCACCAACCGCACTGGCAGCCCGTAGGTTCTCCAATTCTACCTTATCCAGCGTATCATAAGCCGTATGACCGAAGCCTCTACCCCCGGGAGGCGCCTCTGGATCGCCCATATGGCTTGAGGGCACACCCTTGAGGAAAAACGGGAAATGGTCAGAGTAGGAATGGACCTTTTGTCCAACCGGCATTTCAGCGTGCATCTGCTCACGAGCAGTGTTAAAGAAAGCGTCCAACGCGTCCCAGCGATGAAGAACTATGCCCTTACGACTTGAACCGCCTGCCGCATCCATATTGAGCATGAACCGAATGTTATCCAACTCCGAGGCGTGGGCATCGACATAACGGAACGCACCGGTAAGCCCGATCTCTTCGGTTCCGAAAGCGATGAAACGAATGGTGCACTTGAGCGAATCGGCGGCATACGTAGAGAGCACACGAGCGGCTTCTATGACGGATACCATTCCTGAAGCAGGGTCGTGTGCCCCTTGTGAAATATCGTGTCCGTCGTAATGGCATCCGACAACCACCATTTCTTCGGCGTTTTCAGTACCGGGCAAATCTGCAACGACGTTCCACGAGGTCCGTGGTTCATTGATGTCTGTCGTCTGGAGTTTCAGTGTTACTTTTCCGTTTTCTCGTGCGATCAACCGCGTCAAGAATTCACCATCCTCTTTGCAAACGGATATACCGGGGATAGGCGCCCGTCTATCATTTTGAAGGCTTCCCGTTTCGGGACCGACACCCGGGTGTTCACTGACAAAAATGAATCCGCTCGCGCCTGCAAGCACGGCGTGTTCAAATTTCTCCTTGCGATGGACCCATCTTCCGAGATCTGGCGGTGACGCACTCTGCGCCATAACCAATTTATCGGTAGCGGTATCACCGACTGCGGTGTATTCATCAGGACTTCCACATCCGACAGAGATGAGTTCCGTAGTGATGTCGGCAGCGGGGCAGTAGGGTAGCGAAATGCAGGGCAATGTCCGACGCATCGGTTCGATGATCTCAAGCGTCGCTGCGCCACGCGTCCAACCAGCGTAGGGATATGTTTCAAGTTTAACGTTCTGGAGTCCGTAGCGTTTGAAACACGCAGCGATGAAGTTTGCGGCTTCATATTCTTCAGGCGTTCCGGCGAACCGAGCACCGTATTCATCGCATAAGACTGTCAGATTTTCCATCACTTCTCGCGAAGTGTAAATGTCACCGACCATCTGCTGGTCGAGCTGCAAATAAGGGTTCTTCTTGCTCATAAGTTTTAATTTTACCTTGCGGAGGAATAACGTCCGTTTCAACTATCAACGGCGTTCCTTAAACCCGCCTGCGTGTTTTTGCTTGGGTGTTTCAGCGTATTGTTGCAGGCTGCGTGTCTGGTAGAAAGTTGGAATCCGACTGAGTTTGAAGAAGTGGTAGCGTTTTCATTCTTGCGTTGGCAATCTTTTTGAGGTGCCACGGGTCAAGTATCTGAATCCGCCAAAACCGTTTCTTTATGATCTGATGCTGTTTAAACTGATTGAGAAGTGCTTCCATGTTCTCAACGGAACTGCCGATGAGTTGCGCCAACCGCTTCGTCGAGAGTTTACGTCCGATACACTCCGACCTACGTCCCATGGCTGTGCGTCTGTATTCCGGTGCCTCAGCGCAGTTTTGTAACAGAAGTGCGAGTCGCGATGCGGGACTTCGGAACGCAATGTTCAGAAAAGGATTCGTCAGTCCCCGACGCGGTTTCTGAGGTGAAGTTACAAGATTATAATCCGTTGGTTTCTTTGAACGCCAGCGTAGATGCCGATTTAGAAGACTTCCTAAAGTTCGCTGCGGTGGCATTGCTAAATGCGGTTTTCGTTTCAAAAAATACTGGAAGTTCTGGACGCTAACAACCCCCACAACGGAAGTCTCAGCAAATGTCTCAGCGGTGACGTTCGGATGTGCTGCGTCATCCTCCCATTTGACCGCCCCAAAGAACTCACCGGGGTCCAGCACGTCTAACGTGATCGCTTCCCCCTCAGGCGGAGTCCGATAAATTTTGATGCGACCCTCTTTCAATAGATAAACGCCTTCAGCAGAGAGCGTGTCCCCGTGTTTTAAGTCGACGAATTTCGTTATCCGTGCGAGTGCGTCGGCATCCGATTCGGCAAGGTCTCGGAAGATGTTTATCCCTTTAACGCACCAAAACCGTTCTGGGATTTTTTGTTGTGTAACCATGCTATGAATTTAAAAATAGGGGGCCACTCGTCTAATTGTGACGTTTAAAACGTCACAGTGGACATACAGAAGCCAAGTGAGCCGTGAGAATGTGACGTTTTTTTGCTGTTTTTTCGGGATTCGGTTTTTTGCTGTTTGCGTGCTTAATAGACAATAATGTCTTTGCCCTTAATTATATCAAAATGTTGCCGATAACGCAAGAAAAACTCGTAAGTAGTAACTTGGATTATTTTAACCTAAGTTGTCACCTATTTAAACGCCTAAGAGATGCCCATATCGATAGTTTGATTTTTGTCATAGAAGGGGCTGGTGGTGCAAATGGAACGGCATCGGTATCATCTTCGATATCCGGTATCTCAAAGATAGCCCACACGGGGTAGTGATCGGAGATATCTTTATCGTAACCTTCACCGAATTCGTCATCAAAACGATAGACCCCTTTTTCTTTTAATTCAAATTGACCCGAATCAAATAGGATATTATCAAAGGTCGTTTCGTCGTTTTCACCAGCGACCGTTGTATCATGCGTCGCATCTAAAACCGCCTTCATTTTAGGGTAATTTTTCGGATCTAACAGACCCGAATCTTGGAATGCTATATCCGCTGGCCCCTCTTCTAAATTGAAATCCCCTAATACCAAGATGTTTGGATTCCCTGTTTTGCATTTCACGGCTTCATAGACATCATCTAAACGCTCTGTTTCATAAGCAGCGTGTTGTGAGGGGTCTAAGTGGCACGTAATGATAATAAACTCAAAATCCCGGTATGAAAAACCAGCGTACCCAGGATCCCTTGAAAAATTATCCCAACTATCCTCCATATCATCATAGAGATGTATCTTGTCTTTTGGTGTTAACTTTACAGGGTTAAAAAATATGGCGTATTGTTCCTTTTTTTCCCTACCGGTTCTTTCACTTTCAATATACTTCCAATCTGCGCCTAAAGTCTCTAACAGTTTTGGTAAGGTCTCAAATTTTACATCTTGAACCTCTTGGATAGCAATTATGTCAAATTTTCCCTTTTTTATAATCTCTGCTATCTTGCCTATGGTATCATTCGCCTTATGATATTCAGTCCGAGCTTTGGTCGTCTTGCTCTGACTCTTATTAATTCCGGCTTTTGTTTGACCGAGTTGTTGTATATTCCAACTGGCGATCTTTATCTCATCAGCGATCACCGGTGAAGTCAGAACCATTACGACTGTGATTATCATCCAAAATCTTGCTAACATATCTCATTTACTCTTTGCGGTGGTAGATGAGGGTTGTGAGTATCTTGTAGCCAGCTTTGAGAGTGCCAGTGAAGGTGCCTGTGATTTTAGAGACCCCAATCCGCTTGCGATAGCGAACCGGAACTTCACACACAGGGATTCCCTGCTTCGCGGCTTTGAGTTGCATCTCGACTGTCCAGCCGAAGGTTTTGTCCTGCATGTTCAAAGCAAGAAGCTGCGGATACCGGATCGCTCGAAACGGACCCAAATCTGTATAGCGCATGCCATAGAAGTGCTTAATCAAGAAACAGGCGAGCCAATTGCCGAAGCGTGCTTGCGGCAACAACGCGTTCCGCGCCTTGTCTGCACGTCTCGCACCGATGACGAAGTCGGTTTTGCCTTCGAGTATCGGGCGGAGGAGTTGCGGCATGTCTGTCGGATAGTCGCTATAATCGCCATCCAGAAAAACGACGATATCCGGTTCGGTCGGCGTAAGCGCAGCGATCCCGGCGAGACAAGCAAATCCATATCCCCGTCGGGGTTCAGCGATAACCCTTGCGCCGTTTCGGCGTGCGATTGCGGCGGTGTTGTCGGTGCAGCCGTTGTCAACGACGATGATTTCTTGGACTGTTGCCTCAGTTTTTCCGTCAAGGCTCCGCACGGTCGTTGGGATATCGGTGATGACGTTGGCAATGGCGTTTTCCTCATTGAGGACTGGAATGATGACCGAAATTTTTTCTGATGGCATCTACAACCTTGCAGCGGGTTCCTGCACTGTGTCGAGTAGACGTTGGATGACGGTGTCGGAGTCAACACCTTCGGCTTCGGCGTGGAAATTGGTTAAGATGCGATGGCGTAGAACCGCAGGTGCGACAGATCTCACGTCTTCACAAGAAGCGTTGTAACGACCTCGTAGAATTGCGCGGGCTTTCGCCCCTAAGATGAGATACTGTCCCGCACGGGGACCCGCGCCCCATCGGACCCATTGCTGGATGAAATCGGGAGCGTCTTCCTCTTTCGGACGGGTTGCCCGTGCAATTCTCACAGCGTATTGCACGACGTTCTCAGCAGCAGGCACCCGCCTCACAATATCATGGAGTGCTACGATAACGTGCCCAGACAGTAGGGTGTCAAGTTCAGGTATCTCTGCACCGGTCGTTGCCGAAACGATGTCCGTTTCCTCTGCTTCTGTTGGGTAATCGATGACAATTTTGAACATGAACCGATCTAACTGCGCCTCTGGAAGTGGATATGTTCCTTCCTGCTCAATCGGGTTCTGTGTAGCGAGTACAAAGAAAGGCTGTTCCAATGCGAATTCGGTACCCCCGGCGGTAACGTGATACTCCTGCATCGCTTCTAAGAGTGCGGCTTGTGTCTTCGGGGGTGTCCGATTGATCTCATCGGCGAGGAGAATGTTGGCGAAAATCGGTCCCTGAATAAATCGGATCGTGCGATGTCCGGTCGTGCGGTCTTCTTCGAGAACATCGGTTCCCGTGATGTCGGCTGGCATGAGATCAGGCGTGAACTGGATCCGCTTAAATTTAAGGTTGAGAATTTGTGCCAATGTCCTAATCATGAGGGTTTTGGCAAGTCCTGGGACACCCTCTAACAAGCAGTGCCCTCCGGCGAAAAGTGCCATCAACATCTGATTGATAACGTCCTCTTGCCCAACGATTACCTTTTTGAGTTGCTCTAAAATCAACTCTTGGCTTTTCATCAACTCTTCTATTGCTTGAACTTCTTCTGTTGCTGGCATTTTTTATTCGTATTCGGTTAGCAGTCTTCAGTTTTCAGTTAAGAGGTTTTTTGTTTCACAATATCTCCCTCTTGTAACTGACAACTGGCAACTGACAACTGATAACTCCTTATTGCTGTGTTAATATGAATCGCTTCGGTCCTCGATTTGAGGCGATTCTGACGACATCTTTGAGAGGGTAAATGTCCTCGGGTGTGACCCTCGGTACCAGGAAACGGATCGTCTGGTGCATCTCGGCTTTCCGCTTGGAGTGCGAATAGCGAATCTGTATCTCTGCGACCTCGGTCTGCAACGTCTGCTCCTCAGGAACGGTATCAATCCGAAAGGGGGCATCCGTGCTGACGCTGATCTTGTCCTCAAGCGTTAATGCTTTACCAATAACGGCGGGATACATCCGGCGTTCCTCACTCAATAGCTCGGCATAAGGGTGCTTGACGATCGGTAATTCCAGGACAAATTGACTGCCAATCGCGTACAAATACTCTTGACATGTCCATGTCACTTCAACCTTCAATTCACCCTCCAACTTTGAAAGCCCTGAGATGTCGACCTCCGTCACCTTGGCACGTTCGTCCAATTCCAACGCTTTGTGGAAGAACTCCGCTTTTTCCTCAGAAGTCTGCAGGTGTGCGAGTTGACTTCGGAGTTTCATGTTAAAAATCCCTGTTACCGTTAACGCTTGACGCACAGAGACGCTCATATCCTTTTTCACCGCGACGCGAGTGTGAACACGCTTCAGATTCGATGTTGCATCGATGGAAGGGCTCTTCTGAAAGAGGTAGAGCCTATTTTCCATTGAATGACGCTTGGAAGTCGGCGGTGGATTATCGGTTTCCGAAGACTGACGGCTCTCGGTTAGAAAGCGGGGGTTGATAATCAGTGCCCACCGGTCTTGGTCGCCGGCAGGGAAATCCCCGAAAGCGCACGTCTCTGCTGTCGGATCGAGCCAGATGAATTCATCATCTGGGTTTCCACCCTCAACAGCAAGGATCATGTGATTGAAATAGGCGAGCGAAGGGACTGCCTCGACCTCAGAACCACCGTCTGGGAGGTGAGCGTTAACGCCGCGCGTATCCCCGGCGGATATGAGAACAGGATAGGAATTAATACCCACGGATGAAAGCATCGTAGAGAGGAGCGTCGTTTTGTCCTTACAGTCCCCTTTCCCGACTTTCAGAACGAAGTCCGCTGGATACGGCTTAATTGCCCAGATACCCAACTCATAGCCGAGATACTGGATGTTCGTGGCGACGTATTCATAAAGGCGTTTTACTTTTTCTTTCCGGGACCAGGCACCCTTGAGGATTTGCTCGGTCTTTTTCGTAATTTCTGGTGTAATGGTATCCTGCTCCCGAATGAGCGTCGCATACCACGTCACCAATTTATCCCAAGAATCAATTGAGGAGATACTAATGTTATACGCGAGATCCTGAGGAGCAGGCATCAAGTATTCCTCTTTCAAAGGAGGGACATCTTGCACTTCAAAGGTATAAGTGCGGATATAGTTATTCTCGGTAATTCTGGGTTCAATATTAAGAACAGTTTTTAATTGATGATTACTGGACCGCTGCGTCCGTTGTGCTTCTACAGCCGGCGCCCCTGAAATCTGATAATAGAGTTGCTTCTTCTTCGGGATATGAACGGTGAACCGATAATATTGCACGGGTTGTGAGCCTTGAAAATAGACCTTACGCCAAAACTCACCCCGCATGACATGCCCAAGATTGTTCGTGGAATAGGCATAGTCTATGATGCAGCCATCGGAGATTTCGGGGAGTGTGAAATACATCAAGCGCGCATCGACGTATAAACCTGCGTCCACAGCGCTCGGCGGCGGGATATTCGTTACCACATCATTCAAGTCCAACGCAACAATCCTACCATCAGGTGTAAAGGTTCGGGCATGATGGATCGTGACATCGTCTTTGCCACGCATATAAGGAATGCTAATTTCGCCGAGATCTGCGCCGTCTTCGTTGAAGATTTTGACGACGCGCCGTGTGGAATAGATATAACGACTCTTTTCATCGATGTCTACATCGACGCTTTCCCACAGAACAACGGCACCGTCTTCTGGATAGTCCTTCTCAGAGGGGGCTGTATCAATGGCTTCTTGGATGACGTTCTCGTCCGCCTCACTGATATAGTCATACGGAAGTGTCGATGGGCGATTCTCAGCGTTGTGAATGGCAGTCGAAGTCCCTGGATTCTCGTGTTCACGTTCTTCAGGAGATCCCGTAGGCGGCACCTCGGCGAAGACTTCATCAGGTTCAGGTGGCGATGGTGTGCTCGGAAGAACTGTTTGACGGGTTCCTAAGAACGTTTTTGCGGCGAATGTACCATCATCTGTTCCGTCTACAGCCTCGGTCTCAGGGTCAATCGTTAGGTTTCGAGTGGCGTTTCCATCACCGTTATCATCAAGATGCGGATGTTCAGACTGAACGATTCCGTGGTTCTCATACCACTCCTTCGTCCGCGTCTGCAGCGAGAGGAACGCTTCTAAGAGTGAGATGTCTCCATCGGTGTTTGTATCGTTATCTGTTGTAGAGAAGGCATCAACAAAGACATCGCCGAATCCTGCTTGCAGTGAATAGCCTTCGTTTGGTGAACTTGAGGTGAGGATGATGCGTCCCGGCGCGCTCAGTTGCGGCACGAGACGCCCACTATAGGGGAAGCCGAAGATGAGAATCTGATTCTCAGCTGGTATACTGTCAATAAGTCCCACATATTCCACTTCAGTAATGTCCCGACCGCGCAGATTAAACTTCACACTCCCTCTACCGGTCCGGGATGCGTGCCCCAACATGAACAGCAGAAACCGATCCGAGGGTTGCACAGTCTTAGCGAGCTGATTGAATGCAGCTAAGACCTGTTCGCGATTTGATTCTGCGTCAACCAGTTCTAAGGCGCCTTGCCCGCTTTGACTTGTATTGCCTATGTCTTCAAAGAGAAAGGTAATCTGATCGGGCGCGTAGCCGTATTCGTTGGTGAGCAACTGATGGAACCGAGAGGTGGCACCCCAGAACGCGTCGTAAAAGGATTTTTCACCGGCGACACCACCGATAATCAGGACGTGATCCGCAGCAAAGGCGGTCGTAGAAATTAGGCAAAGTGTAAGGATTATGATGCGTATCTGAAGCATTTTTTTCTTCATGGTTATATACCTTATTAGGGAGAACTACATATTAGAACCTGCAACCGTTTCCTTTGTAAAATCACCACTCTTGCCGCCTGTTTTTTTCATAAGCCTTACTTCACCAATAACCATCTCTTTATCTACTGCCTTACACATGTCATAAACAGTCAAGGCAGCAACTGACACGGCGGTGAGTGCTTCCATTTCTACGCCGGTGCGTCCTAGGGTCTGAACTTCCGCTTCAATTTCGACCTGTGGTGCGTCATCTGCGATAACAAGTTCAACGCGAATTGAGGTCAATGCGAGGGGATGACACAATGGAATCAGTTCACCCGTGCGTTTTGCCGCCATGATTCCCGCAAGCCGTGCGACCTCTAAAACATCACCCTTCTTCATGCCCTGTTCAGCGATGAGACGGAGTGTTTCAGGACGGGCAGTAATATGCCCACGAGCGATGGCGATACGGAGGGTCTCATCTTTGCCACCGACGTTCACCATTCGCGTGTTACCTTTTTCGTCAAAGTGTGTCAGGGAATTGTCCATCCTTCCCTTCCTTCCATTCTTTGTTCCTATATTGGGTGTTCTGCTATGATTTTTTCGTATTTTTCTCGGAACTGCTGGAGGTATTTCCCTTCACCATGATAGGCGGCAACATCTTTAGGATCCGGCTGAATCGGTTCGCCGCGTTTCAAGACTGAAGCACTGAACGCCTCAACATCAAAGGATTCTGCTTCCATATCGGCATCTGCGTCACCCTTCTCAATAGCAAGTTTTGACTTGCAAGCTGCATCAAAAAGGGCCTTGACCCCTGCCACAGCCGCACCGAGTGCAGCCCCGCCTTTCTCTACGGGGAGCGTCGGTCTGTTCCAGATTCCTGCGACACGCCGCATGATTTCAGGACTCTCTGTTGCCCCGCCTGTTACAAACAACGGGTCCTGTGTCTGCTTCGTGAAAACGGCGGAGTAAACGTAAACCGCGGCGAGGCTCGTTTCAATAATACCCGTATAGTCCTCTGCCAATGTGGAGTGTGTGGTGGCGCGGATGCGTTCAAACGCACCAGAGACCGGGAAGGACTCCGTCTTCGGTTGCCAAAACGTCATGAACTCTCCGGGGACAACGGTCTGTAACGCCGCCTCTGCGGACGCGTATTCCTCTTTCGCTAAGCCGTACTGACTCCTCACGGTATCCCATACCATGGCACCGTTTGTGCGACATCCGAACATAAAGGGGCGGTTAATGCCGTCATACATGGCGTTGGCGAATCCCTCTGGGTCGAGTGTATCCCCGTCCGTTGACACCATATTGACGAAACTGGTTCCGAGGCTTAGCAAATCTCCAGCAACGGGGACCTTTGACTGCGGATTGTCGCCGGAACCGGCGATCACGGCGCAACGACCGTCGAAGCCATACTTCTCTACGTAATACGCCGCGAGATTGCCCACGATGGAATCTGGACGTGTGAGTGCCGGCAATTTGGATGCGAGTATTTCCACACCACCCGGTAAGCCTTCCGCTGTCGCCGCCAACAGGGCGGGGTCCCACACCTTGCCTCGGTAGTTCATGAGCGACATCCCACATCCGTTTCCGTAATCAATAGGCACATCGGCATTACCGGTCAGCACTGCCGGGATAAAACTGCTAATCAATTGGACTTTTGCCGTCGCGGTGTAACATTCAGGGAACTGTTCTCCGATACGGCGCACAACGGCACCTGTGAAGCGGAGCGGTGCATCCGAACCCGAAAGATCAATCATCTCCGATTTTCCGCCGACCCCGTTTCGGACAGCATCCGTTTGTACTGCCGTGTTCGCTGTCATCCAGATGGGGGCGTTCGGATACGCAAAGGCGTCTTTTAGCAGGATTTGTAGGGGCGAGGTCACCGCGCCCTTACGTGTGAGTTGCGCCAGCAGTGCGGCGGCATCTCGGTTCAGATAGACATGCCCGTGTTGCTGTCCTGACGTGTTGATGAGGTGGATGTTCTCAAGTGGAATGCCTGCCTCGCGCATGTCAGCAAATAGCGCGTCAAGTGAGGCGAGATACATCAGCGGCGGCTGTTCGGCTTCACCGTCCTCTCTCGGCGGTAAGATATAATCTTCTCCAATACCGAAATGATTGAGGCGTGCATCGGCGCGATAATCCAGCGAATGCTCAAAGCATTTTTCGGCTGTATCTATATCAATGACGACAGCAGATAAACTCTGCGTGCTTGAATCTAAACCGAGTGCGAGTCTTTCTCTTGGCACAAATTTCTCCTATACATCCCGCAATCAAAGATTGCGATTAATTCCCCGGATAGGCGCGGTTCTCTAATTCTGCGACGAACTTTTCAGCAGCGATCGCAGCCGCGGCACCGGCGCCTGCAGCGGTAATCGCTTGGCGGAAGACATGGTCATGCACATCGCCCGCGGCGTAGACTCCGTTTACGTTCGTGCGCTGCATCTCGTCGACAATGATGTACCCTTGCGCATCCATACTTATGACATCTGTGAAGAGCTCTGTGTTCGGAATATGTCCTATAAAAATAAATACGCCGTCGATCGGGAAGGGTTGCGTCTCACCGGTTTTAACGTTTTTGAGGGTGGCACCTGTCACTTTTTCTCCATCGCCGTTAATCTCTTCAACGACGGTGTCCCAGATAAACTTGATTTTATCGTTTTTGAAGGCGCGTTCCTGCATAATTTGGCTCGCACGGAGCTGATCGCGACGATGGACGATATATACTTCGGAAGCATACTTGGTTAGGAAGATGCCTTCCTCCAACGCAGCGTCCCCGCCGCCAACGACAATCAGACGCTGATCTTGGAAGAAGAACCCGTCGCACGTCGCACAGTAGGAAACACCGCGTCCACCGTATTCTTCTTCGCCGGGAATATCAAGCGTGCGCGGTGAGGCACCGGTCGCTATGATCACAGATTTCGCACGATATTCTTTCTCGTAGGTGGTGACGGCAAACGGGTGTTGCGAAAAGTCGACCGCTGTTACGGTGTCGAACTTAACTTCGGTGCCGAACCGTTCCGCCTGTTCCTGCATGCCTTGTATAAAAATCCCCGCCTCGTTGCCAAAGAAACCGGGATAATTTTCCAAATCAAGCGTTAAAGAAAGTTGTCCGCCGAGTGCCTCTCCTGTAATCAGAATAGGTTCAAGCATTGCACGAGACGTATAAACGCCCGCGGCAAACCCAGCGGTGCCACCCCCAATAATCACAATATTTCGATCTTCTATGTTGTTTGTATTCGTATTCATAATTTTTTAAATTTTGTGCTAAGCGTTAACTGATTGGATAGTTGTCGGCTATCGGTTACCATAGGACTTACGCATTTTCCCTTCGCTTTGTCCGGCACAAACTCCCTCTTTAACTGACAACCGACAACTGAAAGCCTGCGTAGCAGGCGAACAACTATATTAGAATGGAAGCGGAATGCCAACGCGTTCAGCAGCTGTTTTCAAATGTTCTTGATGTGCCTTGCCAATCGGGATACCGATTTCAGCCCATTCCTGTTCGCGTTCCCATTCCAAGCCGCCCGGCAGATCCGAGCGTTCATACCCTGGTGCGGGTTGCATCTGTCGTGCCTCGTGGATATGTCGGTCGATCTCTGCTTTATACTCGTCAATCGGTCGGAACCGGGAAATGTCAATCGCGGCAATGAATGCCCCTTGATTCGCACCTTCCCAGATTGTTGGAGGATCCGAAGGTTTATCGAATAGCCAGATGCCCGCCATAAATCCACCGAGTGCGTGACTCACATGACTCAAACCCAACATCTTGAAAAACGCAGCAGGACTCTGTTCAAACGCCTCTTCCAATGGCAGTTTGGCATCAATACCGGTTGCCATATCAACAACGATAGGCGGCTGGTCACCCGCGGGAATCGCGAAACTCATTGGCGATGCACCCGTTGCGGTGGCAATTGGAGCGTCAGGACTGTGCCGAAAACGGTGGCAGGAGACCGCAAACCCGGCGCAATCTGCTTCCAGTGCGAGTCGTGAATACTTGCCAGCACTCCCGAAATGGAAGTGGTTCCGACTCGTTGCTGCACCCAATCCCATCTCTTTGGCTTTTTTGACGGCTGCTTTTGCTGCAGGATACGCCGCAAAATGTCCCATACCCCCATCACCGTCATAGATCGCTGTCGTCGGGGATTCATCGATGCAACGGACGTTTGGACGCGGATTGACTTTGCCGTCAAGCATCATCCCGACGTATCCGGGAGTTTGCCATGTGCCATGACTGAATACGCCGCGCAGATCGGTGAGGACGAGTAGGTCAGCTATATGTGCTGCGTCCGTTTTCGAGGTGCCTGCCTTCTGGAAAGCGGCACTGATGAAGTTCCGCAGTGCGTTCGGCATTACGCGGATAAAGTCTTTCGGGACAACATTCATTTTTTAATTTTCCTTGCGGATTTTTAATTTTACCTTACGGAGGAACGACACGAATACGAGAAAAAACGTCCACAAACCAATCACTTCATTTAACGCCTTGCGAAAAATTAAAAAGTGAATCTCGGAATTCCGTCAATAATTGGATAGTGCCGTTCACACACTTCGCAGTGGAGACGTTGTTCTTCCCATGTAATTTCACCTTTACACTGCGGACAAACGAGAATCTCGTGCAACGTTTTTGTCTGACGATTTTTGCTTCTTACCAACAGCGATTTCGCCCGAGAGACGATGCGCCGCGGGATGACGCTTTTAAGAAGGAGCAGCCATTCACGCTGTCCCGAAGTGCCATTACCCGACGCGATGAGCCTCTCAAGGGTATCTGGGCATTCTAAATCCAATGCCGGTTTCTGATCCAGGAGTATCTCGTAGTTGATTTTATCTTGCCATTCGTACTGGACGAGGAAAAGGTTATGATGCGTAAGATGAAACCGTTTCCAGTGTTTGTCCGTCGCTGCTAACCTATGGAAGAGTTGCCCGAACTCGGGATCCCTTTCATTCCTCCGTAGCATCAGACGACCCTCAACTAAGTTGACGACCCAATTGTGGTAGTGCCACCCGTAAATGCGTTCTCCTATTTCAGAAGGCGTTTCAATATACCCACGACGTGCGACGCGCTCTAATTCGGCAATGAGTTGTGCAGGATTTTCGACATGCTCCAATACATGTGAGCAGATAACATAATCAAATGCCCGGTCCGCGAACGGCAGAAACTGCCCATCCGCTTCCACAATCGGGCGGTCAGCGACGATGACACCGCCGCGCTGTTCGTCATCCGCTATAAATTTATCACATAAGACATCCGAGCGTGCTTTTGGATTGTGGCCGCTCCCTATCTCTAAGACAAAATCGTCTGGACGAATGTTCATTTTTCGACGACCATGGTGATATAAGGACTCAGGTACGGAAACGCGCCTGCGATAATTCTACCTTTTATCCCGAAGCCAACGGCTTTCTTGACGATCGTGCACCCGTGTGACCGAAAGAATTGAGCGAGATCAATAGGGCTGGCATAATAAGCACTGTCTGCATCTCCACCGATGGCATCCGCCTGTAAATCCGGTTCACGGTAAATGAAGTTCGGTGCCAGTGTCGCAGGGGTCAAAAACCGTTTCTGGACATAGAGCCTGCAGTTACGTGTAAACTGTTGCAACGCTTGTTGTTTCGTTTCACCCCAAACGGGTCTGCCGGGTTTGCCAGACATCAGGTTCAGCCAATCAAAGAACGGGATTAAGGGCGAACAGAGATTTGGTCCCGAGATCACAATTCTCCCGCCCCTGCACACAACTCGCATCATTTCAGTTAACGCCGTTTCCACGTCAGGCAGATGTTCAACCAATTCGTTTGAACAGATAACATCAAAGGAATCGCTTTCAAAAGGGAGTTCCATCACATCGCAGACCCGATAGCGAAGTTTCGGATTTTCCCATGCTCGCGCCTCTTCGAGAAAAAGCGGAGAGATGTCGGTGCCGATGACATCAAAATCCACTTGATTGAGCAGCCGCGCTGAGATGCCGTTCCCACATCCAAGGTCAAGGATTTTGGAACGGGGCGGTGCGTAACGGGCCACCAGCTCTACGTAGTGTCGCAGGTAAGTTTCATCGTGGGCAGAGAGAAGTCCTTTGTAGGTCTCGGATGTTTCGTAGAACTCACGCATCCGCTCGCGAATTGACGTTGATGTTTCAGGGACTGGCGTTCCAATCATTTTTTTAACTATTACGAGCGGAGCGTATTCCACGGTGCCTGATCGTAAACATCGATGAGTTGATACCCTTCTGTGCCTTTGCTGGGGCTGAGCGTGACAAATAATTTCGCTGACGCAGAAGAGACGTTAAAAGAGGCGTGGACCATGTCCGCAGGGATAAATACAGAATCCCCTGCGTTGAGAGTCTGTTTCTTATCTTCAAGCCACTGTTCGACGCTGCCCTCTATGACGTAGATAACCTCTTCTTGGTCCGGGTGTTTATGGAAATCGTGTCCATATCCGGGGGAGAGGCTGACTTCCATGGCGACAATGTCTTTCGCTCCAGTGCTTTCCGGGCGACTGAGCCAACCGATTGTTCCCCAGTCGAGTTCGTCGCGTTCTATGTTCGCGGACGCAATAAATTTTCCGTTCATGATGTTATATGTTCTCCTATTGTTTGTTTGTAGCGCGCGCTGAGAATTGAGGTTGCAATCCAGAAGCGCGCACTCGGACGAATTTTATCGCTGCGAGGTCTTCAGGTGTCCCCAGGTTGTAGCGAGTTTTTGGCGCGGATCAACGGCAAAAAGCTCGAAATAGCCTTTCTCCATCTGTTCAATAACCTCGTCCTCATCAAGAGCGCGATTCCAAATACGGACCTCATCAATGAGTCCGAGGAATTCGCGTTGACCTTCATGGGTTTTCCCAACAAGGACATCAGCCTGATCGGCTTTACCCGGCGGCGCGCCTTTGCCAGGGAATTCACCAGCCGCTTCACCATTCACCCAATACTTGTGTACCGAGCCACCATCTACCTGTGCGACGACGTGGACCCATTCATTAAGCGGGACCTTTTTGTTGCAAACGCTTCCGCCACCGACACTAAGGTGTAAACATTCACTCGGGAATTCGGTGTAGAAACTATAAGAACGCGGGTTGTTGCTTTTCGCAACGATGCCTTGCCACCTTTGACCGTTCGGACCCTGATGGCGTTCGGTATTGATCCAAGCCATAACAGTGACGCTCTCATCAACGGTGAGAATTTCATCGTGTGGGACTACAACCCAGTCGGTTTTACCGTTAAGTTCCAAGGCTTTGCCGAATTTGCCTTCAACAAGTTTCGGCGCACCTACTAATTCGCCATGGTTCTCATAAAGTGAATGGTCGATGGCGTTTTTTCCATCAATCTCATCAAAAGAGAAATAGAGGATCATCGAATCCTCCGGTTCGTTCAACGCGTAGGCGAAAGATGCCGTAAACGCGACAAGTGTTAGCATTATAAGTAAGGTTTTCATTTTTCCTCCATGAAAAACCTGCCATAAGCAGGCATTTTTTTAAATAAAATTGACTAAGGTATCGGAACAATCTCTCTCCCTTCAACCGCAATAAATCTTCGATTGACGGGAAGATGTGTGCCTCGGTCGATGTGTCCGCTGAGCCAGCGAATTTCAAGGAGATCAATCTGTTCCGCTTTACCAATGCCGAAATGGGCTCGTAGATCGTGGAAAGAAAGATAACTCCCACTACTCTGGACTTCCCAATGTTGGACATGTGTTCCCGTGGCGACTTTAATCTTTGTGCCAATCCCAGAGCGGTTGCTTTTCTGTCCAATGACGTGGATCTGTATCCAATTGTTTCGATTCCCAACTGCGTTTTGGAGCAGATCTGGTCGTTGGTTGCAATTGGTGACAAGGATATCAAGGTCGCCATCGTTGTCGTAATCGCCGATAGCAGCACCGCGGCTGACCTTTTCGAGTGCCAAGCCATCTATCTCTGACATGACATTGGCGAATCTGCCATCGCCTAAATTCCTGAATAACAGATTCCTTTGCGGATAGGTTACGTGCTTCTCAAGTAAGGTGATGTTGTCCATCAAATGCCCGTTGGCGACAAAAATGTCTTGGTATCCGTCGTTGTCGTAATCAAAGAACTTGATGCCCCATCCCAGATAGCCGTGTGTTACTTCTGCGATCCCTGATGTAATCGTATTGTCGGTAAAAAAGGTGCCGTCATGATTATGATAAACGGTATTGGTTTCGGTCTGGTAGTTACTGACGGTGAGATCGAGCCACCCATCGTTGTCATAGTCCCCGAAATCGGTACCCATACCGGCTTCTTCTTTACCCATATCATTATAGCACACGCCTGAAATTAATGCAACTTCCGAAAAATTGGGCAAAAAATTGTCGCTTCCGTTGTTTTGAAACAGAAAGTTCGGATCCTGATCGTTCGCGACGTAGAGGTCGGTGTCGCCATCAGCATCGTAATCGGCAAACGCTACACCTAACCCGTGCTGGGGCATCAGGTCAGCGGAACGGAACAGGACCGAGGCATCGGTGAAAGTACCATCTCCGTTATTCTTGTAGAAGGTATCGTGAACCGGTGGATACGCGTGGGGACCGCAATAAACGTGAACATCGCGTTCCTCGCACCGAATGTCGTTTTCTGGCGTATACGCGGCGTAGTTTGCTACATAGAGGTCCAGATGTCCATCGTTATCTACATCCGCAAACGCGCAACTGGTTCCCCAACTCACATTGCCAACGTGGGCATGCGTTGTCACATCCGTGAAAGTTCCGTCGCCATTATTCCGATAGAGTTGATCTTCACCGAAATTGGCGACGTATAAATCTATATCGCCATCGTTATCGTAATCACCGACAGCGGCACCTGTCCCGTAGGCATGACTTCCGACACCCGTTTCGTCGGTGACATCCGTGAAGGTATTATCGCCATTGTTTCGGTAGAGGACGTTATGGGGTGTTTGGTCTTGTGCGTTCCCCGTCTGAACCGCGCCATTGATGAGGTAGAGGTCGAGATCACCGTCTCCGTCGTAATCAAAAAATCCACCGCCGGATCCGAGAAATTCATTGAAGAGTCTCAAACCGCTTCTGCCGTCGGTATGCAGAAAGGTTATGCCCGCTGATTCCGTGACATCGACGAAAATCGGTTCTGCAAACGCGATTGAGCAGTATTGGAAACCTATAAGTGCGAATACGAAAAGGCGATAGAGGGACGGGATCCCCTTCAAGTCGGTTTTCGGCATAAGGAATAATTAAAAACGCTTTTTTAAGTGCTCTAGGTTTTGTAATGCCTTCCGAGCGTCGTCGTCGTCAGGCGCGATTTCTGTGATGTGTCGATAGACATCTATCGCTTTCTGAAGATGTCCCTGTTTCGTGTAAATTTCGGCTAACCCGTGATACGCCAAGGTAAGTCCGGGCATCTGCTCTACGGCGGTTTTCAGATGTAATTCTGCCTTATCAAACGCCTTCAGTGTGGTATAGAGCCATCCTAACCGCACATGTGCCTCCACAGCGTTTGGATTGTGTTCAATGACTTTCAGGAAGAACGGGATGGCACGCTGGGGTATGTTGAGGTCCATATAGAGTCGTCCGAGTTTATCGTATCCCGTCACTGACGCTGGATTCAGCCGAATCAGGCTTTGATAGGTCGTAATTGCGGCGGAGATGTGTTTGTGTGCCAGATGGACTTCCGCCAATTCGAGTCGAAGTGCCGTGTTCAGTGGGTCTTCTGCCAAAGCACCTTCAATGGCGTAGGTTCGATCGTAATAGGTTTTCATCTGCTGGAAGAGTTTCAGTTGTTCTGTCACTGCTGCCGTATCACCGAGGAGTCGGTACGCCTTTGCGAGGTTGTAATACGCACTCTGAACATAGGGTTTTCTCTTGATTGCCTGCTGATAATGCGCCACAGCTTGCTGTGGCTTTTGCTGCATGAGTGCAATCAAACCGAGCCATTCGTAAACTTCGGCGAAATCAGAATTGTGTGAGAGGGTTTGTTTGAAGGCGGTGAGTGCGGCATCAAATTTCGCTTGATGTGTGTAGATGTAACCGAGACGATAATGCGTATCTGCATCCGTGGGACATCGCTGAACGGCTTCTTTGGCGTGCTGCTCGGCGATGTCTAATTTGCTCTGCTTGCAATAGATTTCCGACAACGCGAGGTGCGTTAATCCATGAATCCGTTCTATTGTCAGCGCGTTTTTTGAATCCGTAATTGTGAAGTTTTGGCTTGCAAGCTGCGTCAAAAGGGCGTTAAAGGTCTGAATCGCTAATTCCAGTTCATCTTGCAATTTGTAGACATTTGCGAGTTGGAAAAGTGCGTTCACATCCGTCGGATCGCGGGATAGGATCGATTTAAAGGTATCCACTGCTTGCGGATAGAGCCGAAGTTTGACATATTCAACGCCCTGCTGAAGCGCTGCTGTCGTTTCGGTTCTGCTAAGAGATGGCGTGAGGCATAAGAGGATAGCCGCGAGGATTAAAGTTTTTAATTTTACCTTGCGGCGTAATAACGCAGGTTTCATAAATAAAAACCTTTAAATTACGACTGTTTATCCACAACATCTTGAATCCAAGACAATGCCGCCATACTCGAAGACCAGCCGATAGAAGTCACAGCGAGCAATGCCACCTGTTGTAACTCCTCTGGCGTAATGCCTTCTCGAAGGGCACGCCGTGTATGGGAGTGGACGGCGCCTTCAGACTTCGCACCTATCGCCAATGCGAGTTTAACAAGCCTCACGGTTTTCGGTTCAAGAGGACCGGCGGTCCCACACGCCTCACCCAGTGCCTGATACGCTTTCCAAACATCGGGGTATTCGTCAATCACATTCTGAAGAAAATCAGGTAATTTATCGTTCATTAGTTAGTTTTCAGTTGTCAGTTATCGGTTGTCAGTTAAGAAGAGTATAGAAGTCACGAGCGGCGTATGCTCTTACAAGTCGGGGTGAACCCAGCGGAGATCCGGTGCTTCTCTATCCAGTTTTCTCTTTTGGGGGTCCTCCATTCTCTTGTTGTGCTCGTGTTGTGGTTTCGGTTTCCTCTGACTGTTCCTCATTGAGTCCCGCTTTAAAGTTCGTAACGCTCTTACCGAGTCCTCGCGCCAGCTCGGGCAGACGTTTTCCGCCAAATATGAGTAACACAACAGCCAATACAATCAATAATTCCCATGGACCCAGGCCTAACATATTCATGCCTCCATGTTTTTCGTAGTTCGTGCCTTGTGCGAATGCACGATGGATATTGGCATATATACTACCACAGAAAAAAAAATATGTCCAATAGTATTGAAGTGTCGTAAAGCAAAATGTTGTTGACAGGGAGTTTCGGACATGCTATAATTTAAGGATACTTTAGTAGATGGAAGGGTGAAAACAGCCGTTTTAACGCGATACGGGTGGAGGATTTTAGGTTTATGAACAAAGTGCTGGTCAGCGACCTGCTGTCCCAGCGAGGTTTAGATGTTTTAGCAGAGGGCGATGATTTTGAGGTAGACGTTGACCTCAATCTCTCTCATGAAGAACTGCTGGACCGGATTGCTGACTACCATGCCCTGCTTATCAGAAGCGCGACGAAGGTAACTGCGGATGTGATTGACAACGCGAAGCAGTTAAAGGTCATCGGGCGCGCTGGGGTCGGCGTGG
The DNA here is from genome assembly GCA_022827885.1 of Candidatus Poribacteria bacterium. Classification (GTDB taxonomy): domain Bacteria; phylum Poribacteria; class WGA-4E; order WGA-4E; family WGA-3G; genus WGA-3G. The sequence continues at coordinate 29,517 of JAJEIP010000101.1, forward strand.
ACAATATTGATGTGCAAGCCGCAACGCGAAACGGTATTTTAGTCGTCAACACACCAACGGGGAATACAATCGCGGCGGCGGAACATACAATCGCGATGCTCTTGGCACTGGCGCGCAACATTGTGCCTGCTGGGATTTCGCTGAAAAACAGGAGTTGGCACCGGAACGATTTCATTGGGGTTGAGTTGTACGGGAAGGTTTTCGGGACTGTTGGACTCGGTAGGATTGGAAGGGAAGTCGCGTACCGAGCGCAAGCCTTCGAGATGCACGTCATCGCTTATGATCCCTATATTTCAACGAGCGCAGCGGAAAGAATGGGCATTCGGCTTGTGGATCGAGAAACGCTGTTTCGGGAGTCGGATTATATTTCCGTTCATACACATCTGAGTGCCGAAACCTATCATAGTATTGGTGCGTCAGAGTTTGCGTTGATGAAACCGAGTGGTCGCTTGATTAACTGCGCGCGCGGGGGTATCATCGATGAAGACGCGCTTTACCGTGCTCTGAAGACAGGCGAGTTGGCTGGTGCTGCGCTGGATGTTTTTGAAGACGAACCCGCAACCGATACACCTCTATTGGATTTAGAGAATTTCCTTGCCGTTCCCCACCTTGGTGCGTCGACATCTGAGGCACAAGAGCATGTCGCTGTTGAGGTGGCACAGCAGATAATCAACGCGCTCCGCGGACAACCCGTCGCGAATCCTGTGAATCAACCCAAGATTGACCCACGAGCGCTTGATATTTTAGGTCCCTATTTGGAGCTTGCTGAAAAGATTGGCAGTTTTCATACGCAGATTGTTGAGGGACGAATATCGGCGATCAAAATCCATTATAGTGGTACCCTTTTCCAACAGGAGGATATTACACCCGTGACCGTTGCTTTGCAGAAAGGACTTTTGGCACCGGTACTCAGAGACGTTAACTATGTAAACGCGCCTTTTCTGGTGAAGCAACGCGGCATCTCTGTTACAGAAACGAAAAGCGAGACGGAGGCGGATTTTGCCAACTCCATCGCGATAACAGTCACAACCGATAAAGGCGAAGCGGTCATCGAGGGGACGGCCTTCGGCAAAAAGGACCTCCGCATCGTCCGAATAGATCAACTGCATATAAACGTGAGACCGACCGGTTATATCCTCCTCATCTATAACAGCGATCAGCCCGGAATGATAGGATTAATGGGAACGATTCTCGGGGAGCACGATATCAACATCGCGGATATGACTGTCGGACGTTCGCGTTTAGGAGAAATTGCCGTGACGCTTATCAATGTGGATAGTCCTGTGCCCCGGCACGTCTTGCAAACCATCGCTGAACAGAAGAAGATCGACTTCGTTAAGCAGGTCTTCTTAGCATAACCGAACGACAGGGAATAATTAAGGATTCTTTGTAGCATCGAGAACCAAGCCCGTAATGTAATGGAGGGCGGATTTAAGGAACGTACTTGATAATTCAGACGCACGTTGTTTAACCGCAAGGAATAATTAAAAAATTAGAATTGGATGCTAAACAGAAATGTCTATTTATTAACGACGAAATTCCGAAGGCGAAACTCTTTGAATCAGAAAAACGGGACGTCCATCCTGATTGCAACACGTCTTGGCGTATCTCCCCGGAACCGTTCTGGATTTCCGAATCGGATGTGAGATGGTTTGAGGAACTCGGAACGCATCTTTTAAATTTCTATCGCGCTTGCAATCTACTCTATTCCCAAAGCGTGCGGGGTATTCAACCCGGCTGGGTCGCCGAGTATTTGGAACTCGGCAAACCGGAACCCGTTATTCAGTATGGACGGATGAACCGTTTTAAGA
>JAJEIP010000128.1 GCA_022827885.1 Candidatus Poribacteria bacterium
GTATAATCGGCATAGCGAGTATCTCTTGACAGCCGAGAATTCTGTCATTGTCGATGCTGGATTTGTGGAAGGGGGTTTTGCGTTCATAGAAAATCCACAGGAGACCCCTTTCCCGATGACAGGCATGGGGTTTCCGGGGTCCCCTGCACCCGGTTTTGATTATCGTTTGTATGATGAGACGGGTCGTCGTGTGGACTTTGGTATCTCGTGCTATAAGCGGTTCGACGTTTTTCAGGTGCTACGGAATACAGAGGATCCGCGAGTTTTACGGAAGGTGTTGCTTGAGAGTTTCGACTGGGATTCGCACTACCTGAGGAGCGAGTGGACAGTTGCGACGCCTGCGCCTGCTGCGCCTGCTCTCGTGAAAAAGAGTGTCGTTGGGACCTGGGGTGATCTGAAGAAACAATAGACAGAGATACGTGAAAGATACGATCCGAGGTGTGATGGTAATCGGTTTTCTACCGAATGCTATCACGCCTCTTTTTTATTCGTAATTGACACAACAGCGTCATTTTGGAACATCGGTTTTCTACCCGTTTTTGTAGGAAAGTCGCGAGCAAGATCTCAACGGCTCCGGTGTAAAAAATAAGTGCGATTTTTGGCGACTTGTGCTAAACTCTGCGGTAGGCTTCACAGGCAGATTCCGAAATAAACAAGAGGTCGAAAAAGAAGGGGGACAGGGACATGGCGAAGTTGGCACTCAACGGCGGCGAACCGATTGTTAAAGGCAGTTTAGGGAAAAGTTGGCCCATCTATGATGAAACCGAAGAAAATTCACTTTTAGAGACCTTGCGGAGCGGTGCGTGGAACCGACGCGAGAAGGTCGATGAAGTCGGTGAAAAATTCGCAGCGTTTCAGGATGCGAAATATGGTATCCCGCTCGCAAATGGCACAGTAGCACTGCAATGCGCGCTAAAGGCGGCTGGTATCACCGCGGGCGATGAAGTCATCGTTCCTGCTTTGACCTTCGTGGCAACTGGGACATCGGTTGTCTGCGTCAATGCGGTGCCGGTCATCGTTGACATCGATCCACTCACCTACAACATCGCACCCGATGCGATTGAGAAAGCCATCACACCCAGAACGCGGGCGATTATCCCAGTGCATAACGGCGGCTATCCCGCAGACCTGGATGCGATTATGGAAATCGCTGACAGATGCAATCTCAAAGTGATTGAGGATTGCGCACACGCCCACGGTTCACAGTGGCGCGGGAAAGGGTTAGGTTCCATCGGAGACCTCGGGGCATTCAGCTTCCAGATGGGTAAGACACTCACCTGTGGCGAAGGCGGAATGGTGCTGACAAACGATGAAACACTCGCAGAAAAGGCGGGTCAATTCGCACAACTGAATATGCGGATGACCAACTTCCAAGCGACTCTCTTACTGAATCAACTGGAACGGTTTGAAGAACAGATAGAGACGCGCGAGCGCAATATCGCATACCTCTCTAAGGGCATGGAGGCGATAGACGGACTCCATCCGATCCCGCGCGATGAACGTGTCACACGCTGGTGTTTCTATTATTGGGATTTTCGGTTTGTATCTGCGGAGTTCGGTGGTGTTCCACGCGATCGGTTCTTAGCGGCACTCCGCGCAGAAGGTATCTCGTGTGGTGTCGGTGCCCATGGTGAACCCATTTACAACGAAGGTCCTTTCGGCAATCCTGAACTCTTTGATCAACTCGGCTTACCTCGCAAATACCTTGGGGATCAAGCGATTGACTACAGCACACTCAATTGTCCAAACGCAGAACGGGTATATAGAGAAGAGGTCTGTAGTTTTACACATTCTATGTTTCTGGGGGATACAGACGATATGCAACAGATCTTAGACGCATTCCAGAAGATTCGGGCAAACGCCGACACACTGTAACGTATCGGCGTTTAAATGTTATTCATAGCCGCGTTTTACTTTAGCCCAAACCGTTGGAAGTTTGTCCGCCGGATCAACAGCAAACGCGCCAGAAATGTTTTGGTTGATTTCTGCCTCACTCAGTGCTTTATCATAAGCGCGGACGATTGCGAACGATCCGTTGAAAGTTCGACGGCGTTCATCAAAGGAATTTGCACCGATTGAAATGTCGTTTATCGGTAATTTCTTATCGAATTCAAAACCGGCTTGTTTGCTGACCTCTTTACCGTCTTGATACGCCACAATCGACTTGCCACTCGTGCCGACGACCGCTATCCAGGTCCAGACGCCTTCCTCAAGTGTGATGTTAAGCGGTTGAACCGCTTGCTTACTCCCTTTAGCATGGATAGAAGTATCCAAATTCTGACCCCCGGTTATCCAAAGCCGAATCCCCTGCTGACCTTCTCGTGGACTGTTCTGGAAACCGGCGAAATGGTGTTCTTCAACAAAAAAATCACCATTGCGTCTACAAAGGAATTCCAAGGTCCAGTCCTCGAAAAACAGTGGTGTGTTTTTTGCGGGTGGACCGCCAAAGGTTGAAAGGGACTCCGTGGTTGTGTAATACTTCGAATTCGGTTCATTGACACCGAGTGCAGGAATTTTAATTTCGCCTTCTTCGAGTTTCATTGGTTTATCTGTGGCAAGCAATTCCCCGCCTTCAGTGCCGAGATTTTCCCATGCATCCGGGTGGGCAGGGTTGTCAGCGGCATTGAGATAGAGCACAGGATCCTCAACAACACTGGCAAAGACGAGAGGGCTCGCCATTAACAAAAAAAGCAGGGCGGTGCAAATTGAAATAAAGGTTCTCATGTAAAGTTTCTCCTAAAGTAAAAACTGTGTCCTAACAACAATAGTTAGGATTCGTAAGGTTAACAATTAATCCTATTATACCATACGAAAACCTGATTATCAAGAAAACCGTAGAAGCATGCTCTGTAAGCATGTTTATTGTGTACGGAGTGCACAGTTCACAGGTAAAACTACGGTAAGTCTAACAGAATAGCCACTGTCTGCGGCAACAGACATTCAGTCTCGTTACAGAGTTGGTAGGTGAGTTGTAGCGTCATTGGAACGTTTTTGTCGTGCTTCACATTCGATTTCTGCTTTAACCGCAACGGAATTGTAAGGCTTTCTTCATAAACATTCAAAGACTCACTACTAAATTCAAAGCGTGTCGATCTCCCTTTCGGATACGCTATATCGAGAATTTCAAACGGGGTATCTGTGTCCGCTGTAATTGTGGTTGGGATCAAATTGTCTTGACCCGCGGGGTTCGCGTTAATATGCCAACCTTCAGCAATGTTGAGTCGGAGCGTCACATTAAATACGCTGTTATTATGGGATTTAATTTCGGCAGTTGCCCTTACGAGTGCGGACGTTTCAGAACCGAGTGCCGTTACGAATGAGGGCGTTGCAGAATCGAGTTCTTCTCCTGCGATCAAATAGCGGTTAAGGGAAAAATGCATATACATGAAAGACGCGGGACTTTGCGCCATAGATTTCGCGAAACTCTGCAACGTTTCTTCAGCGTACCCCCGATAATCCGTTCCAAATGCTAATAGATTTGAGACAGCGACAGCATTGCCAGACGGAATCGCCGAGTCATAAGGTTTCTTCGTTCGCACAATAAGGTGTTTCGCATCTGCCTTCGTGTAATAGAACCCTCCGTTTTTGTCGTCCCAAAAAAGTTGAATCATCGCATCCGTGAGTCTTTTCGCTGAATTCAACCACGCTTTATCACCGGTAGCCTGATACAATCCAAGCAAACCTCGGACAAAAAAGGTGTAGTCATCAAGATATACATCCTGTTTCACCACACCCGCAGTATAAGTATGGCACAATTCACCGTTCGGTTTTTTGACGGTGTCAAGAATGAACTTTGCAGCTTTTGATGCCGCGACAAGATACCGTTCCTCGCCAAGCACTTGATAACCGTAAGCAAGCGCATCTATCATTAAACCGTTCCAATTGACAATGATCTTTGTGTCCAACAAGGGATATTCTCGTTTCGCACGTGCCGTTAAGAGTGTCTCCCTTGCCGATTCCACTGCCTTGAGAGCACTCTCCGCTGCTGCGCCTTCAGGAACATAAAGCACATTTTGCCCTTCAAAATTAGGTCCCTTATCAACACCATAGACCTCAGCGAAACGTGCGGCTGTCTTCTTACCGAGGATCTTCTGAATCTCATCGGCAGTCCAGACGTAATATTTTCCTTCTTCGGCATCCGTCTCAGCGTCCACTGCTGAATAGAATCCGCCCTCTGGTGCTGTCATCTCTCGGAAAACGAAACGGAAGATCTCTTCAGCAATGCGTCGATAGCGAGGTGCCTGTGTCAGTTGATGTGCCTGGAGGTACACTTTCGCCAATTGTGCGTTGTCGTAAAGCATCTTCTCAAAATGGGGAACGCGCCATTTTTCGTCAACAGCGTATCGGTGAAACCCGCCGCCTATCTGGTCATACATCCCCCCGTAAGCCATCATATCCAGCGTATGTGTCACCATCTTCAAAAGAGATTCATTTTCTGTGAGAGGGGTTTGTAACCCCGATTCTGTGGGAAGGGTTTGTAACCCTGATTTCCGCTCATATTCACTTAGCAAAAATTCGAGATTCGCGGGGCTTGGAAATTTCGGGGCACCCCCAAATCCACCGTATGCATGACTATAGGTGGTCCGGAGATGGTCCAACGCAGCAGCAGTAAGGGATCTATCCAGCGGTGTAGCAGTGAGTGTCGTAAATCCTCTACTGGTCGCCAAGGCAATAGTATCTGAAATCTGGTTTGCAGCTTCAATGACTTCCTCTTCTCGCGTTACCCATGCTTCATGCACCGCATCAAGGATCGTTGGAAACCCCGGTCTGCCCGGCACATCTGTCGGCGGGAAATAGGTGCCAGCATAAAACGGTTTTAAATCAGGCGTGAGAAAAACGGAGTTGGGCCATCCACCCCGCTGAATCAGGAGTTGCGTTGCCGTCATATAGATTTCATCAAGATCCGGACGCTCTTCCCTATCAATTTTGATATTGATGAAGTCTTTATTCATCATAGCAGCGATTTCTGGGTTGGAGAAGACCTCCCGCTCCATGACGTGGCACCAATAGCACGTGGAGTATCCGACAGAGAGAAAAATCAACTTATTTTCTTGTTTCGCCCGTTCCACTGCTTCATCGCCCCACGGATACCACTCCACGGGATTATGGGCATGGAGCAACAGGTAAGGACTGGTCTCGTGGACGAGTCGATTCGTCCACTTCCAAGAGCCGTCTGGATTCTTGAGTGCAGCCTCATCGGCACTCGCAATCCACGCAAGATTAAGAAGCATTAAATATATGATAAATTTCTGTGCTGTATTTTTCATCCTGGAAACCTTTGTTATACAATGCAACGTACAATGAATCCCACGCCTACAAACTTATGCTTTTTTTTAAGGCCAATTCGCGAAACATGACTATTGCACAAGTGCCTGTTGTGCTACGGTGCGCCCACGTTCCGTTAGGGTTAACTGCGTTTCCTCTTGCAAAACACAACGGTTGTTCAAGGCGTATTTTACGACCTGTGCTGCAAATGCGGGATCCCAACGGAGATGCTCATGGAGGTGTGCTACCTCTGACTCTGCCTCCGCCTCCGGGAGTCCCTCGTGATTAAAGAGGTGAATGACTAACATCGTTTGGGCAAACTCCCATTTTTGGCGTGTCCGCCTCCGCGCAATGGCGATAAGTCCACGGTTTGGAACCAAGAAAAAAACCAGTCCGAACATAAGGAGCGTCATTGTCGCAATCGCCCCGGCAATAGAAACATCAAAGAGATACGCCAGCCAATAACCACTTACAGCGTTCACACTCCCAATAACTGCACTCAGGGTGAGCATCAACGAAAGCCTGTTTGTGATGAGATATGCCGTAGCAGGCGGTCCAGCGATGAGCGCAACAACCAATATCGAACCAACAGCGTCAAACGCTCCCACGGTTGTAACGGATACCAATGTCATCAGCCCATAGTGAATCAAGGTAGGTGCGAACCCCAACGTAGCGGCTAAACTTGCGTCAAAGGTCGCTAACTTCAATTCTTTGTAAAATAGTAGAATAAAGGTAAGGTTCAGCAGCAGAATCGTTCCCATTACATATACAGATACGGGACCCACATCGTATCCGAAAATATCTAACCGGTTAAGCGGGGCATAAGCGAGCTCACCAAGGAGAACGGCATCCATATCCAAGTGAACGTTGCCCGCAAATCGAGAAATCAGGATCACCCCGATGCTGAAAAGGGCAGGGAACGTCAAGCCAATCGCCGCATCCTCTTTCACGAGTTTCGTCCGTTGCAGCAACTCGACGAAAACAACGGTGAGCACCCCTGTCGCCGCAGCGGCGAGAATGAGGAGCGGCGAGGACAAACTTTCTGTGAGAAAAAAGGCGAGGACGATGCCCGGGAGAATTGCGTGGCTAATGGCATCGCTCATCAAAGTCATCCGCCTCAGCACTAAGAACACACCCGGCAACGCACATGCCACCGCTGTGACAATCGCAATGAGTTGGATATCAAGATGCTCCTGTATCATTTTTCTAACGTTCCTCGCGGTGGGGGTGTCTTCTACTGCTCCTCACTCTGGAAAAGTTGTCCCCCAAGCATCTTGAGGTTACGTTTGTTGCGTTGATACCGAAGCCTGTTCCATAACAGTCCACGATTCGGGGCAAGAACGATCGAGAACCCCACCACAACCGTTGCGCACAACACAATCGTTGGACCCGTCGGGATACGTGAAGCACTACTACTGATAATCGTTCCGCCGACGCCTGCGAGTGCTCCAAAGCCGGCAGCGAGCAACATCATCACGCTCAACTTATCCGTCCACTGCCGAGCAGCGACTGCTGGCGCGACCAACATCGCACTCATCAGGACAGCACCGACGGCTTGCAAACCGAGCACAATTGCTATAACGAGCAGACTCGTCAACAGAATATCAAGTGCGCGAATCGGGAATCCAAGCGATGCAGCGAAACCTTCATCGAAAACCAGCAACTTCAACTCTTTCCAAAAGACAAGCATGATGACGATTGCAATGCCTCCGAGTATTCCTATTGTTAAAACATCGCTCTCCAGAATTGTAGCGGCTTGTCCGAAAAGAAACGTATCTAACCCGGCTTGATTCGCATTACCGGTCCGCTGAATCAGTGTATGTAGCACTAAACCGAACCCGAAAAAAGTGGAGAGTATGATCCCAAGCGCGCTATCGTATTTGATACGTGTCAACCTCACGATACTCAAAATGAACAGCGTGCCGAGCCACCCCGCAATTGCGGCACCGAGAACCAGAATCAGAGGCGTTTTGCTTCCCGTCAGCAGAAATGCGATTGCAATACCGGGCAACGCGGCATGTGAGATCGCATCGCCGAGAAGACTCTGCCGTCGCAAAACAGCATAAGTGCCAAGGGTCCCGCTCACAGCACCAAGTAAGGCGGCACCGATGGCGACAATCATAAGTGTATAATCAAGACGGGTCAAAATACTCAAGTTTTCCATGTAAATCAATAGAGGGTGGGTGTTCGGTATTATAGCGACAGCATACGGAGTATGCCTACTATTTTGTCATAAACGCGACGCGCCCGCCATAAGTTGTCCGCAAATTTTCAGGTGTAAACGTTTCCGCAACGGGACCGCTCGCGATCCGGCGAATGTTCAAGAGCATTACCCAATCGAAGTAGTCGGTTACCGTTTGTAAATCGTGATGCACCACGACGACCGTTTTCCCCTTTTCTCGGAGTTCCTGAAGTAGGGTTACAATTGCGCGTTCTGTGGTAGCATCAACGCCTTGAAAAGGTTCATCCATCAAGTATACCGTAGCGTCTTGAACGAGGGCACGCGCCAAGAAAACACGCTGCTGTTGCCCGCCGGAGAGTTGACTGATTTGCCGAGTGGTATACGCCTCCATACCGACCTTCTCCAACGCCTGCATGGCAAGCTCCCGCTCCTGCCTCCCGGGGCGTCGTACCCACCCGAGCGCGCCGTAACGTCCCATCATGACGACATCCAACACGTTTGTTGGGAAATCCCAATCAACCGTTCCCCGTTGCGGGACGTAACCGACAATCCGGCGTTGGGCTTCATAAGGTTTGTCGTAAATCAAAACGTTGCCTGCCGCGGGGCGTACTAACCCCAAAATAGCTTTGATCAACGTTGTTTTGCCTGCTCCATTCGGACCGACGATCGACAGCAGTACCCCAGGCGGCACATCAAGGTCAACATCCCACAAAACAGGTTGTTCTTGATAGGCAACGGTTAGATCTGTTACTTCAATGGCTTTCGCTTCGGACGCTTGCATGTTCTTAATTTTACCTTGCGGTTCGATACGTTAGGTTTGGATATTGAAGTGCCTTTCCGTATATCCGCCCGCCTATGGCAAATTTCTCATAAAGTAGACCTGCAGGATAATATTACGGGCTACGGATCTTGTTCTACCAACTTAATGTTCCACCATCGAAGGGGTAGATGCCTTTCCAGCGAGGGCGGTCACAATCGTATCAATGTTATGCCGGACCATGCCTATATAGGTACCTTCAGGCGTTCCGTCGTCGCCCATAGCATCTGAGAAAAGTTCACCACCAATTTTCACATCAAATCCTTTTGAGTTCACAGCCGCTCGGACAGCCTCAAGACTCCTCGACGAAACAGAGGATTCCACAAAAATTGCAGGAATGCGTCGTTCCGCAATAAAAGTCGCCAATTCCTGAACATCAGCGATACCAGCTTCTGTCGCAGTGCTAATGCCCTGTAGTCCTCGCACCTCAAACCCATAAGCCTTCCCGAAGTAGTTAAAAGCGTCATGCGCCGTTACGAGCACCCGTTGTTCAGATGGCACGCGTTCTGACTGTGCTTTCACATATTCATGCAGTTCCGCGAGTTTCGCGAGGTAGCGTTCGGCATTGGTCGAATACATGAGCGTATTGTCCGAATCGAACTCACTGAGTGTATCGCGAATCTGCTCCACCGCCTTTATCCAAAGTGTCACATCAAACCATAAGTGAGGATCGTATTGCCCTTCAAATTCCGGAGGGGTCAGCAGCAGGCTTCGGTCAACGGCATCTGTTACAGCAACAGTTTTCGTATTTCCCGACATTTTAGCAAGGATATCGCCCATTTTCGATTCAAGGTGCAGTCCGTTATAGAAAATGAGTTGCGCCGAAGTTAACCGCTGCACATCCCCGGCACTCGCCTTATAGAGGTGTGGATCGACCCCGGGTCCCATTAACCCTGTGACCGCAACGCGTTCACCCCCAACATTTTTAACAACATCGGTAATCATGCCAACCGTCGTGACGACCCGAATTTTATCTTCAGCGGAAGCATCAGGCTGCTGTTTCGGATCGCATCCAGTGTACACAAATATGCCTATTAAAAACAGTGATATGTATATTCTTTGCATAATTTTAATTCCCAAAAAAGAAGTGTTCTAAGAGCTCACCAACGAGGTAGCCAACACCTGCGACCCCAAGCCCTACAACGAACATGTCAATCCCACTGCGAAACAAACCGCGTCCAGTGAAAAGACTTCGGGTAGCACCGACAGCAAAATGGGAGAACATCGCAAGTGTGAACGATATCCAAATAGCAAGCATGCCCTCTGTAAAAAGGAAGGGTGCGACAGGAATGAAGGCACCAATAGCAGTTGCGAGTCCTGTAATCCAACCTTCCTTAAGCGGGGTTGCATAGGCTTCCGCGATCTTAAGTTCGGTTTGAATCTTCTCTGCAAGTGCTCTTTCCGGGTCGCTCATTATTTCTTTGGCAAGGTCGCGCGCCTGTTCTTTGGGAATACCCCGTGCTGCATAAATAAGGGCGAGTTCCTTCTCCTCAAGGTCAGGCATGAGGCGAATTTCTTCTCTTTCGACCTCGATTTCGTGTTCATACACCTCTTGCTCGCTTTTCGCGGCAAGATACCCCGAAGCCCCCATAGAGAGGGCATCCGCGACCGTTCCAACGATGCCCGTCACAAGAATTGTGGAGAGATCCGATGTTGCAGCGATGACTCCCGCGACTAAACCGAAGTTTGCCGTTAAGCCGTCGTTAAATCCATAAACAATGTTGCCGACCATCCCGCCAGATTCGGTTTTATGCCACGGCTCCTCACTCGTCCCAGTGAGTTCCTGCAAACTTTCTGTATGCATTGCAGATTCCCTGGCTAAAATGAGCGCTGTTTCCTTGGCGTCCGCCAACGTGCTATTCCTGTGAAGCGTTAGATAGTCCTTAACCTCACCAGCCTCTTCACCGAGCATCTGCGAAAGTGGAAACGCACTACCAAACCGGCGAGCATACCATGCCATCAACCTTGCTTTCAATGTTGGACGCTGCTTTTTTACCTTTATATCGTAGGTCGCCAGCATTTCCCGCCAACGTATGACATGTTGATTTTCCACGCCAGCGAGCCCACTTAATATGTCCTTTCGCCTCGGATCGGACTCAAGACCGGCGAAAACGCTATAAAGGAAACTCGCGTCAATCTCATCTTGTAAATGCTCTTTCCATACCTTGATTGTTTTACCATCGGGTCGATCTTGTTTTTGTTGTTCCATTTTTCTACGGTTATCAGTTATCAGTTGTCAGTTGGCGGTTAAGAGGTTTCCTATAACAATTCACCACTTCCCAGAGTATTCCATGTTGGGGAAGATTATTCTAAATAACTCTTAACCGATAGCCGCCAGCCGATCGCCGATAACTACTCCTTTACATCATCTACAAAAATATGTTTCGCGACCTCACGCCCAATAACCACCTGCTGTCCTGCAATGTCGATAGTAAAGGGACCTTCAAAGGGAGCGACCTCAATCACTCGGAATGCTGTGCCTGGGTAGAGATTGAAACTTCCTAAATGCCGAAGCAACGCTGAATCGGTATCACTCACTTCAGCAACAACACAGGATTGCCCACTACACAAATCTGTCATTGGAATGGACATCCTTTTGATTACAACGCCGTTTTTATCAGGTATCGGTGCGCCGTGTGGATCGGCAGTTGGGTAGCCGAGAAACTCGTCCATTCGCGCCTCTACGTCTTCCGAAATAACATGCTCCAATTTCTCGGCTTCCTCGTGAACACCGTCCCAGGGAACCCCGAGTGCTTTGAATAGATAAAGCTCCAACAAGCGATGATGCCGGATAATTTCAAGTGCGATTGCTTTCCCAGCATCTGTTAGTGTGACACCTTGATAACGCTCGTGTTTCACCAGTTGCATCGTCTTTAGTTTTTTAATCATCCCCGTGGCAGACGCAGGCTTTACATTGAGGTATTCCGCCAAAATGCCCGTCGAAACCTTACCGACTTTCTCTTGCAATTTATAGATTGACTTGAGGTAATCCTCAGCTGCATGTGTAAGCATTGTTCTGTCCCAAAAAATAGGTTTAGGCACTATGTGCCAAAATTGTTAGAAACGTTGAGAAATTAATTTAGGCATACCTAAATTATATATTATATAAAACAAAATGTCAAATTTTAATTATTCCTTGCGGTTCGGTAAGGTAGGTTTGGCTATTAATGTGCCGCTCCGTATATCCGCACTCCATTTCATTACGTGCTACGGTCTCACTATAGTAAAGTCGAAAGATAAGTGAATATTTTGTAGCACAAACTGTTAGTTTGTACCTCTGTAGAACGCAGACTAACAGTCTACGCTACAGTAGAGATGTCCAAGTAATTATGGACTTTACTCTAAAATCCGTAGCACGCGTTTTAATTATCACCCGCGGGGCAGTGAAGCGGATTAGAAGGAAAGGTGTGGCTAAAAGTCGTTGAATACCTTCACGGGTTGTCCCGTCTCAATAGACTCCCACGCGGCTACACCGACAGCAATAGACTTCGCACCGTCAACCACATTCGGCGCGGGTTCTAAATCTTCCTCAAGGCACTGCTGGAAATGGCGCATATATCGGATAACCGTCTGTCCATGTCCGTAAACACTTGTATCTATTTCAGGCGGACAGGTGACTTCAAAGGGTTCTCTGGTGGCCATTTTATCGAGCATCAACTTGACGTGTCCCTCTCTGTTGTCCGTAAAGTCCCCAATGACCGTCCCCTTACTTCCGAAAATGGAGATCTGTTGCATCGGCATCGGAGGATGGACGACATCATAAAGCCCCATCGCTCTGGCAATCTGTCCGCTCTTAAACTTCAGGTTAAGAAAAAAATTGTTCTTTATAGGGTATTCGGGTGTGAGTAAACCTTTCGTCCCATAGGCGTGCACCTCATCTACATCACCGAGGAGACAGCGCAATAGGTCAACGGGATGCACAATACCACCGAACATCAAATCTTGCGGTTCATGGAGCCGCCACGGCGTGAAATCATAGACCTCGCGCATGTCGTGGACATAATAGGCATCCGCCAGCATAATGTCGCCTAAATCACCGTCGTCAAGGAACCCTTTCATCGTCAAAAACTGGAGGTCAAACCGCATCGACTGTCCCACCAAGAATTTGACTTTATGCTCGCGCACAAGATCCACCAACTGTTGCGCGTCGTCTAACTTGGTCACCATCGGCTTTGTGCAGATGACATGTTTACCCGCCTCAATCGCCGCGACGCAATGCTCAGCGTGCAGGTGGTCGGGGGAATAGATCGCGATGACAGAAATATCTTCGCGCTGCACCAATTCTCGATAATCTGTCGTCCAAAAGTCCACGCCAATTTGGTTGGCGTAGTTCTCAAGCACATCTGCCCGCTTCGCGCAGATACCGCGGAGTTCATATTTCAGGTCCGGCACATCCTTTAACAGTGTCGCGGTTGACCCCATATTCGTGGGGTTCATCCCAATAACGCCCAATCCTATTGCCATTTCGTATCTCCTCCCTGAGTAGGGGCGAGGTATTCTCGCCCGAGACGTATCGCTATTCTATCACAATTCACTTTTACTGGCAAATAGGATATTATTTTCCAATATCCGAGTCAAACTCCTTCGCCTTTTTGAAATCCGCCTTCGCTTCTCTTTTTTCCCTAAGCAGCACTTTCACAAGTGCGCGATTGTAGTAGGCTCTGGCAAAATCAGGCTTAAGATCAACGGTTTTATTGAAATCCTCAATCGCTCCATTATAATCAGCAAGAGCTGCCCTTGCGACCCCGCGCGTGTGGTAGCCGTAAGGATTCTCTGCTTCAAGTTCGATAGCCGAATCACAATCAATTATCGCTGTTTTGTATAGGCTTCGGGCATCTTCCACATTTCCTCCATCAGATTCAAAATCTGCCAAACGAATTTTTGTATACCCACGAATAATGTAGGCATATGCATCATGCCGGTCATAACTGGTAGCCTCATCAAAGTCTTCAATCGCGGCGTAATAGTACTGCTGTGCTTCCGTGGTATGTCCTTGGTGAGTTTCAGAGATGCCCAAGGAGACCTTCACCGCCCCGCGCTCGGCGTATGAGGGAAATTGTGGGTAGATACCGATGGCTTTATCAAAGTCTTCAATCGCGGCACGATAAGACTGTTGTGCTACCTCTGCGTGATCCGTAATAAATTCAGCGTGACCAAGGAGCGTTTTGGCATATCCGCGCTTGAAATACGCCGGAGTATTCGTCGGGGTAATACTGATAGCTTTATCAAGATCCTGAATCGCTGAACGATAATATTGCTGTGCTACCTCTGGCGCACTTTTGTCAAATTTAGAGCGACCCAGGTGGGCTTTGGCATATCCACGATTGTCATACCTCATGCTTATTCCTGTGAATGTAGGGTTTATCGTAAAAAATTTATCAATCGCCTCTATCGCACCAGCATAGTCATCAGTGTAGAATTTGCTGGATGCCTGACCGAGGTAGGTATAGGCCCGTATAGCGTCTCTCTTCTGCCATTCTGCCAAAGGTTCAACTGTTCCTGACCGGTCAAGTAGTCCTTTGAGTACATTTGCCCCAACGGCATAACCGATAGCACCATTCCCGGCAACATTAATAGCGACGACTTCGCCCTTAGTATTCAGCACAGGACCACCGCTGTTACCCACCGGACTGTTCGGTGTTACGCGAAGCCACACACCGTTAAGCCGCTCCGAAAGGACGGTAGTCTCCATGATATTAAACCTATCAGCAGGATAACCTACATAGCCTACACAGAAAACAGTCTCACCACCGTTAACTGCGTCACTATTGCTGAGGGTAAACGGTACACCGGTGCCAGCTATTTGTAGAATAATGAGATCATTTTGGATATTAAATGCCGTAACGCCTTGAATTGTAAAGTTCGCGTCATCGGTCCTCACGTGTAATGACGCAAGATCAGCATCTGCGAGAACATGAATGTTAGTGACAATCTTGTCATTTGCTACGAAAAAGCCACTGCTGATCATCGTTGAATCCCCTTCTCCGTAAACCACAGCGACCGTAGATGCTTTTACTTTTTCCGTATCTAAACCTTCAGCCACACCAAGGGGTAGGCCA
This sequence comes from Candidatus Poribacteria bacterium, assembly GCA_022827885.1. Classification (GTDB taxonomy): domain Bacteria; phylum Poribacteria; class WGA-4E; order WGA-4E; family WGA-3G; genus WGA-3G. The sequence goes on from JAJEIP010000128.1 coordinate 14,324, forward strand.
GGACCCTCTGGAGTGCCGCGCGGTACAGCATATACTGGATGCAATTCAATACGCTGGGGTGTTTGAGCACATGAAAGAATTACTCCCAAAATGAGAATACCGAATGAAAATTTACCGATGCGTTTCACAAGTATGTTCCTCTCCTCATTTATAGTGAAGTCCAAAAATATCTGGGCATTTCTTGGCAGAACGTGCGATAAATCGCACGACTACGAACCGGTGTTTGCTAAGACATAAGTGTCCATTTAATTGTTTTCAATGTCATGTTAGTTGCAAATCGCCTCAGTTTTCTTGACAAAATGCGAAAAATGCCATTTGGAAAGTTTACTTCTCTGAAAATCGTTTGCTTTCTGTGCCAATTTGATGTACTATTGTTAACGCAACCCCTATAGCGGAGGAACAATGACACAAACTGAATCAAAAGAGATCTCCGGTCTTGACACCCAACGCACCGAGTTAAAAAAAATATATAAATGGATTTTTGAGCTCGGTGCGGTTGCCCTCGTCCTCTTTTATATTTATAGTGCGGGATTTGGAAGTGCCAATGAGCAATTCCATCTCGGTTTCTATCTCCTGTTGACCTTCGCGTTGATCGGCATCTTTTACCGATGTCGGAAGAACTCTCCAGTATCCCGTCCATCCGTCATCGACCTCGGTATGATTGCCCTCAGCATCTTCACGATCGGCTACTGGATTGTAGAGTATCCGAACCTCGTCAACCGAGCAGGCAATTACAATCAACTCGATATTTTCGTCGGCGGGGTCGCGATCCTAATTAGTTTTGAGGTGAGTCGTCGGACGGTCGGTTGGGCACTGCCTATCATCGCTGTGATCGGTATCCTCTATGCCCTTTTCGGTCGCTCTTTGCCAGATATTATCGCCCACAGAGGTCTCCCTTTACGACGGATTATCGAATACTGCTTTTTCAGTCAAGCCGGTGTCTTCGGCATCATGGCAAACGTGATGGCGACGTATGTGATTCTGTTTATCTTCTTTGGAGCGTTTCTGGAAAAATCAGGGGTGGGACAATTCTTTATCAACCTGCCGATGTCGATAGCAGGACGTTCAATAGGCGGCGCGGCGAAAGTCTCGGTTATGACTTCCGGTTTCTTTGGTTCTGTCGCGGGAAGTGCAATTGCAAATACAGTCGCAACTGGAACATTTACGATCCCGTTGATGAAACGGACGGGTTTTCGTCCGCATGTCGCTGGGGCAGTTGAGGCTTCCGCCTCCGTAGGCGGGCAATTTCTACCCCCCGTGATGGGGGCAGGCGCGTTCCTCATGGCGGAACGCACAGGACTTCCCTATAGCAAAATTGCCCTCCTCTCCATTGTGCCAGCGATTCTCTACTTCCTCTCCGTCTGGGTAATGGTGCATTTTGAAGCGAAAAAGCATGGCATAGAACGGATACCGGACACAGAGATCCCGAAACTTTTACCCCTCCTTAAAAGCGGCTGGTATTATCTACTGCCATTGCTGACGCTTGTCGGGATGCTAATCGTTGGCTATACGGCTTACAAAGCGGCGTTCTTCGCAATTCTCGCCACAATTGCGGTGAGTTATTTCCGACCAGAGACACGACTCACACCGAAACGTATCTGGGAAGCGATGGTGACAGGGGCAAAGAATTCGCTCGCTATCGGGGGTGCCGTTGGGACTATCGGCATCATCGTTGCCGTCATAGATTTGACGGGTTTAGGACGGATATTCCCGGATTTAGTGCTGTCGGTTGCTGGAACTAACAAGACGATCGCAATTCTGTTTCTTGCAGCGGCATCTTTAGTTCTGGGGATGGGAATTCCTGTGACCGCTGCCTACCTCATCACTTCTGAACTCGCTGTGCCGATCCTGACAACCCCGGAGATGGGCATACCGATTATTGCTGCACATCTGATTATCTTCTGGCTAAGTCAAGACTCTAATATTACACCCCCGGTCGCCTTGGGAGCCTATGCGGGTGCCGCTATTGCCCGTGCTGATCCATGGAAAACTGGATGGGCATGCTTCAAGTTTTCTAAACTTCTCTATATCATGCCGCTGCTGTTTGCGTATACGCACATCCTGTTCACCGGCGGCACCGCGATTGAATACGCACTCTCCGTGGTATCCGCTGTTGTTGGCACGGTTATCTTCTCTATCGTTACGATGGGGTTTTTCATTCGTAAGACGTATTGGTATGAATGGGTATTGCTTGCGCTCGCGGCGTTCCTCGCTTATATCTATAATATCTGGACGTTCGTCCTCGCGATTGTACTCGTCGGAGTTGTGTACATCCTGCAGAAACGGACTTCTAATTTTCCTGGCGGTTCGGTCAGGTAGGTTGGGAATTTGAAGTCAAGGTGTGTCGACAATTTCTTGGAGTCGTTGCAAAATTGCATCGGCGGCTTTTCGAGATTCCTGCTGGTTGAACCGCTCAGCTGCTTGTCCCGCACGAAAGGTGTTACCTCGGTAGTAACGCCAGAAGATGAATACTCCCCACAACCCCGCGTCCACGTAATATCCATCTAATACCGCATCAACACCAAGAAAACCGAGCGTACCGTTCAACAGCAGCGCATTTAACCCACCTCTCCAATCGCCTGCATACACCTGGCCCGCCCCTGGAAAAATTGTCGACAATACCCTCGCCAGTCTGACAGATTTCAGCGATATATCCCTCGCTGCCTCAAGGCGCATATCCAGTTTTTCATCGGTCGTATAGTTTCGCAGTGATTCGCGGGCATCTTCCCATCGAAACTGATAGATATACGCAACGGCCTGTAAGAAGAGTGCGCGTCGGTATAGGTGCGCGGAAGGGGTTCGCATCGTCACCTTAATCAATTCCAACCGAGCGAGATCGTAGTCCTGCGCCGCAATCAGTGTCACGGCGAGTTCCAACTGGTATTCCGATTTCGCTTCGTCATCCGTAGCGAGATGTGTAGCTGCCCGAAAGGCAGCAACCGCTTCTGTCCACAGTCCTTGTGCTCTATAGGCGACGCCGACATTGTAATACACCGCACCCACACCCGGATCATCTGGATGAAAAAAGAGGTAGCGTTTATATTCAGTGATGGCAGCATCGTAGTTGCCTTGCGCGAAGAGATATCCACCGAGGGATAAGGGAGGTCCCTCTGCACTTGCCGTGAAACCACTGAAAAGTAAAGAGGCACTCATCAAGAAAAGAGATATAGATTTGTTTAAAACTTTAGACACGTGCCGCGTCCTCACCTGTTACCCCCTTTGATGTAAACATCATCAAGCATCATGACGTTCACCTTGTTGAGATGTCGTTCTGTCCATAGTATATGGGATTACAACTGGTTTGTCAAATGTCTATCCACGAACTTTTTTCAGCCTTACGTGTCTAAAAAATTGAACAACAACCCCAAACATCGCATGTTACGCTCGCGTGAACGTGCTTCTTCCAGAAATAAAGAGAACTTTGACCATGAAAACAGACACAATTACACAACAAGGGACCTTCGTTAATACCCGCATGAAGGCACTTTTCGTCGCGCAAGACGATAAACCCGAAACGTTAAAAAGAATCAACCTCGCACAACTGACTGCCTTCCAACGTGGGTTGCTCGTCGCCGATGGGACGGTTACGCGATTTATCGAAGCATACACACTCACGCCGGTAGAGGTAACCTTACTTCAACAAACCCAACAGACCCTATCCAGCGAACATACATGGCTCCACCTATCTGCGGGAGCAGAGATCATTTCACGGCAAGCAGTCGTCCACACGCATTCACAGGAAGAATCATCCCCCAGAATACATACCTATGCCGACTCCCTTATTGTGCCGAAACGTCTGCCGGAATCCATTTTGAATGGGTTAGCATCCAATAAACAAGGACTCGGTGGACTTCTGCAGCACAGTGGTTTAGAAACTCGGCGTGAGCTGCTCTGGTGCGGTCTTGAGATTTTAAGCGACCTACCGTCCGCTATCTCACACTTTGAAGGTGAAAAGTTTATTACCCGTGCCTACCGGGTGTTCGCGAATCAAGAACCGCTTATGCTGATTAAGGAGAAGTTTCCACTCTAATTTCTGGGAACAAACTTTCAGGGACAGGAACACGCTCTGCGCCTGAAAAGATTTTTAATTTACACACAAAACGAAAGGAGAATATCCCTAATGAAATTTCGGGTTTTGAGCATGATGCTCGGAATATTACTATTAGCCGTATCATTTTGCTTCGGTCACGGAGACGAAGAAGTCACAGAAGATATTCAGGCAGTCAAGTCAACAGGCTACTGGATCTATAATGACCTTGCAAAGGGGTTCGCCGAAGCAGAAAAGACAGGACAACCTCTGCTCATCGTTTTCCGCTGAGTGCCGTGAGAGTCCTGCCAAGGCTTCGACGAACAGGTTGTTCGTCATGATAAGGAAATTAAGGACCTGATGGAACAGTTCGTTCGCGTTCGTATCGTGCAAGGCAACGGTATGGACTTATCGCTGTTCCAATTTGATTACGACCTCACCTTCGCGGTGTTCTTCATGAACGCCGACAAAACCATCTACGGACGTTTCGGGACACGTGCGGAATACGAAAACGCCGCGAAAGACATCTCAATAGAAGGCTTCAAACAGGCACTTGAAGCCGCTCTGGGACTACACAAGGAATATCCAAAAAATAAAACACTTTTAGCGGCAAAGACCGGACCTGATCCCATAAAGAAAACGCCAGAGGCATTCCCGGCGTTATTGCGTTATTCAACGACCTTGGATTTCAACAGTCGCATTAACCAACAGTGCATCCATTGCCACCAGATTGGTGAAGCGCAGCGCGAGATCCATTGGTATGACCGGAAGCCCATTCCAGATGAAGTCCTGTATCCGTTCCCGATGCCGGATGTCTTAGGACTGCACTTTTCGCCGAAGCATCGTGCGAAGCTTAGCAAAGTCGCGACCGGATCCGCCGCTGAAAAAGCTGGTTTCCGACGCGCCGATGAAATCCTGACGCTTGACGGACAGCCGATTATCTCAATCGCTGACGTGCAATGGGTGTTACATCGCGCCCCAGAAAACTCGACACTGCCAGCAACGGTTGATCGGCACGGCAAGGAAACCGAACTAACACTCACGCTCAACTCGGGGTGGCGGAAGGGAAGCGACATCTCTTGGCGCACGACAACAGGCGAACTACGTCTCGTTGCCCTCGGTGGGATGGTGCTTAAAGACCTATCCGATGCTGAGCGTCAGCGCAATGGGATCAGTGAAACGAAGATGGCACTGAGCGTTGAGACGGTGAGTCGCGGCGGACGACGGTCAAGCGGACAGACCAATGCACAAAGAGCAGGCATTCGTCGAGACGATATCGTCATTGCTTACGGCGACCGGACCGACCGATTGACAGAGAGTGGTATTATCGGTTATGTGCTGCAGGATAAACCGCAAGCGAAAACTCTACCCATAAAACTCCTGCGAAACGGAGAACAGATTGAGGTGGAACTTTCGCTTGAATAACTGAAAATGAAAAGAGGAAGTTCGTGGGTACCCTAACTCACGAACTTCTACAACAGGTTAAATCAAAAGGATTCCATGTTACGCAAAATTTTAATTATATTCACCATAATGCTCGCATCAAGTATAATTGCGCTCACACTCAAAACTTTCGATACCCCAACTGCTGAAGCAGAAAAAACGGAAGGGATCGCTGAAATCTCCACAAAACCCTCAATCGCAGCTTTAGCCGCCGTTATGAACAGTTTCCGCGCATCGCTAAGTAGCGAACTCCTTGACGCAGCTTCTTTCCTACTCGGACACAAAGAATCCTACAGTTGGACGAATTTCCCACCGGCTATGGAGGATCGAGGGGGCATTCGTTTCGGGAGGTTATCCACTGAACAACTGACGCTCTTCTATGAAGTTCTGGACGCATTTTTGAGTGACGATGGTTATACTAAAATCTCTCTCATCACGAAAGACGTTGAATCACACCTCAGTAAAATCAGACCCGGTTTTTGGGACCCAAATCATTATCACATCGCCTTATTTGGAAACCCGGAAACAGATGGATCGTGGGGTTTTCAGTTAGACGGTCATCATTTGGCACTCAACTTTTTAGTACACGGCGATGAAGTCTCCATCGTTCCCGCCTTCATCGGAAGCGAACCTGCGACCATCAATGGCATTGAAGTACTTCGGGATGAAAGAGGTAACGCCTTTGTTTTACTCAACAGCCTTGACACGAACCAGAGAGAACAGGCAATTCAAACAGGCCGTCGTAGGCTCCAAGTCGGCGCGGGCAGGTCAGAAGATCCGTTCCTGAATTACGACTACTCCGACTTTGTAGGCGTCGGTTTGAAAGCATCGGAAATGAACGATGTCCAGAAAGAGAACCTTCGGAATCTTATCAAAACTTACGTCTATAACCTTGAAACCGAGTTTGCCGACATCTGGATGGCAGATGTTGATGCAGGACTTGATAACACCTATTTCGTCTGGATCGGTGGCACGACCACGGACGATCCAATTTACTACCGCGTTTTCAATCCCGCCGTTTGGATTGAATTCAACAACGAAGGGGGTGCCGGTGGCGGGCGCGGCGGCAGAGGCGGACGCGATCGAGGGAATCGTCGCGGTCGAAATGACGATGGACCCCGCGAGGACTTGAATCACATCCATTCTATTACCCGATCGCCGAACGGAAAAGACTACGGCATTTTTGCCTTGAATCACGGTCCTAAAACACTTTTGGAACACTACGCATCGGCAGCTCATCATACAATCAACGATGCACTTTTTGATTACCACATCGCCAGTCAGCAAGATGGAAAAAATATGGAGGCACCTTAATGTTAGATCAGGTTTTAGCAGAAGTCGAGGAGCAGTGTCGGGAAGAACGAGTCCCTATGTTGGGACCTGACAAAGCGACATTACTCGCCAGTTGCGTCGAAAAGGCAAAACCGTCTCTGATTGTAGAATGCGGAACTGCCATCGGTTATTCCGGGTTATGGATGCTACGTGTGCTAAAAACCTTAGGCACAGGACGTTTGATAACAGTGGAAATAGAGGACACCAACGCACAACGCGCACGCACACATTTTGAAAGGGCAGGTGTGGCAGCTCTTGTCGATTCACGGATTGGTGATGCCGCAGAAGTCCTCAAAACCATCCAAGAACCCGTGGATTTTCTGTTCCTTGATAACAATAAAGATGGCTATTTCGCCTGTTTCCAAGCCATCGAATCTCGGTTAACCAATCCAGCGACTCTTGTTGCTGACAACGTCGGCAGAGCGGACCAAATGGCTGATTATTTAGAGCATGTCCGCTCACACTACGACTCCGAAACACACTGGTTTGAGAGTCGCAGGCGACCCGGCAGGCGTGATGGAATGGAGGTTAGTATCTATCGTCGTTGATATTAGTAGGGTCATTTAGTTTTCCATCAGGATACACTCAAAGTCTCTGCCCCCCTGATAAGGGG
>JAJEIP010000052.1 GCA_022827885.1 Candidatus Poribacteria bacterium
GGGGGTTGGGGATTTAGGGGTTTTTCCATACAGAAATGCTAAAACCGAATAGCCCTAGATATTAGCGGAAGGACTTGACAGTAGGGTTTATATGTGGTAAGATAACAATCCTGATAATCCCGCCTTTTAGATAGCAGCGAAAAAGGAGACACCAATCTGTAATGAAACATTTTACTACTATTTTTCAGTTGCGTCGATATATGCGAAACATCAAACTTTCCCTCCTGCTGTGGATGTGCATACTATTCGTTCCACACGGTGCCGATGCGCAAACAGAACGGGAGTTCCCACGCATGTCAGCACACCGGACTTCTGAGGAAATCAAAGTCGATGGGGTGTTCGACGAACCCGTTTGGCAAAGTGTAGAACCCATCCGCCAACTCTATCAAATCCAGCCCGATCAAGGCGAACCGGCGACAGAAGCATCCGAAATCCGCATCCTTTACGATGACAAAAAGCTGTACTTCGGGTTTATTTTTTACGATGAGATGGACAAGATTGTCGCTAACGACATGCGTCGAGACTCCCCCGGTTTGCGTTCCAATGACTACGGTTTTCTGTTGTTAGACACCTACAACGATCGACGAAACGCTGTTTTCTTCCGATTCACCCCAGTGGGTGGGATGGAAGACACGGCAGTCTCCAACAGCGGTGGGAGCCTCAACACAAGTTGGGATATTGTTTGGGAGTGCCGTTGTAGAATCAATGAAGACCATTGGACAGCGGAAATCGCAATCCCGTTCAGTCAACTCCGATTTGAACGCAGCGACGTGATGAATTGGGGTATAAACTTCGGTCGCGAAATCGCGCGAAAGCAGGAAATTGACGCCTGGAATGAGGCACCCAAAACGTATGGAGGATTGGCGAAGTACCGAACAGCGTATTTCGGCACCCTTGAAGGGATAGAAGGTATTACGCCCTCAAGGCATCTGGAATTGCTGCCGTATGTATTACCCGGCGCGAGTTATGGATCGTCAGTAGAAGAAACTGAAGGTGTATTTGAAGCCGGTGTGGATTTCAAATACGGCGTAACCCCGAACCTGACTGCTGATTTGACCGTTAATACCGATTTTGCCCAGGTAGAGGCAGACCAGGAACAGGTGAACCTGACGCGTTTTAGCCTCTTTTTCCCCGAACAGCGTCCGTTTTTTTTAGAAGGTGCCAGTATTTTCGATGTCGGGATCCCACGTCCGAGTTTCCGTAGACCGCCTCCTCTGCTGCTTTTCTATAGCCGTCGCATCGGGCTTGCGGGAGGACGGGCAATTCCGATTCTCGGCGGCGGCAAAATGACCGGAAAAATTGGACCTTACGGTATAGGGATTCTGAACGTATTCACGGACAAATATGAACAGGACGAGTCTGAAGTCTCTCCTGAGAACATATTCAGTGAACCGCGCACAAATTATTCAGTCGTGCGGGTGAATCGAGATATCTTAGCGAGTTCAACGGTTGGAGGGATCCTTATCAATAAGCAAGATGCCGACGCATCAAATAGCACGGCAGGATTTGATTTTTCCTATCGTCCGACGCGAGAGATTAATATCCAAGGGTTGTTCTCACGGACCCTTGAAGATTTTGAAGTAGATTTTACTCGACAGAGCAATGCATTCTTTATTGGTGGGGATTGGCGCACGAATCTGTTTCGACTTGACGCTTCATATACAGACATCGGCGAGGACTTTAATCCCGAAGTCGGTTACATTCAACGTATAGGCGTTCGTCGATTGCGCGGTGATGCAAGCTACACCCCATGGCCAGACAAATTTGGTATCCGCGAGATTCAGATTGGACCGGAAGTTGACATTGTTCTGACCCAAGCGAACGAGTTGGAAACCCAAGAGATAACTTTCGATACGCAATTTGAGTTTGAAACAGGGGACGACATTGGGTTTGAAGTTAAGAACACAACTGAAAATTTAGACGTGGGATTTACCCTTCAAGGTGAAGATATCCCAGACGGGGACTACAATTTCACATCGTTCCAAATATCAGTACGGACCAGCAGCAGTCGGATGATTGGTGCACGAACGCAGGTGGAATTCGGTGAATTTTATAACGGCACGAGACGCGGCTTTTCAATAGATGCGACCGCCAGGCCGAACGCGCAGTTTAGTATAGAACCCTTCGTCGAATTTAACCGCATTACGCTGCCTGATGAAGAATTCGATGCTAACGCTTTCGGTACTCGTGTCAGCTACTCCTTTTCGACAACACTTTTCACAAAACTGTTCACACAATGGAGTACCGATAGGGATGTCCTCTCTGCGAACTTTTTGGTGAACTACATCTATCGTCCCGGCAGTGATATCTACTTCGTCTTCGACCAGAGTTACGACACCCGTGATGGCGGTGTTAAACTCCTCGGTTGGACAGTTTTAGGGAAAATGACCTATTGGTGGAACCGGTAAACGAGTACTCTTCGGATTGCACATTTTCAACAATTGCGGTATCCACCATGCACATACAAAATGCCTTTAGCAGGCATCACACCGACCGAATTTTAATAAAGAAATTCCGTTCAGGAATTCGTAAGTTTTGAGGTTTTAATGAGAAAAAAATTTACAATACAATCAAACGCATCTTCATTTTTTCATTGTTGTGGGCTGTTCACTTTTCTATTCACCTTCATCTTGATATACAGTGCCACTGCCGAAAACTGGGCACAAAAATCGGACATGCCGATTCCGAGGCTCTTTTTTTCCGTAACTACCGTTGATAGTCAGCTTTACACTATCGGTGGAATGCTTGCTGAACCGGTTGATTTTGTTGAGGCTTACGACCCGGATAAGGATGAGTGGGCTCAGAAAGCGAGTCTACCAGCCGGACGCGCGGGGGTCGTAACATGCGTAGTTGATGGAAAGATTTATGCGATCGGCGGATGGAACGGACAATCGCCGGCACTTGGAACAGTCGAAGAATATGATCCCGCAACTGACACATGGACACAGAAAACAGATATGCCCACGCCACGCTCGTTTTTTGCAGCGACTGTCATATCGAACAAAATTTACGCAATTGGAGGCATCGCCCAAAATGTCGGACCCGTGTTAGGTACTGTTGAGGAATATGATCCCGCAACCGATACATGGACACAGAAAACAGATATGCCCACGCCACGTTCAGGAATGGCAGCCGCAAGTATTAACCAAAAAATATATCTCATTGGTGGCACGCCTGCCGTGCAAGGACCTGTTCTTAAAACGGTTGAAGAATACGATCCGAGTTCGGATACATGGACACAGAAAACAGATATGCCGACAGCCCGAACGGCTCTGGCTGTTAGTGCAGTAGGTTCAAAGATCTACGCTATGGGCGGGACATCTACAGTGCAAGGGCCCGGGTTGGCAACTGTCGAAGTATACGAACCAGCAACTGACACATGGATGGAAAGTCCAGAAATGCCAACAGCGAGAGTCTTTTTGGGAGCTGGAAACCTGAAGAATAAAATCTATGCTGTTGGCGGAGTCGCTGAAGGCTTGGGACCTGCAATTCTTCCAACCGTTGAAGAATTCGCACCGAGTCTAAGCGTAACACCACGAAATAGGTTTATCACAACCTGGGGTGAAGTTAAAAAAGCGAATTAGATGGCAAGAGTTTTTTGGGAATAGGTGCGGTTGGGAAACCGCACCTACAGTAGTTGCGGAAAGTAAATCACTGCGCCCACGGTCTCGCCTGCTTAATGGAGAGTTTGCCTTCGCTCGTAATCTTGAACTCAATCTCCATAGCGAAATCTGCCGTTTGTCCAGCGGGACCGTATAGCAGACTGAATTTGTTGTGTATTACCATGAGATAACGACTCAGTTCACGTAGATAGGCATCCGTCAAGATTCGTTTTTCGCCTTCTGTCCGATTGGAAGTTTTCACAACCCTGTAGTTAGTGCTGTCCCACCAATCCATGAGAACTTCTTCAGGATTCGATTGGCCTTCAGGGTTCGTCACGAGATTCTCGCCAACCTGTGTGTTGAGGTAATAATTTCCCACCGTTTGATAGACGACATCATCAGTCACAGCGACCCCGTTCGCCAATTCATCTGCAAAATTGGGATGGACAAGCACCCCCATCGCCGTAACGAAGTGGTCAATGCGATAGAACTCGCGCGCCTCAAATGCCCGGAAATTCCAAAGACTTGCGAACACCTGTTTAATCGACTTGGACAAGTGTCCTTCGTCTGGATGGTGTGTGTAGGAATCGTATAAGCCTGCCCCACTGAAACCGGGTAAATCCTCGTTGTTTGTGCTGGAACGGCATCGGAGGGACGTGCCTTCTGGAAATGCGTTCTGTAATTCCGAAAGTGCCTCCATCATCCATGTCGGCATTTTCGCTGCCTTGATGCGCTCTCGAAACCCTTTCAACTCAGCCTCTCTCGTGTCGTAATTATCCTGAAATTCGGAATCTTTGAGCAGTGCTTCCGCCTCTGCATAGAAGTCGTTGTGTTTCATGAACGCATCGTAAAAGGACAGCGGCACACCGAAACCATTCGGGACTGTGCCTTCGGGGAATCCCAACGTCCGCAGTGTTGCCATGTTAGCCGTTTTCACACCGAAGCGCGACGCGTCTGCAAAACCGATGCTGTCCAATGGTAGAACCTTCGTAATAGAGAGGTCACGTGCAGGTTCCTGTGTCTTCAACGGACGTAAATCAGCAAAGTGTGTTTCTACCTCCTTAAACGTCGCTTCCCGAATCTCAAAGCCATCAGCGCTCACTTCATAATAGACATATCTACCGATGAGTGGTGCGATTTCCGTGTTTTCCCACGCCTTGGCGATGAAAGCGTTGGGAACTTTATCCTGAATTGCTCGGAGATTAACGTGTGAAAGTGGTGTCTGTCGAACGCCGGTGATAATCCCAGCGACTCGCGACATTTCGTTCGGCAGGGTTCTGCAAATGACGATGTCACGCGGTGAGGGACGTTCATCTATCTCTAATACACGCAACCGACCGAATGACGCTGCCTGATTCAACGGCAGGTAGCCGATATTCGCATAGAGATCGTCCTCAAAATAGACGGGGAATTCCGCTGCGTCATAGAAGGTTTTTTCATGAAAATAAATATCGATCGCTCCCCATAAAGGACAGTAGCCGAGCCGATTTTTCAGTATCGGCATCTTCGCCACGAGCAGGTCATGTGCAAGCTTGATTTCTTCAAATGGGAATGCGTCGTTCGGATTAAACTCAAAGGTATAGACCCCGGGTTCACCATTTGGAGACGTGGAGAGTGGGCGGTAGCTAAGCACACCCCGCATCTGTCCTTGTCCTCGTGCCAAACCCGCAGCACGCATAAAACTGCCATGGGAACGATGCGTCTCTGTATTCATGAAATAGAGTTGCGGATTCTGTGTATGCGTCCTCTCAATCTGAAACTTTACAAATTCAATTCCGGTAAGCTGCGTATCAATACGTACGTCTGTCCCTTGATACGATAGTTTTTCAAAGGTCTCTCGGTCAGGAACTGTGGCTGTGCCATCCGTGAATTTAACCTGTTCGGGATCCAAGCGCGGTCCTGACGGTTCCCTGGAACCGCGTCGTCCACCGAACCCACCCCTTCTACGGGATCTATCCCGCTCTCCACTTTGCATTTCACGGATCTGTTGTGCACTGAACTTGTTCCCTCTGGCGACTTCGAGTCTCATCACCCGAAACATGAGCTGCTCTTCAGCGTCACTGAGTTCGCCATTCTGGTCAAGATCGAATCGTATTTCTTCTTTTGAAAGCTTATCTTGGGTCCAAGTATTTAGGACAATTGCCAATGAAAATACCAAAACACACAAGCAAAGGGGTATAATAACATGTTTCCGTTTCATCTGTTTCCTCTCTAAGCGTTGGGAATGTCTAT
>JAJEIP010000077.1 GCA_022827885.1 Candidatus Poribacteria bacterium
GAACCGTTTTAAGAGCCAACTCCCGGGTGTGCTACGTCCCGACATTCTCCCGACCGGTGACGGTATGGCGATTACCGAACTCGACTCGATTCCCGGTTTTATTGGCGGAACAGGGTGCTTAGCGCGGCTCTACGCGCAACTCGGTTATAGCATCATCGGTGGCAGCGACGGGATGGTGAACGGATATGCCGAGATGATCCGTGCCTTGGCAAAGAAGGACAATCCTACACTCGCAATCGTTGTGTCAGACGAATCGGAAGATTATTGGGCAGAGATGGTATGGCTTGCCGCAGCACTTTGTGAGGCGGGACTGGAGACTCGGACCGTCAAACCGCACGAGGTAATTTTTACCGAAGAGGCACTACTTGTCGAAACAGTAGAAGGTAAGATGGAAGTCGATGTGTTTTATCGTTTCTATGAACTGTTTGATCTGCCCAATATCCCGAAAGTGGAGTTAATGTTTTATAGTGCGAAGAAACGCACCGTTGTGATGACACCACCGCCAAAATCCTATTTGGAAGAGAAATTGTGTCTCGCGCTTTTCCATCATCCGACGCTCCAACCGTTTTGGAAACGCCATCTCGGTAAAAAGACCTATCCGTTCTTACAACAAGTTATTCCGGAGACATGGATTATTGATGCCCGTCCGCTACCCCCACATGCTGTAATTCCGAATTTAGAGGTGGACGGAAACCCCCTAATGGATTGGCGGCAGCTCGGACCCGTGACGCAAAAACAACGGGAATTGGTCATTAAACCATCCGGCTTTTCCGAACTCGCATGGGGGAGCCGTGGCGTAGCGATCGGACACGATCTGCCGACAGAGGAATGGGAAGCCGTTATTGAAAACAGTCTTGAGAATTTCGAGAAAAGTCCGCACGTCCTCCAGAAATTCCACACTGCCGAACGGGTACGGATGCAGTATTACGATTTTGACACTGGCGATGTTCAAGAGATGGCGTGTCGTCCACTGCTCCGTCCATATTATTTCGTCGTCGGGAACACTGTTAAGCTCGGGGGCATGCAAGCCGCAGTTTGTCCAGCAGACAAAAAAATTCTACACGGCATGGTGGATTCTATTATTGTGCCGTGCGCAAAAAGACCATAAAAAGGTGATTCGATAATGCAATTAAGTGAGAAGCAGCTCGCGCAATTCCGAAACAGTGGGTACCTTGCCATCGAAGGTTTTTTCGATCCCGTTGAAGCGGAGGCACTCCGACTGGAATTAGAACGAATCTACGACACTGAACTCAAAAACGGAACGGGTATCAATTGCGCTGTGCAAACAGACGGTACCAAGCGGGACAATGAAGGTGAACGACAAAACCTTCAAGTAATTCCACTCAATAACCGCAGCGACTTGCACAAAGCGTTGCCCTTTCATCCGAAGGTCATCTCCGTGGTTCAACAACTTATCGGGGATGAATTCATGTTGGAACTGGATCAGGCGTTCTGGAAACCGCCTATAGTCGGTATCGGCACGAGTTGGCATCAAGACAACGCCTATTTCAAAATTGCGGATCCGTTACGAGGCACTGCGATGTGGATCGCCATCCACGACGCAAACGTTGAAAACGGTTGCATGCACGTCATACCGGGGAGCCATCGAGAGAGTTACGAGCACTATCGCGATCCCTTGAGTGACCACCATATTCGATGCGATCCGCCCGAAGAACGTGCCGTCCCGATCGAACTCAAGGCAGGGGGTGTGCTCTTCTTCTGCTACGGCGTGGCACACTGCACCAAGTCGAACCTCACCGATAAAGAACGCGCCGGCGTGGCACTCCATTTCCTTCATAACGACTTCGGCGGCAAGGAACTCTGGGAAAATAATAACACGACCAAACCGATGCTCCGGGGTCCCCTCGCTACCGGCGGCGAAAACGAGTTCGGCGAGAAATTTGAAGGTAGATGGGAAGAACTCATGAATACTGTGCTTGCATCCGATTAATCAACCCGTTGGGGCCTCCTGTTCAGACAATCTGATAAGATAGCAAAATGAGGATAACAAAAATGAAACATCTATTTTACCACCCTTTATTCGTTGTTCTGGTGCTTGTATCAGTAGGACATGCTACAGCAGATCTGGACGATGACCTTATCGTTCACTTCACGTTTGACAAGGTCAAGGGAAAGCGGATCTTTGATGAATCTGGGAATGGTCTGGATGCTCGGATTGTCAAAAAAACGCAATTTGTCGAGGGTAAATACGGGAATGCAATCCGTATCACTGGTGAAACTGAAGATTGTGTGAATATTCCGTCCGCAGATGCTTTGGAAATCAGTGGAGAGATTACGATGATGGCGTGGGTGTATCACGAAAACTGGATAGAAAGCACGTCTCAATGGTTTGATAAAGGTTGTTATAGTGCCGCCAATAGTTTATACGGCATGGGGGTATTCAATAGAGAGAAGGCTGATGGTTCGAGAATCGGGATTGTCTTAGGCGGTGAACAACATATGCGATTCATCGTTCTGAGTGACATGCGGGATAAAACGTGGCATCATATTGTGGCAACCAGCGACAGCAAAAGTGTGAAACTCTATCTCGACGGGAAAATCGTCAATCCGCCTGGTCTCCTCCCCCCCGCGTTTCAGTTTCACTTTAAGGGTATAAATGACGAGGATTTGCGGATTGGCTGTGCGAAAAATAAACCGGAGTACGCATTTAAAAACGGTTCTATTGACGAAGTTGCGATATGGTCCCGAGTCCTCAGTGAAGATGAAATCAGAAGTGCTATGCGACGTTCTTTACTCGCGGTTTCACCGAAGCATAAGATCGCTACGACATGGGGCAATATTAAGCGGGAAGCGTTTTAAGCATCGCGTAAACACAGAATCTGTCCATGTTCCCAACGAAAAACATATTGTATTCTTCAAGGAGCTGTGATATACTCTCACTACTTCCAACAAGCAAACTGACATTTCTGGTGTAAGAAAACACCACAGGAGGGGAAACAGGATGAAAAAGTTATTAGGTTCCGTCATGTTCCTCAGCGCATTAATGCTTATAGCGGTAGGGTCCGCCACGGCAGATCTCGCAGAAGGACTCGTCCTCTATTTCACGTTTGACAATGTTAAAGGGAAGAGCATTGTTGACGATTCCGGCAACGGACTTGATGCCGATATCATCGCCAATACCGAAATTGTGAAAGGCAAATACGGGGATGCGATTCGCATTACAGCCATAGGCGCGGATTGCGTCAATGTGCCCGCCTCCGATGACCTGAAAATTACGGGTGAAATCACGATGGCGGCTTGGATCAATCAGGACTCTTGGGGAACTGATGCGCAGTGGTTCGACAAAAACTGCCATAACGGGGGTGAGCATTCTTCCTACGGTATCGGTGCTTTCAACTCAGGTCAGAATTTTAATATGTTCTTGGGAACCGGAAACAGTAGACCGACCCTGAGTCAGCCACATGGGTTGGATGAGAAGACATGGTATCACGTCGTTGGAACTTATGACGGGACGACCATGAAAGTCTACGTTGATGGTGAAGTCGCCGCGGAGAAAGACGAAAAGTTTGATTTCAAAGGCACCAACGATCAGGACTTACGGATCGGCTGCTCTAAAGACCGTCCGAATTATACCTTTGAGAACGGCTCTATCGACGAAGCAGCAGTCTGGCGGCGTGCACTCAGCGAGGCCGAAATCAACGAAATAATGAACGAGGGGTTCCTGGCAGTTTCACCTCGCGATAAAGCTACAACAACGTGGGGCAGTATCAAGTCAAAAACCAGTGCACACTAAACGCTGTCTCGCATAATAATGATTTAACGGCACAGGCATCACCCTCAAAACGGGTGGTACTTGTGCCTTCTTCTATAAAAAGGGAAACCGAGAAAATGACAAAAATCGGAATCGTTGGTATCGGATTTATGGGCATGATTCATTACTACGCCATTCAGCGGATTACGGGTGCTGAAGTGGTTGCTATCTGCACACGAGATCCAAAGAAACTCGCTGGCGATTGGACGGGCATTCAAGGGAATTTCGGACCCCGAGGTGGCATGGAAGATCTCTCAAACGTCCGAAAATATAGCGAGATTGATGAACTCCTCGCCGATGAGGAGGTTGAACTGGTTGATATTTGTCTGCCGACGCATCTGCACAAACCCGTGAGTATGGCATCCCTCGAAGCAGGAAAACATACCCTTGTTGAGAAACCGATTTCTATCTCTATGGACGATGCCAATGAACTCGTCGGACTCGCAGACAAGATTGGTGCGGAACGGAAAGCTGCCAATGAAGGTCCCTGTTTCCTGATGGTCGCACATGTGCTGCCTTTCTTTGCTGAATACGCTTACGCGAAGCGAGTGGTGGAAGAGGGAAAATACGGTAAACTCCTCGGCGCGCATTTTAAGCGGATTATCTCTAAACCGAGTTGGTCACGAGATGTTGCCGATATCGAAAAGAGCGGGGGGCCTGGCATTGATTTACATATCCACGATACCCATTTCATTCAGCTGCTCTGTGGTGTCCCCGACGCAGTGTTTTCACAAGGCAAACTCGCCAGCGGCAACTATGTCGATTACCTGACGACCCAATACATCTATAACGATAAGGAACTCTCCGTGAGTTGCGCGTCGGGTGCAATCTCCCAACGCGGACGCGCTTTTTCGCACGGGTTTGAAATCTACCTCGAAAAAGCGACTCTCCTTTATGACTTTTCAACATTAGCAGGTGAAGCCGCTACAGCAGTGCCACTGACACTTCTAAACGACGAAGGTAAAGTGGAACAGGTCGATTTAGGAGAAGTTGACCCGATTGATGCCTTTACTGGTGAACTTCAATACGCTGTTGACGCGATCGACTGGGAAGATGAGCCGACTGCCCTGTCCGGGGTGGGCGCGCGGGACGCGCTCCTGCTCTGCTATAAAGAAGCAGAATCCGTCAAAACCGGTGAGATTGTCCAGATCTCTTAGCCGTATAACGCTTGTTAATCTTCGAAAAGATGACTTCCTTCTATTCTATTAACAACATTGGTGAACTTTACGTCCCTGCTGAATGCCGGGATGCAGTTTTTGCGCGCGCACGCGCCAAGCTGTTCTCTCATCAAGAATTAGGACACCTCAATCGGATTTTCACACATATCCGACACGGCGGCGTTGCGATTGTGGAGGGAGAATGGGAACAGATTACGGCACTCATGGATTATATCCAACGCCACAAACGGGATTTGATCCAGCACCCGCAGCGTGAGGATAGAACACGAGATCGGAGAACTTCGCGCGGGAAATCCGTAAACGATGCTTTGAGAGAAGCCTTAGCAAGACTGATGTGTTGGGCAGATGCAGCGGGGATCTTACAGGCTGAAAATGCGCCTGTTCTCCCCTATCTGTTGGAACTTGCTGGCGAACCCGCGGATGCGAACCAAGGAAAACCCTTCCTCCTCTCTCTCACAAAAATCCAACAAATTCAACACGCGTTAACGGACACCTACCCCATCCGTGCCCTCGATGCTTCTCTCGTCGCTTCAGAAAATGTCCTTGCCCCACGCTCACAAGAAACAATCGAATGCTTTCAGGAGGCACTCCAGCATGTCCGTCAATCCAGTCCCGCTGCCGTTGCCGACATCGGGTGTGGAAGTGGGTGTTTGACGTTGTTGGCGCGGCAGGAATTGGGGGAACAGACTGAACTGTATGCATCCGATCTACTCCCTGAAGCCGTAGCGACGACGAGACTCAACCTCCAACGTCTTTCACCAGATTCAGACACTGTCCACGTCATGCCCGCTGGCGATCTCTTTGATCCGTTTCCTTCACATCAATTTGACGTGATTATCTTCAATGCCCCCTGGGTTGTTGCCCGTGTGCGTAATCGATCGGAACTCGCTATTCACGATGAAAAGCAGGCGACGGTGAAACGATTTTTTGCGGAGGTCTCCACTTTCCTGAAACCTGATGGCGTTATTTTGTTGGGATATGCCGATGCCTCAGGACCCAAGGCGATTGCGAATTTGGAAAGGATCATCGCTAACGCTGGATTTAAAGAAGAAACTCTCTTTAAAAGGCGGGTTGCGACGCATCGCTCGAAACGGAAATGGGAACAGATTCGGGTGTATGTGTTACACTCGAATCCGTCTATTTAATTGGATTTCTTCAATTTGCCCCAATGTGTTGAAAGTTTGTCTTTTGGGTTAACTGCCCGAAATTCAGTATCGAATGCTTCAACGGCGTGCGAGAACCTTTGTCCCCTTATGAAACCTCCAAGCACATAAATTACGCCATTGACAGCGACTGCCGGAGCGATTTTGGGCACCGGTAGTGGGGGTATTGCCCCCCATCTATTTAGGCTCGGTTCATAGACGTCTATTGATGTAAGGGTTTTAAATCCATTGTCTCGAGCGTACCCGCCAATCAGATAGATTTTCTTATCGATGGCAACAGTAGAATGGGAAAACCTCAACATTGGCATATCAGGTTGTTTTTGCCAACGGTCAGTTCTTGGGTTGTATTCTTCAATTCTTGTGAAAAACTGGTCAGCAGGTGGGACGCCATGCCGAGGTGAAACTTCACCGCCAATCGCATAAATTTTACTGTTCACAACTGCTGTATCAACCCACATACGTTTTGTTGGCATGCTGGCGTGCTTTTTCCACCGCTCTGTCAACGGATCATAGGCTTCAACGAGGTCAGTAGCGACTCTGACGTCGCGTTGTCTATCAAAAATTGCGCCACCGATGACGTATATTTTCCCATCAACAACGGCTGTTCTAAACCCACGGCGAAGCGTTGGCATGTCCCGCGTTCTTGACCAAGTATTGGTTCGTGTGTTGTAAACTTCGACAATTTTATGCTCTTTCTCACCGCGAATCTTTCCCCGACTGTATCCACCAAACACATAGATGTCGCCAGCAAAAACTGCAGCCTGTGCAGCGATGCGTGGTGTTGGCAT
Source organism: Candidatus Poribacteria bacterium (assembly GCA_022827885.1). GTDB lineage: Bacteria > Poribacteria > WGA-4E > WGA-4E > WGA-3G > WGA-3G. The sequence continues at coordinate 6,902 of JAJEIP010000077.1, forward strand.
ATCCGTGGCTTTCCCCCACGTGCTGGTACGCGTATCATAAACTTCTACCGTTGGGAGGGCTGCCCAGCCTGGTCCTGACTTGTTACTATAAGGCACGCCACCGATGATATAAATCTTGCCGTTAACGACAGCAGTCGCAACCCCATTTCTGGATGTTGGAACTTCGGTCTGCTGCACCCAAGCGTTAGCATCACCACTCTTTGTAGTTATAACAACCAACAGGAAAACGAGAACGGAATGGAAACTTCGGCGGTTAAGCACAAACATAGGGATCTCCTTACCATACGGCTGACAAGCAGATGAGAGGTTCGGGAAAATAATAGTGTGGGAACTATCGGAACCCCTTTTAACGGTATAGTCCTATATTACTTGCCAAAATAGTAACATCTTTAAGAAAAATACGCAAGAAAAAGATTCCTTATCTTTTTTTTGATTTCTTCGGATAGATCTTAAAATAACCCAAGCTGCTACTAACAAATTTTGGATATTTGAACATAGTGTTTTCAAAGGGAACGCAGACTTTAGCACTCCAGCGGAGTGCTATGTCTATAGAAAAAGATGCATCCGAACCACCGCACTCCAGCGGAGTGCTATGTCTATAAACAAGGATAACTTGCGTTAAAATAAGCAACGCATTGGAGATGTCCAGTGAACTATGGTGAATGCTAAAAATATATAGACATTCTCTGAGATTTATGTTAGCCTCTGGTATTATGAGATATTCCATAGATTTACGCCAACGCGTCCTGAAATATATCCAAGAGGGTGGC
>JAJEIP010000086.1 GCA_022827885.1 Candidatus Poribacteria bacterium
AACCTTGTCGGGAGTGAGATCACCACGTTCTATGCCTTGTTGTAACAGAAAAAGGGCTTTTCCGCTGCGCTCTTTTTTTTCAATACGATTAAGGTGAGTTTCTACTTTTTTCTTTTTTGCATCAGCTATACTTAAGTAGAACCTACAGTGCCTAAGTATCAAATTACCTTTTTGAATATTTGCTCTCGGACAACACGGCAGTAAATTTCCATAGCCATGTATATTGAAATCGTCTGGCAAGTCTAATTCTGCCTTTGTAGCTTTAAACGCTGCGGGATCTTTGGCAAGAGATTCTGGAATTATGTGATCAATATGAAAAGTCTTTGGATCAAGCAATTCCCCTGTATATACACATTTCTTCCCGTGGGCTAGCCAAATAGCCTCTCGTTCTACAGCACTTAATTTCTGTGTTGACATAATATTCCTAAATCAATGGCACAGCAGACCGCTGTCCGGTCATCAGTTCGTCTAGCATGGCGTGGAAGAGTTCGTCAAGATGTTCAACTTCTTTTTCAAGGGCTGTTGTTTTTTCATCAATTGCTTGGAAAACATTGGCAATCGCGCGTTGTTCGGAAAGTGCAGGCAACGCAAAAGTGAATTTTCCCAAAGAATCCCATGATGTTCTTGGATGGCTTATACCTGTTGATGTTGCTACAGCATGATTCACAAACGCTTCGGTATGTAAGAGATAGACTAAGAATCTTGGAGCTGCTTTTGAGTTTGGAGTGAATACAAGAATATCGGTTGAGCAAATTCCTTCTATTTCAGCAATAACTGCTTTATCCAGGTAAGCTCGCAATTTACCATACAAAACATCATCAGGATAAAAATGATTTTTTGCACTTCTCATCGCGGAAGCATCGCCTGCACGTTTCAGAATGCTTTCTCCCGAATCAATGTGTTCAAGTCCGACAAAATTTAAGTTCTGATTATCTTCAGGTTTTACATTTTCACGCCTTAATGTAGCGATTTCTTTGAGTTGAACAACCTCCCAACTCTCAGGAATTTCACCAAATTCCGTCTGCTTGCGAGATTCTTCCTTCATCCCGTGTGAAAAGAGGTAATCCATCAACGCCGCTTTGCGTTCGCGTTCTAAGGCAATCTCGCGTTGCCGGGTAGATTTAGCTTCTTGGATTGTTTGTAAAACGTGGGCAATGGCGCGTTGTTCGGGGAGTAAGGGGAGTGCTAAGGGGACACGCTTCATCATGCCCTGATTCAGTTTTCCGCGAGTTGTTCCACTAATAAACGGTTTTATATCAAGATAATTCAATTGGCACATCAAAAAATAATTATCCGATAGACCTTGCTTAGCTTGTAAAACATGCGCGTGATTATTTACCCAAAATTTTCCACTCATTAAATAAGCTGAATTTTCAAAAGAACCCCAATATCCACCATCCTCTGCTAACAAAATGTATTCACCATCAAATAAGTAATCATTTACAGAATCCACGACTCCATTTGCCCCGCAGTATGGATATTCTCCTTGCATCCGTTGCCTATGTTCTTGATTAAGTGGAATCCTCTGTTTATCAAAGACATTTACTGCTTTTTCAAGCGGCATAACTTCCCAATATTCTGGCGAATTTATCTCGTTCATTGTGTCCTCTCTGATTCAAGTTATGCGGTGCCAACTTTTCGCGACTGAAGCAGATTGCGGAGAGTCGGGTGATGTCATTAACTTGAGTTCGTTGTTAAAGTGGTAGATATTTAATTTCGTTAATATATTCGTCTTCGTCAGATGCTCCAGCGATGAGAAGCAACTCGTCAATAATCTTTCCCATTGGTACTTCGAGATTAATCGTGAAAATAGCAGGAACATGACCCCCTTTTTTCCGATAGTCACAGAGATGTTGCGGCATACTTTTCCGATTATTTGTTATCAAGTTAAATTGGTTCTTTTCACACCACTCTAAGATTTCTGGGTCTAACGTGCTTTTCGGAGGAGCACCTTCATCACCAACCGCCAAGACCGTTAGCGATGGCTCATGCCTCAGCAATTGCGTGCGGTATTCCGGAGAAATATTTTCGTCTATCAGAAACCGACGCATCTTTATCCTTGTTCATTTCTGGATGGAGATTGTATTGTGCTGGCTGTGTCGTTTTTTGGATTGGTGGGATTGGGTATATCAGAATTGGCTTCCTTTCGGGCATTTTGGGAAAATTTGAGATAATCATCCAAATATGCACCAACTTCTTCTTGATTTTGAAGATAATATAGGATCGTTGCGTAAACCTGTTCCACTGTGAGTGAATAATAGTAGTGATCGGCGATTACTTCTGGTAGTTTGCTATTGTGAATATATTCGTATAGGATAGTTTCAATACCTACCCGTGTTCCCTTGACACGAATATCATTTTCCGCCAAAAATGTAAAGTTATTTTCAAGAGGATAAATTTGCTTGAATTCACGAATTCGTCTGAGAATACTGTTTTCGGCGGGTAAAAAAAGTCTATGCTTATTTTGAATTAGATATTCAAGTCGGTTCAATACTGTGTGGACATTCCGTCCATATGTAAGTCCAGTTAATAAACCCAATGTCAAAAATTCTTTTTGTCTGATAGAAATTGATTCATTCCAAAGTGGAAAGAGAAAATCAACGCACACGTCTAATGCTGACTGTAAATGCATTCGTTCTTCACCTAAGGCGAGCACAAAACTGTTGTAAGGCTCAGAGAGCTTCCAATCTGCCCGTTTTGCTATTTCCAATAGTAGGTCTGAATCAAACATAGTGTAATAGTAGCGAGAACAAACTAATTTTATCGTCATCTCATCGTAGTCAGCTTTATCAAGGAGGTTTTGCTTAACACAATGTTCCAGTAAAATTTGTGTCCACACACCCTCAATTTGAAAGTTTGTCCCTGCATCGCTGTTGAGGCTTGTTTTCGCATAATATCTGAGTCGTCCATCATCCGAATAAAGTAAATATCCTGGTTGGGTTGCCAGAAGAACAGTGTCAAGGAAATGCTGTTGTAGCATGTCATTGAGTTCTCTCCTACGTAATTGGTTCATCTCTGCCCCAGCAATGGCTTGACCAACTTCACAATTTTCCCTGATCCAATCAATAAGGTTTTTTAGATATTCTATTCCCTGCTTCATTTCTTCAGGATTGATAATTTGTTTTACATACCGGTTTCCTTCTTTACCAACTATCATTCCCTCACGCTTAGACCACATTCCCTCTCTTTCACTGATGATACTCTGTAATTCATCAATAGTTGATTGAGCAATGCATAATTTTCCGAATGCGCTGACCACAATATCCGCAGCATCCAAACTATATAAAGTGATTAGGGAAATAATATCTACAACAAGTTTAGGGTTGGAATGGTTAAGTCGGGTGAGGACGTTGCTTCTTTCCTCAATACCCTCAATACTACACCTAATCCCTAATTGAGGGTTACCCATAAGGGAACCCCATGTATCTAAACTATTACTACCAACTAAATTAGTAAAACCACCGATTGTTATATTTTTTTCTTTGTATAGTTTTTCAATTTGATCCAAGTATTCTTGTCGCTGATCAATCCTATCAAACATGGGTTGAAATCTTTCTTTCTCGTCGATTTCTGCAGAAAGGTCCAATTTAATCGTTTCCATACCTTGATCCGTTGGAAACAGCGGCTCGTATTTACGGCAACTCTCCTGATAGGCATAAGAGAATTTACTCTTGATATCAACGATTTTTACAGTTTTTTCCCCAATCCTTATCGCGACGTTTTTCTCTTTTCCGAGTAATTGTTGAGTAAATGGGTCATTCACATCACGTTCATTGCGGGCAATATCTGCCTCTACACGTTCTTCAATGATATACCAATAGTCTTCGTCAGAAATATTGATTTGGACAGTTGTGTCCTTTTGAACTTGAGTAGGGTTTAGCACTTCAGGAATTTCCTTTTCAACTAAAAGGAAAATACCGATATATCTAAGGTGAGCATCGGGATTATCGAAATGCATTCTACGCACTTCATACATGATCTTCAGTGCTTTTTCTGGTTGAGATCTTATTTGGTGTAATTGGACGAATTGAACACATGCTTCTAGGGAAAGATTCTTAAGGAATGAAAAGGCATGGAAGTCAGTAAAACTATTTAACACATTATCAACCTCAGTCTCTTTATTTGATCGAAAAAGAACCATTCCGAGACGAATTCGCATATTATTATCATGAGGGTATTTTTTCAAATATTCCTTACATACAGCTTCGGCTTGGTTCATATTGCCGATTTCCTCATAAATCACGACCTCCATCTCGGAGATGTTTTCAAGGGGTCCATATTTCTCGCGAAGTTTCTGACATATCTCGAGTGCTTTCCCGATTTCTCCTGCGCCATAATAACTTTTAATCAACCATTGTGTTAAGTCAGAATTCAAATTCATGTCGGCAAGTTTTTCGTAAAGCGTAGCAGCTTCTTTGAATTGCTCATGGATGTAGAGTTGGTCAGCCAATTCCACAATATCAAGAAATTCTGCGCCATCCTGAACATAGTTGTATGCTTCTTTGAGTAGAGAAACTGCTTCATCGCGTTTTTCATTCGCGCTAAAAATACGAGCAGCGTCAACAAGATTCAATATGCTCATTGGGGTTGACTCGCGCATCGCTATTGAAATTTCTAAGGCATCATCAAAACGTTTATCAGCAATATAAACATTAATGAGCAGATGTCTTGCTTTTTCTTGAAGTTCTGGAGACAAACCTGGCTCTAAAAAATCGTTAAGTTTTGTTATTGCTTCATCTAAACGTTCACTCGCGAATAAGATATTAGCAAGTATAATTGGTGCTTCAGGGACTTCCGATGCGGATTGAATTTTTTCCAAGAGTTCAATACTTGTTGATATATCTCCACATTCAAAAGCTAATAACGCACGATTTTTTATCAGAATTGGGTTTGATTTTTCAATTTCTAAGGCAGTATCAAGGTCTTCTGTTGCTTTTGTCAACTCACCAAGGTGAAAATGTGCAATTCCTCTGTTAATGATCCAATCTGCTCTATAATCCTTTAATTCTGTTTTGGAAACGCAATTCCACGCCTCAGTAAGAAATCCTATTGCCCGTTGTAATTGTTCCTTTTGTGAATCAGTAAGTTGACTGGTTCCCACTGCAAGATTATCTTCTAATGCTTGCTTAATCAAGGTCGTTGCGAAAACAGCTTTGAAATCGGGAGCGTTTCCTTGGTCTTGTGCCACCATGATTTCCCCCCATCTTTTCGCTGCTTCAAAATTCTCACGTTGCTTCGCTAAATCGCTGATAGCATAAGCAATTTGTGGGGAATCGTGCAAATAGTCAGGAACTTTAGCAATTACTTCATCAAGTGGTTCTTCCTCAGCAGAAATTCCAATGAGAATAACATAAGCATCTGTATTTGAAGGATTCTTTTCCAGCGTCTGATTTGCGTATTCTGCAGCATATTCCGTTTCTCCCAATAGGAGGTGAGCCAAAGCACGGTTAGATAATGCCTTTTCGTCTTCAGAATCGTATTGAAATGCCTGAAGTAACAACTTTGCAGCATCTTGTTCGTTATTTAGGGCAAATTGAGCAGCTGCCATATTTGTTAAAATGCTAAACTTTAGATCATCCGAAGCATCTTTCCATGTTCGTTTCTTCAGAGCTTCTAATAACTCAAGAGCAGTGGTAGGTTTATGACTATTAAGTAATTTTCGAGCATTGTCTATTTCCGCATGATGTTCTTTTGCGACTGCTGTTTTTATTAAATCGGATGTATTTAGGTCGAATCGAGATTCAACTTGACTAACTAAATCAAAAGTCGCTTGTGTTGTCTGCTTAATCTCTTTATTATCATCCTTAATTTTTTGGGTGTCATCTTTGATAGCTTGGATATCCCCAGAAAGACGTTGTGTCACTTCATTTCGTACATAGTCAATTTTACTTGACAATTCAGTTAACATCGTGTGGGCATCATCCTGATTCTTTATATTATTTTGAATATATTCGAGGACAATTTGATTGAATGCTCCCTGATTGAATGGAAGTTGTGAATAAAAATCAATAATCACCCTTTCAATAACAGGGCGAATTTTTCGTTCAAAATCTTTATCAGTTAATTGATGTTTTGGAACGATAATACAATGACGAAAGAGCGTAGTAATTTTAGCGATTTTCTCACTTGCATTTAATTGTGCGAAAGTAACTATATCATCATTTTTGAATGAAGTAATAACGCTATCAAGCAGATTGTCATCTACATCAACTGTTTTTGGATCAGTAAGATCAGCGAAGTCCGAGGCATATCGCTTAACTACCTTAACAAAAGATTTTTTGAAAAGTTCCTCTGCAGTAGTTTTGTAATATTTTTTAATGGCTGGGTCAATACCACCAGCAATAGAAAATCCAGTGCCTACAATGTTATATGCTGTGAAGACTAAATCGAGTATTGTCATGGATTTTCATCTCCTATCAGGTGTTTGTTTTTTGATAAGTTACTATTATCATTATAGCATATTTATGCTGTTAAATCAAGATTTAGGAAACCGCACATACCATTCTGGTTTTTAATACTTTTCATTCAATCCAAGCCGTGTCAATACATCTTCCAATGCCTTATCTGTTTTCTCGCGAGCAACACGTGCCTCTGTTAAATCTGCTAAAATGTCACGCATAGGACGGTGTTCAACTTTATCGCCGACATCCACAAACTGAGAGGGACTCAGATTGTAATCGGTTTTTTGGACATCCTCAAGTGTGATGATGTCACTCAATTTCTCACGAGATTCCCACCCCTGATAAACCTCCGTCGCTGCTTTAATCGCATCATCGGTGAGGATGTTTTTCGGTTTTCCTTTCTCGAAATGTTTAGTGAGATTGATAAGCAGAATTTGATTTTTGTGTTCTGCTAACTTGCTGCAGTTCAGCAGTAAAACGATACCCGGAGCGCTGGTATTGTAAAACAGGTTTTCAGGTAAAAGTATCACCCCTTCGATCAGGTCTTCCTCAACAAATTTTTTGCGAATATCACGTTCCCGATCAGTGTTCTTACTCCCGGAACCGCGAGAGACCGCACCGGTATCCAACACAATCGCAGCGCGCCCGTTGTCTTTCAGAGACGCAAGAATATGCTGCACCCATCCCCAATCTGCAGAGGAAGTCGGGGCGGTTCCATACGAAAATCGGTTCCAACTGTCATTCTCGTAAAAAGCCTCGTCATACTCCTTCTGATTCCACATCGGATTGGCAAGCACATAATCGAAGCGTTGAAGTGTTGCGTCATCAGTAGTGAAACGCGGATTACGGAAAGTATCGCCTATCTGAATATCCGCGCCGATGAAATCGTGCAGAAAAGCGTTCATCTTTGCCATGGCGTAAGTGGTGGGAGTCAGTTCCTGCCCGTATATTTGCGGGGCTTGGCTTTTGTCGTTGGGATGTGTCTGTTCAAATAGCAGACGAGGTTTGATGAGCAGACCGCCTGAACCGCACGCGGGATCGTAAATGGTAGTGTAGGGTTCTGGGTTGATGAGGCGCGCCATTAACCACCCGACCTCCTTTGGTGTGTAGAACTCACCCGCGCTCTGTCCCTGCCCCTCGGCGAACTTCCGTAAGAGATACTCATAAGCCCGACCGAGAATATCCGGCTCCGTGTCCTGCAGTCCGAGCCGATGGCGGCTTAGCACTTCAATCAATGCCTCCAGTCGTTCCTCGTCAAGTGTGCGTTGTCCGCTCTGGCTTTCGTTGAAATCCTTGACATCAAGGACTCCTTGCAAAAGCGGGTTAAGGCGAGCCACTTCGCGCATTGCATCAGTAACAAACTCTCCTAACTGACCATCGGCAGGGCGGTTGCGAAGTGCTTTCCAATGATATTCCTGCGGGATATAAAAACGAACGATCGGATTCCGTCCGGATTTGAGTGCGTCCTCGTGGTCTGCCTCAACAATTTCCCGTGCCAATTCTTCATCACCAAATTCTTCTATCTGCTTCGCAAATTCGTCATCAAATACATCAGAGAGGCGTTTATAGAAGATTAGAGGTAGGATGAAATCCTTGAATTTTGGGGCATCGCTTGCGCCTCGGATGGTATTCGCTGCATCCAATAGCCATGTTTCGAGGGTTGAGATGTCTAAGTGTTCATCGTTCTCGGATGGGAAGGGAAGTGTGGTTTGGGACGTGTCTGCTTCGGTTTTCTTTTTTGGCAAGAGTTCGTTTCCTCTGAAGAATAGTTATCAGTTGTCAATTTTTGATTGTTAGTAGGCGAGGTGTTTTTGCTGGGGTGTTTCCCCAAAAACCTCGCCAGCGAAACGGAGAAGTGTTCTTGAGAAGCCGATGGGGTTGAGTGAAAGACCCTACCGGCCCTTGAATTAGCGTTTGAGATCCGCCCATTGTGTTGCGAGTTTACCTTTGGGTTCAACAGGCAGGAACGTCTCAACACTTTCCATTATCAGATTAATCTCGTCTTCATCTAACGCACGCGTAAAGACTGCGACATCGTCCATTATACCCGCAAACGTCTCGCCACCGGAGCCGCCAAGACGGTAGGTCACATTGTTACCCCGCGTCTCTTGGAAATCGGTCTCGGCGACCATCTCGCCATTCGCATAAATCCTGAATTTATCGCCATCGCCCAAGACAGCGACATGCATCCACTTATCCTTTTCGACGATCCCTCCTTCGCTCTGACACAGCACTGTCCATCCAGCGACCTGTCCACGCCACGAGAGGAGACCTTGAACTTTGTTGAGGAAGAAAGTATTATGCCCGGAAGCAGTAGGCAGACTCCGCCAGATATGCTCCCACTCAGTTCCCTCAAAATTCGGTTTAATCCATGCGGAAATTGTAAACGGATCGGCTTTGAAAATGTCTCCATGAAGAGAATCGGAAACTTGCAGCTGGACAAAAGCCGCCGCATCTAACTCGATAGCGTCTCCAAATTTGCCTTTAACCCAATTGGATCCGCCATCAATCTCACCATCATTTCCGTTCCCAGATGCATCCGCTGCATTACCCTCAAATGGATAGTATGCCACCAAATCCGGGTCTTCACCCGTAATCCCTAAACTGGTGCTTATCAACAGAAGGATGACAGCTAAAACTAACGTAAAGACTTTCATCGGTATCGCTCCTTTTAAGTGGTTTATCATTGAGGCTGGAAGGTTTTGTTCAGATTGGTTATATATTAGCACATCCGAGACGGAAAATCAACTCTTTGGGTTTGCAATTGAGGATATTCAATTTTCAATTTCATGAAGAAAATGGTGGCTTTTGAAACTAAAGGAATAAATGTAGGACTAATGTGGAGGGCAGAGAAACATGCACTTGGAAGACATCATCGCCAGAGCACGACATATACGATCGCTTTATGAAAACTATGAACGGGAAAATTATGGACGTGAATGGTCAACGGCTGAAATTGTCTTGGGACTCATGGGAGACCTTGGGGATTTGGCGAAACTGATTCAAGCCCATTTAGGTATCCGGGGGACACGACCCATGCAAGAAATTGAAGCAAAATTAGCACATGAATTGGCAGACTGCCTTTGGTCGATTCTGGTTCTATCAGACAAGTTGCAAATTAATCTTGGAGATGCCTTTGTTGCCACAATGGATGAACTGGAAGAGCGTTTTAAATAACACTCAGATCTTCATAAATATGAGTGAGCAATCTTCGCGTAGACCTCATGAAGTTTCTCGCCAATACTTCTCCAATCGTAATCCCGTTCCACACGAGCACGCCCATTTTCACCGATCCGACGGCGAAGCGGTGTATCTGTGAGCAATCGGGTGACCGCATCGGCAAAGACTATCGGTTCGTCTGCGATAAAGATCTCCTCGCCGTCTTTGAGAGCTAACCCCTCCGCACCGACCGAAGTAGAGACAATCGCTTTCCCCATCGCCAACGCCTCAAGGATTTTCAGGCGGGTGCCGCTCCCGATCCGCAGCGGCACGACAAAAACCGTCGCCTCCGCAAAATACGGCTTGATCTCCGGGACACGTCCCGTCACAACGACCCCTTTCCTCTCCGCCAATTTTTGGACCCGTGCCGATGGATTGCCACCAACAATCGAGAATCTAACATCGCGGACACGTTCTTGAATCCGTGGCAAGACCTCATCCGCAAAGAAGCCGACAGCGTCCTCATTCGGGTACCAGTCCATACTCCCGATATAGATGAGATGTGCCGGAACCTCAGCGGAAAAATCGGGTTGGTAGTGCGTAACATCGACACCGTTCGGGATTATCTCAATAGCGTCTTTTGGGCAGTGTCGCTGAAATACCGCGGCATCGATGTCAGAGGTACACGTCACCGCATCGAATTTCGGACTGAGCACCCGTTCATACCGTTGAAATGCGAGTTGCTGCGTCCAATACGCGAACTTATAGAACGGATTGGCAGTCTCACCGCAGAGTCGCCGCCAGATCGCAGAATCCACATTCTGTTGTGAAAGCACACCCGGCAGGCGCGTTTCTGTATGGAACTGTGCCGTGTGAAACATCTCATAATGGACGAGATCAAAGGTTCCGGTTGCCACCAATTCTTTGAACTTCTGGCGATAGGTAGGGAGATCGTAGCGGGCAACCGTGATGGGGTGTCGTTTGAGAAACGCTTTAAGGAGTGTGCCGAACGATACGGGCGGTAGCGTCGCCGCGTTTGGGACGAGATGGACCTGAATCCCTAATTGTTGGAGTTGTGAAACGCCTTCCGCATCTGTCGGTTGCGTCTCCAAGGCGAGCAGGGTCACACTGTTTTTCGTGGCAATCTGTTTGAGGAGATTAAACACCCGAATGCGCCCGCCATCGGTGAGTGGAAATGGGACGGTAGGCGATAAGAAAAGTATCTTCATTTTTTAAATTTACCGCCAAGCGTGTCATCAGACACCTTTAGCAGAAACGTGGATATTATCGGATCCGCAATGCGCCGTTGTTGCATTGTTAAATGCCTCGGTTAACCCTTTGGGTCATCTTTTAGCAACCGCCGCCTCGTCAATGGCGATTTCCTGCTTCGTAGAGTCAATACGAACCTTCATACCTATGGGAATCACGAACATCGGATCGGTGTGTCCGAAGTCCATATTGGTGACAATCGGCATATCGTTTAACCCGTATTCCTCACGGACGGTTTCACAGAGTGCCTCGTCGTATTCGTGGAAAGTGTCGGGATCAACGTCGCCACCCGGTCGTCCGAGCAGTATACCCCCAAGCCCTTCAAGAACACCTATGGCTGCGAGGCATCTCACAAACCTCGTTAGGAATGACGGAGGTGCTCCTTCTTCGGAGGTCTCCAAAAAGAGAACCGCACCTTGAAGATCATCAACGGAAGGGAAATAGTCAGTGCCTCGGAGCCAGTCCAAAACCTCAACACAGCCCCCAAAAAGGTGTCCTTCAAGGATACCTTCATCTTGATGAAATTTCCAACCGGTACACGGATTCAATTTTCGACGAATAGATTGATTTTCAGGAGCCTCCCACGGCAAATATTCAGCCGTCCAGCTGTCGCGATTCGGTTCAATAACACCGATAGATTCGGTGGAAAAGAGGGTGTGTCGAACAGAATCCACCATATACGGGAACATCCCACAGTTTTCGGCAAACCCCGCCATAAACGAGGGACCGTAGAACGACACGATACCCGCTTTGAAGCAGGCGGCGTGTGATATAGTTGTATCCGAAAAGCCCATAAAAACCTTGGGGTTATTCCGAATCAAATCCAAATCGAGGTATGGGAGGGTGCGAATGGAATCTTCACCACCGATCGTTGAGATGATACCCTCAATCGTTTCATCGACAAAAGCCGCCATCAGATCGTCGGCACGCGCTTTCGGATTTTTGGAAAGATAGACTGCATCGCGCAAGGCGTGCTCCGTTTCAATAACCGTCACGCCGAATTCTTCCTCAAATTGACGTTTCCCTATCTCGTAGCGGGACGGAAGAGTGCCGGGACCACCCCAAGAAAGCGAAATCGCTGCGATACGGCTACCGGGACGTAGAACCTTGGGTTTTATCATTTTATTCATTGAAACGCTCGATTCTTTCCTTTAACCTGTCAATAAGCACAAGAAGCCGTTCCTTGGCTTGCTGGCGTGAACTCAGTGTCGGAGGGGGTGGTTCAAAAATAGTCCCACGCTCGCTTTGCACCCAGCCTTTTGTGCTGTCGTCAACCTTAATACGGAGCCATCTACTCTCAAGATCGAGATAAACCTTCAATCGATTGTTCTCATTTCGGATATTATATTTCAGGGGAGGACTATTTATCTGCCAACGCATACCGTCTTCGCCTGCTGACACCCGCGCACGTCGCGATAGCGGTATCTTCTCCGCAACAAATTCCTGGAGCAATTTGGAAGGTAACTTTCCTTGTGCGAGCGAATCCTGCGATGCCGCATCCGCCTCAAACAGAAACGTCAGAATTTCAAACTTCGATAGCTGAAAAACGTTGAGCTTCCCGTCGCCTTTCACAACGCTGTAAGCCTGTTTGTATTCGTTATCCTTGATGAGCCAACGCCTATTCGTCTGTTTAATAGAGATTTCCAAGTCCTTTGAGAGTGAAATTGGCATAGTTTTGTTTGCCTCAAACGCCTCTCTTAAATTGGGGAGGTAAACCTCAACGTTGCTGTCAGTTTTCACGACTGTATAAGCAGCCCCGGTGGTATCCCTGAGGAGCCACTCTTCGCCACTGAGCAAGACTTCAATAGGGGATGCGCTCGGACGGAATCGAATATCTTTTGTCATATCCGAAAACATCTTTTGCCAATTCGTTTCCGTCTTCAAAGACGCGTCCAAGCGGGCTGTTTTCAATCTTGCGCGATGCGCCAACCCTGCTGTAAATAGAAGTTCACGCTCCAATTTACCGCTATTCAGGTTGCTAATGAATTGTGGGTCCAAACTAAATCGGTAAACATCTTTAGTATATACGATCGGTTTCGAGTCAACTGTGGGTCGTCCGCGTAGGGCTGTCCGTGTATGAATTTGGAGTTTCGGCACCTTTTTCTGTTCAACCGGTGGGGCTTGGAGGAGATAAACACAGATGCCGGCACCGATTGTAAGAATAAAGATAATCAGAAATATCAGTCTTTTCAGAAATGCTTTCATGTTTGCTCCTATTGCCGCCGTGCGTATTATTTTTTTTTAGGACTTACGCAAAACTCGGATGCACACCAAAACGCGATTGGCGAAGTTTGGTGCTACACCAATTCGCGTAAGTCCTATTATTTATTCGATGTCTGATCTTTTAAAGCGAGTTGCTCTACTTACGAGATGTCTTAGTTCGTTCACCTGCTCATTGTGAATCAAGGGTGTGATATCTTCAATGCTCCGCGATACCACTTCTAAACTCCCTTCTTGTGCCCAAAAACTTTCACGCAGAATTTCTGCGAATTCCGCTACAGTCGCGGCAAGTTGAAATTCAGGCGATGCCGCTTCAAATGTTTTATTCAACTGTGTCGTGAAAATTTCCTCGTTAATTTCCGAGATACGAGGGGTATCTGGGTCCTCGTGACGTATGAAGACAGTCGCCAATTGTCCAGTAGCACCTTCATGAAGTTTAATTTCATAGAGTGCGGTGACGCTGTGACCTGAACCGATTTCTCCACCATCTGCCTTGTCATCTCGAAAGTCTTCATGGTCGAGGCGACGGTTTTCGTAGCCGAGGAGTCGGAAACGGCTGACGACTTGCGGATTGAAATCAACTTGCACCTTGGCATCCTTGGCGATAAGTTGTAATGTTCCTGTTAGGTTCTCAACAAAGACGCGTTTTGCTTCGTTGAGGGTATCAATATAAGCGTAACTACCGTCACCGTTGTTGGCGAGTTGCTCCATGAGAACATCGTTGAAATTACCCATACCGAATCCGAGAGTTGTCAGTGTAATCCCTTCTTCAACGTAGGAGCGAATGGTTCTGAGTATACCATCAGCGCCTGTTTCGCCAACATTGGCAACACCATCCGAACAAAGAATTATGCGATTGATTCCATTAACCCGTGCGTTGCGGGCGGCGAGCGAGTATCCAAGCCGAAGTCCCTCTTCAGCGTTCGTCACACCCTCTGGTGCAAGAGAATGAATTGCGCCAAGGATCTCTTCGCGTCCTTCAATGCCGGTATGTGGAAGGACGATGCGTGCTCGAGAACCGTAAACGACAATAGCAACCTTGTCACCCGGACGGAGTTGTTCAACCAAAAGCGTTAGGGCACGTTTCACCAATTCCAACCGATTTTCCATGTCCATTGAACCGGAGACATCAATCACGAAAGTCAACATTGCGTCTTTGCGGTTTTCGTCCGGAACCACGCGACCTTGGATACCGATGCGGAGCAATTGAAGTCGTTTGCCTTCACCAAATCGGGAGGGCGCACCATCGATATGAACAGCAAATGCTTCTGCCGATGGTGATCGATAATTGTAATCAAAAGCGTTAACAAATTCCTCTACGCGAACGGCTTCGGGGGGCGGAAGATATCCGTCTCGGAGATAGCGTCGTGTGACGGAGTAGGAGGCGGTATCAACATCCATACCAAATGTCGAAAGGTGGTCATCTTCTGTATCAATAAATGGATTCGTGCCATAATCCTTAAAGAAAACATCGTTATAGGCGGCACCGTTCGGAGGGGTCAACCCAAACGATGAGATAGAGGCACCTTGCGCCTCATATTCTTCCTCAGCATCGTAACCACCGCAGCCAGTGTAGATAAAGATCACCAATCCGTACATCATGAGGACCGCACTTAATTTGTATAGTGTTTTAAATTGAGTTTTCATCAAAAGGGGCTCCTTTTTTACGTGCTGTCGAACCTATCTCAGCTGTTTTTGCACCACTTTGTGAGTATGTAATGCATAACGAGTCTTAGTGGAAAATAGTTGACATTAAGTTGGTAGCAGTCCACAATTACAGCAAGATTGGTAATGAATTACGCGGAACGTCTGGTAGATTGCACTACCATGCAGATGGTGCTTAATGAATTATATTGTGGTTTGGACGTGCGATGAATCCTACGAATATAAAAGCGGTGTGTCATATATCCTTTATTGACTTGTTAGATACTTAAACGTAATCAATTC
>JAJEIP010000103.1 GCA_022827885.1 Candidatus Poribacteria bacterium
ACCCTGTCGAATCTGCATGTTACGTTTGATACTGCCATTAGTGGTAAGGATGCTACGCAGGTCGCACACGAATTGGATGTTGGCACCCCGCGTATCAAGGTGAACACGCACGGCAAAGAAACTGTTGTGATTAATGCCTACACCCTCAATGCAGGGGAAGAGGACATTATCGCAAACGCCTTGCGACACCTCTTACGTGGATAATACCTGCAACACCCGTAGGGGCAGGTCTTGTGCCTGCCCCGCTGTGCTACCAGAAAACCCAGTCTGCCCACGGCTTTATATTAAGCACCATCCCTAATAAACAGAACGCTGCCGAACCTCCGAGTGCCCCTTTCCCAGCTGCCTCCAGTTGTAGCCTTCGCGCTCGCGCTTTATAGGCATCGGTATAGATACTCACATAGTCCGCTGGTTTACCGAGAAGTCGCTCGACAGGCGGGATAGGCTGGTAGAGGTAAGCACCACCCATAGCAACAATACCGAGTGGAAGATTACCCGCCACTCCCAGGATCCCTCCAGCAGCAAGCCACAATGTTGTATTTATATCCTCTTCGGCGTCAAATTCAGCGTCCGATTTAGCGCCAAGGATGACCGTGTTCTGCTGCGCGAAACAATACAGTGGGACGTTTAAACTGAGTCCTAACGTTAGGACGATCAAAACATGAAATAGTAGACCTCTTTTCATTTCCACTCCTTAAGGTCGAGTATCTCTACGGCATCTGTATTTCAATAGCACGGCGTTCCGTTGTCGCCTTGCGTGCGGCTTCGATAATCGCGAGGTTGTGATAGGCCTTCTCGGCAGGCACTGGTAGGGATGTGTCCGCAGCAAGGGCATTGAAGGTCTCCGTGAAGTATCGGACATGTCCACTGGCATCCTGCTGTTCTGTTTCATTAAATTCAGAGAGTTCCAATTCCTTCCAGCCATCTGCCCTCGTGAAACGCCGAAGTGCGTCCTTCACATTTTGGCGATGTCGGACGCGCAAAGAGCCGTTTTCAGCGTGCATCTCGCACCAGCCCGAATCCGTGCCGGGCACGCACCACGCCCCCGAAACCGTCGTGACGGCACCGTTTTCATGTTCGCAGAGGAGCATGGCGAGGTCATCAACATCGATGTCAATTTGCATCGTTTTCACCCGTGCTTCGACATAACGCACTGGGGATCGCATCAGTGTGCAGACCGCGTAGATTTCATGATAACTCGTGTCGATGATACAACCACCGCCTTTCGCGCGGCTCGCACGCCAGGCGAACGCAGGGGTCGGATGATCAGCCGAGAAATCTGTCGGTTTCAGTCCCATCCCGACGCTCCGTCCGAAATGCGATTCACCCAGAGCATCCAGCTCCGTCATCGCCGCTCGCATCCCGGCAGTAAAGATATAGTTATGCACAACTGTGTAAGGAACACTGTTACGGCGGACTGCCTCCAAAATTCTATCCGCCTCTGCTAACGTCGTCGCCATCGGTTTTTCAGAGATAATGGCAACACCTGCCTCTGCTGCTGCTATCACCTGCTCAGCGTGAAATGAATGCGGTGTGGCAACCGTCACCGCGTCAATTGCTGCCTGTTCCAGCATTTCCCGATAATCTGTATAGCGATTTTCTGTAGGCACATCGAACATGTCCCCAATCTTTTGCAGATTCTCTGGAACAATATCCGCAAGTGCAGTAACCTTGACAGTCTCTGGAAGGGAGCGATAGGCACGGGCATGCGTATTCTGCACAATACCGCCACAGCCAATCAACCCTAAGCGGATCGGTTTTTTCATTGTATCTCTCCTTTCTATAGAGTTTAGCAGTTTTTGGCGTAGCTTGCAAGCCAAAACTTGCTGTATTATATTTGATAATTCCACTTTTTCTGTGTTTTTTCTTCAGTGATATGCTAAAATAATTTTAGGACTTACGCATTCCCTCTTAAAGTCCCCCTGATAAGGGGGATTTAGGGGGTTAAATTACTGACATAACGCCTTTTTTGGTGGAATATATCGCCTTTTTACACAATTTGCGTAAGTCCTGAATTTAACCTATAAGTTGAAGTAAGACACGTACATCATTTTTATTATATGGACGACCAAGGTCTGGAGAGGGCAATGCGAAAGGAGCGGGTTATAATACCAATCGGGTTTCTCTGTATTTTTCTTGTTACCGCTGCTGTGTTTGGGCAGGAACAGGCAGCAACTGATTCTACTATTGAGAAAATATACCAATCAGAAGTGCGAGTGCGGGACCACATTGATACGAAAATAAACAGTGCTAACACGCAAATTTCAGAAATTAATACAAAAATTGGAAGCATTAATACAAATGTGGAAGTAAATAAAACCAATATAACGAACATAAAGGATGATATCAGTGATTTAAAAAGTACAATGACTTGGATTTGGAGGGGAATAGTAGCACTTATTATTGGTTCTGTTGTTATTCCTATAGCACTTTATTTTTTAAAACAGTGGTGGGAAAACCGGGGGAACGAGAACAGGGTCAACAAGGTGGATTCCCAAACCGCCCAGGTGGGTCAGATTGAAGATACTCCTATCCAACCTACGCAGGGAGATGTAAATGAGCCCTCTACTGCTCAAGTTACAGAGATGAGTGAGGGCGAGATGACTCCCTTTAGGACTCTACAGGCGAAAGAATTTCCGCAGGGCGAAGAGTTAAAAGACATGCTAAAGTCCAGCCATCGTGCTACAGAGAGAAAAGCCTAATGGAAAATACTAACAACCCAAATGACAATGTTGAATCTGCAAAAAACTACCTTGATAAAGGTGATATACTATATGATCAGGGAGATTATGAAGCAGCTATTTTGGAGTATGGGAAAGCAATATCGCTATTCCCTGAACACGTAGAAGCTTATAACAGGCGAGGCGGTGCGAAAGAACTCCTTGAACAACACTTTGAGGCTATCTCTGATTATGACGAGGCAATCCGCCTAGATCCTGATTACGCAGATGCATATTACAACCGAGCTCTGGTAAAAGGTAGGATAGGACAATATTTTGAAGCTATTACTGACTTAGACACAGTAATTCGCTTAAACCCTCACCATGCAGAGGCGTACTTCTTTCGGGGGTTTGCGAAAGCCGCATTAGGGCATTCTGAATCTGCTATACTTGATTATGACGAGGCGATCCGCCTAGATCCTAATTTCGTAGATGCATATCACAGACGAGCCTTGACAAAAGGTATAATTGATAAATATTTTGAAGCTATCACTGACTTAGACACAGTAATTCGCTTAAACCCTCGCCATGCAGAGGCATATTTCGCTCGGGGGCTTGCGAAAGCCACATTAGGGCACCCTGAATCTGCTATACTTGATTATGACGAGGCGATCCGCCTAGATCATGACTACGCGGATGCTTATTACTATCGAGGCGCAACGAGGAGATCTTTAGGTAGTGTTGAAGACGGAGCGTCAGATATCCAAACGGCTTTGGAGTTGGCAGAGAAAGCAGGGGGTGAAGCACGTAAGAGCAGGATTATGAAAGAGTTATCAAAGATGAAAGCGTGATAAAATCTATGTCCTGAAAACTTCGAGTTTGGAAACCGCACCTACCGGTTTGGGGTTACAAGGCAGGCAAATTCTTTACAATCTCCACCGTCTTCAAACTCACAGTAATAACCTGTCCAATCAAATCCACAATATACTGTGGGGTATCTGCACGATTCGGATTGTTCACAATCCCACTCCGTTTGTCTACCTTGACGCGATACTGATCCACCACCCACTCCAACGCAGAACGGTTGCCCAACCGATACGCATACGCCTCCACAGGGATCCCGCCCAGTATAAGAAAATCATTGTATTTCAATTGTGTTTTATCTTTCGACAATCGCATCTTCTCAACGCGCCAGTCTATTGGAACTCCCGGCGTTTCAATGTATGTCAATCCATCATATTTCGGAACGGATTCATAGTTAACGTGGAGGTCTGCTAACTGCGCACCTGCCTTCGCAAATCCCCAAAAGTCTTCGGCAAACGGAAGATGTGGGAGGTCGCGCTTGAGGTTCATCTTGTATTTCTCACGATAGGTAGGATGATGCAAGAGCGCGTAGTTGTAGTGGAAGATGTCCCACTTGGTGATGGTATCGTTGCCGTAATGCGTTCGGAATTCCACCAACGCCCAATCGGTGATGTTCTCCTGTCGGTTTGTGCCATCCTCGTCGTAGGTATAGAAAGGAAAGCATTGAGAATCACCTGTGAGATGGAGGTCTGGAATCACATCAACCATCAATATATGAAAATTATTACCTGTCCTAGACACATTGAGACAAATAACCCGATTTTTTCTTTCAGTCTCAGGTATAGGGAAGATAGATGGAAAGTGGGAAACTTCGTCATTCATGATTCGATCAAAAAATAGGTGGGATTTTGTAAAAGGACGGTAGAGGGAATTTCTCACCTTGCGTTCGGTATATTCAGCAATTTTTTTTCGCTTCAGTTCCCTTTTTAAGTTACGACTCCACTTAATTTTCCTGTCATCAGAAATCACAAAATCGTCAACATCTGCGTTCTGACTTCCCCTTCGTTCCCACTTGAACACCTGATCGTTGTAAGTGTCAATTGTTCTACTGACGTTTTCAGTGAGACTGTTTCGGTTGAAATTACGCGTCCAAGCATCACGATTTGTACTAATACCAAGACTGTAGGTTTTGAAAATCACATCTACTGCTTTCTTTTTTCCCCTTCTTGCTTCTTTGGTTCCCATTGGGATAAAGGCATCAAACTCAGCGTGAAGTCCTTCAGTCAACCACGTATAGCGACTGTCAGGTTCTACTCTTTTCCATTCAATGTTTTGGTAATGTTTTTTTGAATTGAGATAGTTATACTTCTCTTCCTTCCGCCAGAATTGGTTAACACGCGCGTAGAAAATTTCAGCGGATTTAGGAGGGGGCTTTGCAGGACTTCTCTTGATAAAAAGGTTGATACTCACCCCGACTTGAATCCTAAAGACATTGTGCGTTGTCCCTGACAACTTCGGATTCTCACGGACGTTCCCGCCCAAATCAAGGATGTAAATCGTGTCAAAATCGTCTGCGAGGTGTTTTCGCATGCCATCAAATGCTGTGCGGTCAAGAAAACCGTTGTTTGTTACGAATGCGACAATCCCTTCCTCTCCAATCCGATCCGAAGCCCATCGAATCGCCTTCACATAGGGATCGTAGAGTTTATTTCTCAGCGTCGCTTTGGAATCTTTTGTGTACGTCTCTGCAATCCGATCGTCCATCGCTTTGTATTTTCGATTTCTGTTGTTATCGTTTTCATTGACTTGTCCCATGTTATAAGGTGGATTGCCGATAACGACAAACATATCCGTTGCCTTCTGTCTCTTCACCCGCTCTGTATTTTCCTGCGTGAAGAATTCCGTTTGTTGTTGTTCAAGCAACTCAAACGTATCCGCAAGCGCAATCCCCTCAAACGGCAAATACGTTCCTGTGCGTTGGAAGTACTCCTGCTCGATGTTCAGACTGGCGATGTAGTAGGGCAGGAGCATCACCTCGTTGCAATGCAGCTCGTGGCGATACTTCGCCTCCAATGCCATGCCTTGGATGTCCTGCATGAGCCGAACGATGAAGTTGCCGGTGCCGACGAAAGGATCAATGATATGAACCCCGGTATCCGACAGTGATCGGTCGAACTTGGTTTCCAAAATCTGTTCAACGCTGTTCACCATGAAATCAACGATCGGTTGCGGTGTGTAGACGATGCCGTGAGTATCTGCGACATCTTCGGAGAACCCCTGAAAAAACTTCTCGTAAAATGTGTTGAGGAAGTGCTGTTTTTGGGAGAAATCCCTGCAGAGTGTCGCGGCTTGCTCGATCGCTATATAGAACCGGTCCAACCGTTTGAGAAATTCCTCGCGACTGAACGATTCCCGGATAAGGGTATCGACAACGTTTTCGATCTCGCGTGCGACAATATTTCGGCGAGTGAAAGCGGAATTGTTAAAGACAGTGCGGAAAATACGTTCGGTGAGGATATGTTGCGTGAGCATCTCCTCGACGGCATTCTGTGAAAGTTCGGGATTGATGGAGGTGCGGCAAGTATCATAAAAATCAGCGAACGCCTTCTTGAACGCTGGATCGGTTTCGTGGCGTTCTTCAATAAGTGCCTTTAACACACTCGCGAGGTCTGGCACGTGTTCTCTGAAATCCGAAACAGCCGTCTGCCAGTTGTTGAGCGCAGGTGCGGTGTAAGAGAACAGATATTGAAGTGCTGCAATCAACCTCACCGGTTCCGTGATGTCGAGGTCCAATTCCAGTCGTCCGTTTTGGTATAAGATGGCGCGCTGTGGCGTTTGGAACAGGGTATTGTCGAGTGGATAGCCTGCGTCCTGTTTTTCTTCGACTGCTTTGAGGATATCGTCGTCTATATCTTTTGCTTCCCAATAGGCGAAAGGGAGGCCATATTCGTCGAGCACTACACCATCAATGACGATGCGGTTTCCTTTTGGAGCGCGCATAGAGTATTGCGGGACGAGTGTGGCGTTTACTTGCCTTGCGCAGGCTTGCAGAAGTGTATCAAAGGGTGAGCTGAC
>JAJEIP010000116.1 GCA_022827885.1 Candidatus Poribacteria bacterium
TCTACTGATAAGCGTTTGTTTTTTTTCAGCAAACTCATCAAGCAAAGAAAATACAAATGTGATATACTCTTTTGCGTCAGGATAATACATTGGGTATGCCTTATATGGGTGATTTCATTAAAGCATACCCATTATCCTGATGCTTCACAACTTTATTTATGCACCACCCTCACCTAATTAGCATCAATCATTCGCTGGCACCTTGGAAATCGTAAATTCCCGTTTGCCTGAAGTCGGAAGTGGAATCTCTTTTACAAATTCTATTGTAACGATGACATCAGCACCGAGTGCCTCCTGAATCTTCTGGACCATATATCGGCGTGCCGTTTCTGTCCACTGTGTGTTAACAACCACCTTCAAGACGCAATGTCTAAGGGTCTCTTGGATCAGTTGGAACTGCTTCAGACCCACGACGTTATAGAACTGTTGTGTGAAGTAACCTCCGTGGATCAATGCGCTTGTTCTTGTTCGGAAAGTAGCCGTGCTACGTCCGAACAATTCCGCCAAAATAGGTAACGGACTGCCACATGGGCATAACTCGTCGGAGAGACGGCCAAGGTCGCCAATTCGATACCGAATAAACGGCATCGCGTAGTTATTCAGTTGTGTGATGAGAATGTCCCCCGGCTGGGTGTAGGGGTCAGGACTGTCTATTTCAAGGTAGAGGTCACGGCAGTTGATATGCAGGCGTCCCTCTTCACATTCCATTGCGATTAATCCGACCTCGCGTCCCCCGTATCGGTTATAAACTTTTGTGCTAAAAATAGTTTCCGCCAAATCACGATAGTGTGGATGCAGCATCTCCGCCGAAGAGATGATCCCTTTCAAGTCCCACCTCGGCTTCAGACCGTTCTCGAAAATGAACCTCGCGAACTGATAAAGCGATGAAGGGTAAGCGAGAATCGTGTGTGGCGGCGATTTGTCCATCTTCTGAAACGTCGTCCGCATCCTTAAGTCGGTGAGATGGAAACCGTTGAGCCAATAGTGGTTCCGCCAAAAACTGTTCAGTCGATGCCGCCACTTTCGAGCGGCTCCCACATCTGAGAGGGCACCCCAGATAATTAATTGACGTTCACCGAAATTCCAGCCTGCCCATTGGTCGAAATAGTACACGCTTAAGTTCCGTTGATTCCAATAGTTTCTGTCCTGATAGAAGGTAAGAGGTTCTCCTGTTGAACCGCCTGTAGCGTTTTTGATCCGGTGCCTCCGTGGAACCGCTTCGGAGCAGAGATGCACCAACTGCTCACGGATGTTCCTTTTTTCAAGGGGCGGAATTTGTGAAATATCTGAGAGTTCTACTTTGAACAATTCACGGTAGTAGGGTGTGGTCCGGTATGCATGCCGGAGGAGTTTCTCTAATTGTGATTGCTGGTACGCTAAGATGTCTGCGCGCGGAGCATTCAACAGTGCCTCGATTCGAGACAGTTGTGAACCGTATCTCACACCTTTGCGATAGGTATTGTAGGCACGCCACGCAGCTTTTGAGATGAACTTTTTGGTGGTGGAACGGATTGACATATTTTTTTTACCAATTGTTCTTGGGCATCGTTCCTCTATTCTCACTGCGAAGCAATGAAAACGCTTTCTTCGGAAATCTGCTTAAAAGTAATTTCTTTTTCGGTGTAAGCACCCCAGCAGGATGCAATGTCTATAGTGGATCAATATGCGGTGAATATCCTGATGGGAACTGATCGCTCACGGAACGACCATCTTGAAAAAGTTGTCCGGCATCTGGATTTTCAGGCTCGACCGGTGTTGGGAAATCACACCATTTATCGCCGTCAAGCGGACGTTCATAGCCGTCCTCCTGGAACCGTTCAATCAAGCGTTGTCGATAGGTGTTGAGAATTCTACTGTATGCCGGATTACCCGCAAGGCTTCGGTCATCAAGTCGTCCCTGTAGCCGTCTGAAGAGCCACTCCTTTCGATCGGCGGCAGAATAGATATATTTGTATTCCTCTGTCAAGAGCATATAGAGACCTGTGCCTTCCTGTCCCAATTGCCCCACAATCGCATCTCGTTGTGCAGTCCCAGTGGCAATATCGGCAAGATCCGTCCCGCTCCGATCGGCTGGTACCGGGAGGTCTGCTGCGCTGAGACTGGTTGGAAGGACATCCACCAAACTGGTCGGTGTGTCGCATCGCGCGTTTGCCGCGAAACGTTCAGGGTAACGGACAAGTAGCGGAATCCGAGTCGCCGCGTCCAAGAAGGAACGTTTTCCGTAGCAGTCGTAGTCCCCGAGCAATTCACCGTGATCGGACGTATACAGGATGAGCGTGTTGTCCAATTCGTTTTCTGATTCGAGGTAGTCAAGGATGCGTCCGACCTGATAGTCGATGAAAGAGATGGCAGCGTAGTAAGCGGCTCGCATGGTCCGCAGAAGGTTCATATCCCGTCCTTGATCCCGGTACTTATACCGATTTTGATGCCGATTCCAGTAGGTATGCAAATGTTCATAATCTGCAGGAAGGAACGGCAGTGGCATTTCGACCGTGCGGTAAAGCCGGCTCCACGGTACCGGGGATTCAAACGGCGGATGTGGTTTGATGAAACTGCTCCAACAGAGAAACGGACGCTCCGTATCGCGCCCAGAGAGGAATTCCAGTGTTTTATCGCCTACCCACTGCGTGTGATGTAAACGGGCAGGCAGTTGTGAGGGTTGTGGGATATAGTAGTACTCACTCCGCTCACCGTGTGGCGCCACGATATGGTCATAGCCGTTCTCACGTAGAAACTCGGTGAAATCATCGGGCCCCGGACCCTCTTCGGAATAGTCTCGCGTTTCAAACCCCCACATCTTACGTCCCTGCGGTGAAAAATGCATTTTACCGATACCGTGGGTCTGGTAACCTGCTGCATTGAGCATTTCCATCACTGAGACACGTTCCTGTGGCATTGGCAAATTGTTTGTGCAGCCAGTTTCGTGCGCCCACTGACCGAGCAGGAAACTGCAACGAGAGGCGACACACACAGGGGATGGACAATATGCTGACGTAAAACTCGTTCCCTCCCGAACGATACGGTTGAGTCCTGGGGTTTGAATGATCGGATTTCCAAGCGCACCGACCGTATCAAAACGTTGCTGATCCGTCATCAGAAAGATAATATTCGGTTGTTTCGCCATGCGGGTTCCGGTCCTTTGAAAAAAGTAGTGCTGTTAGCAAATCAATTACAAATAACATATCAGATTTTCAGACAGAACGCAACGAAAAAGTATTTGATCGTTCGATGGCTGTCTTTCATTTTCTGTTGACTTTTGATCGGATGTATGATAACATTTATAAAAAAAAGTAGAGACTTTCATAATGGCTTATAAGGACTTTACCTTATTCTGGGTATCCTTTCAAGCATGGTCTCCCAAAAAGCGTGAAGGGAAAACGGACAAATAGGGGCATCCGTCCGCCGGTGTAAAATGCAGAAATGGTATGAAAACAGAAAACTCCTGAACACCTACATCGCTTTGATGTGTGTCAGCTTTATCGCTTACTTTTTCTTTCACTGGCGATGGGGGTTACCCCTCTTCCTGTGCAGCGGCACGGTAATTATGGTGAGGGGTGTCGTAAAAATTACAATGCGCATGCGAAGTAGAAAAAGACACAAGGAGCAATAGAAAAACGCAATCCAAAACGCGCAGCCTGCAACAATACGCAGAAATACGCAGAAATGCCCAAGCAAAAACACCCCAAGCAAAAACACGCAGGCGAATATACGCCAATTAACATTATTCACTCAATTGACCTTACCGAACCGCAAGGTATAATAGAGAAACACAATCCAAAGCGCGTAGCCTGCAACAACGGCGCAGGCGGATATACGCCAATTAACCTTATGCATTCAATGAACCTCACCGAACCGCAAGGTATAATTAAAAAATGAAGAGACGAACGTTTATAAAACTGAGCGCGATTAGCGCAGCCGGCATGGTCCTACCCCTTCAATTGGAAGGGGACGCCGCAGCAGTACCACGCATTAAGCCGAGCACACTGATAACCCCGAATGCGGATTTCTATATCCTACAGATCGGGGATCCTGTTGAACTGGACGCAGCGACATGGCGATTACCAATTACCGGTCTCACCGAAAAACGGATACCCCCACTGCGACTCGAAGACATCACAGCAATGGAATCCGTCACAGCGATGCGAACCTTGAAGTGCATCGGCGACCCGATCGGCACAGAACAGATGAGCAATGCAGTGTGGAAAGGAACCCGATTGCGGGATCTGCTTGAAAAAGTCGGACCCACATCCGATGTCAAAGTGGTTGTCTTCCGGTGCGCAGATGGCTACCATACCGCGATCCCTTTGGAAGACGCGATGCAGGAAGAGACGCTTCTCGCTTATGAAATGAACGAAGAACCCTTACCGACTGAGCACGGCTTTCCCGTCCGATTGCTGAACCCCGGTCATTACGGCACGAAAAATCCGAAATGGATCATCAACATCCAGTTGGCGAAGGAACACGAAAGTTACTGGGAGAAACGGGGATGGGACCCGATCGCGAACGTGAAACTCGCCACAATGATTGGGACACCGAGTGAAGGCGAGGAAATTCCTGGCGGTAAGGTCTACACAGTCAGTGGCGCAGCGTTCGATGCCGGTAATCACGGCGGTATCAAGAAAGTGGAAGTGAGTATCGACTACGGACAGACGTGGGAAGAGGCAGAGATCTGGGCGAAAGATACCCCGCTGGCGTGGGTGCTCTGGAAATGGGAATGGCAAGTTCCTGAAAAATCGGAACCTGTTGAGATTTACGCAAGAGCTACCGGCAACAGTGGTATTACGCAAGACGAAATCGGTATTGAAGTAGAACCGGTTGGCGTGACGGGCTATCACATGATTGATGCCGACATTGTGATGCCATAATGTAGGAGGGGTTTTCAACTCCGATGCCTGAATGCGCCTGAAACCGCTCCAACTCCTCACTGTTTACGTGCCGGTCCTACTGCTGGACTTTGCCCTGAGCAGCATCTTAACGAATACCTCTTTTTATACCAGTCATTTAGGACTCTCCTCAACCTTCCTTGGCATTTTAATGGCAATCACCAACGGGATTTTCGCGCTGCTCGCGATCCCTTGTGGGAGACTCTCTGACCGGATAGACCGTCGCTATATTCTTTACGCCGCCTGTCTGATGCTCGGTGCTGCCTGCATTGGACTCACCTTTTGTCGAAATAGCGGACATCTCCTGAGTGTCTTTCCCGGAATCGGTATCAGTATGGCGCTCTTCTGGCCCGCTTACGAAGCATGGCTTGCCGAGAGGGAAGGCGAAGGTGAATTAATCCAACGGATTATGCTCTTCAACTTATTTTGGAGCATCGGCATGACCTTGGGTCCGGCGTTCTCCAGTTATCTCTACGGCGCGGTGAATCCGTTTAGACCGTTCTATCTCGGGGGTGGAGCGTGTCTCCTCACACTCTTGACAATTTATGCGTCCCGTATTACCCAATCCGATCCCACACGTCCGCCTGACCAGACAGATGCATCTGACGCGGAACCTCCTGAGATACTCTATCCCCCGCCACCCGTTCGAACGACGTATCTCCATCTCGCACGGTGTGCGAATTTTGTCTCATGGTTTGCCCTGGGGGTCCTACGGCGGCTCGCGCCGAAACTCATGTTGGAGATGGGGATCCGTCCCGCAATATACGGAAATCTGATGCTCGTCCTCGGTGGTGTGCAAACGGTGGCGTTTCTGGTCCTCGGGACCGGCTACTCGACGCGGTGGCACTATCAGTTTACGCCATTACTCATCGTTCAACTCCTGGCAATCCTGAGTTTCCTCGGAATCGGGTTAACACAACATACGATTCTCTGGGCTTTCGCGTTTGCAGTGATCGGTGTGTCTGTTGCGTTTACCTACTTCAGCAGTCTCTATTACGGGCTGGATCGGCATGTGGATAAGGGGAATAAAAGTGGATGGCACGAAGCCATCTTGGGTGTTGGCATCATGTTAGGTCCATTTCTTGGCGGTATCTCAGCAGACTCAGCATTGGGGGTTCAGAGTCCGTACCTACTTTGTGCAGTAGCCATTGTTATCGCGATCCTCATAGAGATTTTGATACTGCTCAAGAATTCTCAACGTCAAGTAAATTCGCCTTGATGTAGTCTTCATCGGGTGTGACACCCAGACCTGGACCGTCCGGGACCGTGACGACATGATCCTGGATGTGGATGCCACGCACCGCCATAGTTTCCAGAAAAGCAGGGGCGTTGAGTTCAGCGGGGAGAACAAGGTCCAAAGTTGAGAAGAGATGCACGCTCGCGATGAACCCGATTCCGGCTTCTGTCAAGCCGCTACCGAGCAGTTCGAGTGAATTGGCTTCAGCGATGGGCACGCTCTTCAGACATGCGTTTAACCCGCCAGATTTACACACTTTCAAAACGACGGCATCTGCACATTCTAAGCGTGCGATCTTCGCTAAATCGAAGTAGGTGAAACACCCCTCATCAATAGCGATTGGGATGGAGGCATCTTCGCGGACCCGCTTCATACCGAACCAATCCTGACTTGCGACGGGTTGTTCCATACAGTAAATTTCACGGACATCTGCGACCCGTTTCAACAATTCAAGGGCGTTCGTTGGGGTGTAAGACTGATTCGCATCGATCCAGAGTTTGGCATCGGGCGCAGCTTCATGCACTGCGCGTAGGCGCTCTTCATCTGCCGCGGGTATTCCAACCACCTTCACTTTGAAACAGGAACACGGTGCCAAGGCTTTCGCCTTGAATCCCATTATCTCTGGTGTATCAATACTCAGTGCATAACAGAGCGGTAGCGTATCGTGGCGTTTCCCGCCGAAGAGGGTATGTAGCGGAACCTCAAGGATTTTTCCTTGAAGATCGTGTAAAGCGATATCCACGGCGGCTTTTGCGAAAGGATGTCCGTTGCTAACGGCGGGTTTCAACGTCTGATAAATCGATGCCTGGATTTGGTTAAGATTCAGAGGGTCGCGTCCGAGGAGCAATGGGCCGATGTGATGTCGAACCGTGGTTGTGATGGATTCGATGGTTTCGTAACTCCATGAAGGGAGTGCGCGTTGTTCAC
>JAJEIP010000048.1 GCA_022827885.1 Candidatus Poribacteria bacterium
TTGATACGCCGGCGTGCCTTGGGAGAGGTTGATTGCGTCATAGCGCAGACAGAGTTGCGTCATGCCGCGGATGACGGATTCGGTGAAACGGGTGGATTTGTCTGAAAGTTGAGATTGAACGGAAATTTTGAACACCCCTTCATCAATATGAATGCACTATTAACACCTATGTCTCGATTCTATAACTTAAAATTATGCCGTCATCTAAAGGAATATCAACGGAATGTAGTAGAGGTGTGCTAAAGACGAAATCAATGTAATCAGGCATTTCGTCACGCATTGTTACGGTATCATCCGCGACAATTAAACCCCCAGGACGAATGTTGGGTAACGCCAATTCCAGATACCGTCGATATTCATTTTTCTCTGCGTCAAGGAATACGAGATCGAAGGTCGTGTCGCATTTCGGTATTTCGTCGAGTGCGTTTCCGATGCGGACTTCGACAATATCGTCTAACCCGACTTCCTGAAGATGCGCCTGCGCTTCCTCTACCCGTTCTCGATCAAACTCAAGGCTAATGAGTCTGCCGCCTGTCTCCTTCAATGCGGCGGCGAGCCAGATTGTGGAATAGCCGTTGCTCGTTCCAACTTCGAGCACGTTTCGCGCCTGAATAGAGCGAATGAGAATAGATAGGAATTGTCCATTTTCCGGCGCGATATTGGTATACCGTTTTGCTGTCTTTTCGAGGCGTTTAAGGACGGATTCGTAATTTTCCATGGGGTCTGGGTTTGTAGCTTTCTTGTGTGAAGATGAGAAATTGCGTTCGGCAATTCCCTAAAAAATGCCCAATGCGATTAGGTGAAAGACCCTACCGGGCATGAGAAAATAAAGAGAGGCGACAAAGATTGCCGCCTCGTTTCCGTTAGCGAAGTCTCTTGATTTTGCCCCAAGACGTGGCGAGTTTATCTTTCGGATTTACAGCCAAAAATTCTGCAGCCCCCATATCCATGCTCTGCTCCATTTCGTCATCAGAGAGGGCGCGATTCCAGAGCCGAACCTCGTCAACTATACCGGGCCACGCTTCGCCAGCCCAGGTGCCGATCTGAACCTGACTTGTCGCACCTGCGGGGGCGACAGGGTTGTTAGAATCCTGATCGTGCGTGACTTTGCCGTTGACATAAATCTTGACTTTGCCTTTGTTGTCGCTCGTATGGGTATAGGACAGATAATACCATTTGCCGGTATCAAGACCCGTCTTATTATCGTTGATGTCCAAAAACCCGCTGCCAGCACCATTCGTCCAGACTTTGATGCCGTTTCCGGGATTCATCCCATAGCCGAATCCGATGTGTCTTCCACCGCCACCCATGCGTGTGCCAAAAACGATAGCGTGCGCACCCGGCAGTCGGTCGAGATTAATCCATGCGGCTTGTGTAATTTCGTCTTCGATATGGAAAGCCCCGTCGTCCTCAACAGCGACGAAATCGCTGGACGCGCTGAATTGAAGTGCCTTTCCGAATTTACCGTCAACCCATTTGGCACCGCCGTTGAGTTCACCTTCAAAGCCGTTTTCTGAGAAGTCATCGACGGTATTACCCTTACCTTCATCGAGTGGCATGTACAGAACAAGACCTTCCAGCAAATCGGCAGCGGCATAAGTGCTGCAAACCAAGGCAATGACTAAGACAATAAACAGTTGTTTCACGTGTTACCTCCATAGTGAATAATTGTACATAATAATAATAATACCACAAAATATAGCACCTGTCAAGAACGTTTCAGTATGGCGTAAATGGGTTACTGGAACAACTGCCAACTTCTGCCGGGCAGATCGGCGCGAAAGACCTCTACGTTGCCCCTGTCTGCCATGGTGACGTAACAGGTGCGTCCATCTGGACCCCCGAAAGCGATATTGGAACATAATTTACCCGTTAATTCGACTTCCAACAGCACCTCACCCGCCGGAGAGAGCTTCGCCACTGTGCCTTTGCCGTGCCGAGTGATA
The DNA here is from genome assembly GCA_022827885.1 of Candidatus Poribacteria bacterium. Classification (GTDB taxonomy): domain Bacteria; phylum Poribacteria; class WGA-4E; order WGA-4E; family WGA-3G; genus WGA-3G. The sequence continues at coordinate 1,947 of JAJEIP010000048.1, forward strand.
TAGAGATTGCCTTCAATATCGCACCGCATGCCGTCCATGTTGAAATCCGGGAACTGAATCAAGAGACGTTTATTGCTAACCTCTCCTTCAGGGGATAGGTCATACGCCCAGACGTTCCGTTGCGCCGATTCATTGACGTAAAGCACTTTTTCGTCGGGACTGACTTCGATGCCGTTTGTTGTGCCCATATCCGCTTCCAGTAAGGTTACGGCTCCATCCGTGTCGACCCGCCAGATTTGTCCGGTGGACGCGCCCCAATTCGGGTCACTCGCATAGAGGATATCGTTCGCGCCTATGGCGAGATCGTTCGGCTGATTCATTGTCGGTTCGTGGGCATGCACAGTGATGTCCCATGTGTCCATATCCACTTTCAGGACGTTGTGATTTGTGTAATCGGCGATGAACATGAAGCCGTCGCTGTTGAAACGGATGCCGTTGCCGATGCTTCCCGTCGGGAGTTCAACAAAAACGCTGGCTGTGCCGTCGGGTGTCACCTTGCCGATGGTATGCTGCCGTTCGTAGTTAACAGCGTATAGGTTTCCCGCTGCATCACAGCCGGGTCCCTCGATTCCCGATGTAAATCCGTTAACGGGTGTAAATTCTTGACTGACAAACAGTTCTTCGTTCATTTTTTGATTCCTTGAATTCAATTTGCGGTGCAAAGCACAAATACACCGGTATAGGCATGCGCGAAGTTGCGTCCACCGATGGGTGCAAACTCCGAATTCCCGAAAAATCCGATAACGGGGAGTCCTGGAAACTTCTCTTGGATCACACCGATGTCGTGATTTGCTACGCCATATAATCCTTTACCCCGACCTAAGCAGTTGAAATAAAGCCCGAATGCCGGTGGATGCTCCCGTGTTTTTTCCGCTAACCGCGTGAGAATTACTTGTATTTCTTCTGCAGCGGCGTTTGGATTTCGAAGATGGAACTGCACCAATTGTCCTTCCGTTACCTCCTCAGAGACAGCCAGCGCATCGTGCTCCTCATTAATACCGATAAGATTACGAATCAGAAAATCTCCGCGGATCGGATTCCTGTTTTCAGGGTCCATGGCGATGCCGACAAAAACCGTGCCACCTGAACGACGAATGTCGTCCTGCGTTAGCAATTGTAAGGTTCCCTTAAAGTTTTCCAATGCCGGTTCACCGTCCAACTCAAAGATAACGCGTCCCTCTGCTCTGGTAACCTCACGGGGTCTACCGACAGGTTGACAACCTTGGGCAACGCCGATCTCCGTATTGAAATCACCCGTTAAGAGGATACCCGTCAGTCCGCCTTCCGTTGCCTCTTCGCCTCTCCAATGATACATCTGCGCGCCTGTTGCGTCGCCAGAGACAGCGGCACCCACGAGAGGCAATTCTGTTCCGTCGTCACCGATGTGTTTCACGAGTTCTGCTGGGTTCACAGCCCGAACGTCCGGGAAAATCACAAGAAGGGAGTCATCGTCGCGTCCAGATTGAATGTCTTTTTGTATCTGTTCGCCGACTTCAGCGGCTGTGCCTCGCGCGCTAAAGGAGGCTGCCGAGAGTTGATCGCTACGGATAACCATTACGGCGAGAGTCGGTTCTTCTTCAAACTCGCCGGCTGAAGTCAGGACGCTCATCCCGCTACATCCGATGAGTTCATCACAATTGGCGTTGGAGTGAACCGCTTGATACAGGCTCTCATATTCGGTTTGATAGTTAAGGGTTGCAAATACGATTGCAAGATCGGCTTTAGCAATGCCTGCGTTTCCCATTGCCATCAGTGTTGCGCGTTCCGCGGCTTCCGAAGTTGAGAGGCTTTGCGAATGTCCCACACCTACATGAATCATATTTCTCACCTACCTTTTTGCGGTAATAATACAGTATCCACGAGAAAAGGGCAACAAATTTTTCATTGACAATGCGTGTAGGAGGTGCTATCATATTTTTAAGTGGGCGGCATAGATTTACTCATGTTATTGTCAGATTGGTATTTAGCGAGACAAGAAAAGCGAATTCAGGTGGCTAAAGCTGAAGGGAAAGCTGAGGTGTATCAAGAGATCGTGGCATGGCAGGCTCGTCGAACGGCGGCGGAGGCGCGGGGCGAGACTTTCACTGAACCGCCGCCCGGTGTGCCACAAAATGGGACTGAATAGATTGGAGGAACAAGGATTTGTCAGCCGAACTCCTTAAGGGTAGTCAACTTGCGAAACGCGTCCGGAGCCAGATCCGGCGAAAACTAAAAAAACTCACATTCACACCAGGGCTCGCTGTTGTTCAGGTAGGCGATGACCCTGCATCAACGCTCTATATCAAACACAAACAACGTGACTGTGAAAAGGTGCATTTCCACTCCGAAGTCCATCGCTTACCCGCAGACATTAACCAAGACACCCTGATTGCGCACGTTGAAACCCTCAATGCGCGAACGGATATCCATGGGATACTCGTGCAAATGCCACTCCCAGCCGGTATAGATAAAGAAGCCGTCATTGATAAGATTTCCCCCCAGAAAGATGCAGACGGGTTGAATCCGGTCAATTTAGGGAATCTCCTCATCAATCGCGAGGGGGTGACACCTTGTACACCGACAGGCATTATCCGCCTGATTGAATTGACAGGTGCGCAGATTGAGGGCAAACATGCCGTCTGTATCGGTAGGAGTCCACTGGTCGGGAAATCCGTTGGATTGATGCTGTTGAATCGAAATGCTACCGTTACGTATTGTCATTCTCGAACAGTAGACGTGACGGCGGAGGTTCAGAAAGCGGACATTATCGTCGCCGCAGTCGGTAGACCGGCGTTTGTGACCGCAGACATGGTGAAACCTGGGGCTATCGTTATTGATGTCGGGATTAATCACGTCAATGGACGTGCCGTTGGGGATGTTAAATTTGAGGAAGTTAAAGAGGTGGCAGGATTTATAACCCCGGTCCCCGGCGGTGTGGGTCCTATGACACGCGCAATGTTATTAGAAAATACTTTGAAATTAGCGATTGGAGGCTAAGTAATGGCGTTTCCAGGATTTGAATTAAAAGATAAGGTCATGTTAATCACTGGCTCCGGCAAGGGCATCGGCAGAGGGATTGCACTCGCCGCTGCACAGATGGGGGCAAAGATCATCTTGAATAGCCGAACCCTGACTGATCTTGAGGAGGTCGCAGGGGAGATCCGGGCAAACGGAGGTGAAGCGGAGTCGGTTGTGTTTGATGTCAGCGATATGGCACAAGTGGCGACAGGGGCACAAGCCGCACTCGACGTATGGGGGCGGGTCGATGTGCTCGTCAATAACGCTGGCACGAACCGTCCGAAACCTGCACTCGAGTTAACGGAAGAGGATTGGGACGCGATCTATGATCTCAATCTCAAAGGACTGTTCTTCCTAACGCAGACCCTCGTGAAACCGATGATAGCGCGAGAGAGCGGAAAAATTATTAATATCTCCTCGACGATGGGCTTGGTAGGCGGCCCCTTGCGGACTGCCTATTCAGGAAGCAAGGGCGGTGTCGTGCTGCTAACCAAGGGACTCGCCGTTGAATGGGCACCGCATAATGTCACGGTGAATGCTGTGGCACCAGCGTTTACGCGGACACCGCTTGCAGATGTCCTGTTACAACGCAAGGAATTTTATGAGGACGTTGTCCGCCGTATCCCGATGGGGCGTGTTGGCGAGGTGGACGAGGTCGTCGGTGCTGTGCTGTTCTTAGCATCAGAGGCAGCGAACTGGGTGACTGGACAAACGATTGCCGTTGATGGCGGTTGGGTCGCTTGGTAGTTTTCACGGGATATGAAATTTTAAGCAATATTAGGTTTTGAGGGGAGACGGAAGAATAGGAAGGGTGGAAGAAAGTTTCCGTGTGTGTTATCTTCCAAACTTCCAGACTTCCAACCCAAGTGCGGATTCAAAATCTGAAGACTAATATTGAAACTTGCTTATCCCTTTTCGCACACAATGGGTCTCCGTTCCACATAACATCGCACAATGTCAATAATGAGTGCAATGTCGTTCCGCGCCGATTCCAGCGAGGTATAACACGGTTCACCTTCTGTGATACACGCATGGAAATGACGCAATTCCCGCATAAATGCGCTCTCCCATTCAATAGCGGGGGTCTTGCTATAGGTCGTGCCATCGGTGTCTATCCCGTGTATCGTTACCTCTGACAGGATACCCCGTGAAAAACCGGTCGGATAGGAGACGATCACGCGTTTGGTATCCCCATAGATTTCCAAGGTCTCTTTAAAGTCCCAGAGGTCTGGTAGATCGACCCATGTCGCGACACAGCGGGCACCGTTCGGATAGCCAAACACGATCGTCACACCGCGTCCTTCCGACCAGACTTCCGCGCTAATCACCTCACTCGGCGAGCCGAGCATTACCCGTAGACTGTAGATGTCGTGAATCATGCTACCCGCAAGCAAGTAGAACACCCGCGCTGCCTTGCTTTGGATGTCGCTTTCGAGTCCGGTTTGGGACAAGACATCACCAATGGCTTCTGCCTGTGCCTGTTCACGTGCCGCGCCCGCAGGCTTAAATGCGTCCGCAGGAACATCATCAAACCGCTCGACATCGAATTGGCTCAGGTGTAAACTATTGTTCGGATGGAGATGGTTGATCTGCACAAAACGATAACTCTCCATCGCATCTACTTCGCGCTTGGCGAATTGAAAGGCTGGATCATGGACCTTCATATACCCGGCTTGTGCGACGGTATCTGCTTCACGTTGGGCGGCGAGCATCGTATCCATTTCTTGAAGTGAAAAGCAGACGGGTTTTTCAATGAAAACATGTTTTCCCGCCTTAAACGCAGCGAGTGCGACTTCCGTCTTTGGATCCCCGTGACACAGCAAAACGGCATCCACATCTGAATCGAGCAACGCATTGTAATCCGTTACATATTGCGGGACATTGAACCGTGTTGAGACTGCCTGCGCTGCGCCTTGCGAAAGATCGCAAACGATGGATACCTCAAATTCCCGATGAAGTGCGGTAAGATTCGGGAGATGATGAACTTGCGCGATTGCGCCACATCCGACAATACCTATCCGTATACGCCTCATATCTTTTACCTCCGACAGATAACGCTTTCTATGCGTCTATCGTATCATATACGCGAAATAGATGCAATTTATAGTTATCAGTCCTCAGTTGTTAGTAAGAGAGGCTATCAATCATCAGTTGGGAAACATCGCGATCACAGCGCGTTCCTACGGAAAGACGGGGTAGTTGGGAAGTTGACAATAAAAGCAAAAACGCTCATAATAGAGGCAACAAATTGCGTGTAAGATGGAGGTTATAGGTATGGATATGGCGATTATTCCGTGGCAAATGGTGCTTTTGTGTGGATTATCTGTCTGTGTCGGATGGGGGATACGCGGCAACTTCGGGCATGAATACGGGGCTGCACTCGCCGGTGCGCTCGGAGCGATGGCAATTGCCCTGCTCTCTGGACGGGAGGATTGGTGGCGACACGTTCACTACTTCGCATTGTTTGGAGCAATCGGTTGGTCCTTCGGCGGAAGTATGTCATATATGATGGTCGTCGGGTATAGTCATTCCTCACAGCCATTGACGGTGTTTTACGGCTTTGCGAATTTGTTCGTTATCGGTTTTCTGTGGGCAGCCCTCGGCGGGGCTGGCACGGCGCTGCCTGCGTTTCTGACGCAAGCCCAACTATCTCTCCTCTTTACGCCAATCGCAGCGGTCTTCATCGGTTGGTCGCTTCAAGCGGTAATCATCGATCGGGTGCTCGCGCCGAGACGGATGCAACGCCACGAAAGTCCGCTCTATTGGTACGACACGGATTGGGTGTCCGCAGTGGTGGCAATCGTCGCCGCGCTAATTGTCGCGCTCTTCCGTGGTGGTTTGGATATGGGCACGAACCTTGTCCTGTATCTGGGCATCTGTTGGTTCGGCGGGTTTTTGTTGCTGGTAAACGTCTTCCGTCTCCGTATGACCCCGCCGCGTGGAGATAACTGGGCGGGATGTGTCGGTATGGTGATCGGGATCTTGGGATACTGTTCACGGTATGAACTCAGCGGTGTGGCTTTCACTACCCTAATGGCGGGTTTCGGAGGAGGTATCGCGTTCTCATTTGGACAATTGCTGAAACTCGTCTACATCCGGACGGGGCTCCAAACGAACTGGCACAGCGTCATGGAGCAGACACAAGGCTTCCTATTCGGACTCGGTATCGCAATACCCTTCGGTCTCCTTCTCAACCGGGCACCGCTATTAGAAACCAACGCAAATCTCCCGCAATGGATGGAAATATTCGCTGTGTTCTGTGTACTTATCGCTTTGACATACCTCAATTATCGAAAGGCGGCGGGGACGTGGGTGGATTTGGTTGATGGTTTACCGGAACGGTTTTTTGGGCTCCCGGTTGTCGGTTGGTTTCGGCATTCACGGGGATGGGTAGGTTGGTTTGAACTTTTTTATATCGGGCTCGGTATCGCCTGTGTATGGCTTCTGTCGGCACACTTCCGCGAACCGCTCGCCTTTCTCCCGACGAGTTGGTTGGGGAAGGGGCAGCTCCTCTATTTCGTATTCCTGTGGTGGATGGTTATCTTCAACTTTGAGCGTGCCTTGGTCGGTTTCAGTCCACACCGGCTGGTGACGGAGGGTGTGATTACGCTCAACGCAATTATCTGTACTGTCCTGATGGCACTCGGTCCCCTATCGGTGCCGAAACAGACGGCTGGGCTCTTTTCATTTAATGAATGGGTTCTACAGACATTGATCTGGGGGCTTGTCGTGCTGGTAGGATCAACGGTTGTTTTTTGGGGTATAAAGCACGTGCTTTTCGGAAAGGCACATGCCCCCGGTGCGTCCCTGCATATCCGCTTCGGACCGGATGCCAACGCGCCCAAGGATAAACCGAAAGTTGGGGAACAGCATCCGTAATGAGAGGGATCAACCGTCAGAGATCGGAAGGGGAGTGCAGTAGGTTGGGTAGAGTGAAGTAGAGAAAAGCAGGGGACGATACCCTAAACAATTCTCAACGCCAGACCCATTAGACGACCTCACACCCATAGCGAAACCCAACTTTATAATTGTGAGGTTCTCGGAACCGACACTGCGGATCGTTGGGTTTCACTCCACCCTTTTACAACGATAGATGCATGAATGGGCAACCTATTTCCTCTGACGCGATAGTACTCTGGCATTATCCGTTCAACCCAACCTACGATATTCGGTGCGGTTGGAAACCGCACCTACCGCGATTTGGGAATTTAGCCGTGTGTATGCCGCTGCCGATACACCTGCCCACCTTTGACAACGACAACGGGTTCCAATACCTGTTTACTGACTCTCACCTGATCGTTGGCATCTACGAGTTGGAATTCACCCTCACGCAGTTCAAAAACCACCGCATCTCCCCACGCATCGACAGCCAATGTCCCAACCTGCCCCGGCATCAAGATGGTATCTGCGGGAACGCTCGTGACCTTCGCCAAAGCATCGTCAAGCGACATACCGAGATACAGGAATTTGTTGACGACATTGACGAGGTCGTAGACGGGACCCTCGACGTTATAGATGTGCAGGTCGGACGAGATGGTCGTCGGTTCAACGCCTTGCGCCATCGCTTTCTGAACGATATCCCAACTGAAAGAGCCTGCTCCGTGTCCAACATCGAAGATGACACCGCGCTCGATCGCGGCATGGACGGCGTCCCGAATCCTACCGTTTTCGTCCAAGATACCGCACGCCATATCGTGGAAGCAGTGCGTTAAAATATCCCGCTCCCCCATCAGTGCCAATATATCGTCTATGGACTCGCACCAGGCGTCTTGTGGATGAACCATTAGCGGCAATCCTGCGGCATCGGCGGCTTCGCGTGCCCTGTGCAACGGCAACATTTTCGCTCTCGCACCGACGATCGTTTCCCGCGTTAAACGGACCTTGACACCCAGAAGGATGTCGCGGTGCTGCTCTATCATCCGACACGCTTTTCCGACATCGGCATAGTCAGGGTTTTCCAATTCTCCGATTTCTTGCGTGAGCATACCCTGTGAAGATATGTTCAGCTGCGCGAGGATGCGTGTGTCGCTTACGTCAATGACGTATTTACGGAAACCGGGAAATGTGTCTGCTCCCGCTGAACCCGCATCGACGACTGTCGTTGCCCCGCGTGCCAAGCACGTAGGATCGGGTTCAATCCCGAAATGGCTTACGCCGTAGAAGACATGCACGTGTAGGTCAATTAAGCCGGGTGTGACGAAACACCCTTCCGCATCTAATACCTCTCGCGCCTCAGATGTGGGTATATCGTCGCTGATTGCCGAGACGCGTCCATTCGCGAATGCGACATCTTTACGCGCATGGATGCCCTGTGCGGGATCAATGACGGTTCCGTTTTTAATGATGAGTTCGTAGTTCATAGGTTTAAAATGTGCTTTCACGATTTGTGATCGGACACCACCGCGCCATCAGCAAGTAATCAAACAGTGCCGATTCCGCTTCTGGCGTGTCGATGCGTTTCAGTGCCAAGACGGCGTTGTCTCGGACGTACCGGTTTTCGTCGCTGAGGACATTGGATAGCACTGGAATGGCATCGCTTGCAGCGGGTCCAATCTGTGCCAATGCCAATGCCGCTTCAAAGCGTGCTTGTCCGTCGTCATCGCTTGCGAGCATATCGGTCAGGACAGACACAGCGGGCGCGGCAATGGGTCCTAAACCGCCGAAGGCTTCCGCGAGATAGCGACGCACCTCAACGCATGTGTCTTTTGTGCGTTCCATCAATGCCGGGATAGCAGCCGCTGCAGGAGCACCTATTTGCGCTAAGGCGTAGGTGGCTTCGACGCGAACGGCATCCTCAGGATGTTGCAAGGCTTCGCTCAAGGCAGGAACAGCGGGTTCACCAACGGCAGCGAGGGCATACGCCGCCATCCGTCTCATGATCGGGTCCTCAACACCGAACGTCTCAATCAGTTGGGGCACAGCGGGTTCACCGATGGCTCCGAGGGCATACGCAGCGTTCAAGCGGACGGGTTCATACGTATCGCGTAGTGCCTCGATGAGGCGCGGAATCGCTTCTGCCCCCGATTCACCTAACATCCCCAAATCGTCAACGGCGTGCGAACGGACAGATGCATCAGCATCGTTTAAAGCTGCGATATGCTTCGCCAGATTTCCATTGGCGGGCTGTGTTGCATGTCCGTTAGACTCGCCTGCCATCCAATTCCAGACGTGCCGCCATGTCCCTTGATGTGTAGGGGTGGCTGAATTAACATCTGTTCGTTTCCAGTGCGGATCCGTTACATTCCATTCCGGTGCCTGCGGCGCGTCCATCCGAATGAACTGGAACTTCATCATGTAGCGGATCTTGTCCGTCAGATTTGCCATGGCGCGATGCCAGAGATCGAAGTGGATAATCGTTAGGGTGCCTGCTTCGCCACTGAGTGCCAATTCACCCTCGTTATCCTTAGTGATACGCGTGTCATAGTACTGCGTTCCGGGTAAGACTGCCGAGGGTCCGATTTCGAGGGGCGAATCTTGCGGATAGTAGAACGCCATCGCCCAGCGTGGACAGTGGTGTCGGACTTTATGATACCCCCAGTAGCTATCCTTATGGAATCCCTGTCCATCACTGTGCGGACGGTTTTGATGCGGGTGCCGATGGGAATGCATGGCGTAATTATCGCCGAGGATACTCGTAAATGCGCCACGAACAGCGGGTTCCTCAAAAACGGCTTGCAATTCTGGAACGCGCGGCAAGATATTATTACCTAAGTTCCCTTCTTTCGCCGTAAGTTCCTGTGTTTTGCGATAGATCGTTTCATGGAAACTGCGCGGCAGATCGGTTTTTACCGTGAGATACCCGTTCACGATAAAATCCCGCAGCTGCGCGTCGGTTAGTTTGTGGCTTTCCTTTAGTTGTGAATGCGTTTGCATAGTCAAAACTCCCTTTTAAGGGTTGTCAGTTGTCGGGATTCGGAGATCCCTCCTACCAGAGATCCAAACGTTCTTCATCTATTTTACGTGACACGCGTTTATTTGTCATCTATTTTAATTTTTAGGTGTCGGTTATCAGTTCTCAGTTATCAGTACAATGTTTGTGATTTTTCATTTCAAAATAATGTAGGGTGTGCTATTATAACCCAAGTTGTTACCTACAAAATTTTGGGTATGCAGACCTCGTTTCTCACCAAAGAGGGTTCATTATCCGTAGAGGTTTTGTAGCGTAAACTTGCGAATACGCGTGTGGCATTCGCAAAGACTTTGCGCACTCGGAGGCACAGGAGACCAACGGTTTCTTATGCTACAAGCGTGGCAACTTAGGTTAAAATAACACCCTGAAAATTAGGAATGGACACAGAAAAACGTGAACTATCGCGATCTTTTAGAGAAAATCCGGCTTGCGTTTCCGCAACCCGTATCTGACCCGATACATGATTCCTACTTCGTGCATTCTATGATGCGTGCCCTTGACCAGGTCGATGCCCTCAAAACCCATCTGCCCATACTCGGCACCACTGTCCCCGGCGACTTTGCGGCAGCACGGGAGACGAACTTACCCAACGGCATGTCTTCGGTGGAAGATGTCACCGCCAACCTCGTGAGTTATCTTCAAGGAATGACCATCTTTGGACACCCGCGGACGCAACAAAACGTTATCCCACCGCCGACGATCCCAAGCTTGATCGGTGTGCTGATTGCTTCGCTATACAACCCCAATATCGCTTGGGATGAATACAGCCATCTGGTAGCCTTAGCCGAGGTTGAGGTCGTCGGGATGACGACACAAATGGTAGGATATGATCCAGGACAGGCGACAGGAGTCTTTACGTTCGGTGGCACGGGGACGACCCTTTACGCCGTAAAACTTGGCTTAGAAAAGGCGTGTCCAGAAACGATACGCACAGGAACCCCAGAAGATGTTGCCGTTTTTGTATCAGACGCAGGGCATTACTGTGCAACGAATATTGTCGGTTGGCTCGGCATTGGAACGGACAATCTCATTACAATCCCGACAACCGATGAAAACGAAATGGATCTCGATCGCTTTGAGCAAGAAATTCGCAAGGCTTTGAAAAACGGAAAGAAGATTGCCGCCATCATCGCCACACTGGGCACTACGGATGCGTTCGGATTGGACGATTTAGAGAGTATCGTGAGGTTACGTGATCAACTCGTTGATGAATTCCAACTTGACTACCGTCCCCATGTTCACGCCGACGCCGTGATTGGATGGGCGTGGTCGGTGTTCAACGACTATGATCTTGAGGAGAATGCCTTAGGTTTTCGACCGCGCACTATCCGCGCCGTGGCAGGTGCCTGCCGGCGCATACGACATCTCGGCCTCGCTGATTCTGTGGGTATTGATTTCCACAAGACCGGTTTCACGCCTTATATCTCCAGTCTCGTCCTCGTCAAAAATCAGGCGGATATGGATTTGGTGAAGCGTCATCCTGAGCAGATGCCATATCTCTATCATTTTGGCGAGCATCGTCCTGGCATGTATACCCTGGAAACCTCCAGAGCGGGAACCGGGGTTCTTGCGGCACTTGCGAATCTCCGATTGTTCGGTGAACAGGGGCTGCGGGTCATCCTCGGGCACATCGTCGAAATGACCCAACTCCTGCGGGAGCATTTGGAAGGACACGCCGGACTCACCGTCCTGAATCGAAACAACTTTGGGACCGTGACCCTTTTCCGCGCCTACCCGGAGGGTGTGGATACCTTCTCCATTAAGCAACAGGAATTTGAAGACACTGCCTATCGTGAGAGTCTCCTCGCACATAACGACTACAACCAAGAGATCTTCCAATACGTGCATTCAGAGGCGATGGAGGGCAGAGGAATCGTCATCTCCACAACCGACTGCTACCGGCAGACCACCTATGGCGAACCGATTGTTGCGTTAAAATCTTATATTCTATCCCCGTTTGTAGACGAAGCCGATGTCCAAACCGTTGTTAAGAAGGTGCTGGAAGCCAGAGAAAAACTACGTAAAGGTTCGTAGACGTGCGATTCATCGCACGTCTCGCAGTGTGTGTCCGAAGAATAAATGGTTTTCCTACTACGAACCAAACTGTTTAAAAGGTATCAATCAGTTATGCCTGAATTCATCTCTTCTCCACTATTTTTGACAATCGCAGTGATACTCGGCATCCTTCTTGTGATTGCTATTATCAAGGGGGCACTCCGCCTCTTCATCTGGCTCGCGATTATTGCCGTGATTCTTATCGGTCTCGGTTTTATAACACAAGGGGACCTCCGTGAGTGGCTCGAGAATCTCCGAAAAATCATAGCGTGAAATCGGTGTCCTGATAGGTAGATCTCGCATCCTTCAAATTCTTCTGGGCTATTAGTGTAGTTTCTCGATCGCTTCCCACAGCTTAAGGGCTCGCTGATAAGTGGAGAACTGAATGCGTCTGCTTTTCTTTTACTTGACAAGAATGAATTTGTCGGCTATTTTATTACTTAGTTTTCAGTCATCAGTTTTCAGGAGTCAGTAACAGAATGAATAAACGGATAAATAAACGAGTTCGCAAAACTGGACGACGGAGGCTATACATAGATGGGAATTTTATCGAAAGATCAACGTAAGCAGTGGAAGACGGAGGGTTACCTCGTTTTGAAAGGGGTGCTCTCTCCTGAGGAAGTCCAAGCATTGTCAGCAACAGTAGATGAAATGGACGCGGAGTTTCGGAAAGGCGAAAATGTCACCGCGGATTCTGTTTTCGACAAGCGGAATGCGATGGAGGACAACGACATTTTCGTGGATCTGATGGACCATCCAGCAACGTTTCCGATTGTGCGTGAGTTGTTGGGGGACTACATCCAATTGAGTATGTCGGAGGTCATCGTGCGTCCCCCGAACCCGAAAGATCAAGGGTATCTGCATACCGATGGCGGACAGGCGATGCGAACGATTCGGGTCAGCAGATCGAGTTCACCCCTACAGGTCAAAATCCATTATTTCTTGACGGATCTTGAAACGCCGGACAGTGGAAACTTCACCGTCGTGCCGGGGAGCCATAATCGGACGTTTCCAGAAACAGGGGTCAAGGACGGTCCCTACATCCCTGAAGCCGTGCAGCTGTGTGTGAAGGCAGGCGATGCCGCGGTTTTCCCGCATGCGTTGTGGCACGGTGTTGTCGCGAACCGCTCGGAACACGCCCGAAAAACGCTAATTTATTGCTACAGCCATCACTGTTTCCGCCCGTTTGATTACGAAAAGGCGACACCCGAACTGATGGAGCGATGCACACCACGGCAGCGCAGGTTAATCGGAGACATCGGGGATTGGAGACCGGGGTCTTATTTCTATTCGCCCGGTGATCAGGAAAAATTAATCAGCGGGGTAGAAGAAGAGGGTTAGTCGATTTCGATGACAACGTATTGTTGTTCCACGGTGACGGGAAAGGTGTCGGCGACATAGGGACCCTTCTCGGGTCCAGAATTGGATGCCTCGATGTTCTCGCCGCTCTCGACTTGGACTTCGTATTTTCTGACGCGTCGTTGTGCGGGACTCCACCAAGATTGTCCGGTTTTGATGTCGAATTCCCAACTGTGCCATGGGCATCGGAGAATTTCACCTTGACGGGTGTAGTTATATTCGCCCGGCACGGGGGACTCTAAAAATCCAGTGACCAGCCCGCTACAGAGGGGACCACCTTGGTGGGGGCAGCTATTACGAATAGCGAAGTACTCGCCATCAATATTGAAAACACCGATGGAACGTCCGCCGATTTCGACGATCTTACTTTCACCGGGGGGGATTTCGTCTGGAGTTGCTACTACGTATTTAGGCATGTGGGTATTGGTTGTCAGTTGTCAGTAAGTGACGGGCGATGAATCGCCCTACTACAAACGCTTAAGTCAGTAGGAGTCGGGAATCGGAATTCCCTGATCCCCTTAGCAGTCAGTGTTGAATAGGCGCGCTTCTAAAGCGCGCCTCCCTATTTTAATCACTACAGTTTATCGAATGCGTAGAGTTCACGGGCATTGTCCGCTAAGATCTTACGACGCAGTTCCGGTTTCAGGAAACTGGGCAACGCACGGGCGGGGGAATCGAAATCCCAATGCGGATAATCTGTGGCGAACATCAGCTTATCGTCCATGTCCATCTGCTCAAGCATCTGCTCGAAATACTCGCGTTTCGGTGGCTCTTCCATCGGTTGGGTGCTGAGCCAGAAATGATCTCGGATGTATTCCGAGGGTTTCCGTTTAAGGTCTGGCACTTCCACGCGTAACTTCTCCCATGTGGCATCCAGTCGCCACATAAGCGGCGGAAGCCATGCGAACCCACCTTCGATCAGGACAATCTTGAGCGTCGGGAAACGCTCAAACACGCCTTCCATGACGAAACTGATGACTTGGGTATGGAAGGCTTGCGGCATCCCGCCGTGGTCTTCGATGTAATAGGAGGGCCACCCGGCACCTGTAATGGGACCCTGATTGCCCCCGAAGTGGATAGCGATGGGTAAGTCATACTCACAGGCGGCTTCGTACATTTTCCAGTATCTTCGGTTTCCAAGCGGATCCCTCGTCCGTGCGAGGAGCAAGAGCTGAACAAACGCTGGGTTGGGACCGCAGCGATGGACCTCCGCAGCCGCAAGATCTCCATCCTCATAAGGAGGGACAATAGAGGCGCGTAAGCGTGGGTCAACTTCCACCCAATCGGCGACCTGCCAATCGTTGACTGCCCGGGCAAGTGCATCACCAAATTCAAGATTCAACTGTTCACCCACAGGCATAAGCGGGGTCAGCACGCCATACTCAATATCGAATGCGTCCAACAATTGCTCTTGCATGAACCCCAAATCTGCACCCGGAGCGAGTCCTGAGGGGGGCCAGGCATCCCGCCGTGCGGCATTCAGGAGGGCGCGCGGATAATAGCCGCCGATGCGGCCGCGGAGCCCGAAAGTCTTGTAGTGCTCCTGCCACCGCTCGGATAGATAGGGAGACAGACCGCCTGGTGGGATAGAGTTGTGGATGTCGCAATCAATAACCGGCATTTTTGAACGTTTCGGCGTTGTGTTTTCCATTGCGTTTTTCTCCATAAGACTTAGAAAGTGAAAATGGACTGACTAAAGTTGATAGAAGGCACGGGCGTTCTCGTGTAGAATTTTACGAGCGAGGGCACCCGGTAGTTCCGTTGGGAAAGCATCATTCGGCGTATTGAACTGCCAATGCGGATAATCTGTCGAAAACATTAACATCTCATCGGATTCCAATTGCCCGATAATCTGAAGGAGTTGCTTCGGGGTCGGGGGCGCGTCAATCGGTTGTAAGGTAAACCGAATGTGCTTCCGCATGTATTCAGAGGGGGGACGTTTCACCCACGGGGTATTGTGTCGGAGGCCCCGCCACTCTTTATCAATCCGCCACATAACAGCCGGAAGCCATGTAAAACCACTTTCAATCAGAACGACACGCAGGTC
Organism: Candidatus Poribacteria bacterium; assembly: GCA_022827885.1. GTDB lineage: Bacteria > Poribacteria > WGA-4E > WGA-4E > WGA-3G > WGA-3G. Next base: position 17,315 of record JAJEIP010000048.1, read on the forward strand.
CGGGAACTGGTCGAAAACGCCTTCCGCAACGAGGCTAATCACCTGTGCTTGGAAGACTTGTGTCATCCCGCTATATTCCTCTATAAATGTAGAGGGCCACCCAGTCGCAGAGGGTTGGGTACCCGGGGCACCCCCGTAATTGATGCCGATGGCGAGATTCTTTCGGACTGCGGCTTCGTGAATCGGATTGTAAATACGGTTACCGTAGGGGGTACGTGAACGCACAGGGAGAACCACTTGGACGAACCCTGGATGATCACCGACTCTCTCAATTTCCTTCGCAGCGAGGTCTGGGAATTCGCTCGGAATCACAAGAGACCCACGGAGGCGAGGTTCCGGATCAAGCCAATGTTCTATCTGCCAATCGTTTACCGCCTGTGCGACGGCTACAGCGAGATCGGGTTGGTGAATGCTTTGCACGCGATACGCACAATTGAGAATACCGTATTCGAGATTCCAAGCATCCAGCAGGTGTTCGCGGACATGTTCGAGATCCATATCCCACGGGGACGGCGCATCCGGGTGTGTTGTTAGTGGCGCCTGACGCGGATAGTCATTGGCATCGGGACCTCTAAAGCCGGAAGTACTACAATAGTCGACCCAGAAATCAGACATGTAAGGGAAAAGCGCCTGTAAGGTTGGGACTTCGTTATGGATGTCGCAGTCAATCGCCTTGACCCCTGCTTGGACGAAATTCGGGGTATCCTTGCTTTCCATCTACGTCTCCTCGATTTGACAAACAATGGGGCGTACTGGATTTGAACCAGTGACTTCTACCGTGTGAAGGTAGCGCTCGTACCCCTGAGCTAACGCCCCACGTAGGGATATGGGCCCACTAGGACTCGAACCTAGGACCAGCCGGTTATGAGCCGGCGGCTCTGACCACTGAGCTATGGGCCCCTTTTAGAACAAGTTCAATGCAAAAATTATATCATATTTCGCAAAAAATATCAAATTTTAATAGTTGTCAACAATCAGGAGTCGAGAATCGAGGTGTTTTGCTTGGGTATTTCCTACTGCCTACAGCAAAGTGAGCGCTAATGCACAAAATCTCGGAGTTTTCGGCTTCGCCTGGGGTGTCTTAACTTCCGGAGGGCTTTCGCCTCGATTTGCCGGATACGTTCCCGTGTTACATCAAAGATATTGCCGACCTCTTCAAGCGTCCTCGGATAACCATCTTCAATCCCAAAACGGAGAGAAATTACCTTTCTTTCGCGTTCATTGAGTTCAGAGAGGACTTCCTGAATCTGCTCTTTGAGTATATTCAATTCGGCTTCTTGGACAGGGGAAGGCGAGTCCACGTCCATGATGAAAGCACCGAGTGGGTTCTCATCCTCTTCACCGATCGGAGTATCTAAAGAGGCTGTTTCTGGAGCGACTGCCAAAGCTTCAGCGACCTTATTGGTGGACATCTTGAGATCGGCGGCAATCTCTTCAGCCGAGGGTTCAGTGCCTAACTCCTGTAAAAGCGAACGTTGGACACGCCTGATTTTGTTAATGCGTTCGTGCATGTGGACAGGGATGCGGATCGTCCGCCCTTGGTCAGCGATAGCACGCGTGATCCCTTGACGAATCCACCATGTGGCGTAGGTGCTAAATTTATAACCCCGCTGATAATCAAATTTGTCCACTGCCCGCATCAAGCCGATGTTCCCCTCTTGGATCAAGTCGAGAAATTCGAGTCCCGAGGCGCGGTGTCTGTGTTTCTTCGCAATGCTGACGACCAGGCGGAGGTTGGCTTCAACAATCGCCATTTTTGCGTCTTGTGCCTCGGATTCACCCTTGTCAATCTGCTGTGTGAGTGCCTTGAGCTGTTCCCGCGGGACGCCAATTTCGGTCATGTGCTGTCGGATATTGCGTTGTAACCGAACAATGTTTATGTATGCCGCTTTCGCAGCATCGCTTTTAAACCGGCGATCCCCCCCGTTAGTGCCGTTGAGCCATTCATCGGGAATCTCATATCTCTCCTGAAGGTGCTGGATTTCACTTTCCCACGTGCTAATCTGATCCTCGGCTTGTTTGACAAGGTCAGAAATTTTGCTAATTTCCTCTCGGTCAATCTTAAGTTGCTCAAGCGTCTTAATGAGATTGGGACGATTTTTCGATTTCGTCGCGGCTTTTCCTCCATTTTTAGAAGTGGAAGGCGCGGTCGCGGTAAGACGTTCCATCTCTAAGCTTTCAAGGACCTCCAACGCTTTCTTGACCTGTTCGCGGAGTTTGCGTTCCTTATGCTGTGTCGAGTTGCTCGAAACGGGCATATCAATAATATCAGAGGCACGCTTTTTAGCCGTGACGATTTTATAGAGAAGTTTCCGAACTTCAGTAATAGCGAGTGCTGTGCCAAAGGTCGCTTCATGAGCCGTGCGATGTCCTGCCTCAATCTGCTTAGCGAGTTCCACCTCTTGCGGCTTATCAAGGAGTTGAAATTTCCCCATCTCGCGCATGTACACCTTCACGGAATCGTCCGTGTAACTCGTGCCAGCTGCAGCTATTTCTGCCATCTCGTCTTCATATCCGAGTTCGTCGTTGTTCTCGGTATCCAGGTAATCAAGGGTAGAATGATCTTTGAAATCCACCATCAATTTCCTCCTTCATTTAGATTTTCCTCATGAGTGTCCGCAGTCTCGCGATTATGTAAAGCGCGTCTTTGGTTCGAGAGTTTCACCAATTCCTCAAGTGTTTCCCTTTTATCTGCCCCCTCAGCGCGTGCGTGCGAGCGAACACGCTGTTCAAGATCGCGTAAAAGGAAATGTCGTAGTTCTTTAAGGCATCCGTCCACCCGTGCCTGTAGGAGATTCGGTGGACGTGCTCTTTGTAGCATTGCCCCTGAGATAAACGCTCTGAGCTTTTCGTCAGGGCATTCATTAATTAGGGTCTGAATGTCCACATGCTCGTCATCCGTACACGCCTCCCACAGCAACCGTGCGATGCTAACAAAAATAGGTTCCGTGAAACTCTGATAGTCAAATTGGGATTTGACATGCGAGATTGACGCTGGGCTTTGGATTAATGCCTCAATCAATTGACGTTCAATTTGTGCGCGGGATGTCAACTTTTGGTGCTTCGCCTGCGGTCGCTTCTGCCGATTCGGAGTCGAGGTCTCCTTGAGCCCCATATCTCCCAATTCCTGCCAAAGGACCGACGCTTCCATGTGGAGTTCCTGTGCGGCGTATCTGACGTATTCGCTCCGCTCTACCCGATTCTGGAGGTTTAGGAGCATCTCAACAACCTCTTTGACGACCTGTGCTTTTACATCAACCCGATGACTGTCCTGCCGTTGGATAGCGGCTTGAATCTGAAATTCGATAAGATTTATCGCCTTCTCCGTGAATTCTGTGAATGCCTCGACTCCGTGTTGTCGCGTAAACGAATCTGGATCTTCGCCTGTAGGGAGCATGGCAATGCGGACCCGTAATCCTTCTGCAAGCAGCCGGTGTAACCCACGTTGTGCGGCTTGGAAACCGGAGACATCCCCGTCATAGACAATGATAACTTCGGGCGCAAATCGCTTCAATAGTTTCGCATGATTTTCGCTCAGCGAGGTACCAGAGGACGCGACTACATTCTCAATCCCAGACTGAAAAAGCATCAAAACGTCCATATACCCCTCTACAAGCAGCACCTGCCGCTTTTTGTAGATAGATTGGCGTGCTTTGTCGAGGTTGTAAAGGATATTGCTTTTATCATAGAGAACTGTCGCCGGAGAATTCAGATATTTCGGTTGATGTTCTTCAGAGAGCGAGCGGCCCCCAAATCCAACGGGTATCCCCCGCTCATTGTAAATCGGAAAAAGGACCCTGTTCCAAAACCGATCCTGTGGACCCTGATCTTCATCCCGAATGAGTCCGGCATCAATGAGTTGCTGTATCGTAAAGCCTTTATCTATGGCGACCTTAATAAGATCGCGTCGCGCAGCCTTTGCGTATCCCAACTGAAAAGAACGGAGCGTTTTCAATTGGACACCGCGGTGCCTGAGATACTCCCTCGCCGACTCGCTGGCTTTATCCATCAGAAGTTGATTGTAGTAGTATTCCACGGCAAACCGGTTGAGATCCTCTAAAGTCGTGAACCGTTTTCGGTTCGCGCTCCCCCGACTGTCCTGATTGGGGAGGTTAATATTCAGCCGATCCGCTAACCACTCCAGCGTTTCAATGAAGTTTGTACCTTCGTGCTTTTCCACAAAAGAGATGACATTGCCCCCCGTTTGACATCCAAAGCAATAGAACATCTGCTTTTGCGGTGAGACCGTGAAAGAGGGGGTCTTTTCATCGTGAAACGGACAGAGTCCTTTGTAATCTCGACCCGCAGCACGCAGGACGACACCACACTCGGAGATGACTTCAACAATATCGCTGCGACTCCGAACCTCATCAATTGTTTCGCGTGGCACAGAGCCTCTTGTCTGTCGGGTGTTCACGGTGGATCTGCCTCACTCTTTGAATGTGACAACGGTTACGCCCTCACCGCCTTGGCTGAGGGGCGCGAACTGGTATTTGGTTACACACGGATTCTGACGCAACTCGTCATGAACGGCCTTTCGCAAGGCACCCGTCCCTTTGCCGTGTAGAATACGAACTGTCGGAAGACCCGCGAGATACGCGTCATCAAGATACTTATCCGTCACGTCTAACGCCTCTTTTACAAGCAACCCTCGGATATTTAACTCGCTACTGATTGTATTGGATTTACTGTATTGGATATCGAGGACAGACGTTGAAAGGTTTGATGTTTCCTGTTTTGGATGCACGGAATCGATTTCGTGGTAAGCGGCTTGCGTTTGCATATTCCCAACCAGAATCTGAAGCGGTGTTTTACCGCGCGATTTGATAGCGAGGACCTCTCCAAATCGGTTGAGTTTTTTGACCCTGACCTTATCACCGACGTTAACTTTGAGTTTCGGTGGATGAGATTGTTTTTTCGGAGGTTCTTTTTTTAGCGATTTTTTGGCGGACTCTATCTGTGAAAAAGCGTTTCGGATACTATTTTTCGAGGCTTGTTGTTTGCGAATATCAGCGACAAGTTTCTCTACGGTTTTGCGGGCATTGGTAACGATGTCGCGAGCCTCAGACTCAGCCTGCTGCTTTAAGGTATGGCGTTCGGTTTCAAGGGTTTGAAGGAGGTGTGTATGTTTCTGAGAGGCGACTTCAGCTTCCTGAATCTTATGGTGCAAGTGTGTGCGTTCTGTTTCCAATTCATCTTGTGTTTGCTGTAAACGCACGAGGAGGTCTTCAACAGCGACATTGTTATTCCCTAAATGCGTTTGTGCTTCATCAAGGATTTCAGTGGGGATTCCGAGTTGCGAGGCGATTTTTAGAGCGTTGCTACTTCCGGGTATACCTATCTGGAGTCGGTAGGTCGGACGCAGGGTCGTCCAGTCAAACTCCATTGAAGCGTTTTCCATAGTTTGTTGTGTATGGGCATACGCTTTGAGCGCACCATAGTGCGTCGTGACGATGGTATTCACCCGTCTTTCACCGAGCCAATCAAGGAGTGCCATACCGAGGGCGGTCCCTTCACTCGGATCCGTTCCAGCACCGATCTCGTCCAACAACACGAGCGAGTATTCGGCGTGTTCGATTTTCCGAAGCATCTCCGCAATCTTCGTGATATGTGAGGAGAAAGTACTCAGACTCTGTTCTATGCCTTGGTCATCGCCAATGTCAGCAAAGACCTGGTCGAAGATAGCGACCTGACTCCCGTGTTCCGCTGGGATGTGTAAGCCGGATTGTGCCATGAGCGTCAATAGCCCGACCGTTTTGAGAACAACGGTTTTGCCACCGGTGTTCGGACCCGTGATAATCAGTGTATTGAACGTTTTACCGATATGGATGTTTGTCGGCACAACCCGCGTTGGGGGATCCGTGCTGCTATCCGGATCGGCATCTGATGGACGCTCGTTTTGAAGATGGAACTCTAACAACGGGTGCCGTGCTTCAATTAATTTGACGATACCGCGGGTGTTCAATTTCGGTTCAACGGCATCTAATGCGAGACTGAAACGTGCCTTCGCGTTCAAAAAATCGAATTCTGCTAACAGATCGAGAGACAGTTCCAATTCGTGTAGGTGGTCGCGCACGCGATCGGTGAGGTCGAGGAGGATGCGTCGAATTTCACGTTGTTCGGCTTCAGCGGTTTCATGGAGGGCGTTGTTCATCTGGACGATTTCTAAAGGCTCTACAAAAAAGGTTGCACCGCTTGTAGATTGCCCCTGAACGACGCCTCGGAAAGATGAACGCGCTTCCTGTTTTATTGGAATGACATACCGATTGTTTCGAGAGGTGATCACCTGTTCCTGAATTGCTTTCTGATGTGCCGGTGAACGCAGCGTCGCTTCGAGTTTTTGGTGTATATTTTCACGGAGACGCGACAATTTGCGACGGAGGGCGCGCAACTCAGGACTTGCGCGGTCCAACAGCATTCCGTCAGCGTCAATGCAATGGCTAATCGCTTCAACTAACGTTGGAAACGCCGGCAGCGCATCGACAATCGCGAAGAGGTTGGGAAACTCCTCCCGATCGCGTTTTTTGAAGACACGATGGATGTCTTCCGGAATCTGTGCGACCTTTCGGACATCAAGAAGTTCCTCAGCATCTAAAAGCGCGCCTACCTTGGCAGCGTGGGTTAGCGATTTGCGGATATCCTTTAAACCGTTCAGCGGTATTCCACCGTAAACTTGATGAAAGAATTTCGTCTCACTGCACAACGTAAGTAGATAGCGGACTTTATTGACATCACAAGAGGGCGCGAGGGTGTCAACACGTGCCGTTCCGAGTTGAGAAGCGGTGTATTTTTTTAGAAGTGCACGGATTTTGTCGTATTCTAATGCTTTTTCAACACTGGATAACACTTTTTAATTTTTCCTTAGCGCACTTGCGAACTTTGAAACTTTCGTCACCGACTGCTTAATCATTCTTACGCTTAAGGTTACCCCACGTCGTCACTAACTTCTCTTGCGGTTCAACTGGCAGTAGTTCCCCGTCGCGTAACCAAGCAATGACAAAAACGCTACCATCGACCTCGACGACCACTTCGGTTTCGTCGGTGGCGAAGTCATAAAGATAGATCGACCCCCATCGAGAATATGCTATATAGTTTCCTTCAGGCGACCAATCTGCCCAATATCCGGTGGCTTTGTCAACATCGAACAACGCCTCAATCGTTTTGGTTTCGATATCAATTGTGCAGAACGTATCGAACTCTCTGTTCCATCTGAGGAAGAGGATACGTTGCCCATCGGGTGCCCACACAGGATAAAAGTCTTTATGGAGTTCGGTCAAGATTTCTATCTCTTTGGTTTCAACGTCTAAGAGGTAGAGATGTTCCAACCAACCGGGTCTGGAGAGCGAAAAGGCGAGTCGCTTGCTATTTGGCGACCAGGACATGCCCCAAAATGAATAGGGCCATCCCTGATGCGGGACTTGCGTCATGACTTCCATCTCACCCGTCTCGATATCGAGGACCCATATCTGATTTTCTTGCGGAAGTTGATTGATTGTCCAACCGTTGAAAGCGAGTTTTTTGCCATTGGGAGAAACGGAGAGAAACCGATACGTGCCAGCCGAAGGCGTAATGAGTTTCTTGTTCTTTGGATTCTCGGGATTAATGGAATAAACGTTAGAGTGCCCAGCATCCCGTTGGATGAAATAGAGGGTGTCCCCGTTCGGACCCCACGAGGGATACATCCCTTTGAGGTTCAAAGGGATCGCTCTCAGATCCTTAGTGCCTTTGATTGCCGTTGTATAGAGATTCCAATCGAAGCGACCGAGATTTTCATCGAATCCGTTGACTGCATACGCCAAGTATCCTGTCGGTGCCGCTTCACCTAACGATGCAAAAGGGAGCAGCGTTAAAAAAAGGACTCCCAAAAGAGCGAATCCGAGGGGTTTGGCAGCGAAGTAAGGCGGACGACCATATTTATAAAGCATCAGTGCTGCTCCTTAAATATTAAAGTAGAAAAATTGTTAGTAAAACTAAAATTACTGGACGGAGCCGAGACGCTTGTAATGGAGCAGCGCGTTCTCATAGAGGCGGCGACTTAACCCCAGTTTCTCAAGATCAACAACAAGATCATAACTGTAAAGTGCTGAACTTTCTCTGCCTTCGTCGTCGGCGCGACGGGCGTTTTGAATGTTATTTATGAGTGTGATCGCTTCTTTTTCAAAACTTCCGATCTGTTTTCGGAGCTCCGTGGATAATCCACCCTGAATGTCCTTGTTGACTTTATAGGTGCGAATCGCGTCGGTATAGGCGACATAAGCCTCGTAGTAACGCTTTTCGTTCTCCAGTTTTTCCGCATTTGAGATATCTAACGTTTCACCGAGGGCAGCGATAACAACTTTCGCGTCTTCAATGACCTCAAGGCTCTTTTGTGCTATGCCTGCTTCAAGGGTCCTCCGGAATTCGTCCACGATCTCTTTATATGCGGCACGCGCGACATCGGCGTTCCCCAACTTTTCATAAACAATTCCCTGATTAAATTTGGCTTCGGCAAGCACGAACTGCCGAATCTCTGATGGGAGTTCTGGTGTGGGCGGGAATGCTTTTGACTGGTAGGCGTCAACGGCTTTTTCGTAGTTGCCTTCCTGTTCGTAAGTGTTGCCTATTGCCTTCTGCGCGTACAGGCTGTAGATCTGATTTTCGGGGTGATGGTTTGCAATAATCTGTTGGAATTGCGAACGTGCTTCTGCGTAGTTGCCCTGATAATACAATGAACTCGCATATTGATACTGTGCTTTGTCAGCAAAAGCCGTAGCGGGATACTTCTCAAAGACCTGTTGCAGCTGCGTCTGGGCGGAGGCAAGAGACGCTTCGCTTTCCGCTAATTTCTCTGCATCGAAAAGGCTTTCCTCGGCGGTTCGATAGGTTTCGGTGGCTTCCCGCAGCGCGATTGTTGCTTCGGCGCGGCGGTTCTCCTGATTCTGATAATATGCCGCATAGCCTGCGACGGCGATAAGGACTATTCCCACCACAATGATGATGGTTCGCAGATGCTCTTTGAGGAACTGGTAGGTTGTCAGAAGTCCTTCAATAAATTTGTCTTCTTGGATTTCTTCTTTCGTTAATCGTTTATCTCGTGCCATGGATTTCCTCGGTTTTAAGCGATTTCCAGTTAAATACGCAAGTGGGCAAATGTTTAAGCGGGTGACGGGAATTGAACCCGTGACCCTCAGCTTGGGAAGCTGACGCTCTACCGCTGAGCTACACCCGCATTAATGGTATTATACCATATCTTTTTGGCGTTGTCAATGTTGTGAGAATTAAAATGAAAAGTGGGCGTTGGGAGGTAGAAAGCCACAGTTCGCAGTTTCGCCAGATGCCCACTTTTCCATAGGTCGAGGCACGCCGACCGTGCAAACGGTCCCGGTTGCTCTAAAAGGTTTATTGCAATTTGTCCAACTCACCGAGAACTTGCGCAGGTGACAGCGTATTGTCGGGTGGTGCTGCTTCGACGTGTTTGAAAGCGATATTTCCAGACGCATCGATGATAATGACACCACGCGTGGTAATACCGACCTCTTCGAGTGCCATACCGAACTGCTTAGAGACGGCAAGGTTCATATCTGCAAGGAGCGGAAAATCGACGCCACCGAGCACTTCACTCCATGCCTTATGGGCAAACGTTGAATCACGATTGATGGCGATGACTTCGGTATTTTTCGCTTGAATTGCTGACAAACTTTCGTTGAAATCCGGCACCTGTTCAGCACAGACCGGTGAAAAAGCGAGTGGATAGAAGAGCACGACTAAATTTTTGCCTGCGTAGTCACTCAATGAAACTTCAACATCTTCTTGGTTAACCGCACCTGTGAGTGTGAAATCCGGTGCAGCACTTCCTACATCTGCCATTAAAATCCTCCTATGCGCGCCTGAAAACGCGTTGAGATAATGAGAGTTTTCGGTAAAAATGTTACACTATTGTAACATTTGGGATATACTATTTATCAGCACAAAACCCAATAACTGTAAGGGTTTATACACGTTTTTTGTCTGATCCGCCACGATAAAAAAAAATAAAATAGCGAAAAGTGTAACGTTTTGCTAACGGTCAAATTTTTTATGTTGTACACACGTTAGGGACGTTTGTTTGGTTTCGGTGGGTGTAAGTTTATTGTCTCTTTATAGCTGCCCACGATGTTGCGAGTTTCCCCTGAGGCGCAATTGCCGTAAGGGATGTTGTGGTGTTACCCTTCACGCTTACGTCATCAAAACTGGCTTGCGTATCCCACGTCCAGACACCGACTTTCCCAACAGGATAGGCATCATCAAGAAAGACACCCTGCTCTATGTCGTTAATCGCAACTGCGATGCGACTGCCTTCAACGGCGACACGGAGCGTGAACCATTCGTTGCGCGTCAGCGTGAGCCCGATAGGTTCAATGTCGTGTTCGATTTCATCACGTGCTTCAAATCCGTCTTCAAAGGCGGTGCTGCGTTTGTGTCGCCATAACTCAGACTTATTCTCTTTCGGACAGATGAGATACACATAGTACTCAAATTCATTTTGTGCGCGGAAGACGATACCGCCCCAGTGTCCGTCATCAATACGGACTTTCGCTTCCAGCGTATGGTCTACCCATTCTACCCCGTCAACCAATGCCTTTTGTGCTTCACCCCAGCGTGTCGTTTGTTTATAGATGCCTTCTCCGATTTCCCAGCTGCCGTTCGCGGGTGCCCAATCGGCGGTATCATCGTCAAAGGTCCAAACGTGTTCTTCAGCAGTTGCGAGAGGGATGGCATAAAGACTGACGCACATGAGTAGCAGTGTGAGTCGGTTTTTCATAACGTCCATCATGATCGGAAACTACCGTTAACCTAATCTGAAATAGGGCGAATCCATTTGGGTTTCGCCCTATCCTTAAGAAAGAACCTATTTCCGTTTAAGCTTTGCCCACTGGGTCGCGAGTTTCCCTTGGGGGACAACATCGAGACTCTCGGGTTCCATTTCGTTAACTTCAGCCTCGGTCAACGCGACGGCGTAGATTCGGGATTCTGCAATGTGCGCGTTGAGCTCTCCGGGACCCCCGAGTCCGTTTGTATGCCGTTTTCCCCAGATTATTTCAGCATCACCTGTGGGCCAGGTTTTGATCTCACCCTTTTCATAACTTCCAAGACTCTCGCCGTTGCGGTATCCGGTAATCTTGTAAGTTCCACCCTTATCTTCGTAAGTGAAGGCTAAGTAAACCATTTCGCCTTCTTTCTTCTCATTGTGCGCTTTTGGGAAGTCTTCAGTGCGATGGAACCAACTGCTTCCTGACATCCATTGATTCGGTTGGCGTTCGGCATAGACAATCGCGTTAAATTGGTCCTCTGTCGCTTTATCTAACGTGAGTGCTGAGCCTTTCGTTGCGGCGAGGTTGTCCAGCGCAACCCATGTCATCAGAGTTTTCTCTTCGATGTCGGGTCCGCTGTATTCGAGTGCATGTGCCCATTTTCCTGTCTCCACAATCAGTTGACCGTCTTTGAGTTCAGCACCGTGGAGATCTATATCGTCCCAGTTTCCCATCTCATCTTTTTCGCTATCAAATAGCCACCACCCAAGCAGATTGTCTGCTTGCGCGTCCTGTGCGAAGACTGCAGGTGCCGAGAGGCTTAACATCAGCAGAACAGCACAGATATAATAGACTTTTCCTCTCATTGTTAGTTACTCCTCTTTGAGGTTCAAATTGAGGTTCAGCGCGGATAGATTCCATCAAGGACAGAACATGGATTAGGCTTCCACCCGCATCGGTAAATCATATATAATTATAACACATCGTTGAGACAAAAGCAAATACATTAATATATTAATTGTTTGACACTCCTCGTTAGCGTGTGTTAGACTTTAATAGCGCTCTGTTGAAGATAAAAAGACTATCACCAAGTATAACCAGAAAGTGTATCTGATATGGCACAAGCCCCGAAACAGCTGTGGCAATTGCGTCGCGAATCGCTGCAAGCACCGAGGCTTGATGCGTTCCGACAGGCTTTAGCTCGAAGCGTTAACGCCACGGACTAACGCATTGGGCGCAGGCGGTTATACACTTAACCTAAGTCGCTACCTATCAGATTTTAACGATAAGGAAAAAATAGGTCTACAGGAATAGAAAATGAAACGATTGATACCGTTACTACTCGTCATCAGTATCGGGCTGGTTTTCTGCCAAGAAATTTTTGCCCAACAAAACGCCGCCACCCGAAGGATGACAGCCACCCTATCAGGAAGTGTTATCTGGGAGGGACAGGATCTCTCCCACACGAGCGTGTCGGTCTACCGAGATGAGGCACTTAAAGAGTTGTATACCAGCGGGATCCCCCAACTCGGCGATGGACAATTCACAATCCGCGTTGAGCCGGGTCGCTATTATATCGTTGCCTACGTTGATGTAGATAAATCGGGGCAATTCGATGCGGGGGACGGCTTGGGTATCCTCGGTATCACCGATTGGAGCGACCAAGCGCAGGGGTATCAGTTAATTGTGGTAGATAACGGTCAGAAGGTTCGGGGCTTAGAGATTCCAGTAACGGCGCGTGCAGCACGTATTAAAGGGGAACTTAAAATCGTTCCGACCTCCCAATATGAACCGAGTCAACTCCAGCGATTCCAGACGGCTTTGCGGACAGCGACATCTGGATGTCGTGGCTCACTCAAGATCGCTCAAGGTCCTGTTAATCCGAAAGCCGGCCTTGGGAATCGGAAAGCCTTGATTCTTGCGTATACGGATCTATCTTGGAAATATCGCGCCGGTATCGCGGCCGTCACGGATACAGGGATGTGGGCGTTGAATTTGCTGCCGGGGAAGTATTACCTGATGGCGATTGTGGACAACAATAACACGAATAAATTGGACGCAGGTGACGACTTCGGGTTCTATGGGGTCGAAGATATGCGGAAGCGCGGCGAATTCCCTGAACCCGTGCTCATTTCGCCCAATAAGTTCACTGAAGATATTGAAATAGCGATTACGGCGACCTATCAGACCCGTAGAAGGACAGCGACCGAAAATACGAGTATGCTGACGGGGCATGTATCGCTACCTGAAGACGCAACGGCACGTGTGGAGGTATACGCCGAACCCGCTCTCGTCACACCGATTGCAAGCGGAGAAACCGCAGCAGGCGGTATATTCCGCATCGCGCTCCCGCCGGGGGAATACTACGTTATCGTTAATTCTGATGCGGATAAAAACGGTAGATACAGTGAGGGAGACGGCTTGGGGGGGTATGGGACAGTGGACATCACGACACAACCTCCGGCTCCGATCGTCCTTATGGAGGGCGAGAACCGAGACATCGAACTTGTGATAAGCGGGCGTTACGACGCGAACGGACACCTTCACGCGGCACCCCCAGGCATTGAAACACATATCGAACAGGGCAGGATCGCAGGACGCATAACGTGGGATGGGCATTCTGTTCAACAGGGCATATTGACGCTCTCTTATAGCCCTGACTTCAAGGCACCCATCGCTATGCCGATTTCTCTGACAGGAGACGGTAATTATCAAGTGAACGTCCTACCCGGTATCTACTACGTTATGGCGGTGATGGATGCAAATGATGACGGAACAACGGGAATCACCGATGGGGTGGGTATCTACGGCACGCGTCGTCCTGCGCGCGGTGAACCTATAGCAGTCAGTGTATTTCCGGGACAGACAACGGCACATATTGATATAGATATTCTCGCCAGTTACATCGACGAAAAGGGGAACATGGCGGAAATTGAGGACGGCGGACGTTGGGAAATCAAAAAACAGTATGGTGAACCTGAAGATATTTTTAGGCTCACCCGGAATGGACGCATGAACGAGGAGTGGAAATATTGGACAAAGGGGATAGGTTTTCTCTGGAGAGCCAACGGAGTGGGTTGGGAATTCGGTAATGAAGAGCGTTTTACGCCGAAAGATGGCATTACCGCAGAAGCGGTATCTCCAACGAGACAATTGCCAGCGCACATCTACTTTTCCTATGACGATATAATCTGGGGACTTGCCTCGGATGGAACCAATGCGCCAGTGGGTGCCGGACATAATCCATCTGTCGCCAACGATGGTACACTCATCTTTCAAGACCGGGAAGGAAACGTTATCGTCCGGAATCGTGAACAGCGCAACGGTGCGCTGCTACTTGACAGCCGACAGATGGCAAGGGATGTGGCAATATCGCCCGATGCGGATTATGTTGCCTATGCGCGTCCTGAGTATGGAAATCGGAGTCGCGTGGTCATCCGACATATTCCGACGGAGTCCGAGTTTATTGTGCCTTCAACGGCGTTACAAAGTTTTACACCCGCATGGAACAGCGACGGCACAGTACTCGCTTACGTCACAGCGGGAACAATCGAAAATCCGGATGCCGAAAGACACGCTCGGAACATTTACGCTTTTGATCAAGTGACGAAAAGCGTAGAGCCGATTGTGGTGTCCCCTGCTGATGATACGGGACCGACATGGTCCCCCGCGAATCCGAACCAACTGGCGTTTACGAGAACAGAAGGTACCTATCCACAGGTGTGGCTCGTGACCTACTCAGACGGAGGGGAACCCACAGAGCGGCAGTTAACGCAAAAAGGCGGCTCGCATCCGGTATGGGTGCCGCCGGAGGGACGCTGGATCCTCTACGAGAATAATGGACAACTCTGGCAGATTGATACGCAGAACCCGGAAACCACTGAAGCACCGATGATGTCCAACGGACAGGTTGTGTTTGGACATGAACCCGCGGTTTTAGGTTTTAAATAATCGCTGCCTAATGGCTTTTCACTGTGGGAGGGGTTTGTAACCCCGATTCGCTTTTCACTGTGGAAGGGGTTTATGACCCCGATTCGCTTTTCACTGTGGGAGGGGTTTGTAACCCCGATTTGAATTGGAACGGTCACTAAATATTGAATCCTTTAAAAATCTCTATCTTCATATTAATATTGTGTTTGATGACGGTAAACGTGGCGGGCGCGGAATGGCTCCTGATACCGATGGAGATCGGTGCACAAACCAACCACCTCAAGGCTTACGGTTTGACGTATTGGGCATTAGAGGTCCCGCGAGAGTACCGATGCTACTGGTGGCTTAACTATCGCGGGGGAGCGTTCGTCTTACCCGACTCGCAAGACGTGCGGATACGCGCGGCGTTGATGGGGGTGCGCTTTGAGCCGATAAACCACGCCGATTACCTCAGTATAAAGGAATCTGTTCTTGAAGGTAGCAACATGGACGAGATTCTCTTGGAAAAAGCGCCCAAAATCGCTGTGTATGCCCCGTCAGAGGCATCGCCGTACCGAGATCCTTGGGACGATGCAGTCAAAATCGCCTTGGATTACGCACAGATTCCCTACGACGAAATATGGGACAAGGAGGTCCAAAGCGGTGTGTTAGAGATAGAGAATTACGATTGGCTACACCTCCACCACGAGGACTTCACAGGTCAGCACGGTAAGTTCCACGCCGCATTTTCCACGCAGGTCTGGTATCAGCAACGGATGTTGATGTTTGAAAAAGCCGCCACGGAGGCAGGGTTCCGTCGGGTGGCGCGGCATAAAGGACAGACGGCACAGATGATCGCCGACTATATCGTCAATGGCGGGTTTATTTTCGCCATGTGTTCTGCGCCAGAAACCCTTGATATTGCTCTGGCGGCACGCGGTGGTGCGCTCGATATTGTCGCACCTGAATTGGATGGGACACCCATTGAATCGGATGCCCAGACCCGACTCGACTTTCAGCGCACTTTGGCGTTTGAAAATTTTAGCCTTTACACGAACCCATTCCGATACGAATTCTCGGACATTGACAACCCAAATCCTGATCGGGACGCACAGAGTGGGGTTGAGGATTTCAAACTCTTTGAGTTCGCGGCGAAACATGACCCCATTCCGACAATGCTCACGCAGAATCATGTGAGCGTTGTGCCGGGATATCTCGGACAGACGACGTCCTTTAATATGGACAAGATTCGCGGTTCTGTGACCATCTTAGGACAGGTAGAGGGTAGCAACTACGCAAAATACATCCACGGCAAATTGGGGAAGGGGACGTTTACGTTCCTCGGCGGACACGATCCGGAGGATTACCGTCATCTTGTCGGTGAGGGAAAAATACCGACGAACCTTGATTTGCACAAACATTCGCCGGGGTATAGGTTAATCCTGAACAATATCCTATTTCCGGCGGCGCGTAAGAAACCACAGAAGACCTAACGTTCAACGCGCTGTGAGGGTAAAACATAAGGAGTTGACAATGAAATTTATCTGTTTTGTTCTTGTTTGTGGGCTCGGTTTGTTCGTTTTTGAGCCTATTATACCGGTTTCGGCACAGGTGCCCGCCACAGATAAAATTGTGTTTGTATCGAACCGGGACGGCAATTCTGAAATTTACATTATGAATTCTGATGGCAGTGGGCAGATGAATTTAACCCGGCATCGCGAGAACGATTACTCTCCAGTCTGGTCACCGACGGGCAAACAGATTCTGTTTGCCTCCGAGCGTGCCGGGAAGGTTTCAGATCTCTACGTGATGGATTCGAACGGTGAGGGGGTTCGGCGCGTTTTTGCGAGAAAAAAAGAGCGGAAGCATCCGACATGGTCGCCTGATGGCGAACAGATCGCCTACTATCGGGTCGATGGCGGTGAGATAGCTATCTACACAGCCTCAATTGATGGCGGAGCTGAAAAAAGGGTAGCAGTCGGTATGCATCCTACCTGGGCACCGGATGGTTCTGAAATCGCTTTCATCTCTGCGGAGGTGCTCATACCGATCAATAACGGAGAGGGCATACAGATCGCCAAACCGAGAATTGAGATTGTTAACGTGCGAACCAAGGCAGAAGAGCGAATCTCGCCAGACGGATTTCCTTTGATGTTTAGCCCTGCATGGACACCTGATGGCACCAAGTTAGTCTTCTCCGGTATAAGCGTGGAGGATCTTGCGCTGGATCATGAAATGAGACTCTATATTGTAAATCGCAAGGGGAATGCGAAGCCGAATAAGGTTAAGGTGGAGGGAACGGGATCGTCTCCTGCTTTGGCACCCCAGGGCGACGCGCTCGTCTACCAAAAGAGGATCCCTCAGGGAAGGCAACTCTTCAAAGTTGCCTTAGCCGGCGGGATAGCCGAACAACTCACGGATAAAGGTGAGAATTATGGTGCGGATTGGTTTGATCCAGCGTTTGGACTGCCGGTCGCACCCCAACCCCATCTGTTGACAACGGTCTGGGGACGCGTGAAAGTCCGAGATTAGGGGTATTTTCGATGAAAGCAGTCCTCGCAACGTGCAACCTGAATCAATGGAGTCTCGATTTTGAAGGGAATACCGAGCGTATTATTGAATCCATAGAGATTGCGAAGGAACGCGGGGCTCGGTATCGGTTGGGACCGGAACTGGAGATTACGGGGTACTCCTGTGAAGACCATTTTCTGGAATTGGACACCCTCCTGCACAGTTGGGAATCGCTGGCATGCATCCTTAAAGACGGGCGGACGGATGGGATTCTGTGTGACATTGGGATGCCTGTCATGCATAAAAACGTCCGGTATAACTGTCGGGTCTTCGTATTGGATGGCAAACTCCTGCTAATTCGTCCCAAGATGGTCCTGGCGAGCGACGGTAATTATCGAGAACATCGTTGGTTCACAGCATGGGAACGCGGTTGGAATACCGAACCGTATACACTTCCGCGCGAGATTGCCAGGTTAACCGGACAGCGGACAGTGCCTATTGGTATCGCGGCGATTGCCACTGCGGACACATTCTTGGCATCGGAGACCTGCGAGGAACTCTTTGTGCCGATGAGTCCACACATACACTTCGGCAATGCGGGTGTTGAAATCATAGCGAACGGGTCAGGTTCTCACCACGAATTACGGAAATTGGACACTCGCATCGCGCTCATCAGAAACGCAAGTGCCAAAAATGGGGGGGTTTATCTCTATGCCAATCAGCAGGGATGCGATGGCGGTAGACTCTATTTCGACGGGTGTGCGCTGATTGCCCAAAACGGCGAGATTTTAGCGCAAGGTTCCCAATTCTCTCTCAAAGATGTGGAGGTCGTCACCGCAACGGTGAACCTTCACGACGTGCGTGCGTATCGTGGCGCGAAGGCGAGTCGGGCTGTTCAGGCGAGTAAAATGGAGCCGTTACCGCAGATAGATATTGATTTTGATGTGGGAATGGAAACGGAGAAGAGGAGAAGGAGTGGGCAATCTTCCAATCTTCTAATCTTCCAATCTTCTCTGCCAATCGAGCCGCATACGCATGCACCCGAGGAGGAGATCGCTTTGGGTCCGGCTTGCTGGCTCTGGGATTATCTACGCAGATCGGGGGCGGGTGGGTATTTCATTCCACTCTCTGGAGGGGCTGACAGTGGTGCCGTTGCTACGCTTGTCGGTTCAATGTGTCAGTTGGTGGCGAAAGCGATACGCGCCAAAGATGCCACGGTGATTCGTGATGTAGAACGGTGGTTGGACACAGGTGAAACCCCGGACGTTTTCACGGATCCGCGGGTCCTTGCCAATCGTTTACTCTATACATGCTACATCGGGACAGAGAATAGTTCGCGCGACACTCAAAAACGTGCGAAGCAGCTTGCGGAGCAGATCGGTGCCGATCACCTTAACATCAATATGGATGGACTCGTCAATGCGTTGCAGACGCTCTTTATCCGTATTACACAGAAGACCCCTCGATTTAAGGTTGAGGGTGGCAGTTACAGAGAGAATCAGGCACTCCAGAACATACAGGCACGATTGCGAATGGTGCTGAGTTATCTGTTCGCGCAGATGATGCCGTGGGTGCGGAATCGAGACGGTACGCTGCTGGTGTTGGGTACGGGCAATGTTGACGAGGCACTACGCGGATATCTCACAAAATATGATTGTAGCAGCGGCGACATCAACCCGATCGGTGGGATTAGCAAACACGACTTACGTCGATTCCTGAATTGGGCTATACCCAATCTCGGTTATACGGCGCTCTCGGAAATCGTTGATGCACCACCGACAGCGGAACTGGAACCGATAACCGAAACCTATACGCAAACCGATGAAGACGATATGGGGATGACTTACGCCGAATTAAGTCGTTTCGGACAACTCCGAAAAATGGAGCAGTGTGGTCCTGTCAGTATGTTTGAAAAATTGGTCCAGGAGTGGGACCATCTGTCCGCATACGAGGTTGCCGAGAAGGTCAAACGGTTCTTCAGATACTACGCCATCAATCGACACAAAATGACGACGCTAACGCCCTCCTATCACGCTGAATCCTATTCGCCAGACGACAATCGTTTCGATCTGCGGCAGTTCCTCTATAACGTTCAATGGACGTGGCAATTCCGACGTATCGACGCCTATGTTAAGAAATTGGAGGCAGAGTGATGTGGGCATCGGCTGTCAGCGATCGGGAACCATCGGCTGAGCCGTCCACTCCCAGTTTTCCAATCTTCTGCGGTTTCGCGCTTCTCTTTGCCTCTGTGCTCTTTTTTAGCACGGCGTTTGGGGCACCCGACGTTCCGTTGAATTTGGATGGTTGGGTCGCTGAGGCACTCGCGAAGTTGGAAACCGATGGTATTACCGGCGGATTCCA
The DNA here is from genome assembly GCA_022827885.1 of Candidatus Poribacteria bacterium. Lineage (GTDB taxonomy): Bacteria > Poribacteria > WGA-4E > WGA-4E > WGA-3G > WGA-3G. The sequence continues at coordinate 36,865 of JAJEIP010000048.1, forward strand.
TCGACATACGGCACCGCTTTCAAGAACAGATGTGGCAGGGGCGATACGGCAGGCTGAATCGCGCATTCGCGGAGGTGTTGTGGTTCCGTCAGCGATAGATAGGAAACTCTTAGAAAAATTAAAACGTGAGTTCGCGAAGGAACTCGCGATCCGCGATGGACGACGGATGCGATTCCTGCCACAACTTCGGATGACTGAGGAAAAAGTGGCTCCGGCGTTTGAATGGGGTTTTCATTATACACTTGGGCAACTCGAAAAACGAGAAGCACCGCGCCTAACCCTCTACTCTGAATTTGAGGGACATAACTTTGAGAGTCCCTCCCTGGATGGGAAGACGGCGGAGCAACGGCTTGAGCGTTGGCGAGGGGATTACACCGGCGACTTTAAGAGGGGGTATTTGCAGGTCAACAGCGCGCACCTTGATCTGCTTGTCGGTAGGGATTGGCTCTTCTGGGGGGCGAGTCCATACAAAACCGTTGGTATCTCCGATAACTCGCCACCGTTTGACCAGGTCCGACTTACCAGTAGACTCGGAAAACGACTCAAAGCCACGGCGTTTACGGCGCAGCTCGATTCAACGTGGTATGATGACGGTGAAAAACGCTATCTCGCGAAACGTTATATCAGTGGACACCGACTCGATTACCAATTCCACGATCGCGTGGAAATCGGGGTCGCGGAATGGGTGCTTTACGGGGGCGATGCCCAGACGCTTGAATGGAAATACGCAAATCCGATTACTTTCTATTACGCGCTACAATACAACGCCAAAGCCGACGATAACGTTATGTTCGCCTTTGATGCTGCAATCCGACCGATTGATGGCGTGCGCTTGTATGGTGAATGGGTCATTGACGACATCCAATACGTTCCCGGTGCGAACGATCCGCATGCAGTGGCATGGCTCTTGGGAGCGACATGGTATCCCCAATATCTCGGGCAGCATCTCGGAATCCACAGTGAATACGCACGCGTCAATCGATGGGCTTACACGCATCTGGTCCCTGATAATCAGTTCACACACTTCGGCTACGCAATCGGACATCCAATTGGTCCTGATTTGGATACAGTCCGATTCTCAGCCACCTATCAATTGACCGTCTCCGCGGATGCAGAGATTCGCGCTGTGTTCACTCGACAGGGGGAAGGCACAATCGCAGATCGGTTTTACGGGGAAGACTTCAGGACGCTTCCCTTTCCAACGGGTGTTGTTGCACGGACAACGGAAATCGGTGGTCGGTTCTCCTACCGTCCCCTGAATGGATGGAATGCCTCGTTCTTATACGTATGGCACTACACGCAGAATGCCGAACATCGTAAAGGGGCGACCCGCCAAGCACATCGACTCGCGATTCAGATGGGGTATCTGTTTTAAGAGTTGTCAGTTATCGGTTATCGATTAAAGGGGGATCTGGTCGAACCAAACCCTCTCTTAGCTAACAACTAACAACCATTTTGGGTAAACAGAAATGCGGCGTAAACGGACACTCATTCTTATTCTCGCAACATTCGCTTTAATCCTTGTCCTCGGTTTGGTCGTTGGCATTCCGTTGGATCTGCGGTTGCTTGTGCTGACCCCGAAAATTCTCAAGTATAGAGGGTTGATTCAGGAACACGCCGCGCAAGAAGCGTTGGACGCTCGACTGGTGTGCGCCTTGATTGTGCAGGAGTCCGGGTTTAACGAAAAGGCAAAAAGCACGGCGGGTGCACTGGGGTTGACGCAATTGATGCCGACCACGGCGAAGGAACTTGGGGTCCAAGACCCGTTTGATGCGAATGAGAACATTGCGGGAGCAACGCGCCACCTACGGATGTTATACAACGCTTTCCGAAAAAGCCCGCACGAACATCAGCATCGGTTGGTATTAGCGAGTTATAACGGGGGGCTCGGACGGGTCCGCGATGCCCAAGCACTCGTCCGCTACCATAAGACGGGAGATCCGCTTCTCTGGGAACCTGTGAGTGTTACGCTCAGTCAGCTGACGAAACAACACACCGCCATGCATTACGGGGTTTGGGAAGGCGGCAAACCGCCCCACGGCTATTTTGAAGGTGCCAACCAGACGTTGGCACATGTGGAGCGCGTGATGGGCTACTACGCACGTATCCGTTTCTATGAGGGGTTGCTGTTTTTTCTTTGAAGTCTAAGTCCGATGGAAGATTTTATCCAACTGCTCGGTGCGGTAAGCAAAGATTTTTTCTATATCCGGACGCACGAAAAATTTATCAACGAGACCATCTCCCCAGACCGCATATTTGACCGCATCCCCTACAATAACACCGTCCTCCGTTTCATCAAAGGTATGTGTATGCTGCCAGAGCCGATACGGACCCCGACGTTGCGCATCCGCAAAACTGTACGGAGGGTTCCACTCGGTAATTTCGCTCTGCCAGCGAAGCGGGATGCCGCGTAGGTTCAGCCGATAGTCGATACGCGTTCCGACGACCATTTCAATCGGCGCAGGGGTTAGGACTTCAAAACGGAGCCACGGCGGCGTAATCACAGCGAGGTTATGTGCATCAGAAAAAAAATCGAAAACTTCTGTCAGTGGCTTTTTAATTGTTTGTTGTGATTTAAAAAGGAAGGTCTTCATCGGATTCGTGTTCCAATTGTGCCAAGCGTTTGTCGAGCGCCTGCTGCTTCCGATCCAAGTGTAGGACATATAGAACAAAGACTAACCAGATAACCAAATAGGCGGAGGCAAGATACTTGAGGCGTGTGCTTTGTGCCTTTTCCAGTTTTACAACGGACAGTCGCATGGCTTGTGCTAAGGTATCTTCATCGACAGGAACTTCGGATTCCGAACTCGCTTCTTCAATAGCCTTCGCGACTTCGTCTGCTGTTAAGGTAACTGGGACTTGGGTCGCAAAGATGAATAGCCCTAAAACCACCACAAAACTCACAAGAACCGCTATTTTCATTGAGATGCCTCCCCTAAGTATTTCTGCCGGACGATTTCGTAACGCGCTTCCGCCTTTTTCATCCGATACCGCACGATGAGCAGTAGAACAAACAGCATAATGAACGCAAGCAGTGCCACCATCCATGTCTGTCGCATCGTTGTTTCGAGATTCCATTTAGTGCCACGGTCTGGATGCAACCCTCCGTGCCAGATGTCTACGGCATAATAGACGATCGGGACATCAAGGTAGGCAATAATACCGAGGACGGCGGAGTAAAGCCTGCGTTTATCGCCTTCCAGCGCGGAACGGAGAATAAAATAACCGACGTACATGAGCCAAAGGACGAGTGTACTCGTGAGACGTGCTTCCCAATTCCACCATGTATTCCAGGCGTATCGCGCCCAGATCGGACCCGACAGCAACGCAATCGTGCAAAAGACGATACCGAGTTCCGCCGCGGCGACCGCGAGAAGATCGTCGGTCGGTTTTCGTTGGATGAGGTATTTGATGCTGAATACGCAATTAACACCGAAGGCAACAAAAACGGTGAGTGCAGCAGAGACGTGATAGTAGAAGATTTTTTGGACTTCGAGCATTGTGCCTTCAATACGGGCGTATCCGAAGACGAGATAGAGCGAGATAAAGATGAGGATGGCAGTGATGATGCCTACAATTTTAGTGCTTAGTCGTCCCACAGCTCACTCCCTGTTAGAATTTCGGGTCCGTCTGAGAGGATCGCCACCGTATGTTCAAAAAGCGCGGATAACGTGCCATCAAGCGTTGAGACGCTCCAACCGTCTGCCAGTATCTGGACATCGGGCAGCCCAACGTTCACCATCGTTTCAATGGCGAGGACCATCCCCGGTCTCAGACGTAAACCGCGTCCAGCGACCCCCATACACGGGACCTCTGGTGCTTCATGGAGATTCCGCCCGATACCGTGTCCAGCAAAATTCTGGAGGACAGAAAATCCTGCGGACTCTGCGCCGCCTTGTAACTTAGAAGATATGTCGCCGATACGGTTTCCGGGTTTCGCTTCAGCAATCGCGTCGTAGAGAGAACTGCGTGTCACGTTAAGCAACTGTGCAGCTGGCGGTGAGATGGCTCCAACAGGGAAGGTGTATGCGTTATCGCCGTGATATCCTTCGATGTTAACGGCTGTATCAATCCCGAGAATGTCGCCTTCCTGCAGCACCTCCTTTTCATCTGGAATTCCGTGAATGACGATGTCGTTAAGAGAGGTACATATCGTGGCCGGATAAGGCGCGTGCTCGGGGAGCTGGTAGCCTAAGAAGGAAGATGTGGCGTTGACTTCGGCAATTGTATCCCGCGAAATGCGTTCCAAGGCGGCAGTCGATACGCCTGGGGCGATTGCCTCTCCGATGCGCTTTAGCACCGTTGCTGCTGCCTTACTGCTCCGTTTCATCTTCTCAATTTCGAGCTTGTTTTTGATTCTAACTTTGTCCATCGTGTATTTTCCCAATTAAGGTATGTGCTGTTGTACTGTGAACGCGAACGTTAACAACATCTCCGATATGGCTGTCTGCTTTGGGGAATACAGTCGTCTTGAAACCCTCGGTTTTTCCGTGGTATCTATCTGCGTCGCGCCGGGATTCGCCTTCTACGAGCACTGCAACGGTGTCCCCGACAACAGCAGTGTTGAGGTCCGCGGAAATGCTTTCTTGGAGTTCAATGATCTGTTTGAGGCGTTCTCCCTTTACTGTTTCAGGGACATCATCGGGTAAGGCTTTGTGTGCGAGTGTTCCCTCACGTTCGGAATACTTGAACATGAACGCTGAATCGTATCGGATATCTGCCATCATCTGATACGTTTCCATGAACTCTTCATCGGTTTCACCACAGAAACCGACAATAATATCGGTTGTGAGGGCAATATCAGGGATGCGTTCACGGAGTTTTGAGACGAGGGTCCGGTATTCCGCCGCTGTATAGGTGCGGCGCATCCGCTCCAGGACTTCGGTTGAACCCGACTGTAAGGGGAGGTGCAGATGCTTACAGACGGCTGCTGAATTCGCCATAGCCTCGATCATACTGTCCGTTGCGTCTGCGGGGTGTGGCGAGGTAAATCGCACACGTTCCAGTCCGTTCACTTCGCCAACGGTGTAGAGAAGTTCTCCAAAATCGGCACCATTATCTTGATAGGAGTTGACGGTCTGCCCAAGAAGGACGACCTCTTTGAACCCTTGATAAACGAGTTTTTCGACATCTTCAACGAGATGTTTTAGGGGGAGACTGCGTTCTCTACCGCGAACGAAAGGGACGATACAGAAGGTGCACATCTTATCGCAGCCCCGCTGGATCGTGAGCCATGCCCGAATCCCCTCTTTTCGGATGGGCGCGATGTCGGCGTAATCCTCGTTTTTGTCCAATCGTAACCCAACAAAGGGATCGCGATCCGTCAAAGAGACATGCGATTCGACATCACGTGCCAGGGAATCCAAAGCCGTCGGCAGATTCCGATACGCGTCCGGTCCCATGACGAGATCGACATAAGGGGCAGCCTCCAAGAGACGGTCCCGGAGGTGTTGCGCCATACACCCACAGACCCCAATAATGAGTTCTGGGTCGCGACGTTTCCGATGGTTCAGATGTTTCAGCCGATTAATAACTTTCGTCTCGGCGTTTTCCCGTATCGCGCAAGTGTTGATGAGGACGACATCCGCATCATCGAGGTGTGGGACCGTTTGGTGTCCACTTCGCGCTAAGATACCTGCCATCAATTCGCTGTCGCTAACGTTCATCTGGCATCCATAGGTTTCAATGTAAACGCGACGGGCGTATGTCGCGGTGGCACGAGAAGTACTTTCGTCTTGCGGGACCTGTGGGGGTGGATGCGGTCCGTCTGCGATTTCGTTTTTATTGTAGAGTGGGAAAAGCCTATCATTCTTCATAGCTCTTTACATACCTGTCCTATTCCTTTTTAGGCGTTTGTAAACTTTTGAGTGCTGCCAGTGCTTTTGCGAGCTCAGCTTCTATTTCTTGTCGTGCGCGTGCTTCTTCTATTGCGCGTGTTTCTGCTTCTTGTCGTGCGCGTGTTGCCTCTGTTGCGCGTGTTTCTGCTTCTTGTCGTGCGCGTGCTTCTTCCGTCGCACGCGTTTCCGCCTTATCTACGCGCTCCCAAGACGGTTCCAACCATGTCTCCAGTCCAGGGTTATACAACCGCAGCATACCATCACGTGCCTCCAATGCTAAACCCAACGTTTCACTCAAGAGCCGCTGTTCTACAAACTCCATCTCTTCATAGACATCATCAACCAGTCTGAACCCGATGAAGTCCGGATCGATTTCACCGTAGGGATCATAGATAAAGTACTCTTTAACCCGCAGGATCTGCTGATAAATCTCCTTTTTCTCGTTGAAATCCCGACGGAAAGTGCTTGGACTCGCAAGTTCCAATACGAAATCAAGGGTTGGGGGCTGTTCCCATGTTTTATACGTCCGGAGCTCTTTTTTCGACAAACCCCTGACCATGAACACATCCGGAGACACACTTTTCCGAGGATTGCCTTCTTCGTAATAGAGCAGTAGGTTCCCGGACACATGCACATCCGAGGCGTGCTGGAAATGCTGCTCCAGGATATCTATAACGTCTATCATGACCTTTCGATGTTTTTCGGTTTCTGCCATCGGTTCACCGTCTGATTCGGGATAGACGAGTGTAGGGGCAAAACCTATTTTTTCTCGCATCGTGCTATCTCCTTGAAAAGTGCCTCTGTGAATTTCCTGAGGCTGAAGACGATTGTCAATCCAATCTATGTCGCGTAGATATATGGGTTTGCAAAATGCTCCAAGTTTCTATCCTTTTTATAACGAACACACCACATTATACCCACTTATCCAATATAATCTTGATGGTATTTCCAGACATCGACTGTAAAGAGATCACCTATATACGCGAGAACACGATATTTTAGCGTACGTGTCAGTCCGACATTCACTTTGAACGGAACTGCCTGTGCACAGAGGTACCCGAACGACGCGTCCTCTGCGAGAAACGTTGTTTCACCGTTTGTCGGATGCGGAAAGATAGCGACACCTACCGCACTCTGTTCAGCAGCCGTGATGCCGGAGAGCGTTCCCCATACCGATCGATTCCCATTCACTTCCGATTCGCCGAGGCGTCCGTTTGCGTCCGCGGCTTTACGGTACTCCATCTCAACCGTCCGACATCCAAGTCCGATGTTACCCGAAAATTCAAGCGAAGTCGTAGGCGCGTACAACGCAATGGCGATGTCCAGCACTTGAACTTCGGTTTGAGGTGGATGGACATCCGTGGCGCACGTTTCTACGAGCAGCGGTTCCGACGCGTTCCACGTTGTGACGATTGTGAAATCTTCCGAGACCCCTCCGTTCGAGGGTTCTCTTTCACGGGTCAGTGTATTCGGGTCGAGTTGCTCGCCGTTGACAGTTCCCAATGTGAAACAGATCCCTGGTGGATATCGTCCTGGCGTGTGTTCCCCCTCGGTGACTACCCGTCCATCCGGTGCATAAAGCGGATGAAAATAGGGCGGAGTTTCAGGATCGCCGTAACAGTAAGTGAGTATCGGTGCGCTGTCTTTTGTAATGGATAATTCGTTTTTGTTAATTTCGTGTATCATATTCTTTTATCTTCTTTTATGAAATTATACCACGCGTTTTGAGATAATGCAAGTTTATAGTTGTCAGCAGTCGGGAATCAAGTGTCAGTCATTGGCATAGCCGGAGCACGGTTCGTAGTAGTGCGATTTATCGCACGTCCTAATGCCGTGATAACGGGCAATGAATTGCCCTACTACAAACGGATCTGATTGGGTTTGTTATTTGGCTTAAAAATAGGGTATAATTTGCATAAAAAAATGAATCAAGAGGAGATTTTTATATATGGCACCTATTATCGGAATTACATTTGGCGAAAATATTGAGGACAACCCTTCTAATAATTATATTAAAGCCGTTAAAGAGTTCGGGGGTATACCTCGCACACTATACCCAGGCATATCGGATTTTAAACTCGACGACATAGACGGACTCTTGCTAACAGGCGGTGGCGATATTCATCCAGACAACTTTGATGCCGAGTGGCACCCAACCCTATATAATGTCGACGAAGATCGCGATGCGTTGGAAATACCGCTCTGTCAAGAGGCAATCGCCGCCGACCTTCCCGTTTTTGGTATCTGCCGCGGTATTCAGGTGATGGGTGTCGCAATGGGGGGCAGTTTATACCAAGATATACCCTCCGAATTCCCAAAAGAGGCGTCATGTCAATCACAGGTGGACGATGTGGATTCCCGGCACACCATTGAGATTGTTGCAGGCAGTCGTCTCAACCAAATCACGGGCAAACGCACAGACGAAGTCAATTCCGCCCATCATCAAGCAGTCAGAGAGAAGGGGGACGGATTTGAGGTAACAGCGCGGACAAGGGAAGGGATTATTGAGGCGATGGAAAATAAATCACAACGATTTGTGCTGGGTGTGCAATACCATCCAGAGCGGATGCTTGAAACCGCCGATTTTCGGGAACACCGACGTAAACTCTTTGAGGCGTTTATTAAGGCGGCTTCCGAACAGTAATCAGCAGTCGGGAAGGTGAGGTTAGGAAACGTCTCCTAAAAATTGGCGACTAAGGAGACGCGGTGTGTTAATCCGAGAACGCCGAACGGGATGAGCGCATAGTCGATTTGAAAGCGGAGGAACGTCAGCCCAAAACCGCCTCTGAGTCCAGAAATCGCGCCCAAATCGTTACCGCCGATCTTGTATTTATAGCCGGTGCGGAGGTGTAAAACATTACCGATCGTGTAGCCTGCCCCGACCCCGATGGCAATATCATTGTCGGAGGGACGAATGATGTCTGTTGTGAGGAGGAGTGTGTCATACCAGAGCCTGTAAGCCATGCCTACCCTGAAGGTAAAGGGTAACCCGAACGCTTCCTCTATGAACTGCACTCGGGGTCCGACGTGCTGTGCGTTGAACCCCAGTGCGAGCGGTATCTCAGGAAAGTTATAGAGTCCACCGAGATCGAAAGCGATACCCGTTCCGCTTTCGTCAGCGATCTGCTCACGCAGGAATTTCGCATTTGCCCCGAAAGCGAGTGAACTGCCGAAACCGCGGGCATACGAGAGAATCAGTGCCAGATCATAAGGACGAAAAATCGTGGTTTCATTCCCATCCCGATCCCGTCCCTGCAATTCCCCGAAAGACAAGAAACTCGCGCTTGCGCCAAGCGTGCCTGCGCCTTTAAGCGGAAGTGCGAACCCGACGAATTCATGGTTAATATCGGCGAACCATTCATTATGCATGAGTGCGAGTTGCGGCTGTTGGAGTCTTGCGAGACCCGCGGGGTTCCAATACGAGGCGTAAAGGTCATCGGCCGCCGCGACTTGAGATTCCCCCATGCTCATCGCCTCTGCGCCGACCCCAATTTTGAGGAAGGGCATAGCGCGGGTGCCAGCGTTTTCATGGATGTCGGTATTATCCGCGGCTCCTGGCATGCACACGAGGATGAGGGCTATGATAAGCGTGTATGTAAAGCATCGGTCCATAAAATATTTCCACACAAGGCAACGTGAGTTTACAAGGTATTCTCTACTAATTTTTTCAAGAAAATCTGTGCTGCGTTTCAATTTAGTATATCACACTAAGATCTGGAAGTCAAGAGTAGGATTCTCAGGGATGTGTAAATATTTTGCTGTGCAGTGAGAGTGGTCTGAATCGCAGATTTTCGCGAATGACGCGGGTTTCACGGATTTTAAGCGTTTTTTTTATACTAACCCAAGTTACTACCTACAAGATTTTAGGTATGTAGACACTATTTTTCATTTAAATTGATTCATTGGACCACAGATGTTTCGTAGCGTAAACTTTTAGTTTGCGCATTCACAAGCACAATTTAAAAGATTATGCTACAACGGTGTCAACTTAGGTTTTAGAACCCAAATTACGACTAACAAATTTTGCACATTCCAGAAAGGTTTTTTTAGTCTCTTTCCACTTCCACACCCCAGAGGGGTGGTATGTCTATAGAAAATGGCGTATTTACACAAGCGCACTCCAGCGGAGTGCTATGTTTATCATAGGTAGCAACTTGTGTTTTTATAGTAAAAATGTCCAATAGGCATTTTTCCCTCTCAACAGTTACTCCTATAAGAACGTTTTTGGAGGCAATTAATCAGTTGACTCTCCACCGTCTTGAGGATTTTCATAGTAGTGTAAAACCGTTTTCAGATCGTGTAAGTGGGTTTCTACAAACCTGATACTTGTTTTCAATTCTCCGAGACAAACAGGAACTTCCACATCGTCTAAATTCATTAATTGATTTCTCAATTTCTTCATCAGTTCTACATTCCCTTGCGCCGTTCTTGCGAAGTAATCATACCTCGCTGCACATTCAGGGCAGAGAGCTAAGTACTGGGCTTCATACTCTTTGGGAAAATGATTTTTGGGAAGTTCATCATCCGCGAACTCAATTGTGAGAGCTTCTACTGCTACAAAATAATACTCACCGTCAGTCTTTTTAAACGGCATTTCTTCTTTACATATCTGGCACACCATCTCACCAGATTCATTCGTATACCACTCTTGCAGCGAAATCCTTGGGGCAATTTCGTCTTTTGTGATCCGCTTCCTTGTCTTAAGCTCCTCGTATGTTTTTGCGGGTGCATTTTCGAGTTGTTCCGAAACGCGTTTTTTTCGTAGTTCTGGATTTTTCACGGATGCTGTTGGAAAATTAGGTTTATTCTCGCTACTACGAGATTTATATTGGGAAATCACATCATCTACATTTACTTTTTCACCTTTCAACAACTGACGTAATTCGGCATATTTCTTAGCTTCTTCACTAGAATCGAAACCGAGATCCTTAGCCTGTTGATCGCGTTGGGTATATTCTTCACTCTGTTCACGAGCTGCCTTACCGAATTCAACCGCGGTGAGCCACTCGTCGCCCGCATCATGTGGATAACCTTTAGGCCACGGAAAACCTTCTTTTTCCGGAAGGTGTTCCCGCAATGCATTATGAGGACACACAAAGGACACAGAGTCTCCATCTTTCTGTGGAACCCATCGACCTTGCTTTAAAGCATGGACAAGGCTAGAGGTGCCAACACGATCAGAGTAAGATGAATTCTTACGAAATCTGGCTTCCAGACGATTGTGAGGTTGGGAACACATCGTTTGCCATATCAATTTTGCTGTATCTAATGCTCTATCAATATCTCCAAATTTTGCCAAAAATTCTGCAGGTATACGGGAAAAAATATCAAACTTATCGATGGTGTAATCTTCATTTTTTGATGTGTATGTAATGCGTTCACCTGGGGCATCAGTGACAAGATACTTGTATTCGGGATGGTCGCGCGGAATCTGTTGCTTGGTAGCCTCCAGCTTTGTTTGGACCCCTATTGCCTCGGCAAATTTTACCAATTTTTCTAAGTCTATGCCGAATTTTTCATACTTCGATGAAATAGCCAACCTCCGCCCCTCTGAATCTTTAAGATCAAGGATCGCGTGGTAAGCTCTCAAACCCGTATTGCAATAAGGAGTATCCAGGAAAGCTTTGCGAGGGAACCACCATGTTTTTGAACCGCTTTTGTCTAATTCAAATATATAGTAGTCTTTGAACAAAATGGCCTTATCAGGTTCCTTTTCTACAAATTCAATAAACCTTTCTATATCTCTTTTGTGATGAGGTTTACGAAGTTCAATCGTTCCATTTACATATCGTTGTTGCAAAATTGCCTCAATCTCTACAACTTCATCAACTGGGCGGACGTTGATAGCTTCAAGGAAGTCTCGAGCCTTCGACCTTTGATTATCGTCTCCTCCAGATGAATAAACCTCCTTAAGAACACGAGGGAAACGCTCATCACGTTCCACATCATCACTTGGAAAGAAGCATTTACCTCCGACTCTGTAGATGCCATCACTACAGCGAATAATCGGAAGATCAGACAGCCTATTCTTGAGGCTACTATCAGATGAATACCAATGAGTACCAGTCCACCTGAGCCGTAGAAAATCATAAAGCAATCCATAGAATACCTGATGCCATTCAACTGTTTTCTTTCCTAACCAATCTGCTATCATCTTCGGTTGAGCAAGCAATACACTTATAAGCTGACTCATACCCCAGTCAGGAACACGTAATGTATTTAGGAAATGATCTATAAACTGGGCGTTGGGATCTTGAACGAATCTCCCTTTTTCGTCACGGCGCTGTGAAATTTCGTCGACCTTTAACGGTAAAGAGCAATCCCTTCCGAGAAGTATCGCCAAATCTTCATCATTTATCAAATCCGATAATTCTGCGTTTACTCGATAGAGTCTGGATGCAGGAGCGTGGTCGCCCTGTTTTACAGGTGTTAGTTTCTCATTCCGAAATTCATTAACTACAATATCACGAAATGGAACATAGAAACTCAATAGCGTGTCCTCTTCATTTGGAAGAATGGACAGGAATTGAAGCGTTAGAAGTTTTATGTTTCTGAGTATCGGGAGCGATTCCTTCATTAACTTGCAAGTTACTTCTCGAAGATGGATATTGAAGCGGTCAGTTAATGAAATCGTTTCTCGGGCAGGATTTGTTCGGTAAGGTCTGTTAAGTATAAAACGTAAACCAGTTCTCTCTCGTGTCGGGAAAAGAACGTGGAGAGTATCGTCAGCTATTGGCGAGAGTTGACCTTCGGCCCCTACTGCAAAGGCGATCTCTACCGGTTTATGCTCCTCATTTTTCCAAGTTGGAATCTTTGAGAAAACCAGATACGTATTCTCATTTTTACCGCCTTTAATTGTAGTCAATCGGGCATTACCTGCTATCTCATCTTCACGCGAGTAACACTCGGATTGATTACCTATATCCCAACGAATTTCCCGAATCTTTCGCATGAACAGCAATGTATTCATGTCCAGTTCAGTTAGGCATTTTGATATCTGCCGGTATGCTTCTTCTTTGGACATAAGTTCTTCCACGTAGTCCGGTTGCTCGGATTCATGATCGAACGGTAGAATAATACGAGTTCGGGAACGGAAAAAATTGTCTGGATATGGATATTCTCTGACGCGATATAACCCATATATCTGAAAATGCTCGGAACCCGAAATGATAATCGGTGTTGCCGTGAAAGCAAATACAGATTTAAAACCGATACCGAAACGTCCTGTTTTCACAAGATCCTCGCGACTTGTACTTTTACCGAAGTAAGTAATCGCTTTGACGTTTTCCTCTTTGAAAGGTACACCGTTGTGTTCAATCACAATCTCGTCTTTTGAGAGTTTGAAAAACACTTCGGTTGCCCTATAGTCATCGGCATTCTGTAGAATTTCGTACACAAAGTGCGTAGGATCTGAGTACATAGAGACCTGCGTCTTGCGAGAGGATGTATCTTTCCCTAATTGCTCTTCGTTATGTTCTGTTATCGCTTTGTAATCGCTCGGCATGTAATGTGCTTCCTTCCAGCTTCCCTTAGTCATCATTTGAAACCTTAATCAGTTCTTGTAGATCCAGAAGGTGTTTTTCTTTGAAGCGAATTTCACACTTCTTGCCACATAATTTAATATAGAGCGTTGGTTTACAATCTCCACCTTCGGATTCTGTTTGAAATTTCTCTATCTGATTGGAAATATTTTCCGCCTCAATGGCACCATGTTTGAATTTGGCGAAATGATCGGCACAAAGACACAAGGCATCGGCAGGTGTATCAACAGCCCCAGATTTTCGCCTTTCGACAATGTAACTAGCGATGAAAAACGGTTTTCCATCTCTTTCAGGGAAAGTGCCATCACATATCTGACACTTACCACCATACATTTGGGACAGGTATGCCCGAACTTGCGGATCCGGTCCCTCAAGTATAGTCCGATGTGTTTCCTTGCGTCTATCATTAGTGCTCTGTTCCACATTGAACCTATCGCGGTGTTCTTGGGCAATTTTTTTCCGACGGCGTTCCGGATTGCTTACCTGACCATCATCTATAATTTGGGTTTTAACTTCGGTTTTCCCTAATTTGTTAAAAGATTTCTCAACTTCAGCAGGCAAATCAATTTCCTCCTGTGCTGAGGGGAGCTGCTGAGTGCGTTTTGCTTTTTCTGCCTTCCATTCTCTAAATTCTTCTCTGTCTTGCATGTAGTCTTTAATGTCTTTTTCTGAAACTCCAATTTTGTCTGCTAATTCAGTAACCTCGTCCTTCTTCATATCAAGTTGGTTTGCAAGCTGTTCATCACGAAAAAATTCTTTGGGTAGTTCTGCAAGGGTAATTTCATTTGGTTTGTGCATATTCCCATCAATATCAGGCAGCCACGCGTTTTCAATTAACAAATTCCCAAAAGAGCGAGATAGGACATCCTCAAATGAACTATTACCGTAATTTTGTCTCGTTGATTTCTGTACGCGGCCTCTAATACAATCAACATTAGGAAGTACTATATGATTCCATATAAAAGCACTTTTTTTAGGAGTCGGATTATAGATCGCTTGCTCTAATCCATCAACCTGTATGTGAAGGTCAAATCCGTCAAGACCTCTCCAGTGACGACCATACTCACTTATAATAGGAACATAACCTTGCCAATTTTTTTCTTTCCTTTTGACCCTAACGGAATCAGGAATTTTAAAATCCTCAAATAACGTACGCGCGGTGCGCGGATATTTATCAAGCCAAACAAAAGTACGAGTAGTTGGGCCTTCAGCAGAATTAGGTTCGTGATCCTTCAATAAGTCAGTAAGGTCCTGCCCATTATCCTTGTAAACCCCACTCCAATATATCAGGTTGTTCTGTTCAAAATACATGCTCAACTCATCTGTTCTAAAATAGAGATGATCGGGTGTAAGATAAATTGGAAAGTCTGCATTCGGATTCTCCGCAAGGATAAAACGTGTCACTTCTAACTCTGTTTTAAGTTGCTCTTTTCTGGATTGATCACTGGTTTCATACGCTTGAAGAATTTTATTAAAATCGTTCATATGCTCTTTGATAGGAACTCTCGGCGGATTCCGTTTGTACTTTGGAAGTATAGTTTTGATCACTTCATCGACAATATCCCATTTTGAAATATCCAAGGATCGCAGAAACTGACAAACTTTCTTACTAACAGATACACGCGAATAGGTTCCAATAGAATTATTCTTCCATAATCTGTCGTCATTTCCAAAATAGAGTTGATTTGGTCTAAGATAAATCTGAGCATTTGCGTCTGGACTTTCTACGAGAATAAACGGCGTTGCCATCAATTTTTCCTGTAATTGGTCTTTCTTTGTTTGAGAATCTGTTTTGTATGCTCTCACAATCTTGGGGAAATCTCTGTTGTACTCCGCTTTTGAAACGACAGATGAACCATTGATATATTTTGGCAGAATGTGCTCAATAACCTCAGCGACAACATTCCACTCCGGTATACCTAATTCTTTAAGAAATTTATGAGCATCTTCATTCTGAGATATTTCACTCTTTATCAACCGGGATGTGGTTTCAGAATTTGTTCCTTTTGTCAGGTACGCGTTTGGTGCATCAGGATTAACTAAAGAGTTGTCTTGAAGTCGCAGAATCGGTTTGTTTTGAAGGATACCAGACGCGGAAGTCCATAAAGATCTTGGTGGTCTTTCTCCAACAGACAAAAATTTGTAGAAATCAATAAGCCATCTATCATTCTGTTGTTCAAGAAATGACCTGTCAATTCTGCGAGCAAACATCTCTGGATCAACTTCATCAATTCCAAGCTCCATTCTCAAGTACTTCCAAAGATTTTGCGCGCGACGTGCGGTAATATCGGATACGAGCCATTTCGTAACGTTTGATCTTTTAAACAATAAGCTAAGTTGATTCGGTTTAAGTAACTTTATTAGACCTTCACTGTCAGCAAGTTTAGCATTTTGGGCAGAAATAAACGATTTATCATTCGCTGGAAGCAATTCTTCATTTATAAAGGATTCACGGAGCCTATTAAAAATAGGATAAAACAGATTGTCCTCATCCTCAGCAAGGTTGTTTAATTCGGTCGCAAGTGATTCAAGAAAGCTAACACTTAAAATCTTTCGTTCTTTTAAGAGAGGCAATAATTTTCTGGCAATCAAATCTGCAACGCAGTCCATGAGCCAACAGCGATTCCAAGGAACATCTTGAATATCTTCACGAGAACTCGGTAGAATGAAGTCCGCATTGATTAAAAAAGGAAAACCTGTGCCTGATCTCACAGGCAAATATGCAAAAATCTTTCCAACTGCTGTTGAATTTTCATCCATCGGAAACCCAATTGTGACATCTCGGTTTTCGATCCCCTGCCGCTTTTTGTGGTGAATACCTGCTGGTCTGTCATAACGTTCAGTGCATACTAAGAAATCATCAGAATTAGAAAAATCGCTCCCCCGTTTTTTACCTTCAGCTACAATTTGGACTTCTGGCATCGCGGAATCGTCCTTCAAAATAGTAAAGTCGTCTGCGGTATCTGTCTTAATTTGGATTTCTTGAAGTGTAGAAAGAAAGAGGACAATCTCTGGTTCAATATCTTGTAACATCTTCTCAATCTCGCCATATCCAAAATCGTTTTTTGTCAATGGAAGGATGATATGAGTTTTGGATAGGTCTAAGCCTTCCGGAGGCATATCAATCCATTGTGGCACAATATATCCAAATCCAGTTTCTTTATCATACTCGGGCAAACAGAAATGGTACCCGTTAGAAAAAATGTGAGGATTATCTGTTACGCGAAAAACAGATTTGAAACCTATCCCTTTTTCACCAATATATCCTTGTTCTTTTTTCTTTGTGGTTTTACCTACTGCACAGATTGCATTAACATTACCACGATTAAAGCCGATTTCATTATTTTCGATAATTAACGCTCCATCAGAATCCACGGTGCCGGTAGGGTCAATCTTTGTTAAACGGAACGATATATAAGGTTGATAGCGGTCTTGGTCTTTGTATTCGTTGTCTTCAGCATTCTGAATCAACTCGAAAATAAAATGAGGATTCTTGCTATAAAGACCTTCAGCAAGATGTTGAATTGCATTATTCAAACTGTCTTTAACCCTTTCAATCTTGCTCGCTTCATGAAACTCATTTTGAATTTTCCGAATGTGTTTAAATTGTTCATTTGACATAGTAGGTTCCTCCGCAATCCATAGAAAAGCAAAACACAAATCTTTATACGCTACTCTCTACTTCAAGAATTCCATAAACCACTGGCTCTGCCTTAATATCGGCTTTCTCCACTGCTTCCTCTAACTCCTTAATACGCCGTTCATAATCTGCTTCAGCATTGGCGATTTGGCTGTTACGCATTCGAAGAATGTTTGGATCATCCACTTGCGCGCGACGGGATTCAAGAATTGCGATCCGCTTCTGCTGATGCCTTGATAGGTTCTCTTTCTGGAAATTAACTATCTCGCGAGCAGCTTGCTGGTGACTTTTCAGAGTTTCAGCCCATAATTCTTGGTGTTGTGTTTCCAATTGTTCACAAACAGCCGGTTCAATGGACAGGTACTCCTCATGATCGACTGCCTTCTTGAGTAATCTGTCAAGATGTGCGGACAAAACCCTATCTAAAGCGATTGACTTAAGTTCCAAGTTTTCTTTACTACCCATAATGTACCACAAGTAGATAGCAAATTCGTAGCATCCTGCAGGTACTGTCTTGTCTTGCACTTTTAATGTAACAGCGACATCTTGGTCTATGTTCAAAGAGAGTGCTGCCTGCTTCACCAAAGGATGGGTCGGCATAATCAACACCGCGTCAGGATACTCTCTTCTGCAATCAGCTTCAAAAGTAATCCTTAAGCGAGGTTCAGCTCCTTTCAACCAGTTTTCCCACTCCAAATAGAGGGGACTTTTTTCTCTGGAAAGTTTTTGGAAATCACGTAACAAGGCAATTCGCGCTTCACCAGAAAGTAAAAGGGTTTTAAGAGACTTATCACCACGAATTAATTTCTGCGACGTTCCTAATTTCTGCTGAAGATAAAGCGTCACAAGTCTCTGTATTGATTCTGGCAACAACCAGAAATTGGTAGCCAGCTCAACATCTTTCGCCATTTGATCTTCAGGTAGTTGAACACTGAAAAGTTCTAACTGTTCAGCTTCCAGCCTCTCATTTTCCTGTATCCGTCGAATTTGAGTATCTGCCAACAGATCCAATTTGGTTCTTCGTTCTTCTGGACTCAAGGCATAGTTCTCGGCGATATCCCGTAACTCTGTCGTGATTTTGCCAAGGATTTCTTCGGTTCCGCCTAATGCACTCTCAAATACACCGATGCGAAGCAAGCATCGTTCATAGATGTCAGCATCAACAGTACCCGGTGTGATGAAGTTGAAAATAGTAACACTTTCGCTCTCTTGTCCCCTGCGATCAATACGGCCTATCCGTTGTTCAACCCGCATAGGATTCCACGGCAGATCGTAGTTGACGATACAGTCACAGAATTGGTAGTCTAACCCTTCGCACCCGACTTCCGAGAAAAGCATGAGGTCAATGCTATCGGTCTCAGATCTCGGTTTTTCAAATCGACTGGTAAGCTTTAAACGTTCTTCATCCGGTACGCCGCCGTGGATCATTCCGACGCGAAAACCGTCCGCAGCGAGGCGTTCATGAAGATAGGAAAGCGTGTGGCGAAAACTACTAAAAACCATAATTTTATTATTCGGAAGATTTTGCCTATCTCGGACAATCTGTTGAAGTGCTTTCAGTTTCAAATCCTTTGAATCAAGATTTTTCGCTCTTTCAAGAAGTGCTTGTACATGTTCGCGAATATGTGTAACAAATTCTGCTGAAGGCATCGCATCAACAGCGTCAGCTTCTGTCCATTCAAGTTCGTCAAGGTGACGATTCAGAATATCCTGAAGCAACGGTTCAAGCCCATGTAAACAACTCGCCAACTGCCGACGGAGCGTCGTTATCATGAAATTAACACTCTGATTACCGTGCAGACTGCGGTATATCTCTTTTTGCGTTTCAATTAGTGCCTCATGGAGTTCATTCTGATCGACAGTTAGTTCGACCTTCACCGTCTGTGACTTGCGGATGGTAAACTCTCCGATATCGCGGCGCCGGGTTCTGTTGATTATTCCTGAAAATGTGTGGAGTGCCTCCATATCAGTGATAAGTTGTACACGTTCTTCAGGGGTGACACGTCCACTGGTAAGCTGATTTTTAATTCGCTTGAATTCGGGATTATCCTTAAGAATTGTTTGTCCCCATAAGGTACTCGCTGCTTTGTCAAGGTCATCTTTTGCTGTCTGTGCCCATTCCTTCTCTTGGGCACGCGCGGTGTTGACTGCTTGATTGATGAAGAGGTTGGGTTCCCCCATGCGATTAAAACTCTCCTCATCCAAAATCAGATCAGGGCGGAGGACGTTAAGCAGCACGAATAGATCACGACTACGTAGTTGGATAGGAGTCGCAGTCAAAAAAACTGTCGCGTCCGCGTTTTCACAGAAAAAACGAACTGCTTCGTGATTGGCTGTTCCCTGATTCCGAATATGATGTGCTTCATCAACAATGACGAGATCAAAATGCGGTGGTGGATCAAGGTCTATAAGTCCGTTTCCTCTTTTTCGTCTGCGACTACCTCCAGTCCCATAAAGGAGTGTATTATCTAACAACGAATACGGGAGGATTACCTTCTGATGCTGTTCGGGCCATTCACCATCTAAGTGAGTTTCCTTCAGGCAGTGTCGTAAAGTTTTTCCATCAAGGTGCGTGAAATTTTCGTCGAACCGTTTCATCTCACGCCTCCATTTTTCCTCGGTTACCAATGCTCTAGGACAGATAATAAGGACAGATTTTATATCTTGGCGCGCTTGTAGTTCACGTAGAATCAATCCAGCCTCAATGGTTTTGCCTACACCGACGCTATCGGCGATAAGCAATCTCGGTTGTTCTGCTTTGATGAATTTTAGGACTGGACGGTATTGATAGGGAACAAAATCAATGCTTGCTGTGTTGAGAGAATACAAACTTGACAAAACAGGATAACGAATTTGCAGAGCAGTGAGATGGGCATGAAACGCGTTACACGAAAGACGTTTAAAACTATCACTATTTTCGATTTCAACTTCAACCTGCAGCTGGGAGGCATAAAAAGTCTGTGGTCTTCCATCAACAAAAACATTAATCCGATCTTCCGGTGTCCCCGGTACCACTGCCATCACCGCGCCACGAGTAGATGGATTCGATTTCAAGAAAACAATTTGACCGGGCACAAATTCTTGCGAAGGATTTAGAGAGTTATTCATACTGTCCTATTTCCTTTTTTTCTTTTCAATTACTTCAGGATTAGCATTTTGCGGGTGTCAGTGAATTTTCCTACAGTGAGTGTATAAAAATAAACACCACTTGCGACAGGTTCGCTGAGTTCATTTCTACCGTCCCAATATACCGCCCGGCTCCGAGACTTATAAATACCTATAGATTGGTGTCCTACGTTCAAACTCCGAACTAATTGCCCATTAGCGGCATAAATCGATATACTCACCTCTGCAGGCTCCGCCAGTTGATATGGTATCCAGGTCTCAGGGTTGAAGGGATTTGGATAATTGGGTAACAATTGCGTGATTTGTGGTAATTCGGCGGTTAGGTCCGGTGCAGCGGGTACGTCACCTACTTCAAATCTAACGATTTCTGTGAAGTCATGCTTTGAGAAATTTCTCGCTTTGTCATAGAGTGTTATCTCAGCGAGTCCCCACGTCCCAGGAATACTACCGACTGGGAGAATAATTTGTTGTTGATATGACTTGTAAATGGTAGGATCACCCGTGAAATACATCTCTCCTCGCCCGGGCGGATAGTGCCAAAAGTGGTGCATGGAGCCGTGGGGATCTCGTAAATACATGCCACCAATATCGTAGCCGCTAATATTATCTTTTACAAAAAAAGTAATATCTACAATTGTTTCTCCATTTGGTGCTTCGGGTATGGTCGGTTCTGCCTTGATAATTATTCTGTTAAGATTCAGAACTGGACCTTGTAAGTCGGGATTTTCAGTTTTGATAGCAATTGTCTTAGGAGTTTCGTCTAAATGCCTATAATTATCTGATGGGTTCTGATCAGGTTCATGGGTAAAAAAAACATTGGTCCCATTATAGGCAATGTCTCTCATGCAGATGCGATTTAATTCATACCTTCCGCTTGGCATGTAGTCTGGCATGATAAAATCAACACTTACTTTTCCTGTTTCAGAATTATAAGTGCCGTAATCGAAACTGCCGTCGCGCGAATATGTTTCGAGAAACTCATCATTCAGGTTTGCACAGACATGCGCGATCCCCGATTTTTCAATGATAGCCCATGTTGCTGTAATAATTTGATACCGCTTACCATCATCCGTGAAATTTTCTGACAACGAGAGTTTCATAGAATCCTGGACGTATTTAGGTGGGTCTAAATCCTCAAGCGGATTGTCTATGTAGAGTTGCCAACCAAAGGTGCGTTTGTTCTGATGTCTTTGTTGGTTATTGTTGTCTTCAAGTGTGATGTTTTCTGGCGCCCAGTAGCCTTGCTTGGCGTATTTTGAGACGGTTTCTTGACCGCGAAAGATATGACCCTCAGATAAATAATTACCGTGTTCATCTATTGCAGAAAGCCTAATATCAAAAAAAGTGTTTTCTATACCGCTGAAAATTCTAACATATAGGCTCCGCGCTGTATCAAAATTACTCTCCCCGTGTATTTCAATCTCGACAGTGACCAACTTATCCTCTTCAGGTTCTCCATCTACGCGAATATCGACGCGTATAATTTGTCCGGGGTAGACGTAATCTGGATAGAGATTGTAAACTTCAAACGTTAAATCTTCGCGTATCTTTGAAATATAGCGAGTGCCGTGCATAATCCGATTTTGGATGAATTCATATTTGGCGGGTGCCCGTGAGCGAAGTTTATCAGGTCTAACAATATAGTGACTGATGCTCTCCGCCATGTCCTCATTCGGATTTATG
The DNA here is from genome assembly GCA_022827885.1 of Candidatus Poribacteria bacterium. Taxonomy (GTDB): domain Bacteria; phylum Poribacteria; class WGA-4E; order WGA-4E; family WGA-3G; genus WGA-3G. The sequence goes on from JAJEIP010000048.1 coordinate 58,692, forward strand.
CCGTGCGCGTAAGCAGAGACGAATTCGGTCTGTTTGGTAGTAAACCACTCATCCTGATCTTTTTGCCAACCGCCAAGTTTAATCCAATCCTCTTTGAGTTGCTCGTCAAAGAGGTACTCCCACAGAAAGTGCGCTTTTTCGTGAAGAATTAATCTATGGATATAGTCAGAGTCCCCACCTTTAAACGCGCCTTCCATAAACTCAATATAACCAGCACTTGGCCAAGCGACAGCAGCAGCCTGTGGATAGATAGGGTGCGGAAGTCCATCTAATCGACGGACAATATATTTTAGCCCCGGGGTTTTAAGCATCCCCGTAGGATATTCCTCGAGCATTGAAACGAGTTCTATGAGCTCATCATCTTTGAACTGGGTAAATCGTCCGGCGTGTTCACCCGTTGTGTATCTGGTGAGTTCTTCATAATCAGGGACATTGACACTTACAGCATATCGTTCATTGAGTATACGTTCAACAGCATACCTATCGGATCCATTGTTGGTGACGTAGCGAACAAGCGCGCTATGTAGTCTTTTCGAAAAGAACCTGCCTCTTATCCCATCAATTTCCGCTAACCGCTGCTCTGCGTAATTGAAAGCTTGTGAAGAGATGACGACGAATCTGTCATTACCAATATCGTTAAATCTAATGTCGTTATGGACGTGAAGATCCGTCAGACTCCATAGACTCTTTTTGTGTGTTTCCCATCTATAGTGAGGGACGGATTCAAGCGTCTGAAGCAATAATTGGGCGAGGTTGCTATCCCACTGTTTTGACAAATAAATTGAATATTGTCGTGCTAATTGCAAGGAAGCAGTGCTGTTGCTAATTTGTATGGGTGTGTCAATGATTTTAACTTCTATAGGCTTGATGACAGACACCTTCTCTACTCCTGATGGGGTTTCATCTATTTCCCACTGGTAAGTAAAAGGTTCTGCGCGTGTATGTGCGCTGATAATGAGCAAAAAGCCTACAATCAAAAGAAATATAAGGTTTCTCATCTTTATCCTCAGATACCAAAATCCGCGAAATCTGTGAAATCCGTGTCAATCCGCAATTCAGACAATCAATACTCGTCAACTCCAAACCAAAACATATCAATTTTTTCCAAGATTGATGTATAAGGTGCGGTTGGGAAACCGCACCTACCGGACCTTGGGTTCAAGCGGTTCAGAAACCGCACCTACCAGACCGGACGTTCCCAGCACGTTAATCTTTTTGCTCTGAAATTGTAAACTCAAACAAGCCGTGCCGATACACAACCACGAGCTGTCCTCCAATCTGCATATAGAGAATATATTTCTCAAAATGCTGGATCCATCCATTCAAGACATGCCCTGTCCGTGTGACAAGGGTAACGTTAGATTTGTCTTGCTGTGCCTGCTGAAGAAGTTTATCATCAATATGGAACCGTTCGTTTGGATCCTCAGGTGGTTGAAGGTTCTGTACTTTCACGGATGGCCTGATTTTTATGTAGGGTTTCACATCCGGCATCTTCTCTTTCGGAAATGCAAATAAGATATAAAGTTTGGCTATCTGAACCCTTTCACGCTTGGGATCAACACCCCTGAGTAGATAAGGCTTGATTTTAATTTTCGATAGATCCTTTATGCCTACATAAGTAATAAAACGGACAGGTTGTCCGAAATATTCGCTGAAGATCGGGTCTGCCTCCCAATCACTGCTCTGTTCCTTACGGGCTTGTAGCAACGCTTCAAGTTGCTCAATTGTCTCGGAGGGATTTTCACGCATGTTCCTATTTTCCTTTTTGTTGTTCTTCACTGAATGACAACTTGAGTATACTGCTTGGGACACCTTAATTCGTTAAGTTCACTACAATGCTCACGCCGGTCGCAACGATGTAGACGATGGTACTGACAAGGTTCCAATTGATCTCAAATTTCTTCTTTATCTCTAAAACGTCGCCCGGATAGAGTAAAGTCGGTTGTTTCTCATGTTCAACGGCCTCAAATGTGAATAGCACTTCCTGCCTCGTTCCATCGCGGCGGTGAATTCGGATTTCCTCACGGTTCGCTGCTGCATCAAACCCACCACTGAGCGCGATAGCTCGCGCAATAGTCAGCGGTCCGCGAACCCGTTGGGCACCCGGTTCACGAACATAACCGATCACATAGATAGGATCGACTTTGAAGACGTTCGGCACAAACAACACGTCACCGTCTGACAAAGACGAAAGCGGCACATCGTTCGGGGTGGATCTCCAAAACTGCTCGGCGAGGTTGAACTCGGACAGCGTCCCGTTCTTCTCGACTCGGACAATGGTGGTTAGGTCTGCCTCTTGGGTGGGACCGCCTGCGCGAGCGAGTGCCTCTTTAAGGCTAATGTGTCTTCGAATAAAAAGTTTACCGGGGGTCTGGACCTGTCCTTGGACCTCAACGACACTAAGGGGCATCACGAACACGAGATCGTTGACGCCGACGCGGATGTCGCGGTAAGGGTGGGTCGGTGACAGGTCGTAGATTTCGATCTTCTCTGGCATATCGGTCCGGATTAATTGAACAACTTGGTGATCGGCGTTCTCTGCCAGACCGCCCGCGAGTGTGATGGCACGGTATAAACCGATGTCGGTTTCTGGGGAAATGGGGTAGCGTCCCGGAAGTTTGACTGCACCCCCGACGAAAACGCCGTTCTCTTGTAGCACCGGTGAGACCATGACGACGGGATTCCTGATAAGACCTTCTGAGATGAAGAACTCCTGGATCTGTTGGTTGACCGTCTCGATTGTCTGTCCAGCAACCTTAAGATCGCCGCCGAAGTAACTAATTCTGCCGTCTTCGCGGACCTGCGCGGAGTGTGTATACTCAGGCTGTCCGACTACCGCAATCAGGAGGGTATCGCCTTTTTTGATACGGTAGACATCGCTGAAGAGGGGAGTCGTCGCGATGAGAAACAGTAAAATCGTGTGCGCTTGCAGGCATCGGAACATCCAATGGGATACATGCAAGCGTCGCAAAAAGTAGATCATAACATTTTTCTGAGTATTGGCTATCTGTTCACGTCGTATGGACGCAATTGTTACGGCACACGGCGTGTGCCTGCTACTTTGTCAATCTGAGGTATCACTGTTGACAACGAAGGAAAGCTGCTCCTCTGTTGAATTAAACCGTTTGAAAGTACCAAACCTTCGGTTGGGTCGGTTCCGCCAATGCTCCTTGACGTAACTACCGTTACGCCGACGATGTCCTCTTACATGCACCTTATTAGCCATGCGACTGTGGGATTTGTGAGATTTTGCTTCTTTAAAGAGGTAGAGTTGATCGGCTTTCATGACAACCTGCCTGCGGATTTTAACGGTCTTGTAATGAATCGAAATAGATTTTAAGGCATTCTCGTGCTTGTGGCAGTAGATTCGCCGGCACCAGGAGATCGCCCCATTCGGATTACCAGATGTTGCCTTTCACGCCACCATAATTAGGGGCTTCATGACAGCGGAGGCGAGCAGGAATACCGTCCTCTTCCAAGACACCTTGAAGGATATTGCCCGCTAATTCATTCGGGACAGATTCCAGCGTGTCCCAGTCCCCATATTCCGTAACCTCGGTTTGTATGGGTTGCGGCACGAGCGTTACGTGACAATCCGAACACATCGATACTTCTAACTTATATTCAGCATTGCATTGTGGACAGAACGGCATCGTTTTCCTCCCGTGTGGATAGGGTGAGGTTGAAACCTGACCCTTAAAAGCGTGTAGGGGTTCGTAAAGCGTGGTGCCTGCCACGGTGCTGTTTTTTTGCAGAGGGTTGGGAACGAGGATACGTTATTACACTTAACTTAGTTCCCTTATAATACCATACGCGCGAAAATTTGTCAAGAGAAAAATTTTCAGAATTGCCAGAGACGGAGTGCCGTTTTTCCTAACACCCATTCCCGGTCTTCTGGTGTGAAGAAATCCATCTCATCTCGGACGACCGATAAAGTTTCCGAATAACTGGCTCGACTGAGACAGACGGGCCAATCTGTTCCCCACATCAGCCGTGAACCGCCGAATGCCTGATAGACCTTCTTAACCTGCTCAAAGGTATCCGCCCACGGGTACCCCGTCTCCGATATCGACCATGTGTGGCTAATTTTGACGTAGACGCGAGGAAACCGTGCGAGGTTCAGCAGTAATTCAAGTTTTTCAGGGGCATCCGGCGAGCAGTCTGCCATGTGGTCTATGACAACATCAAGGTCCGGATGCTGTTCCAAGAGATGCACGAGATCCACTAATCTTTCGGCTCCTGTGAGAATCAGCATCGGGACACCGAGGGTTTCCGCACGACGGAAGATCGGTGGCATCAACGGTCCCGCAAACCAGTCGCCTGCCTCACCGACGGAAGGACTGAGTCGCACCCCGTGGAAACCTGCCTCCTCCGTCCAATGACTGAGGTGATCCGGGGCATCTGGATCTTCAGGGTTGATTCGGCAGACGCCCATGAATGTATCGGGATACCTTTTCATTGCGTCGGCGGCATAACTGTTATCCCACCGGTAATGGATGACTTGAACGAGAACGGTTTTCTCTACACCGTTCGCCGCCATCAATTCTAAGAGCATCTCTGCCGTTGCATCTTCTTCAGGTGGACTGGTTGTCTCTGGTGCCCATGGAAACTGCGGATCGTTTTTCCAAACGTGAACATGTGGATCGATAATTCTCATATTATTATTTCTCCTTCGGTTTCATCAAGAACCCGGACGCGCCTAAGGGTAAACAGTAAAGTAGGATTAGAATATGCAAGCTAAATCCAGTAACAGTGGCAGTCTCTATAGAGGTGCCGAAATGGTTTAGCAACCAGACGAAGGGGAATTCCGTTGTCCCGAAGTTACCGACGGTTTGAATGGGCAACAGATTAAAAACGTTGGTAAATGCAAGCGCGAACAGCACTTCGGTCATCGGAACGTCAACACCCATCTCGACCACAAGGTAGCATTGGAACCCGAAACGGATTGCGAGACACAGGACGGAATATAGCCAAACCTCCAAGAACCGCCGATGTGATCGGAACCTCGTTAGTTCCCGAAGTACTGCCACAACTTTATCGACTGTCCATGAAACTGATCGCTTTTCAAGTGCCAATAGAGGCCTCGCACACCGTTCTGCGAATCTCATACAGGCATGCGGTGCAGCGTAAACAAAAATCACTACAGCGACCAAGCCAACTCCCATCAGAAGCGGGATGAGATAGAGAACCGTGCCGGAAAACGTGTCTCGAAGCGCAGCGCGTAGGAGCCACGCCGTGGCGACCACCAGGCACATCAGCAGTACTAAATCTATCAGGCTTGCTACCAGCAGCGAAGCGACTCCCTGCGTTGCATCCACCTTCTGACGGCGTTGCATCAGATAGACATAAGACACATCGCCTGTCCGCATCGGGAGAATATTGCCCCAAAAGGTGTGCATCGCCAAGATTGGAAAGACCTCATGGACACCGCTCTCAAGATTGAGCAGTGCCCGGAAGCGGAGGGCTTTCGCTAAGACCAACACACAATAGCATCCGAACCCGATGCAGAGCACCTTGATTGACAATCGGCTCAGGGTTTTGGGTATTTCTTGAATGTCGATCTCTTTTAAAAGGAAGTATGCTATAACGACTGCTAAGACCGTCGGTAAACCGATTTTGGTAACCCGTTGAAGTTGCTTTTTGTCCAAAGGCACGCTCGCTGTGTGAATATTATGGATATTTTCTATTTTTTTATGTTTAATGGATTCGTATCATGGTATATGTGAAGGGTTTAAATGTCAAGAAGAAATGACAATCGGCAGTCAGCAGTCAGCAATCAGCGGTCAGTTGTAGGGGCAGACCTTGTGCCTCCCCGTGTTGGAATCGTGTTTCGTAAAAAAAGATTTGCTTTTTAGGCGGATGTATTCTACAATACACATTATCTTAATCCTCATAGAAACGCGGTATTTATTTCGCCTCATGGAAAACCCTCAAAATCCTTCTAAAGCGTCCTCTCGGAAACAATTTTATTTTCTGACATTATCCCATACTGTCCTCGACTCCTACGCGACGCTCTTATCGCATCTGCAACCGCTCCTACTGACAAAGTTAGCCACAGTAGGCGCGCGAAACAGTTTAGCAGGAAACTTCGTCGCAATTTATAGTGTATTTAGCTCATTCGGTCAGATCGTTTTTGGATGGCTGTCGGATCGGTTACAGACAGTGCATTTTCTGACGATAGGTGTTGCGTTTAGCGCAATCGGTTTAAGCCTCTTGTGGCTTGCCCCATCTGTTAATGTTGTATATTTACTGTTAGCTATTGGGGGTATTGGGATCGCCGCATTCCATCCGCAGGCGACAACTTATGCGGGTGCCCTTGCCTCGGAGGATCGAGGGTTGGGAACCTCCATTTTTCTTACAGGCGGTAATGTTGGACGTGCACTCGGGCCGTTGGTGCTGATGTTCATCCCGTATCGATTCGGCTTGAAATACCTCGTTTGGGAGATGATACCGGGTTTACTTGTGGCCTTCCTTGTGCCGAAAGTATTGAGATTTGAGAAGCGGCTTGATTTAACTGCTACCACCCGCGGAACGCCAAACGAGGCACCGAGACCGCAAGAACCGCTTTGGACTGTTGCTTCCCCACGCATGCTGCCACTCATCATCCTTTTCATTATTGCGGCACTCCGAACTGTTACGCTAACGGGTTTAGAAACCTTTCTATCAGTCCACTTAGACGATCAAAATTACTCGGATCAAGTGCGCTCTCTTGTTATCGCGCTTTTTATTTTCGCTGGTTCTATGGGTATCATGTCAAGTGGATGGCTGATGAGTCGTGTAAACACCTATGTCCTCTTATTGGTATCGTTACTCGGTGCTCCTCCGCTGCTCTATGCGTCGTTACACACTGACGGATTTAGTTTCCTTGCATTCCTCTTTTTCGGCAATGTGGTCCTCACCAGTTCCATAACGATTAACATTATCTTGGCACAGATGATTCTACGCGGGCATGAAAACATTGCATCCGGCTTGATGATGGGGGCTGCCTGGGGGGTCGGCGGATTATTGAATAAAATTGTGGGGGATTTGGGAGATCAATTCGGTTTGCCGATTGTATTAGATGGTTTAGTGATGCTTCCATTGGTGCTTGCACCGCTCCTGTTGCTACTACGTGACCAGCCGGATTTGTCCAAACCTGCGCCCCAATGATTGGGTTTTTCTCGGATTTTCTTCACATCAAAATCCGGTTTCCAATGGGCGAGTACGCCGCAAAACCACGCGAGCAAGGGGCTGTGTAAGTTCTATGGTTAAAAATGCCATAAGAGACTCAAAAAATGCGTGCTAATGAGGTCGCCGAGGAGAAGGGCGTAATCGAGTCGAAATTGGCGGACCTGGATGCCGATGCCACTCGTAATGCGGTCGTCCCGGTAACCGACACGGAGTGCCAACGGTTCGCTGATACGATATTCTATGCCGATATGCGATTGCCCGCCGTAACGCTGTTGCCACTGATACGAAACAATCATTTCTCGGTTGAAAAGGTGATGGTTCGTATAGGCGACTCCCACGTTCCAATTCGCCGGAATTGATTCTTTTGGGGCAGACACAGTGTTCCACGTTAAAGTCGTTTTTGAGATGTCCTGAAGATTAAACCCAAAGGCAAGACTGCCGAAGTCCTCTAAATTGAAAAGCGCGTTGAAATCGGGCAAGCGGACGAGAAATCCAGCATCAAAGCCGTATCCCCAACTCCCATAATTATAGGTATCCAGTTCACCGCCGTCCAAGCGCTGCGTAATCAGTTTCGTGTTTACACCACACATAAACTCCGGTGGCAGTGAATCCCTTCCGAAATTATCCCACCATGCCTGACTCACGGCCCAACGCGTCGCAAGCGTCAAAATATAGGCGTTTTCACTGTCGTTTAGGTAACCCGCTGGAATGAAATCGGATTCTCTGGGTCGGTTTTTCGCGAGGTTTCGTCGTGCCTCTGGCGTGATATTGGGATCGAATGCTGGAATGAGTGGATAGATAGGGATATCGTCTACCCCGGCGCGAAGCCATGACAGTCCGAGATTGAGTTTCGATAGGATTTGCGTTGTGCCGCTGATATAGTTGAACGCACCCAATCCGGAACGCCGTGCGGCATGCATGAGACAGAATTGATA
>JAJEIP010000092.1 GCA_022827885.1 Candidatus Poribacteria bacterium
GGTCTTTCGATGCGCCGTGAAGGAATCAAACCTTCAACCGCCTGATTAAGAGTCAGATGCTCTGCCAATTGAGCTAACGGCGCGCCTGTGCCCGCTGTGGAACATTGCTGTGTTACCATAGACGCTATAAGGACCACTCGCTAATTGTTAGGTGGGCTTGCAAAGCCAACACCCGGCATCCAAAAAATATTCGCGTCCGGAGGGATTCGAACCCCCAACTTATAGTTCCGAAGACTATTGCTCTATCCATTGAACTACGGACGCATAGTAAAAAGGTGGATGATGGGATTTGAACCCACGCCCACTTGATCCACAGTCAAGTGCTCTACCCCTGAGCTACATCCACCATACTGCCATTCTTCTCGGAAGACACGCCATCACGACCCTCGTGACCGCGTGACTCCCTATCAAGCTGCCTGAAAAGCACGCCCAGCAGGAGTCGAACCTGCAACCTACGGATTAGAAGTCCGTTGCTCTATCCAATTGAGCTATAGGCGCTCGTGCTACAAATTTTATTCGTTCTGAATCGGGGCGAGAGGATTCGAACCTCCGACCTTCTGCTCCCAAAGCAGACGCGCTAGCCGGGCTGCGCTACGCCCCGAAATTCCCTATAATACAAACTTGCCAACAACAAAAATGCTGTTAGCAACGACGAGTACAATATATACTTGAAATCACACCTATATTTCTTCTGCGGTGTTGTTTAAATTATACATCATCCTCTTGCCTTTGTCAAATTATAATGAAAAATTCTTGTCTTTTTTCCGAACCTATTTTGCCTTTTAAAATCTTTTTTATGAAACTTGTATAAACCTATTTACGATAATTATGTCAAACATGCCCAATAAACACTTGTTTTGACAACAAACACACAAAAAAGTTCAGGGGGAAACATGCGCTTAATTGAAGGGATATCCATCGGAATCTCCGCAATTCGTTCAAATAAGATGCGCTCGCTGCTGACAATGCTTGGGATTATCATCGGGATCGCAGCCGTACTCGCAATGATCGCTATCGGTGATGGGGCTAAGCAGATTGTGATAGAAGATGCAAAAAAGATGGGAGGGGCAACCCGAATCACACTTTACCAGACATCCTACAAACGAGAAAATAACAGATGGGTCCGTATCCGGAGCAACGAATACATGGAATATGAAGATGTATTGGCGATTGAGGCAGAGTGCCCGTCTGTCAGTGCAGTCACACCCAGAATCGCGGATTGGCGCGGGGTCCTGTTTCAGGGACCAGGGGGTACTGAAGCCCGGGCCGGCTATAACGGGGTAAACGCTACCTTTACAACCGCAATGGATTGGAATCTGAAAGACGGACGCTTCATTACAGACGAAGATGTCCAAAACGCAACAAAAATCTGTGTGCTCGGAGATGAACTTGCAACCGAGTTGTTTGGAAATGAATCACCTTTAGGACAAGAAATCAAAATTGCCAGAGATGTCCGATATTACGATCCAAACGGAAGAAGACGGCAAGACCGGTTGACTGAGCGCTTTACGGTGGTCGGTACACTCGTTCCCAGGGGGACAAGCTTCCAATTCGGATGGAGTTACGACAACCTCGCTTTTATCCCTATATCAACTGTTCAGGAGCGTTTTACTGGGGATGATCGGGTTCACAATATCATGGTTTTCGCCAATACTGTTGACGCTGTTCCCAAGGCGATTGAAGAGGTGAAAACCGTCATCAGAAAACGGCACAGAAACGAAGACGAATTCGTCAGAATTCGGGAAATGCGTGCCGGGATGGCACAACTACAGAAAATCAGTAAGATGATTAAAATTGCCTTGGGGAGTATCGCAGGCTTCTCACTGCTCGTCGGCGGTATCGGCATTATGAATATGATGTTAGTCGCTGTCACGGAGCGAACCCGCGAGATCGGACTCCGAAAGGCACTCGGTGCTAAACCTTTGGATATTCTGGCTCAGTTTCTCATAGAGGCAGTGATAATGTGTGGAGTAGCTGGCGCAATCGGTATCGGTTTGGGGATCTTTGCTGGCGAAGGTATGGCAATGATCGCTGTGAAAATTGCTAAAATTGTTCCAGAATGGCCCTCGGTTGTTTCTATGCAGTGGGTCATGATTTCGGTATCATTCTCTGCAGCGGTGGGTATCTTCTTTGGGATGTATCCTGCCCTTAAAGCGTCCAGTCTCCCACCCGTCGAAGCATTACGCAAAGACTAAAAACTGGATATCCAACCAACATCTGTCCCTATAGGCGCGCTTTTTAAAGCGCGCCTTTCCTCATCAAATTCTCCATTGCTATCCTGAAATCTTATCTGTCACCCCAAAATCGATAACCAATAAACAATAAACCTATTTCATTTAATTGCGTCTAATAGATACAGCAACAGATTCTATTTTGGTTAGGTGCTGCGGTTTGAAAATCGCCCCTTTAAAAAATAAAAAAAAAGAAATTGCTACGAAAAAAATCGAACTTTATTCCCCTTTTCTTTGTCTAACACGTTGAGGATAGGAATACTTTATAAATTGGAGGCATGAAATGCGCATAATTGAAGGGGTATCTGTTGGTATTTCCGCAATTCGTAGCAATAAGTTGCGTTCTTTGTTGACAATGCTCGGTATTATTATCGGGGTTGCCTCGGTGCTCGCAATGATAGCCATCGGTGATGGCGCGAAGATGATTGTCCTGCAAGACGCACAGAAACTCGGCGGCGTGAACCAGTTTACGATGTACCGAAGCAGCCATAAGCGGGTAAACAATCGTTGGGTGCCGAATCGGAGCAACGAGTATTTCGAGTACGAAGATGTATTGGCGATTGAAGCGGAATGTCCAACTGTAAAGTTAGTGGTGCCGCGGATCCCGGAATGGCGAGGCGTGCTTGTCCAAGCCGCCGGCGGGGCAGAACACCGCACAGGTTATAACGGCGTAAATGCATCGTTTTCGGAAGCGATGGATTGGAATATCCAGCAGGGCCGCTTTATTACAAACGAAGATATCGATAATGAAGCGAAAATTTGTGTACTCGGTGCTGAAGTAACCGTCGCCCTATTTGGAAATGAGTCCCCTGTAGGAAAGGAGATTAAAATCGGTAAAGGACCCGGTGGACGTTTCGATCGGTATGGCAGAAAAGACCAAAAACGAATAACCGAACGTTTTACCGTTGTCGGCACAATGGAAACCCGAGGACGCAGCCTGAGGTTTGGCTGGAACTTGGATGATATGAT
>JAJEIP010000074.1 GCA_022827885.1 Candidatus Poribacteria bacterium
TTGGGATGCCGAAACTTTCGTGCCACCCTCTTGGATATATTTCAGGACGCGTTGGCGTAAATCTATGGAATATCTCATAATACCAGAGGCTAACATAAATCTCAGAGAATGTCTATATATTTTTAGCATTCACCATAATAACCGAGAGGATTTCACAGAGATCTGTACCGAGAACCGTTCTTCCAATAACTATTTCCTTCGGATCGCTCGTCGTAAGCTTCTCATCTGTTCAAGTGTTGCAGATGAGACCTTTCCATCCTGAGTAATCCCCATATTCATCGTAATTACCAACTTCTGGGCAATACAGGTCTGCACATAATCAATAAGCCGCTGAGTGGCAAATAGGGGTGCGGCAATATCGGTGTCTGGATATCCATGTTGCCAAGGGTCGTCAAGAAAGATCATACCGTGCGGTTGTAGTCCACTGGCACTGCCATTTTCGGAAAAGAAACTTGCAGGTGGCGTTACGAGAGCACCGCCAAACTCGCCACCGTAGTACTCTTGAAATTCAGTCGTTTTAGGGAGAATCCAACTGTTCCAAGCGACAATACGGTCAGGGTTCCCAACTTTGGTCGCCTCGTACAGTTCTGCAAACGGTTGAAGTGGATATCGATCGTCGAACCAGTATCCCGCAACCTTTTTGCCGTATCGGTGTCCGATCTCGGTAAGAATATCGCGTTCAATTCTGAAAAATCTCGACTTGTCTGGACTTAAAAACCCAGTGGCTTTCATCCACTCTGTATCTCCAACACCGTGATGGAAATAGAGAATAAGAGGTATACCATGTTCTTGCAGTTTGTCAGCCATCTCTCCAATTAGATCGCGTCTACACGTGCGTTCCGGCATAACCGCTTCGATTGATTTCAGCGGAGCAGGGAAATGCATAATTCCGTGGACAGAAGTGAAAATGACGTAGCCCGCACCAGTTTCACGCACCATATCGGCGAAAGCATCGATGTCAAAAGCGTTCACAGCGTCTGGGTAAGATTTTTGTGGACCCCGTAGTGGCTGTGTCGTTGTTGACCAGTGGAACATCACGCCGTATTTTGCCTTGACGAACCAATCGGTGCTCGCGCGCATCTGTTGAGCCTTCTTCCTTGAGTCAATCATTACCTTTGCTGCTGTGGATGAAATCAGCGCAAGCGAATGAACTTTTACGTTCTCAGCAGAGTTTGCCTCTCCGATGAGATGCAGCGTAATTGTACTTTCGCCTTTGGGAACGTGCAATGTTTCCCGAAGCGGTATCCTTTCAAAATTCTGTGAATTTCCTGCCCACCCGGTTGTTTGGCGGACTGTCCAAGTAATTTTGCTTTGTTCTGCAACAATCTCGAATACCAAGCCTGTTGCGTCGACATCGGCAGTATAGGTTAGCGCAAGTTCGTAATCAGAAGCCACCGGGAGTTTCACCTTCCATGAAAGTGAAGCGGATGGTTTGTTCCAACCTTCAATCCAGTCCTGTGCCTGCAGGTGTACAAGACCGCCACCTGTCTTGGCGCTGTCTCCGAAAAGATAGATAACCGACGAAGGATCTGCTTCAACCAACCGTGGTTTCTTAAGCGTAGCGGGATCCGCTTCAATATCAAGAACGACGATGTCATCAACACCGTTTTGGTATTCCTCCGGGACCACAATCAAAAATCCCCACGGATGCTGTCTCACGATACCCCACGAAGCACCATCTGCTGTAGGATGCCCCAGAATCCAGGCATTCTTCACCACCCGATCGGTGATGGCTGGAAGGGCGATATTGTTCTTTCCATCCCAAGAAAGCACATGAACGTAGATTCTGCCATCCTTGTAGGTTGTGACGTATTGGTCGGTAGGTTCAAAGGGACCGCCGCGAGTATCGATGATCGATTCCCCGTTCTCATCAATCCACTTTTCAATTGCTTCCTCTGCTCCAGAAAATTGGGGTCTTTCCTGACTATCCGATAATGGATTGGCATTGATCTCTGAATCGCTGCCCGCTGCCCGCACCAGGTCTACAATCAATGCTTTGGTGGTTCCTTGATTAGGCATAATTTCCTCCTGTGCGTGGACAATAGAGACTACGTAGATGAGCGCAAGTAAAATTGCAAAAAACGGACTTAGCATGGTTTTTTAAAACCTTCCAAAAACGCGCACAAAAATTTCCATGTAGTTCTGATCGTTCACATCTCCGATTGCGCGTTGATCTATGTATCGCGCACCGATATGCAGAAACATACGCTTCTCGTAAGCGACGAAACTCTTTTCCATTTCAGCCAACAATGCTTGACGGACGAAGTCGTTATCGTTCTTCAGCATATCATTGAACAGGAGGATTTGACCGCCACCGGTGAGTTTGATGGTTTTCGTAAACTGATAAACGACCTTAAGGATAAGCGCCGAGGCCATATCCCGTACAGTCGCACGTTCAATTTCGCGTAAGCGAAATTGACGAGAGACATCCCTACCGTCGATTTCCCCAACTAAGGACAAATATTCAAGTCGATCCTCCGCCATTCGGAAGCCGTTGCGAACGGTGGTTTTGAACATTGGACTGATTTCCAGCGACTTGGAAGGACGCAAACGGTACAGGGATTTGAAGATACCGACCTCGTAATGTTGGTTGTCCTTTTCAAAATCGTAGTCGTATTGAATCTTCGCGCGAGCTGTCGTAACCATCCGTTCGATCCCCAGGTATTCATACGTGATTTTGGCAGTGTTAATCAGGTCGTTCTGCATCAGTAGCGGATCTCTGCGCCGTCTTTCGACTTCGACACCACCATCAATGTAGAAGAACTCAACATTACTATCCCTTTCCATTTTACGGACTTCCGGTTGCGCCCGATACAACGCTTCCTCCGTTCCGCTCAGAAACCCGGCATAATACCATGTTTCGTCAGGAATCCGGTCTTTTACCAATTTCAGTTCATTTTCAAAAACGAGTGAAGAAGCCCGAGCAAGTTCTTTCCGATACACCAGATTGCCAAACGCTTTCGTTGAGGATGGCGTATTTCTGAGTCTAAGATTTTCTTCAATCTGTAACCCAAGGTCCAAATCGACGACACTCGCCTGCTGACTTATTTTGCGGTTCATAAACAACCGGATCCCTTGGAGTCCAACATCGAACTCGTAATTCGGATCCTTATCGTTCTCCTCCTCGTCTCGGATACCGTTGTTATTCCGATCGCTTTCGTCAAGGAAATCCTCATCGACATCGAAAAGCAAAATGTCATCTTCATAGTCGAAGATACCGTTATTATTTTTATCAAGGTCTCCGGGGATAATCTGGGAGGGTGGATCGAGCGGGGTGTTATCGGAATAGCGGTCTTGGTCATCGTTATCACCGACCGAGCGAGAGGCATCAAACCGTGGACCGACGCGATACACTTCCGCTTGAAAAATCGTATCCCCAACGGTTTGAAAGGCTTTGAAAACTGTTGTCGTCGCATCGAAACGTGAACTTAAGTTTTTCTGCAACGCACTCTTCGGTGTAACAGCCAATTCTGCTTTTACACCGTAGTTGGTGAAGTTGGTTTCCAGATCCACCGCCCAGACGGGTGTTTCACGGAAGTACCAAGAGAGCCCTAATTGGGATCTACCGAACTTTGTGACTTCACGTAAGCCTATACCCGATTTTTGTCCCCTTCCCTCACGTCCATTCAAGCGGTTGAGCAAACCGGGCACCATGAGGATTGTCCAATCCGTGCGGTTGGAACGGACCTCCCATCGGACACCGCTGAGGTCGATCTGATCGAAGGTGAATTTTGTGAAGGTTGTCGGGACCTCTCCGAGACTCAAGATATTTTTCACACTGCCTGCGGTCTCCTCAATCACCATAACACTATGGAAGCCGCGCCGAAAGAGGCGATCAAAATCGAAACTGTCTTGTCTAACACGTTCTTCCTCCGTATCCGCGAGGAAGTTCCGCCTGTTTGTGAAATCGTATTCGACACGTCCGGATAGGAACAACTTACCGAATAGACTGTACGCATCCTCTGCCTCAGCGCGGAATGCGAGAGAGCAACAGAGCAAGACCTTCAACAGCAAAAGCAGATTTTTGATAGGAAAACGGGCACGGATCCGGGACTTTCGGTTGTCTGTATTTGTTTCCATATCTTATTAGTTTTCAGCGAAATAGGAATCAACGGTCAGTAATCAGCAATGAGGTTGCTTGCTGACTACTGAAAGGGTTTTCGTAGAAAACCCGCCCTGACTGCTGATAACTATTCTTCACCTCAAAATATCCTCGGGTCCGTAAGACTCTGTGAAGGTTGTCCAGATTTCTGTACGCTTATCAAAACGGCTCAATCCACGATAGGTCCCAAACCAGACGTAGGGACTATCTACAGTCATGGAAAGGATGCCATTATGCGCCAAACCGTCCTCTCGGGTGTAAGTCGTCCAGCGATTCGTTAACTGATCGAACCGACTGACCCCGGCATTGTAGGTGCCAATCCAAACTTCAGTGCCATCAACACCAATAGAGGTAACTTTATTGCTGGCAAGTCCATCTTCTGTCGTATAGTCAGCCCAAACCTCTGTTTTTTCGTTATAGAGTGTCACACCGCGATCGCTGCCAAACCAGACATTGTCGCCATCAATCACGATACAACTCACTTCATCACTCGCGAGTCCATCTTCTACTGTAATCGTTTTCCAGATATCCCGACCGATGTCATATTGACTGACCCCCCTGCGTGTCCCGACCCAGATGTGTTTCTTGCTCGCCGTGATACACCAAATTTGATCGGTAACCAACGATTCAGCGAACTCTTTGGATACAGCGGAAGGTTGGATCTCGGTTCCCGACGTGTAAGTAATCCATGCATTGCGATCATCCGCTGTGCGCGGATACTTTCCGATCCCGGAGTTCGTCCCAACCCAGATGCTATCGGCATCGCTACTGACAGAAGTTACATTATTCGCCGGCAATCCATGCTCAGTTTTGTACTGATCCCACCGCAGGGCTATCTTATCAAAGCGATTCGCCCCGTCTCGTGTCCCGACCCAGACGTATTGGTCATCGACCATAATAGAACTTACAACGTCATCGGAGAGACAATCTTTCTTTTTTCTTCTATGCTCGTGCCAGTGGCCCCCGTGGGTTTCTATGTTTTCGGAGCCGCCCTCCTGTCGATAATTCTTCCAGACACCTAAGACCTTATCGTAGCGGGACATCCCTTCGTCAGTACCGACCCAGACGAAACGTTCATCCGCGTCTACCGTCCGAATGGTGCGTCCGACGAGGGTGGGAATTGCTGTCAAAGGGGTCCAAGATTCTTTCCGTTTATCATAACGGGAAAGTCCCCGCAAGGTCCCGACCCATACATAGTCCTCGTCCACTGCAAGTCCATACTCACCTACGTGGTTATGGAGCAGTCCTTTGATATCTCTGAATGATGCCCAGGTGCCCGAAGCGAAATGAAATCGTCGAAGTCCATCGTTGGGAACCGCTAACCACAGATAATCGTCATCGGCTGCCAGCTCAAGCGTTCCCCGTCCTGATCGGATCGTCGTCCATTCTTTGGTGCGCCTGTCGTAGCGGGTAACGCCGGCATCCTCCCAAGGTCTGTAGAGTATCCATACATCTTTTTCTGTGGCGATAATACGTCTAATGGTACTCGCGGCCAGCACGTCGTTCGTTGAAAACGTCGTCCATTTTTTCGTCTTTTTATCGTATCGTGATAAAGGACGGTTGCTGCCTCGGTCCCACTCCGAACGCGCAACCCAAATAAAATCGTCATCCACAGTAATCCATTCCCCACCTCTACCTGCCAGACCATCTCTTGGTCCGTAATCCTTCCATTCCCTGGTAATCTCATTGTACCGAGTCAGTCCACGTCCGGAGGCAAACCAGACGTTCGGTCCGTCAACCCCCAGTGATTTTATACGCTCAATCTGACGCTCATCTTCGCGTTCCACCACATTCCACGTCCCAGTCGCCTTACTATAATGGTTTAACTCCAAGCCTATCATGGGAATTACCCAGACGCTCTGTTCACTCACAGCAATTTTGTCTACATCGTTGGTAGAGAGGTCATCCTCTGTCGTAAAATGTTGCCACGTATCCGAGATTTTATCGTAACGGAGGACCCCGTAGTCTGTTGTGAACCAGACTGCATCGGTATCAACATACGTCCAACGGATGAGCGTCATGGCTCTTTTCTGCGTAGACTGCAGAATATCTACGCGCGTAAAACGCCGCCATGTCTCTGTTGGACGATGAAACCGCACAAGTGCCCCATTCGGCGAAGCCCCCCAGCTATTGAACCAGATGTAATCCCCATCAAACTTGATGTTTGAGACCAGCGTTTCAAGGAACGGCTCCCGTACCGGACGAGATTGGTATAGAACCTCTTTTCCATTTTGTGAGTTGTATTCAACGAGTCCTGTATCTGTCGCCAACCAAAGTGTTCCATCTGCATCACACAGGATGTCTCGAATGTTATACGGCACATTTGAAAGAGAATTCCAAGAATCAGAAGCAATCGTGTAACTTCCTAGCCCTCGGGGTGTGCCAATCCAGAGGGTACCATCTTGAAAGGCAAGTGCGGTGACATTGGGCGACGGCAATTGGTCATTAAAGGATAAAGGAATCCAACGCTGACGGGCCTTGTCGTATTTTGCGAGACCCCGGCGTGTTCCCGCCCAAAGTAGCTGTTCCTCGTTTTCGTTTGTGGAAAGCAGCACATTAACGTACGAATTCGGAAGACCATCGGCAACATGCTGCATCTGCTTATCAGCGATCGAGTATCGCCAAACACCTTCTACACCGCCGAACCAGACGCTCTCATCACGAGCAAGCACGGATAATATGAGCGGATTTTTAGGTGTGTCTGGCAGCGCGAGTTGTATCCAAGCCGAAGAAAGCGTATCATACGCCGCGGGACCGGAACTCGTACCGAGCCAGACACGGTGATCCTGAGAGGCAGTGCCTGTATCAACAGATGTCACAAAAGTTTCGCCTTGTGTCTGTATTTGAGGTGGAACATGGAATGTCCACTCTTCACCTAAAGAGGCTCGCGTACCAAGTCCTCGATCGCTCCCAATCCAAACCTGAGAATCGTTATCAGTTGTCGGTTGTCGGTTATCAGTTAAAGAGGACTCTAATTTAACAGGATCATCTTTTAACTGTTGACTGTTGATTGTTGGTTGGAAACTAATTGACGTGATATAGGGGGTCGGTAGTCCATCTTCCCTTGAAATGATTTCCCAGGTACGCGTTTGAGGGGAATAAATCGAAATTCCGGCGACCGTCGCCATCCAAAGATTTCCGTCCAAATCCCGCGTCACATGTCGGACATCGTTATCCGCAAGAAAATCGGCTTGTTTGTAAATTGTCCACTCGCCGCTCACTTTATCAAATCGACTCACACCATCCTCTTTGCTCGCAAACCAGACATCATTGCCTTGTGTGGTAATCCAACTCACATGGTTACTCGCCAATCCATCTGCCTTGG
>JAJEIP010000027.1 GCA_022827885.1 Candidatus Poribacteria bacterium
AAAAGAGATTTCATCAATGACCCCTTCTGCGCCGTTTTGGAGCGGGATATACGGAATTGTTTCCCACCCGAATCTCGGTTTTTCGTGAAGTGCGGGGAAACCACCAGTGATCTTCTTGCCACTGGTTGCGGCTTCTTTACCATCAATGTATAGGAACGGGTTTCCACCATCGAAATCCCACGTCGCGGCGACATGAAACCATTTATCCTTTTCTATGATTCCTGCCGGATCAAATTCAACATCCTGCCAATCGGCATCGTCCGCTGCCTCAAAATAGAAACCGAAGTCTTCGGGGTTGATGTCAGCGTGATTCGCGCCCTTGGAGACGAAGAAGTAGATGGGACCCAAACTGGCATCAAAAATCCGGTAATCGTCGCCATCCTTGCCGTTCCAATCGGGTTTGAACCAGAACAGCAGACTGCCCGCCTCAGTGATAACGTCGGGAACTTCCATGTAAGTTTCTGCCCCTATGAGGGAGATTCCGGCTTGGTATTTTCCGTCGCCAACCCATTTGGCATTCCCATGGAAAGTACCGTCATTCCCGTTTCCGGTGCCGTCAACTGCTGTGTTTCCACTGCCCTCACCGATCCACATAAGTAAATCTTTATCGTCAGGGATTCCGGCAAACACAGACCCTACAACAAATACACTCATAAGCAAAAATAGATAAACCAGTCTCACAACTCTTAACCTCCCAATATTTTAATATTGAGAGGATTTTAGCAGAAATTATAAATTAAGTCAACCCCTTTTCTGTGTCGGCGTGGTTTCCTTTTTCGCAGATGCCTCTGGTGCAGCCCTCTGCGTTGCTTTCACAGTCGATGCGACGTTTAGGAGTCGTTTCGGAACGGATTCCGGTTGTGGTGATGCTGGACTGACTTTCGGACGGGGCCGAAACTGTGGCATCGGTCCCGGTGGTTCGTAACTTGTGTGTATTGGGCGTTGCCCTATTGAATGCCCAATGACATGTTCCCTGGTTTCAATAGGTTGTTCTTTCATACAATCATATCTCCCATCTGTTGGTTCAATTTTTCCTGAACTTTCTGGCGGTGTCTACGCGTCAAAAGAAAATCGTCCTTTAGCATTTGCGAACCCACCAATAACCATTCCCGGTACTGTTCAAATGTGACTTTAAACTGCTCTAACGGGAAGTCAGGATTGGCTTCCATTTCATAGATAAACCGTTCCATATTGAGGCGCAAACTCTTGAAATACTGTTCATTGTGGCTCAAATCTGCGACGCGGTCCGAAATTTTAAGAATGACATGCAGCAGTGCTAAAAATGCGGCACAGCCTGCGATGAGTAGCCATGTTACTTTTCCTGCTGGTGTGCCCCATGTCATCCATCCGACCATAACTGAGGTAATAGTGGCGATCGTTACGATGCTTTTGATGACTCCATCTACAGGTTTCCACCTTTGAAGTGCGGAGGTCATAAGGCTTTCAGCATAAGCGACACGATAGAAGGTTTCAAGTGCTGTCTGCCAAAGAAGGTCTTTCTGATAATCCGCAGCTGTCCTATCCATTATATGGATCTCCTTTCGGGAATGCATTCCGTTACAAGTCGTAGGTATCTTCGTGTGTAATCACACAGATTTAATCTGTTATTAGGTAACGAAAGAATCAGGAATTGGGTAACAGACTTTTTAATTTTCCTTGCGATTATATGAAGTGAGCCAGCACACGAACACCCCTCGCTATAGAAGGGTAACAAAACTGCCCAGGCTAACAGCCTATGCTACAATTCGGCTTTTCCGTTAGAATCCTATTGAAAATTTTTCAATGAAAAATGGTATGAGAAAAGAATGATTAAACACGGTGATGCTTTAGCAAATCCCAGTTGGGAACGAAACCGATACCGGGTCGAGTCGGGACTGTGACATGTCCATCGGATTCCAAAACCATCGTTGGGAGAAACATTTCCCCTCGTAGTGGGTCAACAGCGGGTGGGTAATACTCCAACATCAAACCGTTCTCTCGGCTTGCAGCGATATGGATTTGCAATTCCTGTGCGCCGTGGGGGGCAATCAATTTTTCGGCTGTCAATGCTTCTTCGACTACTTGCAACGCTGGCTCATAGCCGGGGAGAATAGCGACATCCAGATTGAAAACGTCCGCGCCTTCATAATCAATCAGCGTTTGAAAATAGTGTAACCCATATCCGTTTTCTCCAGTGGCAATTTGTATCTCATAATTTTGTGCTATTTCGCGGAGTGCCTTATGTCCTCTGTAGTCATGGCTATGGATCGGTTCTTCAAACCAGAAAATGTCGTTTGCTTGCAGTGCGGGAAGGCATTCGGATGCCTTTTCAACTGACCATGCACAATTCGCGTCCACCATTAGGGTCGTATCGGGGCCGATGGTTTCGCGGACTGTCTCAATCCTTTTGATGTCCGTCTCAAGTCCAGCCGCTGGATCTCCAATCTTCATCTTGACTGCGGTGGCATTGAATTCATTTATGTTGCGTTCCATCTCCTCACGAAGTTCATCAAACCCCTTATCCCTACCGTAATAACCTCCAGCAATGTAGGTGCGGATGCGTTCTTGTGTGCCACCCAGCAGGGCGTGAACGGATTTTCCCTCTATTTTCCCGCGGATATCCCAACACGCTTGGTTTATCGCTGCCAAAACCTGTGTATGATAGCCGCCGGGTCCGTAGATTTTGTAGTTCTCGGCTAACCGAGAGACGTAAGCGGTATCCGTTACATCACGTCCAATCAGAGCGGGGTGGAACAGATCTACATACATTGGAAACAGGTGGAGGGGACGCGTCGCGGCGGTGCCGCCATTGAAACCGTATCCAACGAATGCGTCACTTCCATTTCGGGCGGTAACTTTAACGAGATGGAGTCTGCCTTTATCGTAGACGTGCATGCCGTTCCAAATCGGTGGCTTGTCCCATTCGTAAAGTTCGCTTTCAATGGCGACAATTTTGAAAGAATGTGAATTCATTTTTTTTACTCTTTTTTTTACAAATTCAGTCTAAGGATTCATTATTTGTACCGAGCGAGCGTTTTTTTCGTTAAACTTCTGCAAATTGGAAATATTTCGAGGTATTTGGAATGTCGAAATTGACGAGGGAAAGTGTGGCAAAACTGATACGCGTGAGAAGGACTGCCCTCTACACCGCGGCGGGACGTCGGCACGGTAGCATTCACTCTAAACGTTCAAAGTCGGAAAATCATCGACACAGCAGCGTCGCTACGCTTCTATGGTATGCTATCAGCGCACTTTCCAGAGGCAAATAATCGGATTGCTACCGCACCTACCGAGGTATGATTTGGTGTGAGTTTATCAATTTAGCGTTTCGATCCATTCACTGAGTACCCGTGCCATCTCTACAAAAACATCTTCTTCCGTTTTACGGCGTTTGAGTACTTTGAACCCGTGGTCTGCTGTGTCCAATAGATGCAAAGTCGCCTTGTCCCCGAGGTTTTCGCAAACCGGTTCTAATAGGTCGAGGACCGCCAACTTATCGCGGGTGCCAGATAAAAATAGCATTGGCACAGTAACATCAGCAAGGTGCTCGGCACGTTCGGTTCCCTCCCGTCCAGAAGGATGCAGGGGGAACGCGAAGAATACGAGACCGCGGACGTGTTCGATCGGGGCTTCTGCGGCTGTGAGTGACGACATACGTCCGCTATAGGAATGTCCCCCAACAAGGATTGAGACATCACCTGTCGCCGCGTATGCAGCTGCGACTGCGGACCGCACGGTTGCCAGAACCACGGCTTGTGCTTCTCTCCCACCGCCGCCACGCTCCATATAAGGAAATTGATAACGGAATGTAGCGATCCCTATGTCTGCCAACCGTTCAGCAATCGTCTGGAGCGTTGCGTGCCGCATGTTTGTGCCGGCACCATGTCCCAGAACGAGCAACCATTTGGCGTTGTCTGGACGTATGAGTATTGAGGACACCTCGCCTTTTTCTGGCGTTGCGATAAATTTCGATTCAATGGCTTCGTAATTCATTTCCACCTCTGCTTTTTTATAAGCGTCGCGAGCACAGCTCGCTCCTACACTGGATTCTATATTAAGCACTGCTGCACGATGTCTCGATAGGTTTCTAACGCAGCAGTCTCCAGCCCTTTCACCTTTGCGAGATCGTCCCATCGCCGTAAAGTGAGTGCGTCCTGAAAATGAGGGATCTGTTCAAAAGCGTTTCGCTCCTCATCCGACATAATACCCCCCTGAAGTCTGAAACTCCTTTTTGATGCCTCGGATAACCCGTCATGGTAAGAGGCATCGGTTGTGCAGAGATACCTTTTTGCGGGAACATGCAGTCGGATCGGGGTTGTAACGGCTTCTGGGAAAAAGGGTTCCATATACTGCGCGCCGACCTCTTCGTGCGTCAGATCTGTATCAAGGAAGGCTCTATCGGCATTGTGTTCATCTAAAATGATATGCCCGACATCGTGGAGTAATGCGCCCGTAATTAGTGTAGCACTTGCGCCATTCTGTTGCGCGAGGGCAGCACATTGGAGGGCGTGTTCCAGTTGCGTTACGACTTCATCGTAGAACGACTGTCCACGTTTCTCCATATAACGAAACAGCACGGCAACCTTTTGCTCCGCTGTGCCGCTTGTCATTTCCTGCGCCAGACTTGGGTCAATATACTTTTCAATGTCGCTTGAAAGCTGAGATTTTTTATCAAAAGTCATGATTCACCGATTTCCCTTGAAAATGTGCGATTTTGCTAATCTGTTTGTCTCGGTTTGAGCCATCTTTTGCGTATTGCGAGAAAGCGTGTCGCTTGTCTGCGTAATACTGCTCGCGCCAGTCGCCTTGAGAATTGGCATTATAGGTGAGATAGATAATGCGTCTGGGTCGATCTGAACGGTTACTTGGACTCTTGTGTGGGATGTAAGAGCCGAAGAGAAGAATGTCGCCCGGATCTGTTGGTACCGCGACCCACTCCATCGTTGCAGCGGTTTCGGGGGCAACACATCCCTTTTCGTCGAGTGCGATGAATCCTTCCTTGTGCCTACCCGGTGCGAAATAGAGGCATCCACTTTCAGGAGTCGCTGAATCAACAGAGACTAAACAGGTGATATGGAATTTGATGAACTCGTAAGCGGGTGCGTCCTGATGGGCAGCGTACCCACCGCCCCCGGGATACTTGTAGTTGATTTTCTCTTTGTAGAGCACCGCGGGTTCCGCCATCAATTCGGAAACGACATCCAATACTTTACCACGTGTCACAGTGGTTTTCATACCGATGTGATACGGCACAAAATTTTCTGAACGGGAGAGCCGCGGTCCAGTTGGCGTGGATTCGTAGTGATGCATCCACTTGTCGGGTGTCGATTTCCAGTCCGAAATTTCAGAGACCCAACGCTGTAGATCGTTCACCTCTTCAGCAGAGAAAAAGCCGGGGATCTTAAGGTAACCGTTGTTTTTCCAGTCTCTATGAAGCCTTGGATTAATGTAAGACATAATTCTCTCCCTTAGCGATGATTCTCTTGGTTACCAGTATAGCGTATGGCGGGTTTTTTGTCAATTGTCTGAATCAGGATTATCAGGGCTATTCAGTCAACCCCCCATATCCCCCCTTATCAGGGGGGCAGCGACTTTGCGTCTATCCCGATGGAAAACGAAACGACCGTATCAGGATTATAGGGTCATTTCGTTTTTTGACGTTTTTAGATATTCAATAGTTTGAGAATAAAATATCGCAGTATCGTAGGTTGGGTTAAACGGATACCACCACACCGCTGAAAAATAACCGAAAAACGAAGTTCCCTCCCTATAACTCACATCAAACAGACACCGAGTGAAACCCAACACCTTTTCAGAGTTGATGTGAAATATGTATCGGAGCGGTCTTGCGAAAAGTTGCGTAAATCGCAGAAAGTTAGATAAGCATGTTATTATAGTGTTATTTTAACAGAAATAATAGCTCCTAATATAACTTACGCAGAAAACCTTATAATGATTGACTTTATCGCAACTTTTAACTTGATTAAAACTGAAATGTATGATATTATTAATATTAACTACTGTGAAAAGA
>JAJEIP010000141.1 GCA_022827885.1 Candidatus Poribacteria bacterium
GCGCGTTGTTCACCCCAACCGACATAGCCATCGTCTGTTGTGAGCTTGACGAAAACATGGTCACCTGCGGATCCTGGATCACCAACGAAACCGGTCCCGATATTGAAGATGTCTTTCATCCCGACAGCGGTGGGATAAACGTCTACATGGGCTATTTTGGACATTTATGAATAGGTTACTCCGTTATTGGATTGTGTCTCTGTATTTTAGCATACATCTAAGCAATTTATCAAACATATAGGGCAGATTTTCCGTTGACACGTTCACGGCTATCCGCTATAGTAATAGGAACACTGATCCTCTATGTCGTTATAAGGAAGCTATGTATGCTATTCATTATTTTTGTAATTTTCACGCCTATCGTCGTTTGGTTGATCTTGCACCTCATGTCCCGACGGAAAGCCAGCGAAGAAGCGACTGAACCGGGAGCATTGATGGAGCTCTGCGCGATCTGCCAAAACGAATTTACGATGACCGAATTGCTTGAAAAAGAGGTCGGTGGATACGGCAGGGTCTACTGTTTCTGTGGGCAATGTATTGAAAATCTCTATAACGAATACCGGAACACAACAGACATCAAAACAGGAGAATGAACTATGTACGATTTAGTTACGTTTGGGGAGGCGATGATCCGACTCACCGCCCCGGAATATATGCGCCTTGAACAGGTATCATCGCTGTCAATTACAGCAGGCGGGGCAGAGATGAATGTCGCTGTGAACGCCGCACAACTCGGATTGCAAACGGCATGGGTGTCACGACTTGTAGACAACTGGTCGGGTCGCTATATCCGCAACAAAGGACGTGAACTCGGTGTGGATATGTCGAACATCATCTGGGTCGATTTCGACGGGGTCGGGTTGGAACGGAACGGATTTTATCATCTTGAAATGGGTGCGGGGCCGCGGGCGAGCAGCGTCACTTATGATCGCGGCTATTCCGCAATTTCCAATGTGCAAGTCGGAGAGATTGATTGGGCATCTATTTTCAGTAACGCCCGTTGGTTCCACCTCAGTGGAATTACGCCTGCCTTGTCGGAATCGGCAGCAGCTGTCTCGGCAGAGGCACTCAAAGCCGCACGCGCGGCGGGGGTCAAAACGAGTTACGATCTGAACTTCCGTTCCAAATTGTGGAGCGCAGAGGAAGCACAAGCCGCGAATCAACCGATGATGGAGCATGTCTCTGTTCTCATCGGGAACGAGGAGGATTTCGAGAAATCGCTCGGTTTCGCCGCGGAAGGGGCGACTGAGTCGTATAGCAGCCTTGAACCCGATAGTTACAAGGCGGTGGCACAGCGCGTCAAGGACGCTTTCCCCAGCATTGAAATGATCGGCACGACGCTGCGTGACGCCAAAACCGGGTGGCTGAACGATTGGCGGACACTCCTGTTTGATGGTTCAGAATTCTACCTCTCACGTATCTATGAGGATCTCGAACTGGTAGACCGCGTCGGCGGAGGCGATAGTTTCTCATCGGGACTCGTCTATAGCCTGTTGAATGGGAAATCACCACAAGAAGCCGTTGATTTTGCCGGTGGATATTCCGCCTTGGCGCATACGTTCCCGGGGGACTTCAACTGGGCAACGGCAGAAGAAGCAGAAAAAGCGATGGAAGCAGGAGGCGTGCGTATCAACCGCTAATTAGAAAAACTATGGAAACCAAAATTCTTCTTTCTCCTATTTTTGAAAATGCTGAATTCGATACTATGGAGCGTCATGCGGCGTTGATAGACTTAGCGCTACTCGGTGAGTTGAGTGCCCACCCACCGGAATTTACCGCGGAACACGCCGAGGGCGTCATTGGTGTGATCGCAGGGGGCGTGCCTTTTCATGAAAGTTTCTATCAAGCCGCGGAATCGCTCCGAATCATTGCCCGTTGGGGTGTGGGATATGAAACTGTTAACGTTGATTTGGCGACCGAGTATGGGGTCATTGTCACGATTGCTCCTGAACACATGGTGACCGTCGCTGAATATGCGATTGCACAGTGGTTCGCGACGATGAAGCGGGTTTATACGCTAAACAATGCCTCCCATAACGGGGATTTCGGGCTTATCAAAACCCATGAGGTGATGGGGTCTACGCTCGGTTTGTACGGCTTCGGTCGGATCGGTCAAGAGGTTGCGCGTCGTGCGCGTCCGCTTTTGGGTGAGCGGGGGAGGCTTTTGGTTTACGATATCCGTCCGGATATCGCTGAAATTGCCGCGCAATATGGGGCGGAGGCTGTTGATACGCCGCTGGCACTCTTCCAAGAGAGCGATACGGTATCCCTACATCTATCGGGTGCGGACACTGTTGTCGGTTATGAGGAACTTTGTGCCATGAAACCGCATGCGTCTCTCATCAACCCCTCGCGTGGGAACCTCGTTGACGATGCAGCCGCGAACCGAGCCATCAACGAAAACCGACTCTGGTATTATGTCGTGGACGATCCGGTTAACGGACCACGAGCCATTCACAAAGACCACCCGCGCATCATCTGTACGAATCACAACGCCGGTATGACTGTTGAATCCGGTATTCGGTTGGATCTTCGGACGATTGGGCAGGTGATAGATGCGATCGAGGGACGCGCACCCGCATACATGCTGAATCCGGAAGTCTTGGAGCATCCAAGGGTTAAGGCGTTTTGCAAGGACACTTCGCAACCCCTGAGACTGTAACTTTAGTGCTTTTGAAGTAAGAAAAGGAATTCGCGGTTCGACGCTTCTGCGGCGTTTACCCACTCGTGTGTCCATCGCATACCCGCCATGACATTCTTTTTGTAGTCGAGTTCGAGGACGGCGAGGAGTTTTCCGTTGTCTTGCATGACTTCGTTGAGTTGTTGGGCAGTCGCGCGACCCCCGGAACTGTAAGAGAGCAGAAGCCAACGGGCGGGCGTTTCTTGGATTAACTTCGCAAGGGCCTGGACAGCGATGAAGTGTCCGTCAGCGTTGCGCCGGAATTCCTCAAATATCGAAGCGGCGAGGGGATCTGATGTATCCTTTCGCCGTTTTGCTTTGCCGAAAAGGGTGGGTTTGTCGAAAAGGACAACGCTTTTCCAGAGGTGGTAGTAGGCGGCATACCTGACACGGGACGGTGGCATCTTTTCGTTGTTTGAACCGTAAGGCGGATCGAAATAGGCGAGGTCAACGGAGACACGCGGAACGAGTTCAAAGATGTCGGTTTGATGGACCTGGTGCTCTCCTTCCGATCTGAAAACGTCAGGCACTTCCAGCATTAATGCCTTATAGGCGCGGGGTGCCCACGCCTTGAGATACGCCGAGAAATGACCGAGCGTGCTGTCAACACGGTCGAGCGCGAGCATCAGACTTGTGAGCGCGACCGCTTTTTCGATAGGATCGAGTTTAAGGGTTTCGATTTCCTGTCGAATCGCATCTAACTTACGGGTATTCTGAAGCTGCCACGGTTTTTTGAGTCCATCTGCCTGAATAGCGCAGCCACCGTTGGCGTGTCCGCCATAGTGTTCCGTGAACCAACCGTCCATAGGTACCACTCCGTTGAGATGGTCGATAAGCGGTTGATACGCCGCTTTCGGTTTTGCATTGAGCAGATAGCAGGTGCCCAAGACTTTTGACCACGGGGCAACGTCATTGCAGATGACGGTATAGTCGAGTTTCGCAAGTGCCTGTGAGACTCGGGTTGTGCCTGCGAATCCATCCAGAATTGTCTTAGCGTCGACCTTTTTGACGAGTTCAAGGATATGTGGGATGAGTTTCCGCTTAGAGCCGATGTATTTGATACCTTCTGTCGGAGGGGTACGGTCTGTGTTTCTCAAAAGCAGTATGGTTTGTAGTAGCGCAATTCATTGCGCATTGTGTAAGTCCTAATCTATTCAAAAAGTTGCGTGACGGGACACGTAAACCCTTCCACGACATCCTCGCCTGTCAACGTGTCTTGACTCGTAAGCACGGTGAAATCTGTTTCAGACCGATAGACCATCACCGTCTTCGCGACGGGCTCAATCACCCAGACAAGGCGTGTCCCTGCTTTCAAATAGGCTAATGCTTTTTCCGTAACATCATAGTGTTTATCTGTCGGCGAGACAACTTCAACTGCGAGGTCCGGTGGAATAGGCGATCCCTTCTCTCTATCTTCCGGTAACCGATCCGTCGAAACGAACGCAACATCCGGCTTCACCAATCTATCACCCAAATCAAAAGTAGTTTCGGCAGTATACAAACGTCCTAACTGATTTTCACGAACATGCAAGCCTAAAGGTAAGATAATATTAACACTGATCTCACCATGTATCATGGACGGGGGGGACATAGGCACCAATTCTCCTCTTACATATTCATACCCTTCGAAATCGTTTTCAAGAAATTCGTCCAACGTCATTTCGGTTTTATGCGCAGGTATCTCTTGAACAGATTCAGGGTTCCTTTGCGAACTCAGCATTGCTTTCCTCCTCTCAAGGCGAATATTAAGTATCGCTGCTACAGTCATTCCACGACTTATGTATGGCGAATCGCATCAATAGGTGTCATTTTTGCGGCTTGGCTGGCGGGATAATAACCGAAGAAGATACCGATTGCTGTCCCCGCAGCAACGGAAATTAGCACCGCTTCCGGCGTAATCACAGAGGGCCAGGTAAGTCCTCCAAAAAACTGACCCACCGCCCATGCGAAGCCTTTCCCCACCACAGCCCCAAAAGCGATACCGAGCAGACTCCCGATCAGACACAACAGCACAGATTCAGTGAGGAACTGCAAACGGATGTCAAGACTTTTCGCACCGACCGCCTTCCGCAACCCTATTTCTGGGATCCGTTCTGTCACCGAAACGAGCATAATATTCAGGATACCGATACCGGCGACAATCAAGGCAACGGATGCAATGACGACGAGCACCATCTCCATAATAAAGATAATCCTTTTGCCGCCTTCTATCCCCTTTTTCGCGTTCCAGGTCCGGAAAAACGTATCGTCGTCCCCGTGATTGCGCATGATAACGGTTTTCACTTCTTTCAGTGCCTGCTCCACTAAATCAATACTCTTGGCACGCGCCATGATAGCACCGACCCGATTACGTCCCCCAAAACGGGTTTGTGCAGTGGTAATCGGAATGAAAATCATATTGTCATCGCTTCTGCCCTTTTCTAATCCATCACCGCGGCTCTCCATAATGCCAATGACGGTAAAGCGTCTGTTGTTAATACCGACCTCCTCGCCAATCGGGTTCTGTCCTTTAAATTGTTCTTTCCAAACCTTTGCCCCGATGACACACACCTTATTCCAGAAATCCATATCGGTATCGGCAATGAACCTGCCGTATTCCGTCTGCCACCGTCGGACGGCTTGATACTCATTCGTTGTCGCGCGGAGGTAGGTTTGTTGGTGCTTTCCTTCGACTTCAAAGTCTATGGGATGACTTCTCTCCACAGTGGCAACTTCAACGGAGGGACATTCCGCCAGAATGTCGTGCAGATCTCGCATTTCCAGATAATGCGGACTGTTGTTGCGCTGCCAACGGTTGTTCTTCTCGATATACCCAGGGCGGTAAACGCCGAACATACTGGGTCCACCGATATTTTCAATTTGTGCCATCATCAGTTTTTCGGCACCCGCGCCGAAAGACATCATCGCGATGACACCCGCAATACCGATCGTAATCCCTAAAAGCGTGAGGATCGTGCGGAGTTTACTCCCGCGAAGCACTGAAAATGCCGAGATGAGATTCTCTAATATTTGCATGTTTATCTTCTCTATGTATGGCGGATGGCGTCAATGGGAGCCATTTTAGCGGCTTGGCTGGCAGGATAATAACCGAAGAAGATGCCTACCGCCGCACCGGCACCCACGGAGATGAGAACGGCTTCTGGGGTCAGGACGGAGGGCCACGCCATTTCTTGTAAAAACTTACCGACTATCCATGAAAAACCTTTTCCCACGATAGCACCGAACGCGATACCGAGCAGACTCCCGATCAGACACAACAACACAGATTCCGTGAGAAACTGTAAACGGATGTCAAAACTTTTTGCGCCAACGGCTTTCCGCAACCCGATCTCTGGGATCCGTTCCGTCACCGAGACGAGCATGATGTTCAGGATGCCGATACCGGCGACAATCAGGGATACGGAAGCGATAACGACAAGCACCGTCTCTATGATAAAAATCATCCTTTTCGCATGTGCGATACCCTTTTTCGCCGACCACGTTCGGAAGAAAGTATCATCACCACCATGATTACGCATGATGATGGTCTTTACCTCTTTGAGTGCCTGTTCTACGAGGAGTGGACTCTTGGCACGCACCATGATATGCCCAACGTGATCGTGTCCCCAAAACCGTTTCTGTGCGGTTGTAATGGGAATGAAGAGCATGTTGTCATCGCTTTTTCCGCGTTCCAATCCATCGCCTCGACTCTCCATGATCCCGATGACAGTGAAACGTTTTTTGTTCCCATGACTGTCGACGATAACTTCTTTGCCAATTGGGTCCTGTCCTTTGAACTGCTCTTTCCAGATTTTAGCGCCGATAACGCAAACCTTTGTCCAAGTGTCCATATCGGTATCAGCGAGGAATCTGCCGTATTCTGTCTGCCATTCGCGAACGGCTTGGTATTCATTCGTCGTGGCGCGAAGATATGTTTGTTGAAATTTTCCATCAACGCCGAGACTGATGTAGTAACTCCCCTCAACAGTCGCAACCTCAACAGACGGACATTCTGTCAAGACATCCTGGAGGTCTTGCATCTCTAAATGGTGCGGGCTGTTGTTGCGTTGCCAACGTCCGTTTTTTCGGACATACCCGGGACGATAAACGCCAAACATATTGGGACCACCGATCTGGTTAACCTCCGCCATGAGGAGTTTCTCGGCACCCGCACCAAAGGACATCATCGCGATGACACCCGCTATGCCGATCGTTATGCCTAAGAGGGTAAGGATCGTGCGGAGTTTACTTCTGCGAAGCACTGAAAATGCTGAGATAAGATTTTCGAGGATGTTCATTTTTATTTTACTGAGTGTAGTGTTTGTTCAGGACTTAAGGATAGATGGGCAAAACTTTTGATTGCATCAATTCCCAAGATATGCTAAATTTTTTAATATAAAAACTGGCAGAGACCTCGCGAACCTATACTGTTCTTTGATGTTAAGTATATCACAAAACGTTTAGAGGTTGCAAATCACTTTTTTAAGTATGGACCTCTGACCCGCTTTCCATGCGTAAAGCAAAGACAACTTATGCCCTTTAAGGAAACCTAATTTCATTGCGAGCGGGTTCTTGCTCAATTCCAGTTGGGTTAGAAACATGGAAAGGGATTTGAAAGCACCGAAAACCACCGCATAACGGAGTGGAGCGGTGTCCAGAGACCCATAGTTAAAAAATTAGGAGCGAATAGTTGTGCAGACGGTCCCTTTTGACGCAGGAAGCATACTATCGTGGAGCGAGTCGCAAGAGGCAACGGTGCATCGAGCAGAATTAACCCAGTTGGTGCGAAATGGGGAACGCGCATGGGTTTCACTGCCAGCTGCGCTGTTGGAAACGCGGTACCAACTGAACGCTGTGGAGCAATCCTTCAGTGAAGTGGAAAGCGCGACAGCGATTCAGGCGAAACTTCATCAGGCGCATGTCCAGAATAGCACTGAATTTGCGCAGCATCACCTAATCGCGCAACCGCAAGCGGATGCACCCTGCTATAATATCAGCGAGTATGTCCAGCGATGCATAGCCGGTGATCTCCCGGTCGCGGAACGGCTCCGCGGACGGACGGTCATACATCTTTACCAAACGGCAGCCGCAACGGAAGACCTTCTCAACAGCAGCGGGGTTTCGGGGTTCGTGAAACGCTTGCTGGTCAATTATATAAAGACTTATGGCAAAAAGCACCTTATCGGTTTCACTTGTGAACTGCCGAAGTTTTTGTCCTTAGTCAGCGTTCTGGGAACCGGTATGACCTCGATCCCGTGGAGTCCTACACTTTTAGAAACGGCTGAGGAGACGCTGGCAACGTATCTGCCCTTGGTTTTCTACGAAACATATAACTCTGCGGCGGTCAGGAACACATTTTGGAACGAATTGACGACGAGATTCGCAACCTGCTTTCTTAAAGGGGTGCGCGATTTCTGCCATCAGGAAAGACTACAGTTTGCTTTAAGTCTCCCCGCAAGTGCAAGGGCATTGGAGTTTGAGTTAGGGGCGCTGCTATCAGAGGTGGACTGCTCTATCCTAAACGCCACCGAAATAGATACACCGAAGCGATTCGTTATTGCGAAATGGGTTTGTAGCGATACACAGCACGCCGGTATTTCACGGAAGGCATCCCAGAAAACGGACGGACGGACTGTGCTTGAAGACGCGAGTCTCGGTTTTAATCTGTGGATAAATAAAGATCAGACGACAGGCCCTGAATCCGTTACGCTAACGCAAAAATTGTCACGAGGTTATCCAAAGAGACCGCTCCTTATGGTCGCACCGACACAGAGTCTCTGGACGAAACCTGATGAGAAGCAGTGGAATGGGTTGACGAAAGCGTGGGGATGGTTGTGTCAGAGCGTATGGGAATTGGGTTACGATTTCAGGATTGTCTCGGAGCAGGAACTGGGTTCAGCAGAAATTGTGAGGACTGGCAGCACAGGAAAAGGGGGCAATCGGCGGGGTGGATTGAGTTTCCTGAAAGACCCAGCAGATAGCAAGCCGATTTATAACGTTATTCTGCTCCCGAGTTGTATTTCGCTGCAAGAAGAGACGGTTAAACGTCTGAGCGCATTCACAAAAGCGAAGGGGAGATTGATAGCAGATGAACCGATTCCGTATTTGCTAAATGGTCGAATCGGGCTCGAACCGTATCCACTCGAACACCTTATCTACGGACGGCGGACGACGATTCTACGGGGTCCGCAAAACGAGAAACTCGAGAAACTCGAAAAAAGTCTCCGAAAATGGGTGAAGTGTCCCCTATCGGTATACCTGAAACCCGGCAATGAAGAGACGCATCTCGTTCAGGTACACCACCGGGCAACGGAAGGATTTGAGACATTTTATCTCTTCTACAGAGGTGCTGAACCCATTGACGCTTTGATAGAGATACACCGTCAGGTATCCTATATTAAAGAATGGGATTTGTTTAAGGGAACGGAAGAGACTGTTGATTTTTGGCACGCGAATGGAAGGACATACCTCAATAGCACGTTTACAGTTAAACAGGGACGGCTTTTTGTTGTATCTTAACCGTTTTCGCGCATCGGTTTTGCCTGCGTGTTTTTGCTTGGGTATTTCTGCGTATTGTTGTAGGTTACCATTTAACTTTATGAACCAAAGGAGTTATTATGACCGGTGGAGACCTTTTTGTCGAATGTTTGAAAGAACAGGGTATGAGTGTTATTTTCGGTTTGCCAGGCAACCATTTAGACACTGTTTATGAATCCTTATACAACAATCAGGACAGCATCGCTCACTATGTCACACGACACGAAGGTGGTGCTGCATTTATGGCGGATGGTTACGCTCGCGCAACAGGCGATGTTGGTGTCTGTATGACTGTCCCGGGTCCTGGTTCAAATAACGCCTCTATCGGTATCGGTGAAGCGAATACAGCGTCTTCACCGGTGCTTTGGATTACTGGACAGAACCCGTCCTATTTAGCACAACGGGATCCGAAGAAGAGTTTCCATGGATTGGATCAAAAAGCTGCCTTCAGCACGATGACAAAACACCTCGAAATTGTGCATCGGGTAGACCAGATTCCGGGTGCCATTAATCGGAGTTTCAGTGCGCTCCGTTCCGGTAGACCTGGACCTGTGCTGATTGAGTTGGCGAAAGATGCTTTGGATGCCGAAGCCGATTTTCCAATCCCGCCATGGAACAACGGGATTCAGACGACCGCAAGTCCGCAAGATGTAGATGCGGCACTATCGTTGTTGAGTACTTCAGAACGTCCATTGATTGTTGCGGGCGGGGGTATTAATCATACACGTGCGACCGCAGAAATCCTTGAGTTCGCAGAACTGCTGGACGCGCCCATCGTGATGACAGGCTTTGGGAAAGGTTCAGTGCCTGAAGATTCGCCCTATTCGATCGGTGTTTTCCGAGATGGTGTTTCCCAAGTAGCGATGGAAGCCGCTGACCTCATCGTTGCTGTCGGTACTCGGTTTAACTACCGGGATACCGGCAACTGGAGCCTCAAGATTCCACAACCCTTGTTGCATATCGAAGCCGATCCAGAAGAAATTCACAAAGAATATCCCGCGACTGTCGGCATCGGTGCGAATCCGAAATTGGTTTTGCGTCAGTTAAACGCCGCACTACGCGACGAAAAACCGAAAGGCGGTTGGGGTGAAGGGCTACGCGAATTACGGAGACGCTGGACAGCAATCGAACGTCCTCGGATTCTCCAGGAGATGCGAGACGTGATGCCCCGTGACGCAATCTTGTCGGTTGACGTTAATATTACGGGGTATGGCGCGCTGCCACATTTCCCGTGTTATTATCCAGGGAGTTACATCTTCTCCGGCGTATCCGTCGCAATGGGAATCGGATTGACAGGTGCTATCGGGGCACAGGTTGCCTATCCAGAGCGGAAAGTCGTCGCATTGAGCGGAGACGGTGGATTCTTAATGACGTGCCCAGACCTCGCAACCGCGGTGCTGTATAATCTACCGGTTGTCACACTTGTGATGAACGATGACCAGTATACCTCGATTGAACGCGGGCAGCTCCGCCGCTTCGGTAAACGGATCGGTGTTGAACTTAACAACCCGGACTTCGTGCAGTTCGCAGAATCGTTCGGTGCGGTGGGGTTACGCGTTGAAGATCCAAATGATTTTAAGCCGACGTTTGAAAAGGCACTCGCTTTGGATAAACCGGTGCTCCTTGAAGTCGTCAAATAGTTGGTGGTGGGCGGGAAAACCCCGCCCCTACGCGTTCGACATCTGTCGGACAGCAGACGTGACCGAAATACCACTGGTGGCGCAAACAACATCGGACAATGGAATAAAAAATACATAAATAATAAAGGAGTTTAATATGCCAAAAAAGATCGGTGTTCTGACGGGTGGCGGCGATACAAGTGCTCTTAACGCCACCCTTAAAGGCATTGCGTTAAAAGCCGAAGAACTCGGTTTTGAACTCGTCGGATTTATGGAGGGTTGGCGTGGTGTTTTGAAGGGTGGACGCTACTTTACGCTAACGCCTGATCTGATTAACGAAAACCGAGGCGGGACGCTTTTAAAGAGCTCACGCACAAACCTGATTAAAGATAATAAATTAGATGAAGCCGTCAGTAATCTGAAAAAACTGGACATTAGCGGATTGATTCCGATCGGTGGTGACGATACCTTGACGGTCGGGACCGCTCTATCCGACCAATTCACGACTACTTTCGTCACGAAAACCATTGATAACGATGTGGGTATCAATCCACCCGAAGGGGATGCCGTCGATTACTCTAAGATGGTGAACTATTTCTGTCCCGGCTTCCCTTCATCTGCGAACAGCGTCATCAATTACGTCCAAGATCTGCGGACAACAACCTACTCCCACGATCGTGTGATTGTTGTTGAAGCGATGGGGAG
Source organism: Candidatus Poribacteria bacterium (assembly GCA_022827885.1). Lineage (GTDB taxonomy): Bacteria > Poribacteria > WGA-4E > WGA-4E > WGA-3G > WGA-3G. The sequence continues at coordinate 11,521 of JAJEIP010000141.1, forward strand.
AGATGCGGGGTGGTTGACCTTATCCGCCGCTTATGGACTCGCGGATCTTATCGTTGTTCCAGAAGTACCGTATCAACCGGATAGATTGGCGGAAGCAATTCGTGAAAAACACGCAGCACAAGGGAACGTCATCGTCGTTGTATCTGAGGGGATCCGAAATGATGATGGGGAACTGATGATTACTTCACAGGCGGAACTCGATGCTTTTGGGCATACGAAACCGGGGGGGTGTTCAGAAATTATCGTTGAGACGATGAAGAAACTCCTTCCCGAGATTTCGAGTTCTGCGTTCCGGGCGTTGATACTCGGTTATCTCCAACGGTGCGGTAGCCCGATACCATTGGACAGAGATATCGCTATGAAGGCAGGTGCTATGGCAGTGCAAGCACTTTCAGACGGGATGTTCAACGGTGTTGCGACGATTACTCGAACGGATGCCGGCATTGAACCGACCCTGTTGCCGTTAGATCAAGTGCTGAAGCGGGATGCATCGGGGCATGTGATTCGGAGAAGTCTGGATCTGCGGTTCTACGACGCGGAACGGTACCAGATATCTCCAGCGGGGGTAGGATATTTCCGCCCGTTTTTCGGGGACTTGCCACACTCAGAATTGTCATTGGATGATCGCCTGATTGAGATCGGGGAAATTGCATAAGAATCAGAATTTTCAGTAAATGCAGGCGCGGTTTAAACCGCGCCTTTAATTTTTTAATCCATTGACCGCTACGGGCCAATCACTTTACGCAGTTCTACCTGTCCGCCGCGAACCGTGTTAATCACAACGCTTTTAACGGGATGCCGGTCGGCATTGTAATGAGATATGAACGTCGCCCCTTGGAAGTCGGTGATGCTTGACAACGCGTCGCGAACCACAGATGGGGTGAGGGTCTGTGCCGTTTCAATTGCGGATGCTAACAGGGACATGGCATCGTAGCCTGAGGCTGCCGCGCTATCTGGAGGCGTTGTAAACAGTGCTGTATAAGCCTGGACGAAGTGTTCCGCACTCGGGAGTTCTGGACTAAAATCCGCTGTAAAGTAAGCCCCTTCCAATGGCGCGTTGTCAGTTAAGATGTTGAAAAGTTTTTCAGACTCATCCCAGCTCCCGGGCCCAAGGAAAGTCGCTTCAATGCCGATTTCTCTCGCTTGTGCCATTGCTAAGTGAATATCTGGAATAACGCCAACAATATACAGCACATCGGGGGCTGCGGCTTTAATGTTTGTGAGTTGCGTATCAAAGGTTTTATCGCCAATTCCATAGACTTCGCTGGCAACGATTTCCCCGCCGAGTTTCTGAAAATTTTCTTCAAATGCTTGCGTCAGGCTCTCTGTGTAGGCACTCTCCGTTTGACGGAGGATCGCGGCAGTCGCCGCACTGAGTTCAGATGGATCGATTGCGAATTGTGCTATGATCGCGCCGTGGGCTGATGTCGGAGGGATCACAAGAAAGACAAAATCGCCCGCAGCGGTCACATGATCACCCGCGGAGCCGGGAATGATGGGACGCTGAAGGTGTTGAACGACGGGGCCAACCTGTATGGAATTGTTAGAGAATATGGGACCGAGAATCGCAACAACGTCCTTCTGCTCAATAAGTGTTTTTGCGATGCGGACGCTTTCTTCGGCATCCGGGACTGCACGTGCGCCTTGGTTGTCCATGACGATAAATTCAATTTGCTTTCCGAGAACGCCACCGCCCGTATTGATTTGGGTTCGCGCGAGTTCTGCACCTTGAGCGAAACCCGTGTAATATCCTGATGGCTGGATTACACCGATTTTAATAGCGGAGGTAGCGTCTGGAGTGGCGATGTCGATAGAAATTATCTGCTGCGTTCGTTCACATCCGGTAAAGGACGTGACTAAAATTGCGATTAAGACTATAAAAGTTTTGATTTTCATGATTGGTTCCTTGGTTAGAAGAAGAACTGTTCAGCAACTACAAACCGATCATCTGTTTCGGCGGAGCGATAGATGAGACTTATCGCTTCCATTTCACACTGGAGCGGTTGCCATTCGGTTTGGAGCCGCTCCTGTGCGGTGCGAAGGGATCGGTGAGAAAATTGTCCAACCGAGAGGTGTGGATGGAAACCGCCAGCAAATCGCGTCGTGTCGTCATAGTCGGGAAGGTGACGCATGAGTATGCTGTGTAATTGCGCCGTTTCGTCTTCGGGTTCTGGGACGAGGAAAATGGTGCACGATTTACGGTGTCGAAAGGCATCAAAGCGAGCGAACTTAACAGAAAAGGGTGAAATCTGTTGTGCGGCTTTTACGAGCGCAGGGATAACCGACTCGAAATCGTGACGTTCCGCAAACGGATAGAGCAGCGTTATGTGTGGCATCCATCGTTCAAAGTTTCGGTCGTGGATTCTGCGGATGGCTTGGATAGGGGGCTGCACCGATTCCGGCGGAATGAGGACAACGGCTGTGGTATGAGTTTTGTTGGACATTTTTATAACTATGGATCCCGAAGTGCACTCCTATTGCAAGCCTCTATAGGAATAATTAAAAATTAACCACCGACGGACATTCCCCAGCGTCCACCGTCTACATGTATCGTTTGTCCTGTGATGTAAGAGGCATCGTCGCTTAGGAGGAAAACGATGGAAGATGCAATTTCTTCCGGTCCACAGCGGCGTTTCATGATACAAGAATTGATCGGCGTCTCCTCCAATTCCTTCTTACGTGCGGCAGGATCCGGTGCCCTCCCGAAGTGCATCTCTGTAACAACCCAACCAGGGGCGACGGCGTTAACGCGAATACCGTAGTCGACGAATTCATACGCCATTGTCTTCGTCAGAGAGACCAACGCGGATTTTATCGCATCGTAGACCCATCCCCCGGGTCTGCCAAGATAACCGCCCTCTGATGAGAGATTGACGATCGCCGCCCTTTCCTGTTTCAAAAGCGGTAACAGGTGCTGCGTGATGACGACCCAACCGCGAAGACCGATTGCGGTTTCGGGCTCCCAGTTTGGAATCCATCCACCATCTTCAATTTTTCCACCTCTCGCGATAGCGGCGTTATTGACGAGGATATGAAGTGCGGAAAACTTTTCTGCGACTTCCTGCGCCGCAGCTTGAACACTTTTATCATCGGCGAGATCGACCTCTACAAAAAGCGCCTTCCCACCTGCGTCTTGGATTTCAGAGACAGCCTGATTTGCCATATCGACGTTTTTATCGGCGATAATGACATGCGCGCCTTCAGCGGCAAGACGGTTCGCCGTTGCCCTGCCGATGCCGGAGGCCCCGCCAGTTATCAGAGCGACTTTATCTGTAAAACGGATTGTTCCCCATGGATTTGTTTGCATAATGTTGTGAGTCCTTAGTGGTTAGAAGAACGTAGGGGTAAGTCTTGTGCCTACCCGCAATTAGTAGCCTGCAACAATACGTAGAAATACCGGATTTAGTCTGCGGAGAGACTAAATCCATTCCTTGTATTACATTGCCAAAACACGCAGGTGGCTCGTCAGAAAGACACTTCAAAGATGAAACCCGCGTCATTCTTCCGCAAGGTAAAATTAAGAACCTGCGACGAATCCACCATCAACGAGCAGAGAAGCACCGGTGACCCATTCCGCATCGTCGGAGGCGAGAAACACCGCGGCGCGCCCGATGTCTCTCGGTAGACCGAACCGTGGCAAGGCGGTTTTCTCTAACGCTTCTTCAACCTGTTCCGGAGTGAGGTAATCCTGAATCGCCGTCTCGATGTAGCCGGGACAGATGGCGTTGACGGTTATGCCGAATTGCCCGATTTCCAAGGCGGTATCTCGAACCATATTGACGACAGCGGCTTTCGCAGGGGCATACGCGGGTCCCGCACCACCTCCATACGCGTGAACGGAGGCGATCTGGATAATCCTTCCAAATTTCGATTGTTTCAGGTGTGGAATAGCGAGCTTTGTCGTAACAAAGACACCGCGGAGGTTAACGCCAACGACCCTGTCCCAATCCGCGATTGAAAGTTCCTGCGCGCCACCGGGGATATGGATACCGGCATTATTGACGAGGACATCAAGCCCACCGAAATGTTCAACGGTTCGCTGAATAACAGGTGCGATCTGCGCTTCGTCGGCGACATCGGCGTGGAGGAATAATCCGTCTGCGCCGAGTTTTTCGATCTCTGAGACGGTCGGGGTTGTGGTCTCGGTTTCGTGGTATTTGCCACGGAGTGGGGTTTCCTGTCTATCGACGACAGCAACCCGCGCACCCTCGCGGGCGAATTCGAGTGCGATGCCGCGTCCAATACCTGAACTCCCACCGGTTACAATGCAGATGCGATCCTTAAGTAGCATTCCGGACTCTCTCTTCCAAAATAACGGAACATCATTAGGTCACAAAAACTCGCTGGTGTCTTTTCCTTTTGATATTATACCCCATCTTCCAAAATCTTTACAATATTTTCAGCGATGTGTTCCTCTAATCAATGCGCCTTAGCATTTAAGATTTCTAAATTCTCATTAATTGGTACGGTTGGAAACCGCATCTACCAACTGAAGTACTCTTAACTGACAAGGCGATTGGAAAAAATACCGCTTGTAGCTTGAGGCAAAACAAAGTTAAAGACCTCGCCAGTGGGGGTAAAGTCAAATTAGAAGTAAGATCTGCCCAGCGAGCTTCCGGATCCGAATGCGTTGTAAGGTGCGCCTGCAGGTAAAGTATGGAGTCCCCACGTTTCGGTCGTTGCGTCATAACCCACACCCATCGAAACCGCAGGCTCCTGAATCAGATTGACTTGGAACGTGAAGTCCTGACGGACGTTGTTATAGGGCGAGTCTTCGCGCTTAATGCCGACACGGTTCCAAGAGATGCGGAGGTTCCAATCGTGGAGATTACGCGTCATACTAATGCGTTGTGAATAGAATTGTCCCTCAATCGGGTAATAGATAAGGCTTACATCAAATTCGAGGTCTTGGCTAACCCGGTAGCGTCCAGTGGCAGTAATCGATCGAGAGGCGCGTCTGGAGGTATGCCGTTTACTAAAAGAGTTACCGATACTGACGTTCCAAGCCGGACGGGTGTATCGGATATTCGTCCGGAACCCGACCATCTTAAACTGTTTCCCATCGTCGGGATGCGGGTTCGGATCGTGTGTGAATCGGACGGTCATATTTAGGTTCCGACTCGGAAGCGGGACGAATGTGAAATCGCTCTCAATGGGTTCATATTTCCGTCTATATAAAGGATCGAACTCCGTGAAATCGGCGGTGAGTCGGGTATCAAAATAGAAGATACGGTGCGCCGACTGGCTCCGTCGGGTCTTGATTTCAAAGTTTGTATTGAAGTTATAGGTGAGCCTTTTCCGTTCATAGAAATAGGTGCTGGGACCGAAAGGATAGAGGTTCTCATCTTCATCAACAGCAGGTTGATAATTGAATCGGAGTGAGGATTGGATCTCATGTCTCAACTTTCGGAGGCCAGGAATATAATCGACGTTGAAGACACGGAAAAGCGTGTTTGTGGCGGATCCATTGAAACTATAAACACCCTTTACAATGTTCCGATTCTTCTGTTGGTCTTGGTCATGCCATATCATATTTGTATTGACATCAAGGCTCATTTGGAGTTCTCGCAAGGGCGTAATCAGGAGCGTTGACTGCTTACGGACATCGAATCCGAGGTCCAGCGTCTGTAGATATACATCTCTCTCATCACCCTCTTTCCCCTTATAGACCTCTCTAAAGAAGTTCCCGAGTTCAACATCTAAGTCGAAACTTGTGCTTTCAAGGGTTGGAACGGTGAAAAGTGAAAGAATCGGTGTTTCCGTTTTGAACTTTTCAGCGACGCTTTCCATCCGGTCATTGAGGCGTCCGAGAAGCGGTAGGGCACTCACACGCATCCGCGAGAAATTCACAGTAAATTGTGGCAGTTTCTGTAGCGAAGTTGTGCCTTCACCCGTGAAATCATGAACGTGTCGAACTTCGAGCCTACCGGTAATATCCCCGATGGTTTCCCGTGAAAACGTGAGGTTACCATTCTCGTCGCGATCGTTGTCAGACACGGTAGACAAACCCGTTCCATAGGTGAGTATTCCGAAAGTGTTAAGCCTGGACTCTCCGGGGAGCTTCAGTTCTTCCTTGAAATTACGGGCTTGCAACTCCGTTCTACCAGTGAAATTGATCGGACGTCTGCCTTCTGCCCGGCTATCCCATGGCGTATAAAAGGATTGCGTATGTCCCCATCGCATAATCCACCGTCTACCGATGCGTGTTGCGTTCTGCCGTTCGTAGGAGTACCGGTCTGCGCCGTAGAAATAAATATCGCCTCGGTAGGTTCTCTTTTTGTCGACTTTGATGAGTCGGAAGGACTTTTTGGTTTGAATAGGACGGCTGCTGTATTCACCCGCGTATAGCCTTTGGGCATCTGAGGCGACAGCACTCGGATCCTCCCATCTTCCACGAAAACCGTGTTTCCGATAGACTTTCAGTTCATCCTCCTCTTCTTCGGCAGCTTCTTCGGTAGCAGCCTCTTCAGACGATGTGTCGTCCTCGGACGGCTCGGAAGTCGTTTCGTCTTCTACTTCACGCTCTGATTCGTCCTGTTCTACGGTTTCGTCTTCATCAGTATCGTCTATCTCGGTCTGCTCTACGGTTTCATCTTCATCGGTGTCCGGGATATCGCCATCAGCCTCCTGCCTTCGGTTTTCAGTCTCACTTTCTGTACTGGGGCTGCTTTCTATTTCGGACGGACTGCTGACTTCTGACTGTTGATCACTGACCGCTGCTTCTGTTGTGTCTTCGGATCCATCCGTCTCTTCTATATCTTGTGAGTCGCTATCTCCTTCAATTTCTTCCGGTTTAGGGTTCATCACGTCTTCGTAGAAAGTATCCCACTCCGCCTCAAACTGTTCAGCGAGTGCCTCGAAGGTCGGGGTCTCCTCTTTTTCGATCAATTGGAAAATATAAAGACCTTCAGGCATGGTGATAGGTCTCCGTTCAATAACATCTCCTGGATTCTCTAATCGCCTCACTGCGGAGCGCCACGAGGATTCCATCTCGTTTAAGAGCAAGCCATTACCTTCATTCGGTTCGGATAAGGTCGGTTCGGCGAGGGCTGCGAATTGCTCAGGAACATGTATCAGTTGTTCAAACGGCTCGCCTTCGTGGGCACGTTTGAGCATGTCATCTGCCAATTCGCGCAGGACGGATTCCGTCTCTTCACTGGCGGTAATAGCAATATCAATGCGGCGGAGTTTAATTTCACGTTCGCCATAGACATCAAGGACCCGTTCTGCTTTAAGGATGTGGAAGGCAGATTCAGTTTGGACGATAGGACTAATTTCTCCCTCTTGTAGTGCGAACAGGGCTTCCTCTAAAATTGGATCGAGTTTGGGTTCGCCCTCCTCGTCAATTTCGCCAGGGACGAGGAATCCCATGTCGCCGCCATCGTAACGGGTGTCGAAATGGTCAGAATTGTTCTGTGCGATTTGTGCGAAGTCAGCCCCTTCTTCTTGAAGCTGCCCAAGCACTTCTTCTGCCTTGTCGCTTGCACGCTTGACATCCTCTTCAGTGATTTTATATTCTATAAAAATCTGACGCAGCCAATAACGGTCGTATTCACCATCAAGCCGGTCCTGCAATTCATCTGCTTTTTCTTTTAATTTCGTGCGTTGGTTCGGTGTTACATCGGGTGGAATCGGGATATAGATTTCTTGAAACTGTGTATCATTGAATCGGTATTTGCCTTCGAACCCGAATCCTTGTCCTCGCTTTGAGCTCCTATCGTAGAGCAATGCTCCATCGTAACGGCGTTTCCGGGCCACAGGTAAAATGATGCTGATGTTCGGACCTTGATAACTATCCGTTCCAATTTTTACGATAATCTTTGCGATCTTACCTTTTCGTATGTCCCGCCGAATGACAGGAAAATAGAAGAGGGGAAACCCACCGATACGTAAAACGATATTTTTCGCGATCATCTCCTCATCTTTTTGAACAATCACTTCGGACACACTGAAATAGTAGTGCGGATATTTCAATGAGCAGGTTGTGAGGGAGGCACCGCGAATATAGGAGCGATTTTCCTGTATTTTAAAGATTTCACTGCCCCCGAAGTACCACGGGTCGCTGAAAGTAAACCCGTTTCGGGCAATTCCTTTCTTGTTGTCAAGGTTAAAGATGAGTTCATCGGAGTAAGTTTCTTCGTCCCCAATCTTTAGGTGGACGTTCCCGGAAGCTCGCATCAGGTTGTCGTCGAAATCCGCCCAGATATGGTCTGCTCGGAGAATGACATCCTCAAATTTGATTAGCGCATTCCCGTGAATTTGGACGAAATTATCAACCATAACCATATCGTCGCCATCGCCGATGATCATGCCTTCTCCAGGGACATCTGTTTCCGGGTTCAAGCGTTCCGAGCCGGATCCCTCTTCCTGGGTCTCATCTGTAGATTCTTCAGACGCGGGAGGTTCAACGGGTTGTGCCTCTTGGGCAATAATGGATTGTATTGGGAAACCAAGGAGACAGGCAATGACGAGTAGTATATGGAGAGCAGTCCAGGAGGCCATAAATTAAAAATCTTTCAGTTCAATTTTAATGTAAGCGTTTTCAAGGAGTTTGTTGGTGTATGCGTCCCACTCCTCTTGGAATCGCTGCTGGCGGAGTATCGAAGTAATCTGTTGTTTCTCTACTTCACTGAGACTTGGACTATTCCGTTCGTCAACTTTAAAAATATGGAGACCGGATTCGGTTTCATGGGGCTGACTGTAAGTGTCGGGTTCGAGAGCTTCAATGATTGTCCGAGTTTTCGGATTCAGTTCAGTTAACGAGCGGATCCCGAGATCCCCGCCGTTATCTCGCGTCTCGGTGTCATCGGAATGTGCTGCTGCGAGAGCATTAAAATCTTCGCCGTTTTCCAGTTTTTTGAAGACTTCAACAATGCGCTCGCGCGCTTCCTGCATAGCCGCTGCACTCGGTGTGAGGGGAACAATAAGATACCGAAATGCGAGCATCTTATCGGTCTTCATTTCGACAGTGAAAACGTAGAGTCCCTCGTTTCCTTCAACTGGCTCGCTGAATTGACCAGCCTCCAAGTTTGTGAGTACATCCTGGAATATCTTTGGAAACCTTTTGAGCTCCTCTGTGGTAGCTTCTATGAGAACTCCTGCCTGTGAACTTGGGTTCTCTTGAGAGGTGTAGCGTTGTGCCAGCTCCTCAAACGTCGCGCTCCCTGTTGTGATTTCACTCAGGACATTTTTTACAACTTCAGCTGCGGCATCCCGATCGGCTTGATTCGGGGCAAAGGCGACAAAAATGTGTCGTAAGTGCACTTTATCTGTTTTAGTCGGGAGTTGGTCCCGATTTTCCTCAAAGAATTCTTGAATCTCGCGCTCGCGTACTTGCAATCGAGGGACAATTCTTCCCATCACCAGTTTCTCTGCTTTGAGATTTCGTTCCGACTGCTCTCGAAACGCTACGAGTGTCATACCCTCTCTGTTTAATTGCTTTTTAAATTCTTCGTCCGTTTCAATTTTATATCTCTTCTTAAAGTCTTGGATGTACTGCTCAATTTCTACATCGCTGACGGTAACTTTCAGCGTTAATGCGGCTTCCAAAAGCAGCATCTGTCTGATGAGTCGGTCCAGTAATTCGGGTCTTTGTCGCTCTGCCTCGTTGAGTGCTTCCCGTTCGCTGAAACGATAAACCTGTTGGAGTTCCATGGCACGCTGATTCACCAAGACATCGAGTTCCCGCTTGGTCACGACATCGTCGTTGACGTAAGCGATGATTTTGTCAAAGGTGCGAGCCGCACTACTCCGCGCACTACTGCTAATGAGTAGTAGGATAAGCATAAGATAGGCAGTTATTCTACAAACCATTATGGATGCCTCCATTATCGGTTTTCGGTTCGGAGAGTGGATTTGGTTGGAAGGTTGGGGCACCCGTCCTTCCAACCTTCCATCCGAGGGTTATTCTTCAGGTTCTGCCTCTGCTGGAGCTTCTTCGGATTGTTCTTCCTCCGATGCCGCCTCGGCTTCTTCAGATTCTCCCTCCGGAATGCGATCTATATACGTTTTGACTTCGGCGCGTTCTCGGAGTTCGGCAACCCAGCTGTCCATGAGTTCCTGTCGTTTCTCACGTTCCGCTTTTCGGATAACACTCTTACGAACGTCTTCCTCCTCAAACGGTTTTTGGTATTCATCGCGGGCTTCGTCTTTTCGGAAGATCATGTAGTATTTCTCTCCCTGAACGTCGACTTCAATGACACCCTCGTGCATCTGACCGATCTCCGCAGCAAACGCCGCATCCAAGAAAGGCTCAGTTCCCGAAGGGAAGGCATTCCGACTAATATAGTCGGTGTCACCCGGCGTAGAAGGATTCGCACCGGGACCGACGAGTTCGCCGCGGTCGGAGAGTTCCTGAGCGACTTCAAGGATGTCTTTGCCTCCCGTGATTTGGGCGTAAACTTCATCAGCCCGCTCTTTATTCATGAGCGTGACACAGGAAAGTCTGACCTGCGCAGGACGCACATACTCTGCTTTGTTCGCTTCGTAGTGCTGAATGTAGTCGTCTTCAGTCAAAACGAGTTTGTCGTCGATCTCTTGCGCTGTGATTTTCTTAACCATCAACTCATGAAGATAATCCTGAACCTTTTTGAGTATCTCTGGGTCTTCGTTGAGTTTTTCGTCTCGGGCGAGACTGAGAATGAGACGACTCTCCGCCATAAGGAGCATATAGGTTTCCAGCCCCTCTTTATCCTGATATTGACGCTGCTTGTATTCGGGGAGCTCACTAATTTCCAGCATCATCTCTTCAAGCGTGATGCGCTGTTTACCATTCCAGTCAAATTCAGCGATGACGGTTCCATCAGCACCGATCGCTTTATCGCCGCAGCTATAAAAGATAGGGTGCGTAACAAGGATCCCGATTAAAAGTAAAGGGACAATTCGCGACGAAAAAATTCTGCCCATGAAGCGGGCAACTCCTGTGAGCATTTATCTGACTCCTTTTCTCAACCCAGCACTTTGGCTGGGGACGTTGCTTCCACAAAATGGGAAAAGACTACTGATCTGATTCCTCGGTTTCCGCTTCTTCGGGTTTCGGCGGCTCCGGAATATTTTCAGCATAGGTTTTTAACTTACCTTTTTCCGTAATTTCGGAGACCCATTCATTGATGCGGGCGCGTTTCTTTTCACGCTCAACGGTTCTTCGGACATCGTCTTTGACCTCATCGAATTCCTGCTGACGGTCCGGGTGATGCTCTTCTTTACGGAAGATGAGATAGAAGGTTTCATCGTTGACATCTACCTCAAAAAGGGTATCCGTCATTTCGCCGATCTCTTGCGCAAAGACTGCGTCAATGAATTCCGCCCAACGCGGTGATGCGGATTTGGTAAACATGTAGGTGTTCCCTGGGTCATCTTGATTGGTGCCAGGTCCGTTGGCGAGTTTACCCGCTTCGCCGAGTTCTTTTGCCATCTCAATGATATCTTTGCCTGCTTTGATGGCATCAAGGGTCTCATTGCCAAAATCTTCATCGTCAACCGTAATGCAGGTTGCGCGAACTTTGGCTTCCTCAATGTAATCGCTCAAATTCGCTTGATACTTCGCCATGAGATCCTCATCGGAAATGACGATCTTCGCATCCACTTCAGCCTCAGTCAATTTTTCAACCATCAGTTGATGGGTGTAATCCTCAAGCTTTTTGACGTGTTCATCAAGCGTATCGAATCCGTCGTCGGCAGCGCGAAGAATCTGGAGACGTTCATCTATCAATTCCTCAAGATACTCGGCTTTGTCTTCCCGAGTCTCGTAGTTCTGTTGACGATAAACGGGCAATTCTGCGATGGCAGCGTTCAAATCCGCCAATGAGATTTGATACGGCTCGCCATTCCATTTGTACTCTGCCAAAATTATCTTGCTTTCGTCCATAGCTGCCATGGGTTGTTCATGATCATCGGATTGAACAAATTTCCATGTCAATAGACAGGTCAGAGTAACAATTACAAAGATAGCAATCGTTTTTCTCATATTTTAAATGTTCCTTGCGGTTCGGTCAGGTCGGTTTGGGAAGTGAAGGGTTTCCATTCCCTATATCCAGCCTGCCCGTTGGTTAGGCTTACGCACTTTGGATAACGCACGTAGCATATCTTCTTTAGTTGACCTTCCGTTCTTACGATTACGCAACAAACACCCTAAGCGTTTGTTGCAATTCGGTCAATATATTCGCACCAGTCACTCCCGGCATGCGGATCTTAAGTTGTGCCGGCGGCTGTAACTGGAGGTTCTTATTTTGGTGAACTATTTCAACGAATTTCTTCACATTAATTCGTGGCTTCCTTTCATCAAAGGTAACCTTCACTTGTTCTTTTCCAGCAACAATGGCTGTAATACCGAGATGTTGGCTGAGTTGTTTGATGTCGGCGACCTCCAGCAACATCTCAGCAGGTTCAGGGATCGCACCGTATCGGTCCTTCAACTCCTCACGGAGCTCATTAAGTGCCTCTCGATCTTTCAATCCAGCAATTTTCTTATAGATAGAGACCTTTTGACGGCTATCCGGGACGTAGTCATCCGGCAAATAAGCTTCAACGGGTAGGTTGATACGCGTTTCCACGGTTTCCTCAACCTTTTCACCCTTGAGTGCCATCACGGCTTCCTCAAGGAGCCTACAATACAGTTCATAACCCACGGTGACGATATGTCCATGCTGTTCCGCACCGAGGATATTTCCGGTCCCGCGAATCTCTAAATCTCGGAGGGCTATTTTGAAACCTGAGCCGAGATCTGTAAATTCTTCGATAACGCGCAGCCGCTTTTGTGCCCCCTCTGTGATGGCTCGGTCTTGTGGATAGAAGAGATACCCGTAAGCTTGCGTGGTCGCACGTCCTACGCGTCCTCGTAACTGATAGAGTTGTGCCAAACCGAGGGCATCCGCCCGGTTAATGAGGATCGTGTTAACGTTCGGGATATCCAGTCCCGACTCAATAATCATTGTGCAAACAAGAACGTCATGTTTATGCCGCACAAATTCCAGCATAATGGTTTCTAATTCACGTTCAGGCATCTGTCCATGCGCGACGGCAATACGGGCATCCGGGACCAGTTCTTGAATAATTAAAGCGATGCTCTGGATGTCCTGAACGCGGTTGTGGACAAAAAACACTTGCCCGCCGCGTCCTAATTCTATTGTGATGGCTTCCCGAATCACGTCGCTGTCATAAGGCATGACATACGTTTGGATCGGTAATCGATCGGCTGGTGGTGTGTTAATGACACTAAAGTCTCGGATACCGACAAGCGACATGTGGAGGGTGCGTGGGATCGGCGTGGCGGTCAGTGTAAGGACATCAACGGTTTCTTTGAATTGTTTTATTTTCTCTTTATGCTTAACGCCGAAACGATGTTCTTCGTCAACTATTAAGAGTCCGAGGTTGTCGAAGGCGACTGTCTTTGAAAGTAGGCTGTGGGTCCCGATAACAACATCAACTGCACCGGTCGCCAATCCTTCTTTAACCTGTTTTATCTCCTTCGGTGTGCGGAACCGGTTTAACATTTCGATGTTGATCGGGAAGGGTTGAAAACGTCTTTCAAAAGTGTCGTAGTGTTGGAGGGCGAGAATGGTCGTAGGGACAAGAATTGCCACCTGTTTCTCGGACATGACGGCTTTGAAAGTGGCACGCAGTGCTATCTCAGTTTTTCCATATCCGACATCTCCACAGACAAGCCTATCCATCGGACGTTCATCTTCCATATCTGCCTTGACGTCTTCAATGGCTTGGAGCTGATCGTCAGTCTCCTGATACGGAAAAAGTGCTTCAAATTCAGTTTGCCAAGGCACTTCAGCCGGAAAACTGAAGCCTTTGCGTGCTTGACGAAGGGCGTACAACTTGAGAAGTTCCCCCGCCATCTGTTCGATTGATGCTTTTACACGTCCCTTTCGGCGACCCCACGCAGCCCCGCCGAGACGATCCACACGCGGTTTATGGGAATTGTCTTTGCTACCGACATATTTCTGGACGAGATCGACTTGATAGGTCGGCACATAAAGGATGTCATCCGAGCTGTATCTGAGCATCAGAAAATCTTGGGACTTTCCGTCAATCGCCAATCGACGGATCCCATCATAGACAGCGATGCCGTGCGAGACGTGGACGACATAATCCCCAACCTTGAGATCGATGAGGCTGAGAATCGGTGTTCCGTCTGTAGAAGGGCGCGGTCGAATCGGACGGCGGTGTTGACGACTGCCAAAGAGTTCATCTTCGGAAATAACCACGAGATTCAGGGATTCATTGAGGAACCCCTCACTAATTGTCCCGACACTCGTTTGAATAGTTGGCGGAAATAATTCGCGTTCTGCTAAAATTTCAGATACGCGCTTTGACTGTTGCGGTGTTTCACAGAAAACATGGATCTGGCTCCCTTGCTCCGTCCAAGTTTTCATCTGATTGATAATCGTTTGATAGTTGCCAGCGGGGAGTGCCAACGGCTGCATCTCGAAATGCAAGGGGGGCATCTGAGTGTCCATAACCTCACGCGGTGGTGCTAAGGACGATGAAATAACCGAATGCTTTTCAAATTCAGCAGTGAGTGTTTCAAAGGAGGCAAGAAGTTGATCCGGGGGGACCATGAGATTGGATGCCTCCAACTTCTTTTCATACAACGCCTGCATCTGTTCATGCATCTGTGAGGCTTCGCGCTTCTGCCACTGCGGTTCAATGCGGCAGACAATTGTATCGTTCGGCAAATAATCGGGAAGTAACTCGGTCTCTGGAACGAGCATCGGCAAAAAGCCCTCTATGCCGTCCATGTAGGCGGGAACGCCGATTCCCGACGCTCCCTGAAGTTGATATTGAGAAGATGCCGCTTCTGTTAGAGAGTGTGTTATTTCCCGAACCGTGTTTATCAATTCGGGCGTTGCGTGTTCTTGGATGAGTGCCTCCGCTTGGGTTTGCCAATGGTCGACGGATACGTCGGCTGAAAGAACTTCCCGTAACGGTGTAAGCGTGACTGATGTGACCGGCTCCGTTGAACGTTGCGATATCGGATCGAAAGCACGGATGGTATCGACTTCATCCCCAAAGAACTCGACCCGTATGGGGGTATCGGTGGTCAATGGATAGACATCTAAAATGTCGCCTCTACGCGCAAATTCACCTTTGACTTCTACCAGTTCAACGTTTTGGTAGCCCCCTCGGATCAGCATCGCCGCAACATCGTCTGGATCTATTTCATCTCCGAGGTTGAGGACGCAACATGCCTCGGCAAATCGATGGCGCTGCGGGAGTCTGTAAAGCATCGCTTGACTTGATGTTACAATGATACTGCGTTCTTGATAGAGTAAGTGTTCCAGACATCGGATTCTGTCCGCGACGGTTTC
Source organism: Candidatus Poribacteria bacterium (assembly GCA_022827885.1). GTDB lineage: Bacteria > Poribacteria > WGA-4E > WGA-4E > WGA-3G > WGA-3G. Next base: position 26,838 of record JAJEIP010000141.1, read on the forward strand.
TTTGGGCGGCGCGATGCCATCAAAAATTTTTCGGTGCCAGCTTGGAAACAGATGTATCTTGGACCGCGCCTCGAGCATCGTTGTTGTTTCTGAAGCAGGATATGCCGTATATGCCCAGATTTCTTCTAAAACTTGCTCGGCTTCACGTTGTGAAGGAAGGATGATCAGAAAGGATTTTTTAGGAAAATCGTCGATGAGGGTTGCCAAAAGATACGCCGTTGAGGCGTTTGCCAATCCTCTGAGCCATGGGAGTTTCTGGTTTCCATCTTTAAGATGTGCCACCAGCGTTCGATAATTTTCCGTTTTGCGTAGAAGCTCTATCACTGTTTTTAATTGTACCTATCGGTTCGGTGAGGTGAGTTAAGATATTTTCGTTAACCGCATCGTTAAAAAATCTTCAGTCCGAGGACTTCGTAAATTCGACATCGGTTAAGGTAATTTTCACCGTCAACTGTCCTATTTTGCTCTCCGCTTTGACAGGTAACCGACGCGCATCGTCCGTGAGCCAGAAACGATCGCCTGCTGAGGTTTGCAAGACGAGCGTTTTGACCCTGCCCAACGCCTTACTTTTTACTGTCTCCCTACGCTCAAGAGTGAGCGTAACCTTCTGGACTTTCCCCTTGGCGATGATTGGGAAAAAATACGTTTTACCGAGTTCAAATTCTTTAGAACGCAGAAAGTAGAGCGTTGACAGTTCATCTTGTGTGCCAACGGGTATTTCTATCACCTTTGTCTCGCGCCTTTCAGGCGATTTCGGTTTCGGGCGTGAGAGTTTTTCATATTCTGCAGCTTCCTCTCGAAAATCAATTGTGACGGTGGCCCGGTATTTTTGATCTTGCAGGCGATTCCGAAAACGGACCGGTGAGAGGGTCACCGGGTTTAAATACGTTTCCTCTTGTCTTTGGAAACTATAAACTCTGAAAAGTGAACGAGTTTTCATTTTAGACTGGATGTAATAAACGTCCTCTCCCTTCATTGATGTTTTTTCGACAATCCAGTCTGTCCGTCGGGCAGCAGGTATTTTTTTCCAACTAATATCATACGTTAATTTTTCTCCAACCTTCAGCGGATTCGGGGCGATGTCGGGGCTTTCAACAAGTGAACGGGAGGCACCATTTACAGCAAGCGTCCCTACGAGCAAAATGATGAAGATGCAGTGCTTGGCATATTTTTTAATTTTATCTTGCGGTTCGGTGAGGGTGTTGATGACTTTTAAGCGCCGCTCCGTATGCCCGCTCTCCATTACATTACGAGTTACGCGCTTTGGTCCAGTTTTTTCATCAAACCTTTTTCTAATGCCACCTTGCGGTTCGGTGAAGCGAGTTTTTGATTTCATGTTCCGTTCCGTATAGGTGTTAGAACCTATGTGTGAAGATTAGAGAACTGCTCCCATTATGCCTTTGTTGCACTTGGACTGAAAATCTTCGGTTATTATAGGCTTCGGCTGTCTTCGGGGCATCAAAAATATTCCATACGTGGATGCCAATGCCTGTTGCGAGAAGGATGCCACTGAGGAATGCGTGGTTCTTCATACGGGTGCGTCCCTGTTCGTAAGTTAAGAATTCACCCGTTCGGATGTCTTGAAATCCTGTTTCAAATACACCTTGATCGTTGTAATGCAGGGCGCGTGCGATGTTATAGCCAGCAAGGGCAAAGGTCCCTAACTCAGCTGTCAGGAAAAACGTGGCTTTTGTGTAATTGCCAGCATAAGCTTGTCCCAGTCCGGGCATAAAAGTTGACAACCGTGATGCTTTTTTCGGATCAAGTGCTGGATAGTAGCGTTCTGCGTGTTCCCGAAACAGTGGATACTCCGATTCAGGTTCCGGAGTCCTCAAATAGTTTCGGAAAAGGGATTGCGTTTTACGGTTTTTAGCGTCGGAATTTTCATCAACGGACGTGGTGTCAGCGTTTACTGATACAGAACCGGAGATGAAAAGTAGCAAAAACACAAGAAGGATATATAAAGGTGCTACTTTTGCCGCTCCAACTTTTTTTAACATGAAATGCACTCCTTATTGAAGCACTTTAAGAGATGGTGCCAATTGGACGTTTTCTGGTTCGGTTTGGTATGCCCAATCAAAGATGACAGCATCGTCGGAAAGTTTGCGAACTTGAATCTTGGCGAAGTTCCCATCAGGTGTATTGATGGCATAGACATGCCCCTCAATGAGTTCAACAAATAGCGTTGTGTACCCAAATTCCGGAACAACATCAACGCCATCGAAGTATTCATGATACCCCAAATCTTGCATGAACGTATCGTTGTCGGAATAGAGATAACGGACGTTTACTTCAGGATCAAGGCCGAAATAGACATCGGTCGCCGGGGTGTCCCACGGAATGCTCCCCTTCTCCGGTTGTGAAAAATCGAATCCACTTCTTTCGGGGAAAAGGGTGTAATCGTCAAGGACGACGTTCTGCCCTTCTGGTCGCGGCGTATCCCAAGCATCTTCGGGACTCAACTTGCTCTCGTTCCCATCAATGTCATAAGCGGAAACTGCGTAGTAGTAAGTCTCCCCATTTCTCACTGTCGCATCTGTATAACGCGTGGTATTTTCCGATACTTCTACTAAAGCATTAAAATCTGTGTCGTTGCGTCCACGCCACACGGTATAGCCTGCCAAGTCATATTCGCCATTCGGATACCATTCGATGGTAACCTGTTCATCGCCTGTTATGGTTCTGACGCCGCGAGGCGTAGCGGGGGGTTCATCATCTGTATTGTTGGGGCTGGTATCAACGTAGCATCCACTGATATTACCAAGGAACATAACGAAGAATAGCGTTATGAGTATTCCGTTAATTTTGACTAACATGTTCTATTTCCTCCAGAGTTTGAATTGCATTGAACTCTGTAACGGCTATTCTCCAAAATACGTTGACAGGCTCTTATAAAATATTATCACAAAAGACGTGGGAATGCAAATCAAAATTGACTGGCTTTGGGTGATTGTTCGTTGTCAGTATCGTCCGAATCGCGGATTGACGCGGATTAGAGGACTTCTGTCTAAATCAGGATTTGAGGATTTGTAAGATTATTGACATTCCACTCCGATTGTGATATGATAAAGGGGAAATTTAGCCTCAACATAAAGGATGGAAAATGAAAACACTTTTGATTCTGAGACACGCTAAATCCAGTTGGAATTATCCAGAACTCTCTGACTATGATCGACCTCTCAATAAGCGGGGTAAACGTGACGCACCGCGTATGGGAAAATTTCTGCGTGAACAAAAATTAACACCCGACAGGATCCTCACTTCATCCGCAAAAAGGGCAAGGAGAACCGCGAGTAAAGTCGCAAAAGCGTGCGGTTATGAGGGGAAAGTCAAAAAATTAGATACATTTTATGATGCCGTCGTCGGGGTTTACTTCGAGACCTTACAAGCATTGCCGAAAAAATACGAGCGTGTCATGGTCGTGGGACACAATCCGACAATGGAACAACTCGTAGGCTATTTGACTGGACAGATCCGCCGGATGCCAACCGCAGCACTTGCCCATATTGAACTCCCGATCCAACATTGGGAAGAATTGGACTTGAATACAGGAGGAACCTTAGTCAACTTATGGACTCCCAAAACGCTTTTCACCGATTGAGCCAATGGTTATCAGTGACACTGCTTCTCCTGTTTGCAGGCTTTGGCACGCTCTGCAGACCCTCCTCGGCTGAAATTCCGGTTTCGACAGCGAAAGACGGGCAATTCCTCCCATGGGTCGTGGACGATGGTGAGGGGGGTGTTATTGTTATGTGGGAGGATTACCGAACCGGTAAGGATTGGGACGTCTACGCCCAGCGTATGGATAGCAGTGGCACACCGCGTTGGGAAGAAAATGGGACCGCTATCTGTACGGCGGATCGGAATCAACGTCGCTTACGAATGATTCGGCACGAACAGCACGCCATCGTTGTTTGGAACGATAGGCGCGACAGGAGTAATTGGGATATCTATGCGCAAGCCGTGAATCTTGAGGGGGATGTGCTTTGGCAAACAGATGGTATACCCATCTGCGTGAACAGTGCGGATCAATCCACACAAGCGATTTTGGGTGATGGTGAAGGCGGGGCTATCTGCGTTTGGGAAGATGAACGTCGAAGCTCCGAATTTCAAGATTTGTACATCCAACGGATTAATACGAAGGGCGAAACGCTATGGGAACCTAACGGAATCCCCGTTTTTCCATCGGAATCCCTCCAGAGCGATCCGATTCTGCTTGCAGACGGGACGGGAGGTTTCTATATTGTTTGGTGGGATGTCATCGGGTATGACGCTTGGCACATCATGGCATATCGACTGAGTTTAGACGCGGAACCGTTATGGGACGCGCCGCGTCTCATTTCACCAGCAGAAGGGATGCAGGGCGAACCACGGGTGATTGCTGATGGGGCAGGTGGATTCATCGTCTTGTGGCAGATTTACGAGAATTTCATCAACGATCAGCTTTACGCCCAACGGATTGCACCCGATGGTCGCAAATTGTGGACGGACACAGGGGTTCCTATTTGCACTGCGTCCGGTATCCAGAAACACGCCTCGGTTGTGAACGACGGAAAAGGTGGTTTCATCGTCGTCTGGAGAGATGAACGCGATGTCTATTCCGATTTATATATGCAGCGCATCCGTGCCGATGGCACCCTCGTTTGGGAGAAGGATGGTATCCCATTTTGCACAGCCGGTGGACATCAAGACAAGCCCTTCGTCGTGCGAACTGCGGAAAACCGTTTTTCTGTGGTGTGGTTGGACTATCGAGAGGATTTCGGAGAGGAGAGTAGCGATGCCATATACCGCCAGCAAATTGATTTAGAGGGCAAACCCTTATCGGACAGAAACGGGATCGCTATTTCTACAAGTGAGGGGAAACATTATCCGCCGTTTGTGGTAACCGTTGGCGCGGGGAAATGGTTTGTCGTCTGGAGCAACACCCAGAAAGACAATGGCGATATCTATCTTGAACGGTTTTAGGCGGATTCTCTGGTCATCTCAATGAGATGCGCGCCTTCGAGACCGGAACGGACATCTTCGTCGTAACTCGTCACGACGACCTGATGTTCTTCAGCGAGCTGACGGATAAAATCCACCATCAACGCTTTTCGTTCTTCATCTAAATGGAGGGTCGGGTCATCGAAGACAAAAAAGCCGGGATTGCCTAATACCTTGGCAAGGGCAACCTTGAAACAGAGGTAGAGGAACATCTTCTCACTGCCGCTGAGCAACATCAAACTCCGATCAACACCGTCTATCGTGAGTGAAGGGAGTAAATGTTGGCGTTGTAGGTCAACGCGGGTGTGTCCCCCACTCCCGCGAGAAGTAGACCCCCTCTCGCGAGAACTTGAGAAAAGTTGCATCTTTTCAAGCCAGTGATGCAATTCCTCTTCAGCGGGTTTGAGGATCTGACGTTGGAGGGTTTCAATGGTTTTGTCAACGCCTGCACAGGCGAGTTCTAAACTCAGGAGCGTCTTTTCAATTTTAGAGGCATCTCTGTTAACTCGCTGGAGCGCACCCAGCCGATCTAAACGGACAGCCTCTTGCTGCTTGAGGCTGTCCAAACGTTTCCGCTCCTGATCAATTTGGGCTTTCAACTTCGGTTTGTCTAATCCTGCGACGGATTCAGAAGACAACGCCTCCTCTTTCTGGATTCCCCTTTCTGCTAACCGAGAAGACAACGTGCTGAGTTCACTCTGAATTTCCTTAAGTTCGCCGGTGTGTTGTTCAAACCGTGATAAACGTCCCCGCAAGGTTTGCAGTCGTTGTTCAAGCGCACGGCGACTCTCCAAATTCTCGGTTTCTGTCTCCAATGATTGTTTATGGGTCTCCAATTCGGTGCACCGGTGCGATTTTTCGGTTTCCTTTTCATCAATAATCTGCTGCACAACTTCACGCTCGACCTGCTGGTAACAGGTCGGGCAGTGCTGTTCATCGCTTGCAATCAGGGTTCGGAGGGTGTTACAGACGTTCGTCAATGCCGCAATCTGCGATTCAAGGCTCCCAATCTGTTGTATAAGTGCCTCCCGTTTTTTTTCTAATCCAGCGGCACCGTGAATACTATCTTCGATTTTCGTTATCATTTCTCGCAACGAATCAATACCTTTGAATCCGAGCAACGCCTCGTGTTGCTCGTGTGTAAGCACGTCCAGACGTTTTTGTAAACGCTCCTGTTGTTGTAGCCATTCTGCGATGAGCGCGGTATCCCCCGTTTCGGCGCCGTAGGCGGCTTCTAAGCCTTTCAATTTCCCTTCAATGCGTTCGATTTTGGCTTGATCCACATTTTGGGCATTAAACCGTAAACTATTTTGATGTGCGCGAATTCTGCCTTGCTCACGTTTCGCGATGCGACGTGTGTCAATGAACCGTTCCCGGACTTCAATGAGCCTATCGATACCGAGGAGTGTATGGAGAATATCGCGTCGACTCGTGGATTGTCGGGCGAGGAACTCAAAAATCTCGCCTTCGCGGAGGAAGGTGGTAAGGGCAAGCTGCTCGTGCATGATGCCAAATCGCTCTTGTAACAATGTTTCTGTCACCCGCACACGATTCTCATCGAAGACGATCTGCCACGCCCCGTTTTTTTCTGAACGGAGTTGGATGCGTTTCCCGGTCGCTCGGTAGAGTTGATAACGTTCACCCGCTGCGCTGAATTGCAGACCCGCCGTGCCGCTATAGGCTTTCGCATTTTTTATCGCCGAGGTATCCACGCGTGGAACGATCGGTTTTCCGGTTAATGTAAAAAAGATGGCATTGACAAGCGTGCTTTTCCCACTGAAGTTGGGACCGAAAATAAGATTGATGCCGTCGTGCAACTCAAAATCGCGTTGTTCAAAACAGCCGAAAGTCTTAAGACGGATCCGCTCTAACTGCATATCAGTCGTCTCTCTTTTGGTGGATAAGATCGTAGAGCATTTGTGCGCGCACCTTTTCACGTCCATTGGTCAACGTCAGTTCAAATGCGCGCACAATCGCTTCAAGTTCAGCGAGACCGAGGCCTCTATACTTCTCTTCCCGCTGAATCAATGCCTCAATTTCTTTTCTGTAGATATGTTGCGTTTCGTTTTCAAGTGAGATGTCCATTTTTAATTTTTAATTATACCTTGCGGTTACATGCCGTGCGTCTGGGCTTTGCCGTGTGTTTCTTAGATCCGCACGCCATTCCATTACGTGCTAACGTTTTCAGTATCTTGAACCTCAGTTATTTTCAGATTTTCGCTTTAATCTGCATCAAGCGTTCGGTGGCTTCGGCGAGGATGTCGTCTGCCATACTAAACATGAACCGAAATTTCGTCTTTCCGAGGTGTGGACGGCTGTAGAAGCTCGAGCCCGGCACACCGCCGACTCCAATTTCTTTCACCAACCAATGGGCAAAGGCTGTATCGTCAGGAAACCCAAAATCCGTGATGTCGGTCATGATGTAATACGCACCTTCCGGCTCGTGACAACGGAATCCGGCTTTCGTGAGGTTCTCAACGAGATATTTACGGTTCTTGTCATATTTCCCAATCAAGGCTGCATGGTAACTCGGCGGCAAATTCAGGGCAACAACGCCAGCACGCTGAAGCGGATGCGGTGCCCCGACGGTCAGGAAGTCGTGCATCTTACGGATGGCATCGGTCAAAATCTCCGGGGCGGTGACGTAACCTAATCGCCATCCTGTCATGGAATACGCCTTACTCAATCCTGAGACGGTAATCGTCCGATCCCGCATTTGCGGCAGTGAACCGATACTGAGATGAGGCTTCTCATCATAGATCATATGCTCGTATATTTCATCGGTGATAGCGAGGCAGTCGTATTCACAACAAAGGTCGGCGATCTCTTGAAGTTCAGATTGGGTGAAAACCTTGCCGAGAGGGTTATTCGGGGTATTTATGACAATCGCTTTTGTGTTGGCAGAGAAGGCGTCTCGGAGTTCAGTTGGGTCGTAGGTAAAACGGATAGTCCCGTCAGATACGGGGGTCTCTTGTAATGCCACATAGACGGGGTTCGCACCAGAGATGATGGTATCCGGTCCGTAGTTCTCATAAAAGGGTTCAAAGATGATAATTTCGTCATCGGGATTGATGATTGCGAGGAGTGAGGAGAGCATGCCTTCGGTTGAACCGCAGGTGACGGTCACGTTTCTGTCCGGATCCGTGGGGATGCAGTTAAACGTCGTCATTTTATGAGCGATCGCTTCACGGAACGCGGGGGCTCCCCACGTGATACTGTATTGATTATAGCCTTCTTGGATTGCTTCAATTGCGGCAGCTTTGACTTCAGGAGGAG
>JAJEIP010000067.1 GCA_022827885.1 Candidatus Poribacteria bacterium
TCATAATGAAATGGAGAGCGGGCACAAGTTCAGAAATAAAATCTCAGTCCACCCGATCCGTTAAAGCAATGATGCCCGGTAGCGGTTTCCCCTCTAAAAACTCCAAGGATGCACCGCCGCCCGTTGAGATATGCGTCATTCGATCTGCGACCCCGGCTTGTTGTATCGCCGCGACACAGTCTCCACCCCCAATAATACTCACCGATTCTGAATCGGCAATCTGCTTTGCGACCGAAATCGTGCCTTGCGCGAACTTCTCAAATTCATAGACCCCTAAGGGTCCGTTCCACACGACGGTTTTTGCTGTCGCGATCTGTCCACCAAAAGTCGAGACAGTTTCGGGACCAATATCCAATCCTTGCCAGCCCGCCGGGATATCTCTTTCGCCCACAATCTGCGATTCGGTTTCAGGGTCAAAGGCTTTACCCACGACATGATCGACGGGTAGTAGAACGGAATCCGAGAAGTCTTCCCTTTCGACTAACGATTTTGCAACGTCAAGTTTTTCAGTCTCGACAATTGAGTTCCCAACAGTGAATCCCAACGCTGACAAAAATGTATATGCCATACCGCCACCGATAAGAAGTTTATCAACCTTTCCGAGGAGGTTCTCGATCAGCGTGATTTTGTCAGAGATTTTCGCACCCCCGAGGATAGCGATGTATGGACGTGCAGGATCTTCAAGGGTCGTGCTGAGATAATAGATTTCGCGTGCCATCAAAAGCCCAGTGGCACACGGACTGAGATAGTGGGTTACCCCCTCCGTTGAGGCGTGGGCACGATGTGCGGTCCCGAATGCATCATTTACATAGACATCCGCCAGTGCAGCAAGTTGCGCTGCAAATGCCGTATCGTTTGCGGTTTCCTCGGCATAGAATCGGACGTTCTCAAGGAGCAGAATTTCTCCGTTACGCATTGAAGTGACGGCAGTTTGCGCAGCCTCGCCGATACAATCGTTGACATGCGCGACGCGTGTGCCGAGTTTGCGGCTGAGCGCCACAGCGATTGGTTCAGTTGAAAGCACCTTCCGGTCAGTTGCCGAACCTACCTCGGGTCTGCCCAAATGTGTTACAAGGATAATTTTCGCATCGGCGTTGATAAGTGCTAAAAGTGTCGGCAAAGCAGCGGTAATACGGGTTTCATCTGTAATCTTTCCATCTCTCATTGGAACATTGAAGTCCACCCGCACAAGAACGCGTTTCCCACTAACGTCTATGTCCTTTAATTCAAGTTTTTCCATTTTTTAATTTATGGACCTCTGGGCTGCACGCCCCTTCGCTTCGCGCGGATTTTCGGCCATCCTCAACAGCAATTAGAGATCAATCCGCCAAAGAAAGAACATCCTCAAGGATCGCTGCGTGTGTCTGCTATTTTTATGCGAGGTTCGCCGCTTTTACTGATAGTTGTGCCGCCTCAGAGAGTCCTTCCGCCTGTTGAACATTCAAATCCGATTCGGCAATGATCTGTTTTCCAAGCTCAACATTTGTTCCTTCTAATCGAACCACCAGCGGAACGTTGAGTTCGACCTGTTTTGCGGCTTCAACGATGCCGTTTGCGATTGTGTCGCATTTCATGATGCCACCAAAGATGTTCACGAGAACAGCCTTCACATTATCGTCTGCGAGGATGAGACGGAAAGCGTGTGTAACTGCTTCTACAGATGCACCTCCACCGACATCAAGGAAATTCGCCGGTTCGCCCCCGTTCTGTTTGATGATATCCATCGTTGCCATAGCGAGTCCTGCGCCGTTCACCATGCAACCGATATCACCATCGAGACGGATGTAACTTAAACCCGATTCGCTTGCTTCTAATTCACTTGGATCTTCTTCGTGCGGATCACGCATCTCAGCTATATCGGAATGTCGCCAGAGTGAATTGTCATCAAGGTTTACTTTAGAATCGAGTGCGACAATGTCCAATGCGTCATCGGTTTTTACAATAGCCAATGGATTAATCTCTACCAACGAACAATCGCATGCAATAAACGCACTGTAAAGAGCCAAAATCAATTGCGTGGCGTTTGGGATAACCGAACGGTAGTCTACATCGGTAATGAGTTTATAGGCAAATTCCCGTGCTTGGAACTCAGTTAACCCGAAGGCTGGATGCACCTCGGCTCTAATAATTTTTTCAGGGGTTTGTGCTGCAACTTCCTCAATGTTAACACCCCCCTCTTCGCTTCCGATTAAAGTGAGTCGAGATGTTTCTCGATCCAGTAAAATAGCGAGGTAGAACTCTTTCTCTATTTCTGCAGCTTCGGCAATTAGTACTTTACGAACAAGTTTCCCTTCGGGCCCGGTCTGGGGTGTCACCAGTTGCATTCCGAGAATAGCATCTGCGTGCTGCTTGACTTCGGCGGGTGAATCCGCGAGTTTGACGCCGCCGCCTTTCCCGCGACCTCCTGCATGTATTTGCGCCTTGATAACGTATTTTGGGCACTTGAGTTCCTGTGCGATTGCTTCGGCTTCCTCTGGCGTTTCGGCAACCTTACCCGGCAGCGTATTGACCCCATAGGATTCTAAGATGCGTCTGGCTTGGTATTCATGGATGTTCATCTTCTGTAAATTTTTCCTAAAACTCCTTTGGCACTTGTAATTACTGGTGTATTATGTCTATGTATTCCAGACTCACGTATTTAGAAATTATACTATACTTGCGAGAAAATTGCAAGTTTTTCAAGGCGATTGAGGCGGGTTTGAACAGTCCTTTGGACGAATTGCTCAAGATAGGCAAAGAGGAGACACTGTCCGATAGGGGGTTGCAGAAATTATATCAGATTTTAGTGTGAAAATCTATAAAATACAATTTTCTTTCTTTAGAACGGATTTACCATCTTCAAGGCGATTGCGGAGGGTTTGAATAGATTCCTGAAAGACTGGGTGGACGAGGTTCGGCGCGATCTCCGTTAACGGGACCAACACGAAACCGCGGAGATGCATCTCCGGATGCGGAATGACGAGTTTCTCTGTTTGGACGCACAAATCCCCATAGATTAATATGTCCAAGTCAATTTCTCTCGGACCCCAACGGATACGGTGTTTTCTGCCGATAGTGGTCTCAATGTGTTTTAAGGTATGTAGCAAAGAGAGGGGAGAAAGGGAGGTTTGGATAGCAGCGACACCGTTCAGGAACTGTGCTTGTGCTTCATAACCAACGGGATCAGTTGTGTAAATGGAGGAAATCTTTTTTAAGGTGATTCCCTCCGTTTTTGATAGGGTATTGATGGCATTTTGGATATGTACCAGACGATCGCCGATGTTACTTCCAAAGCCGATGTAAGCTGCGTACATGGAGTCTCTGAGGCGCGTCCAAACGGACGGATACTGCTAATCCGAGAATTTTCGGATGGCGATAGAGGTGTTGTGTCCACCGAAACCGAACGCGTTAGAGAGTGCGATATCAATCGTTGCGTCGCGACTTTCGTTTGGAACATAGTCCAAGTCGCAGGCCTCGTCCGGCATATCGTAGTTGATCGTTGGCGGTAGAAAGCCTTTTTCCATCCCACCCAAACAGGCGATGAGTTCTACGGCACCCGCTGCACCGAGCAGATGGCCAATCATGGATTTGGTGGAGCTGATAGGAATTTTGTAGGCACGTTCACCGAAGAGGGTTTTAATGGCGTTCGTCTCAGCAATATCGCCAATCGGTGTTGAAGTGCCGTGGGCGTTGATATAATCGACAGCATCCAATGGTAGGTCGGCATCTCGGAGTGCAAATTCCATCGCTTTCACTGCCCCTTCACCGTTTTCAGGTGGACTTACCATATCGTGTGCGTCCGAGGTCATTCCGTAGCCGACCATTTCCGCGTAGATATAGGCACCACGCTTTTTGGCGTGTGATAGCGATTCGAGAATTAGGACCCCCGCACCATCGCCCATGACAAAGCCATCTCGGTCCTTTGTAAACGGGCGCGAGGCGCGTTCAGGCTCATGATTTCGAGCGGACATAGCACGCATTGAACAGAACCCCGCAAACGCTAAGGGTGTAATTGCCGATTCCGTTCCACCCGTAAACATGACATCTGCTTCACCCCGTTGAATGATACGAAACGAGTCACCCATAGAGTGGTTCGCACTTGCGCAGGCAGTGACGGACGTAGAATTGGGCCCCTTGAGATTAAAATGGATTGAGACCTGCCCTGCCGCCATGTTAATAATCATGTAGGGGACAAGGAAAGGACTCACGCGCTTCGCTCCTCTTTCAGCGAGGATTTTCGCGTTATCTTCAAGGACACCGATGCCGCCGATCCCTGAACCCATTTGGACCCCTGCGCGGTAAGGGTCAACCGTGTCGAGTTCCAAACCCGCATCTTCGTGTGCCATAATTGAGGCGGCAAGTGCGTACTGAATGAACAGCGGTAACCTGGACGCAGCGCGCCGGTCCATATACTGTTCCGCTTGGAAATTCTTAACCTCTCCGGCGATTTGGGTGCGATGCTCAGAGGCATCAAAATAGGTTAAAGGTCCGATTCCGTTTTTACCGATAGCAAGCGCATCCCAATATTCTTCTTTCGTATTGCCAATTGCATTGACAACACCGATTCCTGTAATAACTACACGCTCCACGAGACCGATCCTTTTTTTAGAATAGCTGCCAGTCATCAGTTATCGGTTAAAAGAAGATTCTGATGCAATCAAACCCTTCTTTAACAGACGACCGAAGACTGAAGACCGACAACTGATAGACGATATACCTTAACCTACACGTGTTCGTCCAGGTAACTCAGGGCATCTTGAACAGTTTGGATTTTCTCTGCGTCACTGTCTGGAATTTCGATATCGAATTCCTCTTCAAGTGCCATGACCAGTTCAACAGTATCAAGTGAATCAGCCCCCAAGTCTTCCATAAAGGAGGCATCTGGGGTAACATTATCTTCTTCGACACCGAGTTGTTTCGCGATAATTTCGATGAGGCGTTCTTGGTTTGTTGCCATATTTTTAATTTTCCTTGCGGTTAAGTAACGTAGGTTCGGGACCTTCACGTGCCTCCGTGCAGCGTCGCCTTCCACTACGTTTCAGGCTTAGTATTAGGTACCTTGGGAAGTCCCAAGTCCACTTGAATTACATCACCATGCCACCGTCAACCTGAAGCGTTTGGCCGGTGATATAGCGTGCAGCATCCGATGCCAAAAAACAGGCAGCATCTGCCACATCCTCTGGATGCCCAAACCCCCGTAACGGAATCAGTTCAAGGAGTTGTTGCTGATTCTGTTCCGGTATTTGTGCTGTCATATCTGTCGTAATAAAGCCCGGGGCGATAGCATTGACTGTAATACCGCGAGCCCCGACCTCCTTCGCGATAGCCTTTGTGAAACCGATGATGCCCGCTTTCGCTGCGGCATAATTCGCCTGTCCTGCGTTTCCTGTTAACCCCACAACCGACGAAATGTTGATAATTCGTCCGCTTTTCTGACGTATCATAGGACGGAGAACTGCCCGAGTGCAGTACATCGTGCCGGTCAAATTTGTCTGTAATACAGCGTTCCAGTCCTCATCCTTGAGGCGCATGAGCAACATATCCCGTGTAATCCCAGCGTTGTTCACCAGAATATCGATTTGTGAAAATTGCGAAATCGTCTTTTCAATCAGAGTGTCAACATCCGCCCTTTCGGAGATGTCAGCAGCCATTGAGAGAACAGCATAGCCTTTCCCGTGCAGTGTATCAGCGATCTGTCCAACTGCCTCGGTAGAACGAGAGCAGAGAACAACATTTGCCCCGGCTTCGCAGAGCCTCTGTGCAATCGCTGCGCCAATCCCTCGGGAGGCGCCTGTAACGATTGCGGTTTTGCCACTCAACACATCCGCCCTAAAAGTATTTTGTTCCGTTGTTTCACTCATTTTTTATTTATCACTTCCGTATTCATCTGTCACAAGAGAGAGTGTCTCAATATCTTCAACGTTCATAGCACTACTTTCTGGCAAGGTCCGTTTCACCAAACCGGACAAAACTTTGCCCGGTCCGACCTCTACAAAATGCGTAATGCCGGTTTTCTGAAGCGTCTGCAATGTTTTTTCCCACTGGACAGGGCGCGTTATCTGTTGTAATAGGAGGTGTCTGATATCATCAACATCTGTGGCGACCTCACCCGTTACATTCATCGCAACCTCGACTTGCGGTGATTGCATCGTCACCGATTCGAGGGGTACTGCGAATTTCTGCTGCGCGGGTGCCATAAGTGGCGAATGAAACGCTCCACTGACGGGCAACGGACGACACCGTCGCGCCCCAATTTCGGCTTTAGCAAGATCGAGGACATGGTTAACTGCTTCGATTTCTCCAGAGATCACCAGTTGCCCGGGACAGTTGTAATTAGCGATGTTCACAACACCTTCAGCCGTGTCACAAAGCGCTTGCAGACGCCCCGTTTCCATTCCGAGGATCGCCGCCATTGTGCCCTGTTGTGTGCTTCCAGCTTCCGCCATGAAACTCGCTCGTGCGTGAACCAAATGCAGTGCGTCTTCAAAGTCGATCACCCCTGCTGCCACGAGTGCGGAATACTCTCCCAAACTGTGTCCAGCGACCGCGCTCGGCACGACACCGCATTCCTTTAGGACTTGCAAAGCTGCCACGCTACAGGTCAAAATCGCCAGTTGTGTGTTCTCGGTCTGCTTTAAGTCTGCTTCCGGTCCCTCAAAACAGAGTTGCCGCAACTCCTGTCCGAGGACTGCATCTGCCTCCTGAAAAACAGCATCGGCAGCTGGGTAAGTCTGTGCCAGTTCGGCTCCCATGCCTACTTGTTGTGAACCTTGTCCTGGAAAAATAAATGCCAAATGGTTATCAGTCATCAGCGTTAAAAGTTATCAGTTGTCAATTGTCGGTAGAAGAGGCGTATGATCGCAGGAGAAGCCTCTTGAGCTGACTACCGAAGCCCGAAAACTATAAGCGCAGGAGTGTGCTTCCCCATGTCAACCCCGCGCCAAAAGTTACAAATAGAAGCAGATCTCCTGGTTTTGCGCGTCCCTCACGAATCGCCTCATCTAATGCGATAATCACCGTTGCTGCGGAGGTATTACCGTATTTATCAACGTTGATATAAACCTTCTCTCGTGGCATGCCGAGTCTATCACCAACCGCCTCAATGATACGGAGGTTCGCTTGATGTGGGATTAACAGATCAATCTCCTCAATACTCACATCTGCTTGACGGAGCACACGTTGCGCAGCTTCCGGCATAAGACGGACCCCCAATTTGAAGACTTCCCTGCCGTTCATCTGAAGTTTGTCTAACTTCTGATCGATTGCTTCTTGCGTGACCGGCATTCTGGAACCGCCTGCGGGAATCCCGAGGAGGTTAATGTCGGCATAATCTCCATCCGATCCGATATAAGATGCCAGGATACCTTTGGGTTCATCGGTAGCTTGGACGACAGCGGCCCCCGCGCCATCTCCAAAAAGGACACATGTACTTCTGTCGTTCCAATCAACAATTTTGTTAAAAATCTCGCCACCGACGACAAGAATCGTATTATACCGTCCGGATCTGATCAGTCCGTCAGCTAAATCCAGTCCGTAAAGGAAGCCTGCGCACGCAGCGGACACATCCATTGCGGCGGCATTCTTTGCCCCGATCCCCTTCTGAACATAGCACGCTGTTGAAGGAAAAAACCTATCGGGTGTCACAGTAGCAACGAGAATCATCTCAATATCGAGTGGATCAATATGCGCGTTTTTGATAGCCCATCGCGCAGCATGTATACAAAGATCAGAGGTTGCTACGTCGTCTTCAGCGATACGCCTCTCAGCGATCCCTGTCCGTTGCCGAATCCATTCATCACTCGTATCGACCCTTTCCTCAAGGTCAAAATTGGTGACAACCCGGTCAGGGAGGTAGGATCCTGTCCCTGTAATGGTTGCATATCGAAGTTGCGTCATTGTTTTTAATTTTTCCTTGCGGTTCGGTCAGGTGGATTATGCGTCATCCGCAGATTTTAATACGGGGCGTCCCTTATAATGCCCACATTCGGAACAGACGCGGTGAGAAATAAGCGTCTCTCCACAGTATGAACACACGCTCAAGGCTTTGTCATGGAGGGCGTTATGGCTCCGCCGCATTCTTTTTTTCGATTTTGACGTTCTCCGTTTTGGATGCGCCATGGGTTGTCTCCTTTATATTACAAAATCGCGATGCGTGAATCACGCGTACACTTCACGTATTTATTCTAATTTCAATTATTTCCAGTATTTTTGAGAGAACCAGCTTTGGAAAAAGCACTTTCAAGCTGCGCACTCAGAGAGTTAGAGGCAGGAAGCGATATCTCATCCGTCATTTCACAGGAGCATTCTGTCGTGTTGAGATCCGTTCCACATTCTGGACATAAACCTTTGCACGCTTCAGAGCAGAGCGACCATGTTGGTATTTCAAGAACAAGTGCCCGCCGGACATCTTCTGAAATATCTAACGTTTCCCCATCGTAGTATCGCTCATCATCTTCATCCATTTCTGACGATGTATCCCCAATAGAAAATAGCAAGTCAAGCGTTGTTGCTATGTCCACTTCAAACGGGTTGATACAGCGTCGACACTCCACTAAAACAGTGGTATCAACATCGGTCGTTATATAGATATTATCGCCCCCTTGGCGAAAGAGACCGACGCTGCATGACAAAGGCTTAATAAATTCTGCCTCCTCGTAAGTCAAACCGAGGGACTCAGACGGGACAAGTGCTTCGTATTCCTTGAAGTCCTCGTGTCGAAGGTCTTTCACGTTGAACACTAAAGTATCTTTCACGCCTTCCTTCATATCGAATTTTACCTCAAGCACCTATGAGATACCGTCTTCAAATTTACCCGGTTTCCGTGATCATCAAACACCGAAAGGGGATGAGACACGCTGGTGGTTCTATCTTCTAAACCTTAACACACCTTAAAAATCGACTTCCTCTTCGATCCTAATGAGTTGTGCCTCGTCCTTTACATCTTCAAGCGTATAAATCTCTGCGAGTGCGGCTTTCATGTTTTTCTCTTGTGCCTTGTGGGTCAACATTACAAGGGACACGGTCTCCATGCCGTGCGGATCCTTTTGGATAACAGACGCGATGCTAATCTGCCAGTTTCCCAAAATTGTCCCGATCTTTGCGAGAACGCCGGGTCGGTCAGCAACCACAAAACGGATGTAATAGCGGGTCTCAATATCGTCAATAGGACATACATCAACTTCCGCCTGTGTCCCTGCGAGCCACGCCCGTGAAATCGGAGTGCTTACACCTTGCTGCACAGATTTCGCGGCATCAATGATGTCAGCAACAACGGCACTCGCTGTTGGCATCTCGCCAGCTCCCTGTCCATAAAAGAGGGTCGGTCCGACAGCATCACCGATAACACAAACCGCGTTGAACGCCCCCCCGACATTCGCTAACAAACTCCGCTCTGGCACAAGCGTCGGATGCACACGTGCTTCCACACGGTTTCCGTCGGTGAGTTTCGCGATTGCGAGGAGTTTAATGACGTAACCCAGCTCGCGAGCGTATTGAATCTCTTTCTGGGTGATACCCGTAATACCTTCAACATGGAATTGCGACAGTGAAATATTACTCCGATAGGCGAGGGCGATCAGGAGAATGAGTTTTTGTGCGGCATCAATTCCTTCAACATCAAGCGTTGGATCGGCTTCGGCGTATCCCTTGTCCTGTGCAACTTTGAGTACATCTGAAAAGTCCACAGCCCGCTCGTGCATTTCGGTCAACATATAGTTACACGTCCCGTTCACAATACCGTAAAGGGAGTGGATCTGGTTGCCAGCGAAACTCTCTTGTAGGGTTTTAATGATCGGAATGCCGCCTGCCGTGCTTGCCTCGAAATTGAGACTGACTTGGCGTTCTGAAGCCAGTTGGAAGAGCTCACCACCGTGTTCTGCGAGAAGGGCTTTGTTTGCTGTGACGACGTGTTTGCCATTTTGGATGGCGCGTTTAATGAGGGAGTGTGCTGTTGTGACACCACCGATAAGTTCAACAACGATATCGATTTCCGGATTGTCAACGACCGCTGCGGGATCCGTTGTCAGACAATCTATAGGAAGTTCAACACCTTGCCGCGTCGCAGGTAACGTTCGTTTTGCTATTTTTTTCAGGCATAATTCGGTGCCACTATTTTTGGCGATGAGGGAATTCTGATTCATCAGAATTTTGGAAACGCCTGTGCCGACAGTACCCCATCCTAAAATGCCAACATTAATACACGACTTGTTCACTACTACAACTCCCTCCTTTCTTTACGATTTATTGCGCGATATATCACTTCTAAGACGATACTGCATATCCAGAGATCGGGGCGACTGGATTCGAACCAGCGACCTCTTGAACCCCATTCAAGCGCGCTTCCGGGCTGCGCCACGCCCCGTTTGTAGCATCAATTTCCTTACACTTGTATCAAGTCTTAATTGTATCAAGTCTTAATTGTATCACAAATTCCTGTATAATGTCAAAAAAAATTGAGCATTGCTTGAGATTCGCCTCTGTATCCGACACGTCCATTGATTTCCTATCGTTGATTTTTCGTTTAAAATGTAAGGCAAGACTTCCGTATATCCGCGTTATGTTCAGATCACATACGGAGCCTCGCCCTCCATTCGATAAGAACACGATAGGTTAGGCAAAACCCATCCCTTTTAGATTCTTGAGACTGATGCCTAAACTTTCAAACGGATCGCGCTCGTAGCAGGTGTCCTGCTCAATAATATACCACTCGACCTCTGCGTAGATACAAGCGTCCAGAATAGCCTTCCAATTAAGGTTGCCTTCACCAATTTCCGCGAAGCGTTGCGTAGAGCCTTGCATCGCCATATCCTTGAGATGGATGATGTCGGCACGCCTCTTTAACTGGCGAATCCAGGCGGCTGGGTCGCCTCCACCGTGCTGAATCCAGTAGGTATCCAGTTCACTTTTAAAGTAATTCGGATCGCTTTCCGCATACAGAATCTCTAACCCAGTGCGCCCGTTATGACGCTCCAACTCGAAACTATGGTTATGATAGGAGAACGTCACGCCGCCTTCAGCAAGGCGCGCCGCGACTTCCGATGCCTCTCTTGCAAATCTGGCATATCCTTCTGCGGTTCGGTATTCGCCCGGAAGTCCGCCGATTGCGGCATGTTTGCATCCCCACAACTGATGTTCATCAATAACGGATTGGGGTTCGTCCCGCATCTGTTCATAACTTGTATGCGTCGCAATAATACTGAGTCCCTCACCATCAACAATATTTTTTAGCGTGGCGGGTTCAATCGGACCGAGTGCGGAACATTGCACCGCCTCGTATCCGAGTTGCCGGACCTTTTTCATCGTTTCGGCGATGTCGGCTTCAGTTTTGGTAAATTCCCGAACAGTGTAAAGTTGCGCTGCGATCTGTTTCGCAGAAAGTTCATTTTGTGTTGCCATAATTTCTCCTTCTATCTGATCTATTCTATTTATGGTAACCTAAGTTGCCACCTACCTATGAACATAGCACTCCGCTGGAGTGCAAGAGGTTGAACACACGATTTTCTATAGACATATCACCCCTCTGGGGTGAAGAAAGGTGCTGAAAAGGGTTCTTCAAACAGGCAAAACCTGTTAGTAGCAACTTGGATTATGGTAGTATACCAAAAAGGAATGTGCCGGTCAAATTAATATTGAAAACTGACAGCTTTTAAATTTTAAAAAATTGATTTGCAGATAAAAAAGGATTTTGGTAAACTTTTAAATTATGATGAATTCTTTTTTCTTCGGCGGTAACAAACCAGGTTCCTTTCGACTCTTCCGCCTGCTCCTTCATTTCCCAAATTTCGTCAAACTGGCATGGCGACTGTTTGTCGATGAACGTATCCCTGTCTATCGGAAAGCGATTCTCATCCTTGCCGAATTATTGGCAGTTGTGTTCGCTGTCGCCTATCTGGTGAATCCACTTGATTTCGATTTTATCCCAGTCTTTGGCAGGATTGACGATCTTCTCATTGGTGCGTTTGTGATTCTTGTGCCGGGTGCGTGGCTATTTATTCGGTTATCACCGGAACATATCGTTCGTGAACATGTAGAACGAATTTCACGTGGGGAATAAATAGGGCTCGCTCAACCCAACGTATTTTTCCAACACATCACATTTTTCCCAACTTTTTTGCAACTTTATTATCTAATAGGTGTGTCTTTAGGACGTAAGCACAGAATGAAAAATAAACGGTTCTGTCCACCTCCAGGACCAGACCTAACACTCAATTATATTAGGAGGTTTTACATCATGTTCAGACTCAGCACCAGACTGCGTAACTCTGTAAAGGTAATTTTGGTCTTAGCAGTTCTCATTGTCGCTGCGGGTGTTATCATTGACCGGGATACAAATGAATTCACGCTACAGACTGCCGTTGGACAGACGAATGATACACTTCAAACATCAGAAGATTTCCAGCACTTGGAACGCGCAAATCGAGCATTTATTGATTTAGTGGCGCGCACGCGTCCTGCTGTCGTCCAAATTACAACGACAACGCAACGGAATAGAATCATCACCCCCGAAAGACAACAGATAACCCCGGAGCAAGAAGAGCAATTTAGAGACTTTTTTGGAGATGAATTCTTCAGACGCTTTTTTCGAGAACAAGAACAGCCCGATCAACAAGCACCCCGCCAACGTATATTCCCGAATCCGGTCCCCGTTAGGGGTGTTGGCTCTGGGGTGATTGTCAGTGACGATGGCTATATACTTACCAACAACCACGTCATTGAACGGAGCGATGAAATCAGAGTCACCTTATCAAATGGCAAAGAGTATTCAGCGGAATTAGTTGGCCGCGATGCCGCCGGGACCGAAGTTAGCGGGACCGATTTGGCAGTTCTCAAAATTGACGCTGAGGGACTTCCAACACTTCCATTTGGTGATTCGGATCAGCTTGAAGTTGGCGAATGGGTGATTGCCATCGGAACCCCCCTCAATTTTTCTCAAACTGTGACGCGAGGCATCGTGAGTGCGAAGGGGCGGCCTGGATGGTTCAGCGGTATCAAATACGGTAATTTCATACAGACGGATGCCCCCATCAATCGAGGAAACAGTGGCGGTGCCTTGATCAACATTCGCGGCGAATTGGTTGGCATTAATACAGCGATTATCACCGGTGGTCTGTCCACAGGAAATATCGGTATCGGCTTCGCCGTCCCGAGTAAAATGGCACAACAGGTCTTACCGCAACTCATTAAACATGGCAAAGTTGAGCGCGGTTGGCTCGGCATCAGCATGAGAAATGTCGATCAGGATTTGGCAGAAAAGTTGAACTTCGATACACCGCGCGGTGCTTTCGTGCGTGGCGTTAGCAAAGGGAGCCCTGCAGATCAAGGTGGGATCCAACGTTCAGATGTCATCGTTGAATTTAATGGCGAAACAATCCGAGATATTAATGATCTGATGTATGTTGTCGCAGCAACAGAGGTCGGCAAATCCGTTGAAGTCATAGTGCTCCGAGACGGTACTGAAGAAAAACGGTTGACCGTCAAGCTGGGCAAACGGACTGAAGAGGTTATCGCTAAACTCAACGCCCAGTTACAAGAAGCCGAAAATATGAGGCCAGAACTCAGAGGGGCACGATTAGACCGTGATGAACAGAAAGAAGCCTTTGCCGGACTTCAGGTCCAGAATCTGACCCCCGCGATTGCTGAGCGTTACGGTTACGCGTCAGATGAGAAAGGTGTAGTCGTCACACAGGTTGAAAGCGGGAGCAACGCGGAGAAAAAAGGTATCGTTCCCGGATCGCTCATTCAAGAAATGGAGTGGACAGAGATTGGCGATCTTGCGTCCTATTCCCGTCTTGTGGAACAACTCGCGAACGAAAATAAAAAGCAGGTACTTCTCTATGTCAAGTCGCCAAATGGACAGGGAGGTGCGTACGTTACGATTAAAGTTTCCACATCAGACGATACATCAGACAGATAATTAGCAGCGTGGACTCGTTATATTGCGTGTTCATGGATTAACGCTTGACGGATAGTTGTTTTTGTGGTATACTCCTCGGCAACAACTATCCGTCATTATATTAAGAGGTTGAGATTAAAAATGAAGGCACAACGGGTTATTTGGCCCGATCGCGCCAAAGTTGACATTGAGACGTTTATGCTTCCGCCCGTCGACGATGATGAAGTGCTTGTTGCAACGCAATGCACACTCATCAGTCCCGGCACAGAACGCGCGTTTCTATTGGGACTTCCGAATGCACAAGGCAGGTATCCGGCGCGTCCGGGTTACAGCAATATTGGCAGAATAATAGAGTTGGGAAAAGCCGTCACTGATTGTGAGATAGGGGACCGCGTCGCTTCAACACAAGGACATACCAGCCATTTTGTGACCGCACCCAGCCGCTTGCTAAAGATAGCATCCGAGGATGTGCCAGCCGAAGAGGCGGTTTTCTTTAATCTCGGCGCGATTGCGCTGCAAGGTATCCGCAAGGCGCGGATTGAATTGGGAGAAGCCACCCTGGTCTTGGGACAGGGACTTATCGGTTTATCGGCGCTGCAGCTTTCGAAACTGAGTGGCGCGTTGCCACTTATCGCTGCAGATCTCACCGATAGTCGTCTTGAAATCTCTAAAAGAATAGGCGCGGACCATACCTTCAATCCAGAAGATACCGATTTCTCCGACCAGTTAGGCGACGCGACGCAAGGCGATGGACCTGCAGTTGTTATTGAGGCGACGGGTCATCCCGATGCGATCAGCACCGCTTTAGCCGTTGCGGGATGGGGGGCGCGGGTGGTGTTATTGGCGAGTACCCGTGGAGAAACACCGAGTGTGAATTTCTACCGCGATGTGCATAAAAAAGGGCTCATCTTGCAGGGTGCCCACAATTCTATCCGACCGCGTCAAGAATCTTCACCCAATTTCTGGACGCTTGAAGCGGATAGCCGTTTGCTGTTATCGCTCATCGCGCAGAAACGCTTCAACGTTATTCCATTGATTAGCCATCGCGTCCCTGGAGAAGATGCAGCAAAAGCATATCAACTCCTCATGGCGTGGAACCCCGACTTACTCGGCGTTGTCCTTCAATGGAACAGTAACATATAGATCCAAATTTGTAAGGAAAAAATGGCACGCGAATATCCGATTGAAAACGTGCGCAATATTGGCATTGCAGCGCACATTGATGCAGGCAAAACAACCACAACCGAACGGATTCTTTTCTACACCGGTAAAAAGCATAAGATCGGTGCAGTGGATGACGGGACTGCTGAGATGGATTGGATGGTGCAGGAACGAGAACGCGGTGTGACGATTACTGCCGCCGCAACGACCTGTTTCTGGCAAGAACACGCAATTCACCTTATTGATACCCCCGGACATGTCGATTTCACAGTGGAAGTGGAACGCTCCTTGCGAGTTTTGGATGGTGCGATTGCCCTTTTCTGTGCTGTTGGCGGCGTTGAGCCGCAGTCAGAAACGGTTTGGCGTCAAGCCGAACGTTACGAGGTGCCACGCATCGTCTTCGTTAATAAAATGGATCGGGTTGGTGCGAATTTCACTCGCGTTCTGGAAATGATGAAGGAACAGTTAGGCGCGAACCCTGTCCCTCTTCAATTGCCGATGGGTGAAGGTCCCGATTTCACCGGTGTTATTGATCTCGTGACGCAGAAGGCAATGCGTTGGGACACAACGGATCTCGGACAGACATACATAGAGACAGAGATCCCCCCTGAATTTCAAGATGAAGTGGCACAAGCACGGGAAGCCCTCTACGAGAGTGTCGCTGTCGAAGATGAAGCATTGCTTGAAAAATACTTGGGGGGTGAAGAGATAACCCACGCCGAGTTACTAACGGTTATCCGCGCAGCTACCTTGCAAGGGAACCTTTTCCCCGTGCTCTGTGGAAGTTCTTTAAAGAATCAAGGCGTTCAACCGCTATTGGATGCCGTAATTGATTTTCTGCCGTCCCCTCTTGACGTTCCGCCTATCGAAGGCACTGTGCCAGATTTCGTACATTCCGAAAAGAATCGGGATTACAAATCCCTCCCACAGCGGAAAGCAGCACAGAAGTCCATAGTTAGAAAAGCAAATGACGAAGCTCCGTTTTCAGCATTAGCCTTTAAAGTGGCAAGCCATCCAACGGTAGACAAACTGGTATACTGTCGTATCTATTCAGGTGTGCTCAAACGTGGGGAGGTCGTCCATAACGTCCGTTCCGAAAAACGGGAACGGATTAACCGTATCTTGCAGATGCACGCTAACAAGGAGGCAGTCTGTGATGCGGCTTATGCCGGTGACATTGTTACCCTCGTCGGGCTTAAGGATACCAAGACCGGGGATACTCTGACGGATCCGAGAGAGCCTATTCTGTTAGCATCCATCACTTTTCCAGATCCGGTTATCTCAATTGCCATTGAACCTGAGCGTGCCAGCGACGCGGACACCTTGGAAGAAACACTCGAAAAATTGATGGACGAGGACCCAACCTTCACCGTGGGCATCGACAAAGAGACCGGACAACGGATCATCTCTGGCATGGGTGAACTCCACTTAGAGATTCTCACAGACCGTATGATACGCGAATTCGGCGTTAACGCTCGGGTAAGCAAGCTGCAGGTGGCGTATCGCGAAACTATCAGTACATTCGCGGAGGGGCGCGGGACACATATCCACAAAACAGATGAAGAAGGGATATACGGTGATGTGCTGCTAACGGTTGAGCCGTTAGCGCGCGGGGAAGGGTTCAAATTTGAGGATAACACAGACGAAACGCAAATTCCGCGGCAGTACGTCCCGTTTATTGAGAAGGCGTTGGAGGGTGCTACGGGAACAGGTCCGCGCATCGGATATCCGATGCAGGACATAAAAATTAGCCTCACAGGTGGGTCTTACGATCCAACGGATTCTTCGGAAGTCGCGTTTGAAGCAGCAGCAGTCTTGGCGTTTGAAAATGCGACCAGAAAAGCCAACCCTTTGTTGTTAGAACCCATCATGCGGATGCACATTACTGTTTCTGATGAACATGTCGGCAAAGTCATTGGTGATCTGAATTCCCGTCGGGCACAGATTAATGAGAGCACAACCCAAGATATCTCCGACACAGGACGCCCCTCGCAATCGACCCAAAATGTCATCAATGCTTTCATTCCACTCTCAGAAACATTTCAGTACACAACGCGGCTTCGCTCAATGACCCAGGGACGTGGCGCATTTACACTGGAATTTTCACACTATGAGGTTGTGCCGTCATCTCTTGCGCCCGACCTGAATCGTGTCGGTTCGGCTTAGCGCCTTCAATGTCCGTGTGCCTTCATCACCTTTTGGAGCTCCACCAACGGAATCGCGTACATCGTTCTGCCTTCGCGTCCGGTGGTTGTAGTTGCCATTGTCATGGAATTGATGATAGCCTCCTCAGTGGCTTCAATAACCGCTTGAAAGAGCAAACTCAAACGCCTATTGACGAGCATTTGGATTTCAAAAGTCCCGTTTTCGGTGCTATTTGGAAAAATGTTCGCGGTGGAAAATGCAATGACGAATTCCCCGCTACCGTCCGTACTCGGCGTGCCTGTACGAGCAAGTCCATGTGTAGCCCGGATCGCTATCTGTTTCAATTGGCGATGTGTCAACGGGGCATCTGTTGCGATAACAATAATGAACGAGCCATCTCTTCCCGGTTTCGGTGGAGATCCGCTGATGTCTTTGCCGACAGGAACCCCATCAATTCGCAGTTGCGAGCGACGTCCTCCGTTGGAATTAACAAGGACCCCGACTGTCCATCCACCGCGTTCTTCAGGCAGGACGCGGGAGGCTGTGCCGATACCGGCTTTAAACCCATAGCATCGCATGCCAGTACCGCCTCCGACGCTTCCTTCAGTTACGGGACCCTCTGTGGCGTTCTCAATCGCTTCAATCGCATGCTGTGCTGTGACGTGGAGTCCGCTGATGTCGTTCAAACCCCCATCGTAGCATTCCGCTACAATGGGTAGCACAATATTGTTGTCTGGATAGCGTTCCACGATGTAACGCACAACCCCGTCATGGACCGCCCCGACACTGAGTGTATTTGTCAGCAAAATGGGAGATTCAATCCATCCGGCTTGATCGATACGAGCAATGCCGGTTGCTTCACCATTACCGTGAATCGTGTATGCCGCGCCGAATAGACGTGCCGTCCAAATATCATCACTTGGAAGGACAGCGGTAACACCCGTCCGAATTGAATCGCCCTCGTTTAGTGTAACGTGTCCGACTTTCACACCCTCTACGTCAGTAATGGCATTGTGTGTGCCGGTTGGAAGGGTTCCTATTTGGATACCGATGTCTCGGGCGCGTGCGCGAGCATCTGCGTCTGTCAATTCAGCGTTTACGCTGGATATAGCACATACCCAAAATACACCTGTGAGAACGATAAAAATCAACCCTCTTGTGTCGCACGGGTTTTCAATACCTTGCACCGTTTCAAGAAATTTTTTCATCAACATTCGCGATTTGGAAATCTCCTCATTCATAGTGAGAAGAAAAACCGCCCTCTCTTTATAATTTGACTTTCGTCAGTTTTTGTGTTATAATAATTGTATCGTGTTGGCAGACAAGTCAAGCATTGCCTCTCGGCAATGTGTCTGCCGCCTACTTGACGAGGCATAAACGCACGATACACGATAGACCGTGATTTTAACTTTCTAATTGATTTCTATAGATGCTGCGAATGTGGTTAAAAATAGCGATGTATGTTGGTAATCGGTAGTCCGGATAACTCCACTCCCAAGGTTGGAACGTTTTGCGATAGAAGCGAAGTGTGATTTCGGCGTAGATACCGTCGCTGAGGTAGATACGATGGGCATGGTCTTTCGTTGACGCAAGTACCAGTTTTGCTAAGCAGATGTAACCGGCGTCCAAATTGACACGCCGTGCGTCTGTTTCGGACTGTCTTACGGCAAAAGTTTGCTCAACGCTATTTGTGAACAGTTTCATTTCTGCGAGCGTACCGGCATCAACAAGTCTTTCAAAACTTATAAATTGTCGCTGGATGTCTGGGCCCATTTCAGCCTCGTAGTAGACTGTGCTCGTGAAAGGCATCAATTCACTTACGTAATCAATGGCTCCAAAGCGATGTGTCAGCTCTGTATAGACCGTGGGCAGGAGGTTAGGGTCGGCTGTCAGCACACCGATGATTGCTTTAACCGGCAGTGGTGTCGTGATGGCTCCCATGTTATCCTCCAAACCGGTGCGGTTAGAAACCGCACCTACCGGGTCAGGGGTAAAATGTCTGTTTATCTTTCAGGTTTACCATATAACCCTGAAATTGTATAAAAATTGCGATTTTACGGGTAATTATCATACATTATTGCATTAAATCGGGAAAAAATGTGATTTTTTTATTTTTTCTTGACATACTGCCAAATATAATGTATAATATTCTGTTATGCTATGCTACCATATTAAGACGGAAAAAGCAGTTGAGAAAGCAGGTTTTTGCAAAAGTCTATTTGTAAACCGCGTAACCACCGCCAAGTAAGTAGGGAGACTTCATTCAGTGAACAAAAAACCCAGACTTAAAAATGAGAGAATCTCTTTTGCCAAAACGAAGGTTCTTACCCCACTTCCGAACCTCATAGAGACCCAAAAACTCGCCTATGATGCCTTCTTACAACGAGATGTCCCACCTGATGAACGTTCGGATACTGGTCTCCAAGCGGTGTTTAAGGAAGTATTTCACACAGGAGACAAGAAAGGCATCCGCGACTTTTCGGAGGTTCACAGTCTCGATTTTGCCAGTTACACCCTTGGTGAACCGAAATATACACTTCAAGAATGTGTTGCTCGTGGTGTAACGTATCAGGTATCCCTGACTGCCTGTATTATGCTTGTCCAACGGGCGGATGACTCGGATGCAGATGAACCGCATGTTGTGGATATCCGACAATCCGATGTATACCTCGGCGAAATTCCATTAATGACCGAAAATGGCAGTTTCATTGTCAACGGTAGCGAACGCGTGATTGTGAGTCAATTGCACCGTTCGCCGGGTGTCATTTTTCTTGAAAAGGCATTACCGACCGGGCGGCGCACCCCGACTGCCCAAATTATTCCCTATCGAGGGGCATGGGTCGAATTTGAGATAGACACTAAAGATCAGATTTACGTACGCATTGACAAACGCAGAAAACTGCCTGCTACTGTGCTGCTGCGTGCCCTGGGTTGGGAATCAGACGCGGATATCCTGAAGCTTTACGCAAAGACGGAACGTCTTGTGCTTGCTGGATGGCAGGTTACCCATGTAGAAGGACCTGCAAAGCAAGTTAACCCTGGTGATTTGTTGAATCCTGCGGACTTTCGACAAGCCAGCAAAGACTATCCTGATCTTGAGGCAGAGAGGTGTTATCGCGTTACAGAGGTAACCGATGAAGACTGCCCACTGGAGGTCGAACAAGAACTGACATATAAGGAGCGGACGAACCTTCGTAGAAAATGGAAAGGCTTTGAAACTGAACTTCTTCGGCGTGTGATTGACACCCACAATAGCGGGTGTGAGATCGTTACCGGACAAGTGTTAACGAATTCGGAATACGAAGAGGCGCGTGCCCGCCACGGAAGCGAAGCGTTCACAGCCGAACAGCTTGTGTCTCCAGATAATCAGGAATGGGTCGGTAGAGTCTGCGCTGAAGACGTTATCAATCAAGAAACTGGCGAAGTGCTCCTGACAGCGAATACGCTGCTCACCGAAACAGAATTGGAACGCCTCAGCGAGGCTGGTGTTGAGGCACTCACAATACTGGATGAGGAAGATTGCCAGCACATTCGATTCTTACGGAATACGTTGGAACGCGACCGACAAGCGGACTATGAGGAGCCGTATACTTTACAAGATGCCGCACTGATTGAGATTTTCCGCACGCTGAGACCTGGAGATCCCGCTGGTATAGAGAACGCTCGTAAACACCTTTCATGGTTGCTCTTTGACGCGCACCGATACGATTTAGGGGTCGTTGGACGATACAAACTGAATCGAAAATTCAACGAAACCTGTCAATATTTCGGTTTGTGCCCGGATGATGTGCCTGGCTGGAAACCGGATGCGAAAATTGATTATGTGCCGACTTATGGAAATGCCCCCGAAGAGACGCTCCGAACGCAACGTCGCGAAGATATTGCTGCGACTATAGCTTACCTGCTTGATGTCCATAATGGGATTAAACCGAAAGACGATCTGGATCATCTGGGTAATCGTCGCGTGCGTGTTATCGGTGAGCTCCTCGAAAACCAGTTTCGGATGGGTTTATTCCAGATTCGCAGAACCACCCGCGAACGCTTGAGTACCAACAACGATATTGCGAAAGTCGTCCCGTCTTCTCTCATAAATCCGAAACCGCTGATGATGGCACTTCGAGAATTCTTTGGCTCGAACCAGTTGTCACAGTTTATGCAGCAGATTAATCCGCTGGATGAACTGACGCATAAACGCCGTATCTCAGCAATTGGTCCCGGTGGACTTCACCGAGATAGGGCAACGGCAGCTGTTCGGGATGTGCATCCAACACACTATGGACGCGTTTGTCCCTTGGAAACACCTGAAGGTCCGTCCATTGGTCTTATCGTTTCTTTAGCGTGCTATGGACGGATAAACCCCTACGGTTTTATAGAAACGCCTTATCATAAGGTTGAGGATGGTTCAAAGGTAGGTCGGGTAGAATATCTCACAGCAGATAGCGAGGATACTGCGTATATTGCTGCGAAGCCTCCTCTAACGGATGCTGAACAGACCGGAAATGGTAAGGAATCGGGGTTACAAACCCCTCCTGCAGAGTATACGCTGCCTGTACGCAGTGGTGAGGATGTCCTGTCGCTTCCCATGGAAAAGGTGGATTATATCGGGGTTTCCCCGCAGCAAATCGTTGGAATTTCCGCCGCGCTGGTTCCGTTCCTAGAACACGAGGACGCAAACCGTGCCTTGATGGGTGCTAACCACCAACGTCAGGCTGTACCGCTTGTCCGTCCAGAAGCCCCACTCGTGGGAACGGGGATGGAAGCCCCAGCTGCACTCTATTCAGGGGCACTCATTACCGCGAAGCGAGCCGGGACCGTCACGAGTGTTTCTGCCGATGAGATTCTCATATACACGGGTGAAACCCTTCACCATGATAAGGGTGAGAATACATTCAGCGAAATGGGCTACGATGTTTACAAACTCCAGACCTTCAAACGCAGTAATAGCGGCACCTGTATCCACCAACGGCCTATCGTTGCAGTGGGCGACACAGTTGAAGTCGATCAGGTTATTGTGGATGGCACCTCTACAGAAAGTGGTGAACTCGCTCTTGGGCGGAATGTGCTATGTGCCTATATGCCGTGGGGTGGACACAATTATGAGGACTCTATCCTGATAAGCGAAACGCTCATCAAAGAGGATACCTTCACCTCTATCCACATTGAGGAATTCGAAGTGGAGGCACGTGAAACGAAAGTAGGTCCAGAGGAGATCACCCGCGATATTCCGAACGTTAGCGACCAGCGTCTCACACAACTTGATGAAGAGGGGATTATTCGCGTTGGAAGCGTTGTGGGTGCTGGCAGCATCCTTGTCGGAAAAATTACCCCCAAAGGTGAAAGCGAATCGGGTCCAGAAGAGAAACTCCTACGCGCGATCTTTGGCGAAAAAGTCAAAGAAGTAAGGGATGCCTCGACTTATGTGCGTCCCGGCGTTGAAGGTGTCGTCATTGACGTAAAAGTATTCTCTCGTAAACCGGATACCGCCTCCCGGCGTGGTGGTTGGTCCCAAGGCGACTCAGGCTTATCCATGGCTGATAATTTGCGATATGAGTCGAAACGCAAGGAGATTGAAGAGGCCTCGCGTGAGCAGATCGCTTCCATCCGTCGCCGAAAAATCGAAGAGATTCGCAAAACACTCATAGGATGCGAACTCGCTAATCCACTTTACACAAAAGAGGAATCGGGGTTAAAAACCCCTTCTACAGCTGAACCCTTTGCGAATGCTGGTGATACACTGACAGCTGAGGTTTTGGATGCCTATACTTCCGGTTTCACTGCAGATGCGTATCATCTGGTAACTGAAGACACAAACTCTGAAGCTTTTATCGCTGAAGCAGGTTATAGGGTAACAGACATCCCTGAACCGATTCCTACTATTGTGGTCCACCCTTCAAATTCTTCAACCGTGCAAGCGTACCTCAGTGAGGTGTGCCAATCGACTTTGGGCAGTACAGAGCCATTCTTTCAGGAAACGGAACCTATAGATGGACATTTAGAAGATGCTGCTGTTGTGCTGCAGGGTTACGATAACAGTGTAATTGCTATTGCTGTCTGTGAGGAATCGGGGTTGAAAACCCCTCCTACAGACGGGTATAATCTCGAACAGCTGCAGGAAATGCTTACTGCGGCGGGCACGCGATTCGGTGTATTGGTGCCCAAAGGTGCGTCAGAACCGGATAATTATGATTTCTATGAACTCGTGGATTTGACCAGCGACTCGGCTCCGACAGAAGACGCAGAAGCACAAGTTGCTGATCAAACTGTGTTGCAACCGTGCGCGCGTTCTGAATTTGAGACTGGCGTTACCGAACAGATTGAAGCAACAGGATGCCCTGTCGTTGAAACGCAGCGACTGAATGAGGAAGAATGGGCGAACTTCAGCCAGGCTTACCCGGGTTTACAAGCGGATTTATTTTGGCAAATTAAGGAAGTTTTCAACCCCGAGTGTCCATTGACTGAAGGTCAAGAGTTGGCCGACGCCGACTATCTACGAGTATCCAGGGATTTTCCTGCGCGTCCTATAGTAGCCGGACAGCGTTTGACCACAGATGAACTGGCATCCCTCAATCGGACGACCAAGGATTTGAAAACCGACAAGGTCTGGCACATTACCGCGGTTTTTGACCGAGCGTGTACACTGCCCGTTGGAGAATATGTTTCTGATGACGATTACCAACAAGCTCGTAAATCATATAGTTTGACGTTCTCAGACATCCATGTAACCGATGCCGAAGCCAGAGAACATATTCAACGTGTTGAAGAGATGGCGCAAGGCAGGATAACGACTTATACTGAAGAAAAAGAACGTGCCCTTCAGCAGTTAGAAATGGGTGATGAACTGAAACCAGGTGTCATCAAACGCGTCAAAGTTTATGTAGCGAGTAAGCGCCCGATCTCCGTCGGCGATAAGATGGCGGGTCGTTACGGCAACAAAGGTGTTGTTGCCAAAATTTTGCCTGCTGAGGATATGCCCTATCTTCCAGATGGGACACCGGTTGAATTGGTATTAAACCCGTTAGGGGTCCCCTCTCGAATGAATGTCGGTCAAATTTTGGAAATTCATCTCGGATGGGCGTGCCATGAACTCGGTATCCGAGTGAAATCGCCTGTATTTGATGGTGCGACAGAGGAAGAAATCTTTAAAGAACTTGGTAAGACCACGCTTCCCGAACGCAGTAAAAAGACGGGTAAAAGCATTCTCTTTGATGGTAGAACGGGTGAGCCATTTGCACAGGAAGTAACGGTCGGCTACGTCTATTTCCTCAAGTTGAACCACCTTGTTGCGGATAAAATGCACGCTCGTTCAACGGGACCTTACTCTCTTGTTACACAGCAACCGTTAGGTGGCAAGGCGCAACACGGGGGTCAACGGCTCGGTGAGATGGAGGTTTGGGCATTGGAGGCGTATGGTGCAGCCCATACACTGCAAGAAATGCTCACACTCAAATCAGATGACGTTCTGGGTAGAAGAGAGATTTACGAGTCGGTTGTGAAAGGGTTAAACCCTGAACCGCCCGGTACACCGGAATCTTTCAAAGTCTTGGTCCGCGAGCTCCAAACCCTTGGACTCCATGTATCCCTGGATAAAGAGGAGGAAAAATGAACACGGCATTTGACAGTATCTCCATAAAGATAGCCTCGCCTGATCAGATTAAAGATGAATCGAAGCAGACCAGTTGCAAACGTCGGAATCCCACCCAAGGGGCGGATGAACCTTTTATCTGTCCCGAGAAAGGGACATGTAGTTGCGGCGAGGTCAAGAAGGCAGAGACTATTAACTACCGCTCCTTCCGTCCTGAACCGGACGGTCTCTTCTGTGAGGCTATCTTTGGACCCCAAAAGGACTGGGAATGTAACTGTGGTAAGTATAAACGGATTAAACATAAGGGGATGATATGTGACGGTTGTGGTGTTGAAATCACACAACAACGCGTTCGCAGAGATCGACTCGGATATATCCAACTTGCTGCCCCTGTATCTCATATATGGTACTTCAAAGGAATTCCTTCTCGTATCGGCACTTTTTGTGAACTCTCTTCACGTGACGTTGAGCGCGTGCTCTATTTTGAGGGGTTTATCGTCGTTGAAGTGACTGACCCCGAGTGTCCGCTTGAACGTGGACAGGTCTTAACCGAGATCGAGTACATAGACCACAGCAATAAGTACTGGGGCGGATTCCGGGCTGGCACTGGTGCAGAAGTTATTCGCGAATTACTGAGTGATATCGACCTCGAGGCGGAGATAGAAAAATTAACGACAGAATTGAACGAAACAACGAGTCATCAGAAGAAGCTCAAGATCGCGAAGCAGCTGAAACAGATGGCTGATTTTGCAGAAATCGGGCAGCGACCGGAATGGATGATTTTGGATGTTATTCCTGTCATCCCGCCAGATTTACGTCCGCTTGTCCCTCTTGAAGGTGGCCGCTTTGCTACCAGCGACCTGAACGATCTGTATCGCCGTGTTATTAATCGGAACAACCGATTACGTAAATTGATACAACTCCGATCTCCAGAAGTCATCCTCCGTAACGAGAAACGGATGTTACAGGAAGCGGTCGACGCATTCTTCGACAACGGACGGCACGGTAGGCGTGTCACGGGTCCGGGGAACCGTCCGCTCAAATCCCTGGCTGACGTTCTTAAGGGTAAGATTGGAAGGTTCCGTCAGAATCTGCTTGGTAAGCGGGTTGACTACTCTGGACGTAGCGTCATCGTTGTTGGACCTGAATTGGGGTTGCATCAGTGTGGAATCCCGAAACGCATGGCTGTCGAATTGTTTAAGCCGTTCATTATTGAGCGACTCCAAGCGTATGGGTATACACAGACAATTAAGCGTGCGAAGCATATTGCTGAACACGTTGATTCCGATTCTCCTGTATGGGAAGTTGTAGAAGAAGTCATTGCGGATCATCCGGTTTTACTCAACCGCCCGCCAACTTTGCACCGACTCGGTATTCAGGCATTTTTGCCGGTTTTGGTAGAGGGCAAGTCCATCAGGATTCCGCCACTTGTCTGTAAAGCGTTTAACGCTGACTTTGACGGTGACCAGATGGCAGTCCACGTGCCCCTGACCGTAGAAGCACAAGCCGAAGCAAAACTCCTCATGCTCAGCAGTCATAACATTCTCAAGCCGTCACACGGTGATCCTGTTGCTGTTCCGGAGCTTGACATGGTGCTTGGGCCCAGTTTTCTGACCAAGACGTTGCCAGAGCACGCGGCGGATGCGGCACTTCTGCATGATGTCTATACAACACGGGATCCTGCGACTTTTGAGGCACTCCGTGAAAAGGCGTGGTTCCATCGTCGTTACGCACACCCAGAAGAAGTCCTTACCGCGCATGCAGCAGGTCAACTGAAACTGCATGACAGTATCCAACTCTTCTGTGCATCTAATGGAGATGACCGGAAAACCACTGAACCCATTCTCACAACAGTCGGCAGAGTTATCTTTAACGAGGTCCTGCCATCGGGTTTAGAGTGGGAAGATGAAAACTCCCAGCAGCGACTTCCGTTCTTCAATGCCGAAGCTGGAGGCAGGGAATTATCCGATTTGATTCATCGGTGTTTCAACGAACTGGGCACACGTGTCACGACTGAAGTGCTTGAGAAAGTCCAGAAACTCGCGTTTGAGTATGCCACGCTGAGCGGTATTTCGCCGAGCATTTCGGATTACATTATCCCCGACAATCGCGATGCTTTGGTGAGCAAAGCACAGGGAGATATTGACGAACTCCTTAGCAACGTCACAGCGACCGAGCGCGAAGAACATGAAAACGAGCAGATTCGCATCTGGTTGGATGCCCTGAAAAAAGTTGAGGATGAGATGTTCGATGATTTGCCTCGGTTAGAGACATCTCTCGTTGAGCGCGGCGATCCTCGAAAAATTCACCCATACATCGATTCCGATGGGGCAGAGGTGCGCGACAAAACAGTAGAGGGTTTCAGTCCGGTACATATCATGGCAGATAGTGGCGCACGCGCACGGAAGAATCCATTTATGCAAATCAGTGCCGTTATCGGATTGAAAGCGAAGCAGAGCGGTGAAATTCTCATCCCGCCGATCACCACCTCCTATCGTGATGGTCTGGATGTGCTTGACTACTTTAACTCTACCTATGGATCCCGTAAAGGTCTGGTGGATACGGCGATGAAAACCGCCGCATCGGGTTATCTGACTCGAAAACTCGTAGATGTGGCGCAAGATGTCCGTGTCACCACTGAAGACTGTGGTACCCTCAACAGCATTCAAAAATTTGCGACAGAGGGCGGCGACCTTGCTTTCAAAATTAGCGGACGGACCGCAGCAGAAGACATTTTCCACCCAGAGGACGGCGCGTTACTTGTTCCGGCGGGGACCGTCATATCCGCGCAGATGGCAGAACAGATTGATGCCCTTGGCATAAGCGTAGTAAAAGTGCGCTCTGTGCTCACGTGCCAAACCGACGATGGTATCTGTGCAAAATGCTACGGTAACGATTTAACGACGAATGATCTCGTCAACGTTGGTGAAGCGGTCGGCATCATCGCTGCGCAGTCTATCGGTGAACCGGGGACGCAGCTTACGATGCGGACGTTCCACACGGGTGGTGCTGTTGAAGATGTTTCAGAAGCGCGGCAGCGCAGAATTTTGTCCAAAGCCAGCGGAACCGTGTATTTCCGAGATTTTGAACCCGGTCGGACGGTCGAAAAGGAGGGTGAACTCTGGATCGCTACTGAAAACAGAGGCAACCTTGACGGTCCAGCATATAAGGTCCAGAAGGTTAATCATCCGCATTGTCAATTGCGTGAAGGTGAACTGCTGAGCGAGAAGCAGTACACGGAAAACACGGAACGCTATAAAGGCTTTGATACAAAAACGTGGCAGTACGAAGTCACGGAGGTTTTGGATAGCGATTGTGATTTGAGGGCAGGGGAGCGGCTGTCTCATGCGGAATACGTCAAAGCACAGATGGAATATGGCTTCCAACGATTTGTGACCCCAAAATTCCGAGTGACACGCGTGCAACATCCTAAGCTTTCATTGAGTGTCGGCACCCAACTCACTGAAACAGAGATAGATCAATTGAAAGCAGAGGTCAGGCAGGGAGTGAGTGGAGAATGGCATTACTTGGATGCCGAAACAGGCGAGCGTATTGCTATTGAAAGCCTTACAGCCACTTCAGGTACTGCGTCTTCTGAGCGCACGAATGGTGCCTCTGATAGTTCTGATACTGCGAATGCCTCTGGACGAGATGCAAGCTTTAATCGTGTGTATTGTATAACCGAGATAGATAAGGGGACCAGCAAAGATTTCGGATTTAAGGTAGGAGACGAAGTTGCGCCAGAGGCAATCGCTCCGTTGCTGAACCCATTTGAGGTTGAGGCGAAACCGGTTTACGTTGTCCATAAAGAGGTTGGTGATTTTACAGTCGATCAGACGTTAACGTCCCGTGAGTACGAGGATGCTCGCACAGCGTATCAACACCTTGAGCGCGCATTTAAAGTTGAAAAACAGGACGTTGAACGGCACTATGTGACGGCTGTGTATCATCCCGAATGTCCGCTTACAAAAGAGGAAGAATTAAGCGAAACAGCCTTAACCCGGGCACACAAACGGTTTACGGGTTTCGATGCTCAAAGGCTGCGCCACCGCATCACTCATATTTATCATCCTGACTGTCCGCTCAAGCCGGGCGATCTGATTAGCGATAGTGAAAAAAAACAGCTCGATGAACGCTATCCGGGGTTCACGACTTCGGAAAGTAAGCGCACCGCGGGCGGCTTTGCCGCGGAACGCATGTACCGTGTTACATCGGTTAATCATCCTGATTGTCCATTAGAAGTTGATGGTCTTTTGACCCAAAAGGAGTCATCCGCGAATCGCCGACACTACAAAGGCTTTGAAGTCTCACCTCACTACGAAGTGACCCACATCGAAGATGGAACGACAGCGTTAAGTGTCGGTCAACGTCTCACGGATATCGAGTATAAGGCACTCCGTAAGACGGATGCTTCGGTCCAAGACAAAGTCAAGAAAGTATATCATGTCGTTAGTGTCCATCACCCTGAATTGGAAGATCACCCTGAATTGAAGGTTGAGACTGAACTGAGTGAAGAGGACTATAAGTCGTATCATCGCCAATTCAAAGGGTTTGATGTTGAACTGGTTTATCAGGTAACTGAGGATAAGCGGGATGTTGATGAACCGCTTGAGGTTGGGACGATTCTGCCCGCGAAGGAATACCGTGCGCTTGAGAAGGCAAATTTACAGATAACTCACACTGTCACCGAAGTCTCTCATCCGCATTTCCAATACGCTGTTGGCGACGAGTTGTCCGAAGAAGTGTATAATGAGGCAGTAAAACGGTCCCCCGGATTCGAGGTCGATGAATTGTCGTTACGGATGCGCATTGAAGTAGAAATATCGGATGGAAATCGGGTGCCGCATGTCATTCCTACGGGTTACTCCTTCTCTCTAACAGAGGGTGATAGCATTCGGAAGGGAGAAACGCTGGCAGAACTCCATGAGAGAACAGCGAACCTTGACATTGTTGCGGGGATTCCGCGTGTCACCGAATTGTTTGAAGCGCGCCGTCCGAAACGTGGTGAAGCCGCAGAAATCGCTGAAATTGAAGGTTACGTCCAATCTGCTGGCACGAAGTCAGGGATTCCTGCCTACCGCATTGAGCACGGGACATATCAAAGTCGTCTCTATCAGATACCTGATGAGAAGCGACGCGTGGCTGAAGGCGACTGGGTGAATGCCGGTGAACCTCTTACCGATGGCTATCTCAATCCACACGACATTTTGAGTATCGGGCGGACGACGATTGAAGGTGTACCGGTTGAGGGAGAAGAGGCGGTCTGGTCATATCTCGTTGATGAAGTCCAGAAAGTCTACGGCAAGGGGACTATTAACGATAAACACGTTGAGGCAATCGTTCGACAGATGCTAACGAAGATTCGGATCACTGAGCCGGGCGACACAAACTTCTATCCCAACGATGAAGTGCAACGCAAGCAATTTGAACGCGTTAATAGTGAGATTGAAGAAACAGGTGGCATGCCTGCCGCGGGTGAACCGATTCTCCAAAGCATAAGTAAGGCAGCCTTGAGTACAGATAGCTTCATCTCCGCTGCCTCCTTCCAGCAGACGACGAAGGTGCTAACGGATGCCGCTGTCAGTGGACAAACCGATAAACTCTTCGGGCTGAAGGAAAACGTTATTCTCGGTAGACTTATACCCGCTGGCAGTGGATTCTCCAGTTTCCAAAACTTAGAGGTCTCCGCCATTGAACCAGAAATAGGCGAAGATGATTAGCAATCAGCAGTCAGGGCGGATTAAAAAAAATCCGCCCTAATTGTTGATGAATCTTCTACAAATTCGGTCGCGTCATATCCCCTGGCAAAACAAGTTCATCAAACGCCTCACCTGTCAGTGCCTCAAGGGCAATAGCCGCCTCGCGCAGTGTGCTTCCGTGCTCATGCGCATATTGCGCAACCTTTGCTGCTTGATCATATCCAATATGCGGGGTCAACGCTGTTACAAGCATCAGTGATTCTGAGAGGTGCCGCCCTATCGTTTCAGTATTCGGCACAATGTCCTCGACACAATTCTCGCGGAATGACTCACACGCATCACCGAGGAGTTGTATAGATTGTAAAGCGTTATGTGCCATCACAGGCATAAATACATTCAATTGCAATGCCCCATTTGCCCCGGCGAATGCCAAAGTCGTATCATTTCCCATCACCTGTGCACACACCATCGTGACGGCTTCACACTGTGTCGGATTCACCTTTCCGGGCATAATCGAGCTTCCAGGTTCCATCTCAGGTAACTGCAATTCACCGAGTCCACACCGAGGTCCCGAAGCGAGCCATCGGATGTCGTTGGCAATTTTAAATAGAGCCACCGCCAGTGTTTTCAAGGCACCGCTTGCACTCACAACGGCATCTCGACACGCGAGTGCTTCAAATGCGTTCGGTGCGCGTTTGAGTTTATAACCTGTTGTTTCTGATAACTTCGCCACAACTCGTTCCGTATAGTCGGGATGTGTATTCAACCCCGTCCCAACAGCTGTGCCACCAATTGGAAGTTCAGAGAGATGCGGCAGCGCGGCATTGAGACGTTGTTCTGCAGCGGTGAGTTGTTGTGTGTAAGCACTAAATTCTTGTCCGAGTGTAAGCGGTGTCGCATCCATCAGATGTGTGCGTCCGATCTTAACAATCTCCGCATAAGCGGATGCCTTTTCTGCAAATGCCGATCGCAGCCGTGTCAGACGCGGCAAAAGATGCTCTTGAATCTGCCGGACCATTGACAAATGAATGGCAGTTGGGAAGACATCGTTTGTGGATTGGGACTTATTGACATGGTCGTTGGGATGGATTGGGTCTTTACTTCCCAACTCGCCGCCAAGCATCTCAATTGCCCGATTGGAGATGACTTCATTGACATTCATATTCGTCTGGGTGCCACTACCCGTCTGCCAAATACGGAGCGGGAAGTGATCATCTAACGTTCCATCAATAACTTCTTGTGCTGCGTCGCTGATGGCTTCAGCAATCCGGTTTTCGAGCAAACCGAGGTCTGCGTTGACATGTGCGACGGCTTGCTTGATGGTCCCGAGTGCCCATATCGCAGCACGCGGCAAGCGTTCTTCACCAATCTTAAAATTTTGGAGTGCACGTTGTGTCTGTGCCCCCCAATATCGGTCATCTGGGACGTGAAGTGTCCCCATACTATCTGTTTCCGTTCGCATCTTTTAATTTTACCTTACGGTTCGGTGAGGGTGGTTGTGTCAAAGATGTTCCTTTCCGTATATTTAGGGGAAATACCCTATCAAAAACCCTGCGTGTTTTTGCGAATCAACGCTGAATGCGCGCATGGCATTCAGCGGGCATTTCTGCGTATTGTTGCAGGCTACGTTTTTTAATTAAGAAAAGACCCTTCGCCGCACGCCTCCCTCGACTCCTTTCAATTTTAATTTTAGTATTATACCACAGAAAAATGAAGGTGTCAAAAAACAACCGTAACGCGGATGAATTCGTCCACTAAAAATTTGCTATTTCGTTTTAGACATGGTATAGTTAAAGGATATGTAAGTCGTTTTGGTGAAAAGGAAAAATTAAAAAATCCGCAAGGTATAATTTAAAAAATGGATTCAACATTAACCAATCCGTATCTGACGAATGCTTTAACGGGACCACCGCCACAAAGTTATCGCTACGCACGCTGGCGAGAACGGGGATATCATCCCGACCTGCGTCCGATTTCACCAGATGGTGAATGTGGAACGCTGATAGGACAGATGGGCTGGGTGGGTGCGCATGCGCACACCCACCAATATTTGTGGGCGACTGCTGGCAACATGGGTGCAGTTTTAACTGAAACAGTTGAGGATGTATGCCTCATCCCTTACAATGCATCACCGCGCTACCAATTACCGCCGCAGATTGTTGTTAAAGGTTTGGCTGGACGACACGTCCTGCTGACAAAGTCGGGTTCTCGTTTGGACATGATCGGTATCGAACATCCTGCCCTCAATTTAACGCTGATTGAAGTTGAACCCGATGGTGTACACTATCGCATGCGCTTCGGTACACCGGACCAGGCGACCTTAGCACTGAATCCAGAGGGTATCGCGCCCCCAGCACCCACGAGTGAAATGTTCCATTATCTTCTTATTTTCGAGCAGTTAGAAAGGCAGGGGTTTAACGCACTTGTGCACTTGCAACCGAAGTTTTTGAATCTTATTTCGCGGACAGAACATGGTGCCCCTGATAGGTTTTATAACTTCCTCAGAGGATACGAACCGGAAACGCCTATTATATACGATGAATCCAGTGGTATCGGGTTTGTGGAAGAGAAGGCCCCGGGCATCCCAGAATTATCTTATGAGAGTCTGCGACTTTTCCAGAACGGCGGGAACGCTGAACGGCATATTCTTTATTGGGTGGGACACGGAACGTTTTCGCGAGGCAAAGATCTCCTTGATGCTTACAAACACGCAGAGTATTTTGAAGCAGCAGCACGGATGGCATGGGAAGCAAATCAACAACGTGTTGATGCCCAAGCCTATACTGAAGAGATAGTCAGTTGTATCTTACGCGAATTTAATGCGAATCGTGAGGCATCCACCGAACCAGATGTTGGGTTTGAAGATGTCGAGACCCCGATCCGATCCGACAACGTCTATAATTATCCGTAGTGTCAGTTAAGCGACGATTTGGTTAAATCAGATACTTCTGTAACTATGGTAGATTTTAGAATTACTTAGACATTAGAGATGAGGACTTAACCCCCCTAACCCCCCTTATCAGGGGGGAATTGTGTCT
>JAJEIP010000003.1 GCA_022827885.1 Candidatus Poribacteria bacterium
TTGCGCCACCGGACTCTGGACTGTATCAAGATGGAAGGGAATCGCTGCGGTTCGCATGTGGGTTACCTGACGTTCATTGCTGGGACGCGTGATTTTTCATCACTTTCGTTTCAATGCAATCGATGCGTCTCTAACACCCTCACGGGTAAAAGTATACCTGAGATAAAGTGTTCAGTGACGTCGTATTATCACAGAAGTTACAGAAGTTCGTAATATATAATATCACACATCTGCGTTTTAATCAAGTTAAAAGTTGCGATAAAGTCAATGATTATAAAGGTTTATCCTTAAGTTATATTAGGATATTTTTCAGTTAAAAAATAACACTATAATAACATCCTTATCTAACTTTCTGCGATTCGCGCAACTTTTCGCAAGATCTCTCCGATATATATTTCACATCAACTCTGAAAAAAGTGTTGGGTTTCACTCGGGGTCTGTTTGATATAAGTTAGAGGGAGGAGACTTCGTTTTTCGATTCGTTTTCAGCGTTGTGGTGGCATCCGTTCAACCCACCCTACGATACTCCTACTGATGATTGACAAAGGCACATCCTTTCGGTAAAATAGGCTGTGTTTATGGTAGATTTTAGAATTACTTAGACTCCTTTAACCAGGACCCAACCCCCTAACCCCCCTAACCCCCCTTATCAGGGGGGAATCCGGGCTATCTATTTTTAGGATTGACCATAGTCTGCTATCAAGACTTAAGGAGACAGACGGACGAAAAACACGAATTACGTTCTCCATTCCACTATTAAACGCTTCCGATGTCTGCTGTTAATGCTAATTTTGCTGCTGAATGGATCGGTTCACGCGGCGTTCGAGAATATCGAACTCATGGCGGGACCCGCGGGGATGGGAAGTGCCTACTCGGCAGCGACGCAGGATACCAGTGCGCTGATATGGAACCCAGCCGGGTTGGCACGATTACGGACTCCCGAAATCGGTGTCAGCTACCTCGATCTGCACGGTGTATTGGGTTACAGTTTTATCGGCGTGGCACACCCGATTCGGAGGGGACACACCCTCGGCGCAGCACTCCTAAACTCAAGCGATACAGAAGGTATCTCTCAAGAACGGATTGTGCTGTTGTCCGCTGCAATCCGTATATGGAAGAGACTGCATATCGGTATGAATGCGAAGTATTTTAGCACTTCGGTCAATTTGGATCAGATGCCGTTAGGGCGCGGCACAGGATGGGGCACCGATCTCGGTATCCAGTATGATTTTATGAGGGAAATGGTTAGAATCGGTATCGTCCTCCCGAACCTATTCTCGAACGTGTCGTATCGTCGACTTGAAGAGACGACCTCCAAAACCACCTACAGCGAGTCGCTGCTCCGTGAATGGCGTATCGGTGCTGCGGTAAGCGTCAATTTCGGCTCAGGGGCACCCTACAGACACCTGGAGGCTGTGTTAGCGGCTTTTGAGATCGCCAACGGTGTCCCGCTTATCGGATGTGAGTACCGAAATGATATAAGATACGGTGAATTCGCGCTGCGGTTGGGATGGCGTTTCGGCGATGGACCCACCGCTGGATTCGGCTGTCAGCGCGGTAATATTAGTGTAGATTACGCCTTCGTGAACGAGAGATACGGTTCGCAGACCTCGCTGTTCTCAGTTCGGCTTTTCTATTGATTTTTGCTACAATTGACGGAATGGCATCGTTATCACAAGGACAGTATACCAAAAAGCATTGATTTTCTCATACGACCTATGATAAAATTCTTTCAAGAGATTGGTAGGCACAGAAACCACATCCGCTAATCAAAAAGGAGGCAACACGATGGAACATTCGACGACTATCCAAGAGATTGTGGATCGGTTAGACAAACTCACACCTGGGCAGCAGAAACAGATTTTAAATTCTGTTCTATCCTTTTTAGGAGAACCGATAAGAGGCATCTCAGGCAAGGAACTGCTTAAATTTGCCGGTTTGTTCCCACCCGAGGACCTTGAGCAGATAAAGAAAGCGATTGAGGAGGATTGCGGACAGATCGATGAGTCAGAATGGTAACTATCTTTTGGACACCAACATTATTATCGGGATGTTCACTGGGGACCCAGCAATCGAAGAAAAAATACAGAGTAGTAATAACTTGTTCTTAGCGTCCCCGTCAGTGGGTGAACTTTATTACGGTGCCCAAAAATCCGATAAAATTAGAGAGAACCTTCATAAAATCAACACATTCGTAGAAAATCACATTTTTCTTCCTTGTGATTTGGAAACGGCACAATGGTACGGAATCATTAAAGAGCGGCTGCGAAGAAAAGGCCGCCCTATCCCAAACAACGATCTCTGGATCGCAGCAATTGCTTTACAACATGACTTGATTCTTGTCA
The DNA here is from genome assembly GCA_022827885.1 of Candidatus Poribacteria bacterium. Taxonomy (GTDB): domain Bacteria; phylum Poribacteria; class WGA-4E; order WGA-4E; family WGA-3G; genus WGA-3G. The sequence continues at coordinate 2,346 of JAJEIP010000003.1, forward strand.
CACGAGACTCACATTTTGATCAAGTAGAATCTCTACAGACAGAATACTGGTAACTCTTATACCAACAACAGATACGGGTCTTGAATATAACTGGAGACTGTTTGTAGGAACTGCGCTGCAGGGGCACCGTCTACCACACGGTGATCGAACGTTAAACTCAGCGTTAGCATGCTCCGAACAACAATTTCATCGTCGTGAACAACAGGTTTCTTCAGAATCCGTCCCACCCCGAGAATGGCACTCTCCGGTGGATTGATGATAGGTGTGAACGCATCAATCCCAAAGTTTCCCAAGTTTGTGATAGTAAAGGTCCCACCCTGAAGTTCACCGGGGGTCAGTTGATTACTGCGTGCCCGTTCGGCGAAACCTCTCACCTGATCGGATATCTCCGATAACCGTTCCTTGTCGGCATTTCTGACGACAGGGACTACCAACCCGTCTTCCAATGCGACTGCCACACCGATGTTAATTTCGGTTAATAGGTGAATGCCTTCATCCGTGAGTGTTGCGTTGAGTCGCAGATGTTCCCCCAAAGCGTTTGCGACGACTTTAACGAGCAGATCGGTGTAGGTGAGATTTACCTCTCTCGCCTGTAGCTTATCGTTGAGCATTCCACGGAGTTCGACGAAAGCCGTTGCGTCAACCTCTGTGTGGAGTGTGACGCTGGCGTTGGTCTGAAGGCTCATGGTCATCCGTTCTGCGATAATTTCACGGATGCCATCCATAGGAATAACCTCTGTCGCCTGTTGGGGAGCGGGTGCCTCTATAACGGGGGTTTCAGCGGCGGCTGCGCTCGCTTGCAACACATCGTCACGGACGATTCTGCCATCGGGTCCGGAACCGACGATTGAAACCAGATCGACCCCGTGTTCCTTCGCCAATCGTCGGGCAAGCGGTGATGCCTTCAGTCGGGTGGTTTCTTCGATGGGTGCGGGTCCTCTCAGGTCAATATATCGCTGGACATCGCTTTCAAGGATGCGTCCGCCGGGTCCAGAGGCTTTGACTTCGGTCAAGTCAATCGCGAGTTTTTCGGCGAGTTGGCGTGCCGCTGGTGAGGCTTTTGGTGCGACGGTCGTAGCAGGTGGTGTTGCCTTGGGTTGTGCGGGTTGCACTGCTGCTTGCGGTTCCGGTGCGGTGTCCACTTCGGCTGTCCCCGTGTCCGCTTCAACGCGTGCCACTTCTTCTCCGGGTGCGCCGATAATCGCTAATAGAGCGTTGACGGGGACATTGGCACCCTCTTCAGCAAACAATTGCGCGATAACGCCATCTGTGGGGGATTCCTGCTCATGGACGACCTTGTCGGTTTCGATCTCTAACAGCGGTTGTCCTTGTGTGACGGTATCGCCCTCTTTCACCAGCCATTTCCCGATTTTCCCTTTGGTCATCGTCTGATCCATCTGAAGCATTCTCAACTCGACTGCCATTTTTTCTCCTATTTTTCCTTATGAATGTCCTTCGATCAGTTCAATCAGTAGCTCAACATTTGCATCTTTTTCCAGAATCAGTGCAAATTTATGGTACTCGTCGCCCTTGAAGATCGCCTGAACGAAGGGACTCAACCCAATTAAGAGTTGACTCCCCAAAAAGTTCAGCGGCTTACCCGTCTCTAAAAAGAGAATGGCGGGCGCGGTAAGACCGCGCCGGACAATCCATGTTGCAGCCTTTTCAAGCAGGGCGCGTTGCTCGGATTCAGGAATATCTTCAAGGACCCGTGGTATTTCAGGGTTTGGATTGAACACAGCCAGCACCTAAGTCCCTACAAATACACAACCGCTAAATCTCTAAGTCGCTCAGGTAATCAGCGATCTGCTTGGGTTGTCCATCAAGCGTTGTTTCCATTGCGGCGATGACAAGCACGAAACTTTTGATATTGTCTTCAATCCGTGTATCAGAAGGTTCGCCACCATCGAGCCAGTTCAGGAACTCATCAAAGAGATGCTGATGTGCTTGGTAGGGAATTGCGGGTGCCTCATAGACTTCGGTCTCTCCACCCACACGATGGATCGTCATCTGGTTGCCGCCTGCGATTTCCACAGCACCCTCCTCAAACTCAGCGCGATAGTGTTCATGGTTCCAACAATTGACGATACCCGCCGATGAACTGTTGCCTTCATAAGAGGTATGGACGCCGTTATCCATCCGCATCACATAGAAACCGCTGGAGTAATGCTGGAAACTCGACCATTCCGGATTCCATCCGAATCCGATTAAGGTTTCACAATCGCCACCGGAGAGGAACCGAAGCATGTCAAGATGATGGACGGAACCTTCAAAAAGAAGCCCGAAATCCATGTCGTGTCGCCACGCTTTGCCCCACGAAAGATAACGCCGATAATCGCACGCATATCTCCCGACAATGTGTTGCAGCCGTCCCAATCTACCCTCATCGCGGATACGAATCAACTCCTGTTTATTGTCTGCATACCGATAGTTTTGGATAATCGCACACGGGAGTCCTGTTTTTTGGGCGGTGTGCACCATCGCTTTTGCTGCGTCTAAGGTGTCCGCAATCGGTTTTTCACAGATAACCGGCATCCCGTTTTCCATAGCAGCAATTGCAGCAGGACTGTGAAATTGCGGTGGAACCGCAATACCACAGAAGTCAGCTTTGACTTCTGCACACGCCTCGTTAAAGTCTGTGAAGAGTTGCGAAGTGCCGAGTCCTAATGCCTCACCCTGTGCCGTGAGCACATCTGTACTCACATCCGCTAAACCAACGATTTCGATCCGGTCGCTGAAATTGCTCGTGAAATTGTTGATCCAGCCACCCGCCATACCACTGCCACCTATCATTAAACACGTTCGTTTTGCCATTTTTTTAACGATTGCTCCTGGGCGTTGCCGCCGTTGTTGGCAACGCTCTAAAATGAATAAAAAACCTACTTTAGGTTATGAAAAGTTACTTTTTTAACGATTGCTCCTGGGCGTTGCCTCCGTTGTCGGCAACGATCCAAAATTAGTAAAGAACTTACTTTAGGTTATGAAAAGTTCCGTAAAGACTCAAAAGTAGTTCATATTGAATCGTTTAAGAATTTCGCATCAGTTTACCACGTAAAACGTAATCGTCCTTGCCGCGTCGGACGCGTTCCAGTTCCGCCTCGGTCGCCTCACGGCGCACCTTTGCTGGGACTCCCATCGCCACTGCACCCGGTGGGATTTCCTGTCCTTCTCGGACAAGCGTCCCAGCTGCAATGACGGCATTTTCGCCAATCACCGAACCCGTCAGGAGAATCGCGCCCATGCCGATCAGTGCACCGTCTCCAATCGTGCAACTATGGAGGATTGCGCCATGCCCGATCGTAACATCATCACCGATGAGACACGGAATCTCCTTGTCCATGTGTATCACTGCACCGTCCTGAACGTTAGTGCGACACCCGATTCGGATCGGTTCTAAATCCCCACGGAGCACGCTGTTAAACCAGATGCTCGATTCTTCTCCAATTGTTACATCGCCTATAATCATCGCCCCTGGAGCGACGAAAACAGAGGAATGCACGTTCGGCGTTATGCCTTCATATTCTATCAACATATTCCTTCCTAACTAAAAAAATTGCTGTGCAACCAACAACTTGCGGAGATTTCCTATTCCCCATCTATAAGATATTCCGAATACACCCACAAGGAGGATTACCAACCCAACAAATACGACGAAACTTCCGGTATACCACGCTATGACCACAGCGAGAACAAGTGTCACATCAATAATGAGTGTCACTGTGAACGTTAAAACCCGAAGGATCGGCTTCCGTGTTTTTGATAGGGTGGTTGTCAATTCTGCCATCCACGATAAAGTCCCAACCGCTGTATTCAAGGCACACGCCGTCGGGAGCGTTAAGAGAGGCGTTAGCATTACCGGTATCCACGTATCCTTTGGCATTTGGAGGAGACACACAGCAAACAGAGACCAGAATTCAGCATAAACCAACGCACAGAGAAACGCCGTCAGGAATTTACTCGTGAACACCAACCGCGGCGTAACAGGAGCGGCTTTCAGCATCCACCATGTCTTCGCTTCATCTCGAAGACCGTTACAGCTGATACCGAAGGTAATCAGCATACTATACAGAACTATCTGCACAGTCAGCACCAGTCCAGCGTTCGTATCCGCACTGCCTTCCTGTACGAGTAAAATAGCGATGTGAACCACCAAAAACAGCGTGAGCATCGCAATGGCAATTAACCGTCCACTGTGCCGGACGAAAATGAGAAAGTCCTTTAGCATCATAGATCGTATCTTACCACGTCCGAGCGCAAGCCGCAAGCGTTCCAGATGCGATGCTTGAGAAGCATTGGTGCGCCGCACGGCTTTACGCTTGGAAACTTTCAACTGCCGAATATTTTCCCAACCGCGTTGATAAATCAATTGCGCAACGAGCGTTGCCATTCCGACAGCGGCGAGACTTCCGCCAACACCGCCCAATGCCCATCTCAACCGGACACCTATTGTGGATTCAGTCACCCAACTCAACAGCAGTCTTCCAATCCACTCGTGTGGATACCACGCAGCAGTCGTATCCGTTGTTCTCTCGGAAGCCCAATCGAGCAACAATTGCTTTAGGTGGATCGGCTCAAACTCGAAAAACAGTGTTAACGATAACAGGAAACCCACCGCTACGCCGATTGCAGTGCCGAGGACCTTGAGTGTTGCGAGAAACCATCCAGACGAAAAGAAACGCGCAATCACCATCACACTGATGGTGACATAACTCGCAATCATTAAGAGAAGACACACGCACACTGGAAATAGAACTGCGTAAAAATGCCACGGTAATTCAAATATCAGACCGAACGCTACCCACGGAGGTCCCAAAAAACAGAGGATACTCAGAAAGCGCGTGAGCGTGAGATGAATGAACTTATACCCGAAAATTGCGAGCGGTTGAACGGGTGCAGCGTGTAACAATGCCGTGTCCGGTGCTTCATATAGACTCTTCAGTGAACTCTCCATTAATTCCTTGGCAACGACAATAATCCCGAAGAGCATGAACCCATTAATCACACCCAGCAGAAGCCTCGGCTCTGCCTCAGTGCGTCGCAAATGCGCGAAGAGGGAATTTCCTAACACCGAGAGGGCAACGATGAAGATGAAATACCCGACACCCTTTAAAGCGACTTTTCGCCACGTCTCGCCACCACGGCTCAGTCCATTTGACCACCCTTGCAAATCCGCTCTCAGCAGAATTATCACATCTCTCAACATTTTTAATTTTACCTTGCGGAGAAACGACAAACGTTAGAACTTTGACGGGCGTTGCTCAAATCCGTTCTCCATTTCATTACGAACTCCGCGCTTTCGTTTCCTTAAGACAGCAGCCTGCAACAATACGCAGAAATACCCTATCAAAACCCCAAGCAAAAACACGCAGGGTTTTTGATAGGGTGTTTCCACTAGGTCTACGGAAAGGAACGTCAAACTTGAAATCCGCCTAACCGAACCGCAAGGTATAATTAAAAATCCGATGTAAGATCGAGAAAAATATCCTCAAGGGTCTCCGTCCCACCCTGACCGGCATCGACGGGTCGTCCGTGGTCCCCCTGCCTTTCCTGCTGCAACTCCGCAAGAGTCCCGACAGCAATAAGGTGTCCCTTACTGATAATACCGACTCTATCGCAAATACGTTCGGCAATTTCAAGAATGTGTGTCGTCATAAACACAGTGGAGCCCCGCTCACAACGTTCGCGCAAGAGTTCCCTGACAGTCCGGGCACTCCTCGGATCCAAGCCACTGGTCGGTTCATCAAGGAAAAGAATCTGCGGGTGATGCACAAGGACCGAGATGAGCAGAATTTTCTTCTGCATGCCGTAGGAATATCCCTTGATTTGATCGTCAGCAGCCTCGGTCAGCTCGAGTTGCTCCAGTAGCACGTCCATCTCATTTTCGGCTTGCTCCGGCGGCACTTCATACAAATCCGCTATCATCCGGACAAACTGTCTACCGCTCAATGCTTCGTAAAGTTGCGGCGTATCGGGCATCAGTCCGAGAATCGCCTTTGCCTGTAAACTCTGTTTCTGAATGTCAAAACCGCCGAGCGTTGCAGTGCCAGATGTCGGGCGGAGTAAGCCCGTGAGCATATTGATTGTCGTCGTCTTCCCGGCGCCATTCGGTCCAAGGAACCCGAATATTTCACCGGCATCTACCTCAAGTGTTAATGCATCTACAGCACACAATTTACCGAAATATTTCGTTAAACTTAAGGTTTTAATCATTTGCGATTACTGCCTAAGACATCACTTTTAAGTTCTGCGAGCACTCGGTCAATGTTAGAATCATCTGCGTTTTTTGTCGCATCCGTGGCATCGCGGCGATTTCGGTTTTCCCAAATTTCTGCCTTCTCTTCGGCTATTTTCAATTTGTGTTCAGCCCGCGCGAAAGCCGTGGAGAGCGCATTTTCCGCTGTCGCGATTAATTTATAGAGTTCCGAGCGGGTCTCCGCTTGTTTCTGACGGTAGGATAGGGTTTCAGCGTGCCCCGCTGCGCTTCGGAATTGCTGATAAAATTCGTGAAGTGCTGTTTTGAGGGTCGTTACGATTGCTGCCTGCGCAGCAATTTGACGTTTATAACCGTCTGCGAGGTTCAAATGGTGTTGCCTGCGGCGTTGCGCTTCCCTTGCGCGTGTTGTGTCCTGATCCTGTAAAGCAGCGTCAACCTTTTTACCCCATACGTTTGCTGTATCAATAGCCTCCTGATAGGCGCGTTTGAGTGTCTGTTCATCTACCATCGCTATGGCTACCAGATCTTTTGCCTCATCAAGTCGCACTTTCATGTCAACAATGGCTGTATCCAGCCGCGATTCGGCACCCTCCAGTGCTTCCAGAAATTGGTTTATAGTCTCTCGAATCTCTTCTGAAATCTCCCTAAGCCTTTTCATCATCATCGCCTCCATCGTTCCATTATATCCAGTTTGCCGAGAAAATCAAGCGGAAACTTTTATCTTTATGAAAATCTAACCCCTCTGTGCCTATCGCCATAATGTAGCCGTCACTCTTATTAGAAACACTGGGTTGTAAAAAGATAGTCAAAGAAACAATGTTTGACTTTTGGACGGAACGAGACACTCAGATACCGCTATTTTATCCGAGGCTCGCACAATGCTGTGTAATTAGCATTGACGAGTTCGACATCATAAAGCGCCATTCTATCCATGATGAGACGGATTGCGGGAATATTATTATCGATTAAAATCGAGGCGCGATTGTGAAGTGCTGCAGACTCACCGAGAGTGCCGCTGCCCGCAAAAAAATCTAAAAGGGTATCGCCGGGTGAAGAATGCACCTTGACGATACGGTTAAGGATTCCGAGCGGTTTTTGGGTCGGATAACCAGTCTTTTCACTCCCATTGGTACTGACGATCGTATGCCACCAGACATCGGTCGGCGTTTTACCGCGTGCTGCCTTTGCTTTTCCGACCAACCCGGGTGCCATATACGGAATTCTGTCCATCTCATCGAAATTGAAGGTGTAGCGCTCCGGCGTTTTGGCATACCACAAGATGTTATCGTGTTTCGCAGGCCATCTCGACTTGGGCCTCCCACCGTAATCGTAAGCCCAAATAATCTCATTGACGAAAGCTTCACGTCCGAAAATCTCATCAAGCATCACCTTACAATAGTGCACTTCGCGATAATCGATATGGAGGAAAAAACTACCGTGCGGATGAAGCGCACGATACGCCTCTTCAAACCGAGGTTGCAAAAACTGCAAATAGGCATCCGAACTCTCAAACTTATCGGTGTAATGCGTAGTCTTGCCTTTGCGGGTTCGGTATGTTCTTCCTTGGAAGCCGACCCGATCGCCCTCGGTATCCGGCTCAACTTGGATCTCCGTCCGCTGTTGAAGTTTTCCCGTGTTAAACGGCGGATCAATATAAATCAAGTTGACGCTTTCATCAGGAACATACTTCTGAAGAATTTCAAGATTATCGCCGTAATAAAGTTGATGCTTAGACATTCGATTTCCTGTTCTGTATACAATAGGGTGTGAGCAATCGTCTCTCTGCAAGAGGCAAAAAGGAATCAATTTCAGTTTTTAATATCGCTTGCGATTTCCCTTCTCTTTTCCGCAGCAAAATTATACCAGTATTATGGCAATTTATCAAGTTGCTGTATGCTATGTTTAGGCACATGAGATTTTTCTTGACGCAACAAAATATTTCGTGTAAAATTCTAAGAGCGGTATTGTGAGACTCGCTGAAATCTGGGAATGGAAATTCTTTCTCGGTATTATGGGCTATCTGACTGCCACCTTCTTTAGATTCGGGTCGCTTCTAATTTTTTGTTTCTTTGCACAGGAGTTTCGTTTAAAAATGGAAATCTTACTCGGATTAGATGTCGGTGATACACGGATCGGGGTTGCGCTCAGCGACGCTCTCGGTGTTGCGGCACATCCACTGTGCACGCTTACCCGAAAGAATCGGCGGGTTGATTTAATTGCGATCTCGGACCTGGTTTCTATCCATAAGGTGGAATGTATCGTGATCGGCTTGCCCATCTCTCTTGACGGCTCCATCGGGACGCAAGCGAAGAAGATCCAGAAATTTGCACAACGTTTGGAGCAGGTCATTGACATTCCGATCAAATTTCAGGATGAACGCTTTACAACCGCTGAAGCAGAAGATATTTTGCGTGAACTTAACAAAGACACAAAAACAGAAAAAGAACTTATCGATGAGGTGGCAGCGGTAATTATTCTTACAGACTATTTGAATAGCGAGCGGGAGATTTCTAACGATGTCCAGAGCCCCATCGTTTAAAATTCTCTCAAGAACACGAAAGATTAAGATAGGCATACTGACGCTCTGCTGTCTTAGTGCTCTCTGTCTCATTATCCTGCTGATTGGGGTATCCCTGACGCGCCCCCCTACATCGTCAGAAGAAGTTGTCAATTTTGACGTGCCAGTGGGGAGTAGTTCCCGGACAATCGCAAAGCGATTAATTGCGCAAAAGTTGATACGCAGCGAACATGTCTTTCGTTTAGCTGTCCGATATAGAGGGACCGGTAAACGCCTACAAGCTGGCACCTATGTGTTACGGCGGAATATGGCACTGTGGGACCTCCTCGATGAATTTGAAAAGGGGCAGGTTACACTCGTTAGCTGGACAGTGCCAGAGGGTTTAACAACAGCTGCCATTGCTGAACTTTGGGAAACGAGCGGCTTTGGCACAGCGGCGGCATTTCGGAAAGCCGCCGAATCCCAGCATTTGTTGGAGCGGTATGGGCTTACAGACAAAACTGTGGAAGGCTATCTTTTTCCGAATACATACAAATTCGCAAAAGGCACAACAACTGAGAAAGTTGTTGAGATGATGCTCGATGAATTCAAACAGCAGTGGACAGAAAAATTTGAGGAGGAGGCACAAAATTTAGGGCGTACCCGTCACGAAATCGTAACGCTTGCTTCTGTCATTGAAAAGGAAGCACAATCCGATCTCGAACGTCCCCGTATTTCAAGTGTCTTTCATAACCGACTTACACGAAAGTGGAAACTTCAGGCAGATCCAACAGTGCTTTATGCCTTAGGGAACCCCAAAAGTCCCTTAACGAAAGCCGATCTACAGGTGGAGTCGCCTTATAACACCTATAAATACAAGGGTTTACCCCCTGGTCCCATTGCGAATCCGGGGCTTGATTCAATTGTAGCCGCACTGCGCCCTGAAAAAACAGATTATCTCTACTTCGTGGCGATAGGCGAAGGAAAGCACCACTTTTCAAAGACGCTTTCAGAACACAATAGAATGATACGAAAAATGCGACGTGCTTCTCGTAAGCACGTTCCGTAGCGATAACAAAACAGCGGTCGGTTCTCCGTCGGCAGTCACTCGGATGACAGGGTGGACCGGTGAAAAAATGGGGACTCAAGCCGAAGACCCCTCCATCTTCCATCTGAAAACGCAAGCCCCAGCGGGGCGAAATGTGTATAGGAATAAAAGCGAATGGCAACAGCTGATTTACAGCAAACAATTCAAAATGAAATAACAATGACAGGAAAAGGGTTAATGCTGGGAGAACCTGTGACATTAACCTTGAAACCAGCCCCGGCGGACTCCGGCATCGTCTTTCGACGGGTGGATCTCGCGGGTGCCCCAGAAGTGAAGGTATGTCAGGAAAACTGGGCCGATATTCTGCCGCGATGCACCAGTTTACGCAGCGGTGATACAACCGTTAGCAGCGTCGAACACATCCTCTCAGCCCTCGGCGGTCTCGGCGTTGACAACGCGACAGTGGAACTTGACGCATCGGAACCCCCTGGGCTTGATGGAAGCGCGGTGCCATACGTCGAAAATATTCAAGCAGTAGGACTCGTCCCACAAGATATACCCCGAAAGTTTATTGAAGTCACAGAGCCGTTTGCGGTTTCTGCAGGGGATAAGCAACTCGTGTTGCTACCTGCCGACGCGTTCGAGGTGACATTCGTTTACGCACATCCACAGACGAAACCCCAAACAACCACACTCAAAATAACCCCAGAATCATACGCGACCGACATTGCACCCGCCCGGAGTTTCTGTTTTGAAGATGAAATTGAAGCACTACAAGCACTCGGTATTGGGAAAGGGGCAAGTTACGACAATGTCGTCGTTATCAATGCCGCAGGTGAATCCAGCATACCCCTGCGGTTTGAAGACGAGTTTGTGCGCCATAAAATCCTCGATTTGATTGGCGACCTCTACTTAGCAGGACACATGCCGAAGGCACATGTTCTGGCAATGCGGACCGGACATCTGTTCCATGCGGAATTCGTGCAAGCCCTCGCCGATGCCGGTCACCTTCAACAGACACCTGTTCAAGAACCAATTGAGGTCATGGAGATCTATGAAGTGCTGCCCCACCGACATCCAATGTGTATGGTGGATAGAGTTATTGAATACGAAAGTAAAAAACGCGCCGTAGGCATCAAGAATGTGACTTATAACGAACCCATTTATGAGGGGCATTTTCCGACGCGTCCTGTGATGCCGGGGGTGTTACAAATTGAAGCACTCGCACAACTCGCAGCATGGCTCGTCCTTCGAGACATCGGTAAGGAAGGGGAACTTGGCTATTTTCGATCAATCAACAAGGCAACATTCCGACGCGCTGTCATTCCGGGGGACCAACTCCGACTGGAAATAGAGGTCGCCCAACTACGGAGCCGAATTGCACGCATTGAAGGACGCGTCTACGTAGAAGACAAACTCGCTACAGAAGCAGAACTGTCAATCGTATTGGCATCTGTCTGATTTATGGTTGTCAACTGACTACTGATAACTACTAAACGGAGGGACATCTGTGCTAGAAACCAACATTCATCCTACGGCTATTATCTCTCCAAAAGCAATATTGGAAGAAGGGGTTAAGATTGGCCCCTACAGTCTTATCGGTGAAGAGGTCCATATAGGGCGCGGTACCGTGATTGGTCCCCACGTTCAGATTGAAAAATGGACAACTATTGGCGAAGAATGCAAAATCTTCTTCGGGGCTACCATCGGTAACGAATCGAAAGATCTGAAGTACGGGGGGTGGCGGAGTTATGTGAAAATCGGGAACCGCAATATACTCCGCGAATACGTCTCGATCTCCAGGTCATCTTTTGAAGAGGAAGCGACGATTGTTGGGGACAACAATCTGCTGATGAATTGGGTTAACCTCGCACACGATGCTATCGTCGGTAATCGAATCATCATGGCAAACTTTGTCTCGCTTGCCGGGCATGTCGTGATTGAAGATGATGTTCGACTCGGAGCGCATGCGGCACTGCACCAATACGTGCGTGTAGGCAAGATGGCGATGGCAGGCGGTTTCTCAAAGATCGTGCAGGATATTCCACCCTTTGCTCTATCCGCCGGACAACCTGCACGTGTCCGAGACCTCAACCGCATCGGTATCCGAACCTCACGGATTAACCCTTTATCACAACTCACACCTGAAACACTCGCGGTGCTAAAGAAGGCGTTCCGCATTTTGTTCCGATCAGGACTCCCCCTCAAGCATGCCGTCACCAGAGTCAGAGAAACACTTGAACCAACGCCGGAAGTTGAATATTTACTCAAATTTATAGAAACCTCCAAACGTGGTATAGGGTTTAGTCAACCGAACCGGACGCTTTTTTAATGTTCCTTGCACTTCGGTTAGGTGGGTTCCAAGTGTGTCGTTTCTCCGCAAGGTAAAATTAAAAATGGAAAAATTGGGTATTATTGCAGGCGCAGGTGAACTCCCCGTGCTATTAGCACGTGCCGCTGTTGCCCATGAACGACATCCCGTTATCATCCAAATCACCAAGTCTGATGCGCAACGCTTTGCCGGCATCGAATGTGAACTCCATACGTATGGCGTCGGCCAGATTCAACGGATCGCCCGAACCCTTCTCAATTCAGGCGTGAAAGAGGTTGTGATCCTCGGGAAAGTCGAAAAAAACATTCTCCTTCGTCCCTTTCAAATTGATACGACTACGATTAAAATTCTGGTCCAGAACCGGCGCGAAAAACCTTCCGTAATCGTCAACGCGGCACTGAACTATCTCGAATCTGCCGGACTTACCATCCTCACCCAAGATCAGTATCTCCAACACCTGCTTCCAGAGCCCAGCGTTTTAACAACTCGACAACCGACCGCGAGCCAATGGACAGATATTGAATTCGGCATTAGCGTCGCCCGCCAAATAGCAAACATGGATATTGGGCAAACGGTTGTGGTTAAGAATCAGATCGTCCTTGCTATGGAAGCCATCGAAGGAACGGACGCGACTATTCAGAGGGGCGGAAATTTGGGAAAGCAGGGAAGCGTTGTTGCGAAAGCCGCAGCCGAGAACCACGATTTTCGGATTGATGTGCCGACGGTGGGACTGCAAACACTTGAGGTGCTGCATGACGTTAAAGCGAGTGTGTTAGCAGTGGAAGCGCGCCGCACTTTTATGATAGATGCCGATGCGCTGATTCAGCAAGCAGACCGCCGGAAAATCGCAATCGTTGCTGTAGAGTAACAAAAAAAAACGGAGGTAGTAAATAACCACCTCCGCCTTTCCAAAGACGCTGGTTACGCCGCTGCGTCCATTGCGGCTGTTATCTGCTCCGTCGTCGGAAACTCTCCGGTTTCTAACTTTGAATAGAGCAGTGTCCCGTTCAAGGAGACTTCAAAAGCCCCACCACTACCGGGGATTAGATCGACTGTCTTAACCGCCGCACCATATTTCTGTTTCAAGGCATCTGCCAAACTGGCTGCCCGTGGTTGGTAGTTTCAAGCCGTGCAGTATTCGATTCTCACTTCCATGGATTTTGTTCCTCCTCAATTAATTTTGACATTGCCTGTCGCCATAAATTCAATCGTCTATCTTAAAATTTTACAACAAACAGTGGAAAATTGCAAGTTTTTTCGTTCCTTTACAAATTAAGCGAAGATTGGCACAGATTTTGCTATATTCGGTGTAAATACTCGATTCCGTCAAGAAGTTGAAAAGGGTATCTAAAGTCTGTAAAGTTGTTTCCAAGGAGTAGGATACCTCAATAGTTTCAGGCACACCGCAACTTTAGCACACTTGCAAACTTTCAGGCGTGGAACTCACCGATGCGAAGTTAGCACATAGGTGTTTAAATTATGAACAGGTTTATCCAATTTCTGAACAAGTCCCTATCTTTATCTATCTGTGTTCACTTGATAGGTGTTGCAATTGCAGCGCTATCTATCATCGGGACAGTAGACAAACATGGCGATGCGATTGTCGCTGAATTTGTCTCGTTTCCAGAGACACAACAGATCCGCGAGCCACGTCGGAAACTCAAAGTGCCAGCATTAACACAACCGGATTTCATCCGTCCACAGCCAGAGCCTATTCGGACGATTTCAGAGGTCGTCCACATACCACAAAGCAAAACACAACTCGCTGTTGATACACTCCCGGTTTCGACTGCGTATCAGACAACGCCGACAGAAATTGGAATAGAGGGTGCAAAAACGCTTCAGGGTAACTTATCTTTTCGGGCACCCGATCGGGGTTCACAGCCGATCCGTTTGACCTCCAAAGGGATACCCCGTCCAGAGTGGACATTGACACCAACCGTCATTGCTGCAGAGACTGGGTTACCCAACCCCTACGTCTCTGAACTACCACCGGTTCCAGCATTGCAGGAGGCACCCACACAAGATGCCCGGTTCTTCCGTAAAGTCGATCCGATATATCCCGAATCTGCCCGGCTTTCCCACAAAGAGGGACTCGTTGTGCTTGAAGCGACAATCGGTACAGATGGCATAGCGAGAAACATCAAAGTTATCAAGGTCATTGAGGTGGGTGGATTAGGGTGTGAAGAAGCCGCAATTACGGCACTCAAAGCGTCCCGATTCGTGCCAGCGAAACGGGGCAAAGAGGCTGTCAGTCAACGTCTCCGTATCCCCTACCGTTTCCAGTTTAAAAGTTAGATGTCTCCGCGATGATCTTCTCTCTAACACCCTAAACGCCACTTGTGGCTCCCCATACATGAAAATAAAAATACTTGCACTATCGATATATCCCCCCTATAATCTTCACTATTGAATCTAACGATACGGGGATTATTTCTGCCATTTCCAAGGAGATAACGATGGACATTCGACTTAACGATAAGGTGGCCGTGATTACCGGCGCATCCACAGGCATTGGTGCCGCAACCGCGATTGAATATGCTAAAGCAGGCGCGAAAGTTGTTTGCGGCGATATCAATGAAAAAGACGCTCAAAAAACACTCAATACAATTGTTGAAGCAGGTGGGATTGCTAAATTTCAACGCACCGATGTCACTGTCGAAACTGAAGTAGCGGATTTGATGGAAATCGCTGATACGGAATACGGCGGGATTGACATCTTGGTAACTTCCGCAGGTGTCCTACGTGGCCCGAGTGTCCGCATCGATGATTTTGAAGCTGCGACCTTCGATTCAGTTATCGACGTGAATCTCAAAGGTACTTTCTTCGCTCTCAAACACGCTGTTCCAATAATGAAACGCGGCGGGGGTGTTATCCTGTGTATCGCCTCTGGTGCCGGGGTCCGCGGCGGCAGTTCCTCGGTTGCTTATGCTTCCAGCAAGGGGGGTGTCAACGGGCTTGTCATGACGGTAGAAAATCAGGTCGCGTCAATGGATATCCGTATGCATACCATCTGCCCTGGTGGACTCGCAACTCCACTCAAACTCGGACAGATCGCAGAATCGGCGGAACGGGATGGGCAAGACCCAGATACGGCGGTCGCGAATGCCCGTAACTCACTTGGTGACCCAGCGGGGGTCGCACGGATACTCACCTTCCTCGCCTCCGATGCAGGCGCATACACCCGCGGCCAAATTTTCACGAGATGAAACCTTACATCTCGGACCTATGCGGAAAACGCATAGTCAAAGTTCAGCCACAAACTCTTTGAATAACGGTAGAAGAGAACGGGGAAGACCGCGGAAAAGAGTGCCCACACACTTAAATTAACGTAGAAAGGAATAACAGTCAAGGTCTGAAATAGAAAATAGCTTGGAAAAGCGATAAGGACTGTCGCGCCGTAATTGAGGTACATGGCACCGATAAAGTAACCCGATTCTCGTTCAAACTTCAAATCACAGACGCTGCAATGGGTGAACATCCTGAAATAGGTTTGAAACAGCGCGCCTTCACCGCACCGGGGACATTTCAGTTGAAAACTACGTCGCAGGATTCTACCGAGGTCTCCAAACGTTATTTTCATCGGATTAGTAGGTGTTGTTATCCCAAAAGACTTTGAAGGTTCGGAGGAGTATTTTAAAATCGTTCCAGAAAGATAGATTCTCAATGTATTCCAAATCAACAGGGATGCCATCTCGGATCGCCCCTTGTCGACGTGGACTCAGCTGCCAGAGACCTGTCATCCCGGGACGGACGAGGTGACGCTGATTTTCCCGAGGTTCATAATGTTCGGCAAGAAAAGGCATTTCTGGACGCGGCCCGACGAGGCTCATTTCGCCCTTTAGCACATTGAAAAGTTGGGGCAACTCATCCAAACTCGTTTTACGGAGCCATCTACCGACCGGTGTAATGCGTTTGTCATCAATCGCGCCAGGTTTCTCGGAATAGGACGGCGTATCCACATGGAGACTCCGAAACTTGTGGATGACAAACAAGTCGTTGTTTAGACCAACCCGCTCGTGTGAGAAAAAGACGGTACCGCGTGAGGTGAGTTTAATGAGAATGGCAATCAGTGCCATTAGAGGAGCAAAGATAATGATAAGGAAAAATGCGGCAATAGCGTCAAACAAATGTTTGCCACGCGTTGCGTAGAAAGAGGAGAGTCGTTCCACAAGAGTCCCTGTTTTTGATATTTCTGGCGAAGCTTGCAAGCCCGTTCCGCTTGCATCTTTTCCTATCTGGTCTATGTTTCTTGATAGGAATGGCATGGTTAAGTCCTCTGGAGCTTTTCAAAAACATCAAGATATTGCTGTGCTATGTTTTCCCAATTAAATCGTTTTCGGATCTGTTCCGGTGCGCGCCGTCGGAAATTTTCAACCTGTTCCGGATTTTGTTCCAACATCTGAATTTTTTCTGTGAGCGACGCGACGTTCTTGTCAAAAAGCACCCCATAATGCCCACCTTCCAGCACTTCATCGTTGAAAGGCGTATTCAGTGCAAGAATGCAGTTGGAAAACCCTAATGCCTTTAGAATAGAAGGATTAATGCCTCCGAACTGGTGTCCATGGACATAGGCAAAGCAGTGATGGTGAAGCTCTTTAATATGCTCAGAATCGTCAATATGTCCAAGAAACTTGACGTTCTCGTTAGCAATACCTTTTAACTTCGAGAGAAATTCGTTTTCGAGTTTGTTGCCTTTGTAATCGGCACCCCCGGCTATCGCGAGTTGTTTTTGGCTCTTTGAAGCAACGAACGCCTCTAAAATGAGGTCGGCATTGTTATCCGGGACGAGTCGACTGGCAATAAGATAATAATTTCGGGGTTCAAGTCCATAGGTCTCCAGAATTTCTGGATGTTCCGAGGGCTCAATATTCGCACCATAAGCGATATAAGTGGTTTCTGCCCCTAATTCCTCAAGATAGAGACGCTTCATTTCAGAGGCATCCGTAATAACAATCGGAAACGCTGCCGTTGCCATCTTTGCCGCCCACTTGAAATAAAGGGCACCAAGCCCTCTCCATTTTGGACGGAGCCATTCCATTCCATCAACGTTGATAACAGCGGTTTTGCCTGCGATACGGAAGAACCATCCGAAGGGACCATTGCCGGCATTCCATGTCAAAATGACATCGGATGCGGTAACCGAAGCGTGCACGGTTGCGAGAAAACTGTGACTCAGGGTACTGAACATCTTATGCTCTATGCTTGGCAAATAAACGAGCTTGATGCCCTGCCATTCCGCAGGTCTCTCCTTGAAAAGTGCCTTCCGACAGTAGACGATAACTTCATGACCGGCTTCTACCCAGCGGGGGGCGAGTTCGCCCATGATAGTTTCCAGTCCACTGTAGGTAGCGGGGAGCCCGCGTATGCCCAACACCCGAATCCTCATTTTCCTCATTTTCCTTATATATTATACCCGTTTTGGACGCGAAAGTCCAATTTGTTTTCACGATCAGAAACTCACAGACAATGCTTGTATTCTTTGATGATTGGAACCGGACAAATCTTCATTTTTTTCTTTTTTTATTACGGAAACCGGTAGAGAAATTTGGCTTCAATTTCATTTGCATTTTCACGCACATCTCTACGATTTCCCAAGTTCCGTCTCCACACGCGTGCCCACTCTGCATAGAGTGAGTAATGTCCGATAACGACCCAGTTAGCCCCGACTGAGAGACGATGCTCACTCTCTGTGACACCAGATAACGGTGTCCACACATCGTCTTTCGGAGCATCCGCCGGATGTTGCTTGTCAATATTACCGGATCCGTGGCGTTCTAATTCATAGCCGAAAGTCATTTCAAGCCTATCCGTCCACCGGCGACGCAGTTCCACCCATAGATTGTCTGCATCAGAACCCATCTGATGTCCAATGGGTGTGGTGAAGTGTTTGTAGACATTCACAGGATTTACGTGCGTATATGCGTATTGGTTTATAAAGGCGTATTCGGCATGGAAGTCGGTATCTGCGATGCCAAAAGGGTCCGTTAGATATATACCGCCGAGGATACCAAACTTTGTATCCCAATGCTTAAAATTCGCTGCTGGGTTCCCATCATCAACCATGAGTTCGCCATAAATTTCAAAATCGTCCACAAGGCGAAGCCGCATATCAACACTCATAAGGACGTTGTCCCCACTGCCGGGGACGCGCCCATCTGCCCGTGAAATCGGTTGCTCGTTAATCAAGTAGATATTGACCGGGTTGAGATACCCGGGTTCAAAACGGTCGCCGTAGACGACAACTTCAGAGAGCCCAAAACCGAACCTATCCCAAAAGTATCCTTCAACTCTATGACCTGAAATATACTTATCATTGATCTCCGCTGACATATCTTCCAATACACCCGTGAACGCTGTGAAGGTAACAGGTTCGTAGGTGGCTTGGAGCTTAATCATGTCCATAGCGAGCGGATTTTTGGAAACTAAAAGACTGTCATGATAGCCAGGTCCCCACTGAAGGGTATCCTGTCCAAGCTGCAGCTCAAACCACGGCAAATCAAACTTCAGATAGGCGTTAATTGCAGTCCGATTCCTGAGTCCACCCTCCAACTGCCTGATTTTCGTCTCATCAGGAAAGAAATCATCAAAAAATTCACCGTAGACAAACCTATGCGCTATATCGGTCGTAAAGGCGAACGTTTCCCCCACCTGTCCATAGAGATGTGGATAGAAAGTGGTAACATGCATGTTCCCTTCGTAGGGGCTCGGTGACCCAACCTCTACCGACAGATCATCGACAAGGCGAGTGATAACACGTTGTGAAGCTCTCATGTCGAAAGAGAAACGGTAGTTTTTGCCCGCCATTGTCATTAGGTGCAATCGCCGGTTTCCGGACGGGTTTTCGGTTTCGGAATCGGGGTGTTTTTGCTTGGGTGTTTTCTCCTCCCCTACATTTTCTGTAACCTGTTTCGGATGAATCGGGGTTACAACCCCCTCCGACGCCTCGCGGTAAAAGACCAATAGCGTGTTGAGTCGGTCTTGGTCAATGGCACTCAATGCGATTTCGCCGTTTTTCTGTTTCCGATCCGCTTCTAACAGATAAGACACAACCTGTTTGCGGGTGAGTGGTAACGAACCGCGCCGTATGCCGGGCAAAGCCCGTTTATTAAGTAAACGATGCACAAAGCGATAGGTTTCACGATTAAAGTCTGACAAGTCCGGATTGAGGGGCACATTAATAAGTGACGCAGCCTCTACCATCGGGGAAACTATGAGCAATATTGCAAGGCAAACAATTGGTAAATTACGTAAAATTATCATATTTTTTAGTAGTTAAGGGTCCTGCTATCCGTTGGGTTTACCGAGGTGCGCAGCAACGCGAATTAAGTCAAGAATATTAACACGCCCGTCCCGATTGACATCAACCTTCGGATGTCGCGGAGACACTTCACCAAAATTGTTTGCGACCAAGACGAGGTCTTGAATATTGACCACACCATCGTTATTGATATCCCACGGTAGTGTTTGTGGAATAGGGGTTTGTAGTTGGCTATCCGGCAAAGCCCCCTGCCATCCGGCGTGTAGCCGTTCACTGAGCTGTGCAGCGAGCTCTACGTTTTCTGGTAGTTTCGCGATATTGACGGTCTCATTCAGGTCAGCACCATAATCGTAAAGTTCTATCCCGCGCCTGCCTCTGTTTCCCCATTCCGTGTATCGATATTGCTCCGTCCGAATAGACCGTCCCCTTATGCCTCCCCGTCTGAGTTGACTAAAGGTAGCCGTTTTCCATGGAAGCGTGGGCTGTCTAACAACCGGCATGAAACTGAAACCTTCTAACGTTGAAGGTATTGGAAGTTGGCATACATCACACAGCGTCGGATAGATGTCGACAAGTTCAGTCAGGGCATCAACTCGGTTCGGTTGTTGCCCTGGCACACTGATAATCAAGGGTGAACGGAGGGCAACCTCAAAAAGCGTGTTCTTGCGCCATGTCCCATGCTCCCCAAGATGGAATCCATGGTCGCCGACAAAAACGATAACAGTATTTTCGGACAGACCGAGGGTATCCAGCTGCTGAAGTACACGTCCCACTTGCGCATCCATGTAACTGATTGAGGCGGCATACGCTAAAACCAACTCTAATGCCTTTGCCTCTGATATAGGTCCATCATCCGAAATATCCTGATATTCTCTGAGACCATCTAACCTGTTATTTGCAACCGACGGCGCGTCAATTGGGAGGGTGTCAGTCGTAGGAAGGATGAAATCCTCTTGGGCGTAGAGTTCATAGTATTTTCTCGGGGCATAGAAAGGCAAGTGTGGTTTCTCAAAACCAACAGCAAGAAAAAATTGGGTATGTTGAAGCTCCGCTAAAACCTTCACTGCCTGTTCGGCGATTCTGCCATCTGCGAGATCGTTATCTTCAACGTCAAATGATTGCCAAGACGGACTATATACTGGATCGAAAGGCACCCATGGCAACCACGGCGGTACCCATGACGGGACACTCCACGAATAGGCATCATCTCGGGCTAAGGCGTTATGTCCAATCTTACCGATAGACTGTGTGTGATAGCCGGCCGCCTTAAAGTATTGTGGCAGCGTCACAACATCAGGTAGTTTTTCTCGAAAATTTGAAGCATTGGCAAATACTTCTGTTGTTTCGGGTCTGAGTCCCGTCAACATCGATGTCCGAGAAGGATGACACAAAGGCGTTTGACAATAAGCACGGTTGAAAATCGTGCCTCGCTGCGCGAGTCGATCGATGTTCGGTGTGTGTATCTCTGGATAGCCGTAACATCCGAGCAGAGGTCGTAGATCGTCTACAATGATGAACAGGACATTGTATTGTCCTTGCGCCTTAATGTTTTGTTTCGGTAAGAGTCCAGTTGTGAAAGCGGCGGTCCCTACTTTCAAAGCCGTTGAGAGGAAATCACGCCGAGTAAAAGGATAGTTTGCCAAAGGTCGCTCCAGTCCTCAATTGGTTGAATCTTTTCGCAGTATGTGAATCATTCCTATGGAAATACTATAATTGCTTTTTGATCTCTCATAGACACTCTGAATAGCGCAAGGAGTTCCTGTTCACTCTTTTCAGGGAATTCAAAAGATAGACGGAGATATTGAATGATGATTTCATCAAAGGCACTGATGTACTGAAAGTAAAACATTTCAAGCGTACCCGCTTTCAGTTTTTCAGCAAAGGCACCTTGCAGATTCTCAAGTCTATTCAACACTGCAGCATTTTCAAGGTTCTCCTGGCGATATATCTCTACCAAATCGACCCAAAGTCCCTTTCTAAAACCGAGTTCTTCTCTAAAGATGTCATCAGAAGCAGTGAATACAGTAGAAAAATCGCCTGTCTCTTCGGCTTTGTGTTGCACCGCTGCCCGTCTTTCATTGACGCCTCTCATTGCCGCTTGTGCTTTTTCTAAAGCGATTTGTGAAGGGCCGGTCATTTCCACAACTGACTGTTTTATTATTCGTTCGCACCCGATAAGTGATACAGATGCCCAAAGTATTAACACAATCAGCAGCGTCAGTAATCTCATTCTAACTCCTTTTCAAGTAAACCGTGAACTGTTACGGTTCACTGATTTTGACAGCCTATTTCTGTCAAAAAATTCGCCTAACTATTATACCTTAACTGTCCCATCATGTCATGGAAAACAGGCGCGATTTTCGCATGAACATCAAATGGCTTTCTGGCGGGTACTGGACGCAAGGTCTGCCGAGCATACTCGTAGAACGTGCTGTCTGTTGGCAATTCACAGAAGTCGCATAACGCGGTAAGCGTTTTGTCCGGCTCTAATGTCAAATCCTCGAAACGGACGAGATGGATATAATCGGGTGTTGCTTGCATGAGACGGATCCCCTCCTGCATGGTGACAATCCATTCTATGGCGGCTCTGTCGAGATGTCGCTCAAAGTGTTTAATGTCATCGGTTTCCAGTTCAGCGAAAACCGGATCTGTTTTAACGAGTTGCTCAACTAAGAGCCTCCACTTTCGGTCATCCACACCCCACCAATCGTGTTTTTTACTATCGACCTGAACACCGAGTCGCTTCGACCATGTTGCAATTGAATGACACGTATCCCATCCATTGCGGATGAGGAAGATGAAACGCGCCTCAGGAAACAGCGCACGAACGAAATCTACCCTGAAGATCAGTTCCGGGTACTTATCAACAAGACGTTGCGAGCGAGTTGCCGTCAAATAAGCACCGAACATCTGCGAAGCGCGTTGACGCATTTCGTGTGTCGCATCTTCAGCGGTGAGTCGATATTTTGCCTCCGCTTGACTGTAGTTCCCAATAACATCTTCATGCGGATGGATGAGGTGCCACATAGCCTTTGGTTCATTGAGATAGCCGATTTCTCTGTGCATGGACAGCACAATACCGAGTATCGTCGTACCACTGCGCCCGGTTCCCAAAATGAAGATCGGTTTTTCAACAGATTTATATCTGTTATTGTTCGTAGCGAACCTTTTCAAAAGAGAAAAGACGAGCGGATTTATCCAGCGACCCTTTGTGGTTACAGGACGCCCCTCAAAGAACGCGTAACTCATGAGACGCGTTATTACTTTCGTCGGACGCGTTTTGATGTAATTCGGATCTATTTGTGCAATCATATACGTCTTTTTAGCGTTTGACGGATATTTTTCATCCGGTCAAGATTAAAGAGAAATGCGCCACCTAATTTCACTGGAAACGTCAACAGATGAAGTATCAAACTCGCGACATTAGGTTGTATTGAGACGGGACTATAGTTATGTTTCTTCATAAGGGCTGCATTTATCTTTTCGTTCAAGTAGATTTCAGCCGAACTGAGTCCCCCCTCAGTTGTGTCGCTGTGCCAACTGTGTGCCCGATGCGGATTGATACCGAGTTGCTCGGGCTGGTCCTCCGCAACAGAAGATCCGACTTGTGGGACTTGAAGCATAGCATCTGTGTAAGTAATACCAACAAAATCACAGAGATGTTTGACAGTTGCTTTAGGGTGCGCGAGGAGTTCCTCAAAATAGATGGAGGTAACTCGCTCGTGTTGTAAAAACTGCTCAGCAGCGGTGACAGCGGTTCGCCAGATGTAACTAATGGTTATTGGGTGATAGTTCACCCAATCGCGGAACATTTCTTTGATTGGCAGATCGCTCCCACCGAGAAACCGGCGTTTCCACTTCCTTTTTTGAGATAATAGCACATCACGCGGGTCACGGATCATATTGATAATTCGCGCGTTTGGATACAACTCAAGGATATCGGCAATATAAAAAACATTACGCGGTGTTTGGTCACAAGGGATCGTCCCACCATTCGCAGCGGCAACATAATAGAGAAAAACTTCAAAGAGTGCAGCTTGCGTTTCAGGGTAAGGGGTTAGCCGCCCAAGAAACGCCTGTGCCTCGCTTAAGAAACGGCGTGGATTTCCATGTGTGCGATATCCCTCTCGCTGAATACAATGTAACTGCGAAGCCAGTTCTTCTATCTCCTCCTTACGCGATGCTGATGAAAACGGAGGCGCACATAATTGACCAAAGAAGTGAAGCTCACCAAAAGTATAAACACTTGGATGCTTCCCTAAAATCCGTCCCATCATTGTTGTGCCGCTGCGACTATTCCCTACAACAAATACCATTTTTTTAAAGGGTTCTCGGTTCGGATTTTTTTCAAAAATCCTTTCGGTCTTCGGTTCTGGGTTAAGAGGTTTTCGTCGAACGAAACGCTTTTGTTACCGACAACCGATAACCGAAAACTAATCTGCTACCTACCTCTTTAGTTTGAGAATTCCGAAACTGTTTTTTGGAATGATAAGTTCTGTTGATTTCCCATGCCATTCTTGAATATTCACCTCAATTTCGCCGGAGCCCTCCATTTCGGCGTTGCCTCCGTTTGTTGCGTTGAGCCTCTCATCAGCAACATAACGGTAGTCAATGTCGCTTTTGTAACGCTTACCGTCAATTAGGAGCTGCGGTTCGTATTGCTCACCTGTCCGATTGCTAACGAGGATTGTCAGATGTTCCGCAGCAGTCCCACCGATGGCTTGCGCCTGAATACCGGGCATCTGTTTACCCGTATATTCTATGGCTCCTTCAAGAACGGGCTGATTTTGAATTGAAAGGCGGAACTGTGTGTCAGCCTTAGCGAACGCTTCACCGATGAGTTGAAAAGCCGGATAAACAGTCCGTCGAATGGTGTTACCGAAATCGGACTCTGGTTCCCCCCCATATTTCCAAAATGTATTGGGCGTTGGGGGTGTTACGTGTGAAAACACAGGGAACCCCTTACCCGGACCGGCAAGCACATGAAAGTTCGCTTGTGTGACATTCGGAATCGCTAACATCTTTAGAAAAAAATCACCCACATACATCGCATGAAGTTGCGTATTCGCGACCCGGTTTGCGGGGTTAGCGATGTTCCACTCAGTTATCCACATCTCCTTATTTGGAAACAGTTTTTCATAATAGTCAATTGCCTCTGTGACATCAAAGTGAATCCATCCCATGAGGTAGCCTCGCATCTCCTCTATCTCTTTTTTTCGGATAGCTTTGTAGGCATAGACATGGACGGTATAAGCATCGTAAAAACTATTATCGGCTGCGAGGCCTTCATCCCATTTCCGTTGTTGTTTCTTGACGAACCAGCCCTCTTTGTGAAAGGCGATCGGGGTAGCACACACGGATACCTTTATATCAGGGTTGACGGCTTTCATTGCTGCAGCATGCTTCTTGGCTTCTGTTATGTAAGTTCCAACCGTCGGGTATTTGTTGAGGTAATGCGGTAGATAGTATTCGTTCCCGAGTTCCCAATGCGTAATCTGATATCCTTTGTCTTTCGCGTAGCGGACCCATGCCGCACTCTCCTCTGGGCTGCCTGTCCATAAGTTCACAACAACAATGGGTGTTATATTCAACGAGTTACATAACCGCATAAAATCGTCGAAAAGGATTTTACCGTTTCGCAGCCTTTGAAGTTTGACGTAATTTCTCTTCATCCGCCCATTAAGCTTCGTACTCAGCGTCGATACCATTTCATCCTCAAAAAAGCCGCCCGGTTCCCAATGATAGAAATTCCCAACCGCCCCACCAGGAAATCGGAGTGTCTTTGGCGCCAGTTCCTTCGTTAAGGCAGCAAAATCGTCATCAAGGTAACCGTAATCGCCGTTTATCATGTTTGTATTGAAGCCGTAAAGTGCTTGACGGAGCGGTTGTCCGTTACGCGTATCAATTTCCAAAGAGAGTGTATTAGGCAGCGATTTTTGGGTTTGACAACCGATTACCAGAAACAGTGTCATCATCCCCAGCAACTTGTAAACCTTGGTCATAATGTTACCCTCAGCGGTCTATAGGTTGGGAGCGATCTATCGCTGGCGAACATAAGTCCAGCGCAGAGCCAGAAGTAAAATCCATAACCTCGATATTCAAGGGTTCGATTAAAGAAAAGCAAGAATACAGTAACAGCGACAAGACAAAGCACAATGATCGCAATCCGTTGGGTCACGTAGGAAGCAGCGGGTCCCTCGCCTACAACAGATGATGTCCCGACAGCTCTTTTGTAAAGACTGAGTGCGGCGCGAAAGAGTTGGTAAAATATCAAAGCGAAAAAACCCAATCCCAATATGCCATAGAAACAGAGGATAGCCACCCAATAAACATCTTTGAACCCGCTTTTACTGAGTATCTTGAGAAGGTACGAGCGTTTGCTCATATTGAGTCCTTCTATCGTGGTGTTCTGGTCGGCTCCATACCCCAAGATCGGTTTGTTTACGAGAACTGTTGGAACATTTCCGATCAATGCCCCGAGTCTCTGTTTTTGTGCAACACGGACATAAGACCCAGAAAATACGCCTGTTACATTGCCGACAAGCCCAACTCTCGCTTTACGGGGATTTATGTATTCAAGGTTGAACGGGTTTGCCACTGCCAGTAGGATTCCGAAGATGAGAACAGTCGCTACCGCTAAGCGAAGGGTCTTTTTCCACCCGTGGTGGAAGTAGAACCACGCTCCCCCTGCGAGAAGGGCAGAGAAGGTTGCAGCGCGCGAATACGAACGCGCGATAAAGAAAAAGAGTATAAGTGCACCGAGCAGGTTCAGGTATTCAAGTCGCCGAATACGGGAGAGATAGACGACGAGAACGAGAATCATAAAGATACCATAAATCACAGTATCGCCCAAAGTCCCATAGACACTACCAATCTCTCTACCCAGTTCGAGTAGCCGGTATTCCTTCACGAAGCCGCCTATAGTGAGTGTCGCCTCCCGCGGAAGAAAAAAATCAAATGCGGGTGTCCCCCCCAACCATTGAATGAGACCCGCGGTAATCTGAAAAATACCGACACCCAGAATTATGCGTAACAGGATCGTAATACGCCTTTCGGAGAGGGCAGAGTTCGCCACCACATAAAAAAGTACAATATAGCGCGCAAAGGGCCGAATGTTGTAAAGACTGCCTATCAAGGGGGATCCGTTTATGAGTATTGACAACAAGACGACGCTATAAAAGCCTATAATCGGTAAATCAATCGCTGTTTTGACGAAGGGAATGCCCCGATGCAGTTTATGGATGACGAGTTTTCCAAAGGCAACATAGATAAGGATTTCACTCAAAAACCTTAAATAAGAATAGACAGTATCACTAACGGGCAAAAACTTTAGTATAAACTCTTCAAAGGCGATGTATCCCGTCAAAAAATAAATCATATTTTAATTATTCCTTGCGGTTCGGTCAGGTAGGTTTGACAAATTAAGTGCCTTTCCGTATATCCGTTCTCCATTTCATTACGAACTATGCGCTTGGGTCTGCCCAAGACAGTAGCCTGCAACAACGGAGCAGGCGGATTTGAGAAACGCACGTCAAAGTCCAAACGCTTGTTGTTTCCCCGCAAGGTAAAATTAAAAATTCCAAGAAGGAAGGTCTCTACCTAACAACGCAGCCAATTGATCGTTAAATGGCTGAAAATACGCCCTCTGGCGTTCACGCGTCTGTGGATTAATCGGAGGCGGTACTGAACCCATATCTTCCGTCGGAGACCTATCGTTCCAATCCAAAACGGCTTTTCTCAACTTGTAAGCGGTAGCATCTGGAACGAGTTTGCGAATGGCTCTCCTGAGCGGATTATGAGATGCCAGAAATTGTGTAAACAGAAAGTTGAACCGCTCGGAACGCGGCAGGGCGGCTTGGTTATGCCGTTCACCGATTGTGGGGCTGAAATCCGCACTGATCCCTATACACGCAAAGAGTTGCTGACAGACAGCCTCGGCATTATCCTTTAAATCATCAGTTAAGACGCAATGCACGTGACTGGCACCAAATTGGGTTATCAAATTCTTGACATGCGGGTAATAGATGCCATTGTATTGATAAGCACATTGTCTCCATTTAAACCAGCCTTCGTTCAGGCGAGTTTCCTCGGCAGCAAGTGCCTCTTCATAAGTTTTGATGTTCTCCCACCCTCTCCGCCGAGCCCACCAATAGGCAGAATACGCTCGCGCGACAGGTTCCCGTAGCAGGACCACGAGATGTATCTCAGGATTGTGTTCATAAATCCGTTGCATAACTTCCGGTGAATGCATCACCATCACATTTTTCGCGATCAGATGCTTATCCTGAACCTCATTGTGGGAATTCTCCCCAATAAAGTATTTTCCAAAAGCCCATTCATATCCGCGCGTATATTCACGCGCCTGCAGGAAGAACGTCATCTCCGGTTGGGCATGCGTGTGGATATCGGGATGCTGCGCCAAGTAGCGGAGGAGCGAAGAGGTCCCCGCCTTCTGTGCACCAACAATCATCAACTGGATTTTTCCCAAGTTTTCCATGGTATCGATTTCCCAATCAATTCGCCGAGCGCCTGAACATCCGACGTGTAATAATCAATCAAACGGTGTCGCGTTTCTTCTGAGACCTGCGTCTTCTCATCCGTCTGCGCGTTCAATCGGAGATAGAGCGGTTCAATTGTGCGCCTGATGGATCGCAACGGGACATGAATGATCGGTTTGTCATGCGTCCACTGTCGCAATCGAAACCGGAAGTCCCTATATTTTCGATGCAACTCAGAATTTCGCATCTGCTGCGTCCGATTTGTTACTTTAAAGCCGTAATCGCCATAAAAACCGGCATCAATACCAGCGAAGTCACATAATTTTGTCATAGTGTCCGCCGGTTGTGCGGCAAGTTCCTCATAAAAAAGGATGTGGACCCGCTCCGGACCGAATCGGTTAAAATAATGCTCCAGATAGATAGTATAGCACCCCTGCTGAAGTGTTTGCAAGTGCTGTTCCTCTGTCTCTTCATGGCGATTCATAGTAGCGAAAAGCAATTCAACATACGCGTCAAAACTCAAAGTTTGGGGCAACTTGCCAATTTGCTTCGCAAATCGATACCAAGAGATCAACCTCGAAATCGGTTCACGGAGACTGAAGACCAACTTTGCATCGGGTAGCGATATGGCAATTCTCTCACGGGCTGCATTACAATATAGATAGTCGGGGGTCGATTCCATCCGAAGCTGCGTTCCATCAACATCAGGAAACAAAAGATTGTATGCTTCCACATCACCCCCCTGTTGATCTTCTCTATATCGGTATTTTGACGGAAGCGGATAGTCGCTGCTGAGAAAAAACCGGGTTTCCTTGTAGGTGGCAGCACAAATAGATGGGTGGTCGGCAAGATAGACGAACAGCGACGTTGTCGCTGCCTTCGTGGTCCCCCCTATGATGAGATAGCGATAGTCCCGAGCATTTTTCGTTAAGGCCATTTTTCTTTTTTTACAACCAAGACACCCGTGTTCTTCGGAGGAGATACGTCAGATTTCCAACAGCAAGAAGCGCAGTAATTGATACGGATAACGCAACGGATAGCAGCCACCACGCTTCCATTAACCCGTACGCTATCAGAAAATTGAGAATTGCCATCGTCACCATATTTGTGAAAATAGCGCGATATGCCTTTTGCGCGTAAAGTCCGGCATTCAGCACAGGTATCAGGCAGGAGAATACCATACCTGTGCTGAGCCAAAAGAGGAGGTGTCCTATCAATTCAATTGACGTTTCATCGATTGTTCCTCTCCCATACAAGAGCCAGCTGATCTTTCCATGGAATATCAACAGGACCAGGGTTACTGGAAATCCGATGATGATAGCCATACGTGCGTTTCGGTTGAGCGTCCGCCCTAATTCCACTTTATTGTCTGCTGCGTCGTGCTCGGTAGTCGTGCGATCCCTATCACCGCGCCGGCGTGCCACCACTCTCGCCATATCGGGCAAGCCGGTTGTCGCAATACTGATACCGATGAGGGTCTGTAACGCCGAACAAATTTGGAAGGCAGACTTATAGAGCGTGATAGCACCACTGCCAAGTTGTGAAACAAGATATACCTCAACGAGTAAACGGTTCACAATTTGCCGTATCCCGAAGCCGAGTGTCGGTAGAGCAACCGTGTTTTTCAAAGAACGCAGCGTGTCCACAGAAACGCCTGTAAACGCATACCGGTGCCCCGTTCGATATGCCCCGAGGCACAGCCACCCAAAATACGCGATAAATCCGCCTGTGTATGCCATCGCCACATAGTTTTCGAGGTGCTGTGTATTCCACAGAATCAGAAATATAAACGCCGCGGTGCCAGCAGGTAAAGCATTTCGGAGTGCGACTGTTCTGAAACGTTGCTGGCTATTTAGGAAAGCCCCCAGGACCGTGCTGCCACATCCGAAGATAAGGAGAGGCGCACAAAATCGCAACAGTGTCGTCGCCTTCTGGATATCAACAGTCGATTTCTGTAACAACCCACTTGCTATCCAAGGTGCAAACAGTTCGACCAGAATGAAAATCCCGAAACCAATACCAATCAACAGGATGAGGAGACTATTCGTGAAACGTTGGTATTCCGTGCGAGTCATCTCTTTCTCGCGTGTGACGAAAACCGGAACGAGACTGAATTTAGCACCTTCTCGGACAATAGTATCCACCAACAGCACGACCGTTAATGCGGCAGTGAGTGCGTCCGCTGTATCGCTGAATCCAAAGCGTTTTGGAATCAAGAGGACCCGGACGAAAAGACTCAACCCCATTCCAGCAAAGGTAATCCCCATCACCCAAAACGTTTTTTTAATTTTACCTTGCGGTTGGGTCAGACGGGTTGATCGTTTCACGTTCTTTTACGTAGACCTGCCTGCGTATTGTCGCAGGCTGCTGATTTTCAGTTTCCGGTTAAAAGGTTTTCGTTCAACAATCCGCTCTTTAACTGATAACTGACAACTGAATTTCATTTCCAACCCTCGGGTAGATTTTTACGAATTTCGATATCAGTAAACGCAGCGGAAGCGCGGGGCCCCACGGATTCCGCCCAGGCTGCCATTCTCTTTAACCCTTCTGGAAGGTCAACTTGTGATGTTTTTCCGAAGACGCCGTGGAATTTCTCGTGTGTGCAATACGCGTGCTTCACCTCTTCTCTTGCACGCACGTTGATAACAGAGACTTCCTTTCCCATTGCTGTCATCACAAGGTCTGCCAATTCGTTGACGGATACATGTTTATCCGATCCGACGTTAAAAACCTCTCCAGAGGCTTCGGGTATGTCCACAACGCGAGCGATATGTGGAGCGACATCGGCGATATGTGTGAAGGCGCGCGTCTGCTCACCGTCTCCAAAGATAACTAACGGTTCCCCTTGCATAATATTATTCATGAAAATACCAATGACGTTTCGATACTTGTCACCGATATTCTGGAGTTCACCGTAGACGTTGTGCGGACGGAAAATAGTATACTCCAAATCGAAGAGTCGCTTCGCCGTGGCAAGTTCCTGTTCAACGGCGTATTTGGCGATACCGTAGGAATCTTCGGGCATTGGGGTAAGTGCTTCGTGCATCGGGAGTTGGTTCGCGCCGTAAACAGCAATGGAAGAAGTGAACACAAATCGCTTGACGTTGTAGTTTACGGCTGCATTGATAAGATTTACGCTCCCGATGAGGTTGTTCTGGTAGTTAAAGCGTTTGATGAAGTGACTGAGCCCTTCCGCTGCATAGGCGGCGAGATGATAGATATAGTCGAATTGGTATTGCTCACAGAGCCGATTTATCAGCGACACATCGAGGATGCTCCCTTCAACAAAGGTTGCAGCAGGGTTCAGATTCTCACGGAAGCCGCCGCTCAAGTCATCAAGGGCAACAACGTCTGTGTCTCCCTGGCGAAGAAGTTCATCAATTACGTGCGCGCCCATAAAGCCCGCACCACCTGTGACTAACGCTTTTTTAATTTTTCCTTGCGGTTCGGTCAGGTCGGTTTTAAGTTTGACGTTCCTTTCCGTAGATCCGCCCTCCATTTCATTACGGGCTGCATGCTTTGTACCACTCTTAAGAGCGTCTGGCATGTCTAATGTCCCTTTTTTCGATATTATTTTACGACCACGAGCCGTCTTGTCTGTGTGAATGTTGGTGTTTCTAACTCACATACGTAAACACCACTCGCCACGCGCTCCCCTAATTCGTTTTTGCCATCCCAATATGCGGCTTTACTTCGATTCAGGTAATACCCTGATATTTGATGCCCAATAAAAAGTGTACGCACGATACGGCCTGTTGCGTCGTAGATGCGTATCGTGATATCACTATCTGTTGCGAGCTGGTAAGGGATCCAAGTCTCTGGATTAAAGGGGTTCGGATAGTTAGGATAGAGTCTGGTCTCCAAGGGACTATCAACAGGCATTAACAGTTGCTTTAAAAAGCGTCTTACCAATGCTATTTGTGTAGCGTCTCCTGGGATTTCTTCAATTTTTTGGTAAAAAGAATGGAGGAACACAATAGCGGCATTTGGTAACGAAGCAATACTATTTGATATAGCAGTGGATCTCGGGACAGTTTGATGTTCCTGAATCGGTGCTGCAGCGATGCTTTGATTTTCTTCAATAATCTTGATAATCCAAACCAGATCTTCAAGGTCTACTTGCTTATCTTTATTGGTATCAACTCGGAGGTCTGTAGGAGGATTTTCTCCGAAGTGCACCATGACCCTAAGGAGGTCAAGTATATCTACTTGTCCATCCTGATTGACATCGCCGGGAATTGATGTTTGGACCCCATCTTCGACGACGCGTAACACTTGATTGACTGTTACATCTGTCAATTTTTGAACGATACCGCTGGGCCAGTGGATAGTTAATTCGCTGACTTTCTCGTTTTGAGCGAGTCCAAAATGGATGCGTTTCTGGTCTTGTTGTGCCCAGTGAATGCCACCTCCATTTTCCCGGAGTTGCGTTTTACCGTCAGGCGTAGTTGCGAAAAGCCTGGCGCCGATTCCATCGCGATTGGAAACCGTCCCCTCTAAATCAATTTGTAACCAATTATTGCCACCCCCAACGTTTCGGAAAAGCTGATCGGGTCCCTCGCTAACAGGGTATGCCCCCCTGCCATTGGTGACAAACAGGTCAAGATAACCATCTTTGTCATAGTCAGCCATTGTCACGCTCTGTCCTTGCCCCTGCATACTTCCACTTGCCCCGCCAGCATCAGCGCGCTGGAGAAAAGTACCGTTTCCTTGGTTTTCGTAAAGGTGATTCGGAAGGTTCCCAGTACTAATTGAACGAACAAGATATAGATCAATATCCATATCGTTATCAAAGTCCCCTGCTGCAACACAACATCCATTTTCAAAAGCATTAAAAGTTCCCATGGTTCTCGCATACTGGAACCTATTTCCTTGGTTCATCAACAGTTGAGACTTCGGTTGCGTGCGTAGATCTGCCAGGTCAAAGTTAATAGTTTGTAGTTCTGATATAGGTTGTGTTGCTTCTACGGCTCCTATTGAAGAAGGCAATTTGTAGATAAGCGTCCATGTGTGCGTATCCGGTTGATAACCGATATAGATCCCATACACGGCAGTTTCAGGACGCGGTTTTAGACCGACGACTCTTGGATCATTCGGAGAGAGCGTGACTTCAAAGGTCGCGGATCGGAGATTCGGTGTTACACCGCGAAACTCGCCTCCCTCGAATTCTGTCACTTTGTGTCCATCGGCACCGATGTTAACCAAAGGTAATCTCGGTCCCCATTCCGAGTAAATTTGAAAGGAGACATCACCTTCAGTTTTGAAACTCGCCCCTTTCTCTGTTGGGTTGTTTCGTATGTCCAATTTTAATTTCCAAGGATCCACCTGCTCTACGTAAGCCTGATAAACCGCGCGAGCGAAAAAGAAATCAGGGAGTAGATCTCCGTTGAAATCTGCAATTGCAGCATCTTGGACAGAGTACCCCGTCGGAATACTGAACGTACCGACCAAATCTATAAAGGAACTTCCGGAGGTATCATATACTGCAAGCGGGTATCTCTTATTACTAACAATGACCTCCATACTTCCATCTGCAGTTATGTCGGCATACTGTGCTAACTTGGCACTCCCTTGCAGGAATCCTGCCGAGCTATTAATATTTTCAAAGCCATTTACGGTTTGTCCGAACAGGACAGATGTAACTAAACCCCCTGTCTTATCCTTTCCAGCATCTCCTAACACAAGAAGATCAAGTCTGCCATCGCGGTTTGAATCAAACCATAGGGGTGTCCTCCCTCTCAGATATGGATAATCCACACCGAATTCAGCGGCACTCTCTATCAACAGGTGGTTCTCATTTACATAGAAATGGTTAGCGTGATTCTTGTTTAGCCTCCCTGAGCCACCCCCGGCACCTGACAATATAATCATATCCTGATCGCCATCGTTATCGAAGTCAGCCCATGCTACGCCGTGTGTATCTGAAGTGGGATTCGCGTCCCAAACCTCGTCAATAATATTTGTAAAGGTGCCGTCACCATTATTCCGATATAAACTGGGTTTATGCCGATGATTCGTCGCCCATAAGTCAAGGTATCCGTCGCCATCAAAATCCCCCCAAGCATTCCCCCAACTTTCACCGATTCGGGTGATTCCCGCCTGCTGTGATACATCTTCAAATCGCATTTCACTGAACGCCGTGGACAGCAGGGAAAAAATGATCAGGAACGTTATTAAAATCCGCATTTTTCTCCTTATGATACAGTCCCTTATAAAAACTGTTGATAGATGCTCATAATCTTTTCATAATGAATGTTAGCATTAAACTCGGTTTCCACCTTGTGGCGTGCCGCACGCCCCATCTCTGCAGCTTCGCTTTTATGCTCGAACATCCACAGTAGTCGTTCTCGCAGTGCCTCTTGTCTGCCCGACGGAAAAAGAAATCCATCAACACCGTCTACGATGAGTTCAGGAATTCCGCCGATATCAGCCCCGATCGCGGGTTTGCCGTATGCATAAGCTTCCAAAATAGACATCGGGCAGTTTTCATACAGCTCGGATGGCAAGACCATACCAATACAATTCTGAATCAGTTCCCGGAGTTCATCGCCCTGCTTAAAACCGAGCAGGTGAATATGCTCACATTCATTCTGTTCACGCATACGCTGAAGTTCAGGCATCGCCTCACCATCTCCGACAATATAGAGCGGTACATGTTTGAGTGGCATCGCTGCCTCCATTAACGTAAAAATTCCTTTGGCCCGATACAACCGCCCGAAATAGAGAAGATAGTTCCCCATTTTGAAACTCGGCGTGATGTCAGAGACCTCGACAAAGTTGTGTACAGTTGATATCTTATCTTCAGGAATACCGTAGGAGATCATTTTTTTTCGGTTGAAGTGACATACGGAAATGAAATGGTCAAACTTGTCATGTGAACCCAGTATCTGAGAGAAATAAGATTCGGTAACACTTAACGCAGTGCGAGCGAGCGATCCCTTATTGCATCGTTTCGGAAGGGCACGCCAAAAGTGTTTACCCGCACAAGCTTCACAAATTTCATCGTTTGAGATATGACTATGAACTGGACACGTCAACTTAAAATCATGTAACGTCTGAATGAGAGGGATCCCCGCTTTTTTGAGCTCACCCAAGATTGAAGCCGTCAGTTTACCGTAGTAGATGTGAAAATGTGCGAGATCAATTTTTGTGTGTTTTAGTAACCCTCGAACTGATTTAACAGCATCGTATGAATACAGAAAGCGGAACAAGTCGCCTACCGCCGGCTGCTCAAAATTTGCGCCGCGCGGGAAATAACGTTCCCATTCAGACGACTCATTTTCAGGATCTGCCGCCGTAAAGGGGATGACTCGGTGTCCATGCTTTCTTAACAACTCAGCGAGCACAAAAAAGTAGCGATCGGACCCCCCACGGACATAATGATTTTGTGAGACATTCAGGATAGTGTGCATTCTGCTTAGGGTGGTGTTACTGTTTTCATTTTACCGGATTGTGGGATACGCACATTACGTGTAACAATGTGAGTGGTGGTTGAATTGTGTCGTCCGCGTCAGTAGCTAAACTCAGACAGAAACTTACAACAAATGCCGTATGTATTGAATTTTGATTTTCTATTTAGGTTTCAGGTTCCGACAAACTGAGAATATACATCTCGGACTGTTTTAAAGCCAGGGAGCATATAGTCTGGACGTGCTTGCAGTTCGAGCGGTGGATGGTTTTCTCCCAAAACAGCCGCGGCCGTCGTTTCTGTATAGAATCCGCCATCGGTTAACGCTGCCAATTCTTTTACTTCAACAGCTTTGCCTGTTCCAACATCATAGGTGCCGATAATATTTAAATTTTCAACATAGCGGACAGCACGAACGACATCCGCTACGTGGATATAGTCCCGGCGGAAGGGACAGAATACATAACGAAGCGTCCGCCGCATGAGTTTTTCAGGGACAGAATGGTTTTTAGGTGGGCGATTGTCCTCATCGCCATAGACATTGTAGAGCCTCAAAATACAATACTTTTCATTGTTTACCCGGATGTAGTCCTCAGCGACCCGTTTAGACCATCCATAGTAAGATTCCGGAGCGATCGCCGTGCAAGAGGAGATAAAAATGAGAAAGGCATTTTTCTCACGCGCCATATCAGCAAGTTGCTTTGTCGCTTCATAGTTCCATTTAAAGATGTTCGGGTCTTGATAAAGTGAATCGGCTATTGCACCGCAATGAATAACCGTCGTTGCCTGTTCTATCGAATCACACACTTCAGCAAACAACGTCTCCCACCGCTGAAAACACTGACTTTCATCAAGGGTGTTTGCCGAAGGATACGCTTGATGCAAGTGTCCGCCAATATAACCGCTGTTCCCCGTTAGGAAAATCATAGAAATCACCTCCCTACACAAAATAGGTATAATCTTTGCTTAAACCAGTGATGCGGGCGTAAAAACCTTCAGAAACCGTGGAAAAATCCGCATCCAAGATGCTAATATTGTAACACACTGAGTGTAAAATGTCAAATCCCAAATTACTGTGGAACACCTCTAAAGTCCGCTGATATTCAGTAGATACAGTCCTCTGTGTTGTGCCTATTTTAATCGCGGTAGGTCCACTTAAGGCAATACAGTATTTACCCAACCATTAAGCCGTTGCGGGATTG
Organism: Candidatus Poribacteria bacterium; assembly: GCA_022827885.1. Classification (GTDB taxonomy): domain Bacteria; phylum Poribacteria; class WGA-4E; order WGA-4E; family WGA-3G; genus WGA-3G. The sequence goes on from JAJEIP010000003.1 coordinate 38,806, forward strand.
TTGTGAGTTGCGCGCGGAAAAGGGTCAACCCAGCATCATCGGCAATCGGAACGGTTTTCAGTCGATAGGGGGCAGTCTTCTCCGTATTCCAGCCTATATCGGTCGTTCGCGCCGATCGGAACCCCGCTGTCTTCACAATCTCAATTTCGCGTTCGGTATAATCACCGTTCGGGTAACTGAAATGGGAGCATTCAATATCCAAAAGTTTCTCTAAATCCAGCTTACTCCCAAGAATTTCTTGTCTACATTCCGTTTCTGTACAGTGTGGTAAAATCGGATGGAACTGCGTATGCGGTTGAAAGTCAACGTCCGCTATCATTTCCTTCATCTCGGCGATATTCAGTGCCTGCCTCTCTGGATACCTCTTTTCAGGTTCAAAGTCAGCGGTATGCTTGAGGAACGCTAACCGTTCTACATTCGGCAGTCTTTTCAGTTTTTCTCTTTCCGCCTTGGAGTGCCCTTCTATTTTGAACCAGAAATGCCGATGCGTATCAACAATCTGTGTGCAAACAAAGAGTGTCGGACAAATACGGTACTGCTTGAAAAGGGGCAAGAGTTCGATATTACCCGCGTGGCCATCGTCGATGGTAATTACAACGCTCTTCGCGGGGATCCGTGAGAAATCCTTCTGATGAATAGCAGAGACCAAGGTATCCAGTGAAATAACCGTATAATGCTGCAAGAGATACGCAATATGTCTCGCGAAAACAGCCGACTTCGCATCGTGATACATAAGGATAGCGACCCGGTTGCGGCAGAAGCATTCCCGAATGAGGATATCTATACCTAATAAACAAATCAGGGTTGCCACTATATTTTTAAGAAAATCACGCATCTATTTTAGTAGTTATCAGTTGCCAGTTGTCAGTTAGTTTTGTTAAACGCATACCTCTTCACTGAAAACTGAAAAAAATCCGTACTGACGACTAAAACTATTCCCCAGTAAGGAGTGCCGGATATGGAAAGCCTGCCTCGGCGATTCGCGTATCTGCGAAGGGTTCATAATGGACTGTCCCTATCTGTTTGGTAGTCAGTACCGGATCAGCACCATCCACAATGACATTGGCTATCTCAATCGTATCTGAGCTTCCCCACCAATTGCTGGTCACCCCTAAGTCAAATTTCACATTTAAACGAAGTGCAAAAATATTCGTGTTCAGATTGTTGTTTTGAATAATAGATTGGACATTCTCACAGAAGATACCGGTCTCATTTTTGGTGATATTGTTTCTTTCAATTCTCGGACGCGTTTGGCGTCCGATAGTACTGATGCCGATGTGATTGTCAAGAACGTCATTGTGTTGAACGCGACCGTCACTCCCGTCGAGAGCGATGGCGGTTTTATTTTGACGAAAAACGCACGCTACAACAGTTGGGGATGTCGTTTGGATGTCAAGAGCGACTGTGGCATACTCTATAACCGCCCCTCTGACAAAACTCTCTAAATCGTGTGTGTGGTCGAAAAGGATACCGTTCCAATCGCCGGGGGCAGGTCCGATATTGTCCGATGTGAGATGCACAAGTCGAGTCACTGGGTCTTGATCCAAAGGGGTTCCGATCTTTAAAATACCTTTTACGCTGAGCAGGGCATCCCGTCTAAATTTAACAGTCGTGCCGGGTGGGATGTTGAGGGTTATATCCTGTGGAATCTCTATTGTGCCCTGTACAATATACGTCTTCTCAGAGTCCCACGTTTCATTCTCAATAAGTTGATGGTCTTTGAGGACAATTTCGGCGGTATCTTCAGGTGCTACGGGATTCGGATCTTCTTGCGTCGTACAGCCCACCGCTACCGATAAACTCAGACAGAAGATGAATAGGCAATATATCAATCGATGCTTCATTTTTTGCTGCTGTTCCAGTAAAGTTCGTATTTTGTAAAGTTCGTTGCAACTTTTGGAGATTTTCATCAAAAAATTTGGAGAAGAAGGTTATCTTAACGATAATGCTTTAGAGTCTTGGATCAACTGCCTCGCTTTCAAGTGCGAGAATCCCGAAAACGCATTCGTGAACACGAGACAACGGCTCACGACGCACAAACCGCTCAAGTGCCTCAACCCCCAATGCAAACTCTCGAAGTGCCAGGGAACGCTTGTGAGAGAGGCCGCGAGTCCGAAGTCGCTCTAAGTTTTGCGGCAGTGTATATTCGGGTCCATAGATTATTCGCAGGTATTCACGGCCTCGGCACTTTATCCCGGGTTGGACCAATCCTCGTTTGCCTTGAACGATAAAATCCAGAGGTTTGATGACTGCGCCTTCACCGCCTTGCGTAGTGAGTTCTTCCCAGCGACGGACGGCTTCCGTCTCGCTCGCGTCATCGGTCAGATCAACCATCCCGTAGGGAGTTGCGCACAACAGGTCGTCCTCAGAATTTTGACAGAGTTCTGTAAGCATTTCCATGTGCCACAGATGGTCTTTGTTGAAATACACCGCACCTTCCGTTGCGAGTAGGTGGAAAGGCGCCAATTTCAGGTCCGCGACAGATTCGACATGCCAGCAGTATTGCTGATAAGCGTCGATGTATGCGTCGACTGCCCCTGCGCGTTGTCGATAGTTATCCAATACAGAATTTACTTCAATGCCCCGTTCAGCAGCGGTTTCCAAGGAAGTAATGGCGTCTCCCAAAGCAATACGGGCGGACGTTCCTACCGGGGCATATTGTTGCTGCAACAACTGCTGCGCCTTAACCGACCACGGCATTAACTCGCAATCAAAACAGATCCAATCTGTGTTCAGCGTCTCCCAATAACCGACGCTGTCCACCGCAATTTTCACCTGTTTCAATAGCTCGGCTTCAATGGCAGCATCATTAAAGAAGTTTCTGCCGGTGCGTGTGTAACAGATACCAAGGGTGTCGTCCGCAACACCGAACCGTTTTTTTGCGGTTTCTGGATCCCGGCAAACGACAACAACAGCGCGGGATCCCATGTGTTTTTCTTCCCAGATGACGTTGGATACACCCTGTCTGCGATAATAAGTGAACGCCTCCGTTGGATGTTCAAGCAAATTAGGTCTGTTTGTCGTCTCAGTAGGGGACATCGTCGCTGGAAGGTATATAAGCCATTTTGGGTCTATAGCGAAACGACTCATCACCTCAAGTGCGGTTATGGCATTCTCTTCACGGATCGTTACATTGTGATGTAACCGCGTGCCGACAACGCGCTTTCCGAGGACATCATCGATGTTTAGAATATCGCCGCCGATAGACGTGGGAACTCTCTTCTGGGGAGCTTCAACGGAATTCTTTTCAGGCACTGCAGCGGGGTGCGTCTGTAGAGGTTTCGTCGGTTCATAATATGTTCGGTGTGCCGGGACAGACACGAGTTCTTTTTCAGGGTATCGCAACGCAGTCAGTTTGCCGCCAAAAACACATCCAGTATCAATGTTGATTGTCCGATTTACCCATTGCGGCTCGGCGACTGGCGTGTGTCCATAGACAACCATCGCAGTGCCGCGATACTCATCAGCCCAATTGCTCCGAATCGGCAAGCCGAACGCATCGGTTTCTCCAGTCGTTTCCCCATAGAGTGCGAATTCACGCACGCGCCCCGATGCTCTGCCTTGTAATTCCGCCTTCATCCCAGCATGCGCGACGACCAATCTTCCGTTGTCAAGTACATAGTGGCTCACCAAACCATCCAAGAATTCCGCGACCTGCGCCTTAAATTCGACTGATTCTTTCTCCAACTGAGAGAGCGACTCCGCCAATCCGTGTGTTGGATTCACATTTCTGCCACGTAGTGCACGCACCAGTTTTACGTCATGATTTCCAGGGACACAGAGAGCCGCGCCAGTCTTTTGCATCCCCATGACCAAACGTAATACTTCAGCGACCTTCGGACCTCGGTCAACGAAATCTCCAACGAAAATCGCTTTCCTGCCTTGTGGGGACTCAACAGTTTCACCGTCCAACTGCGTTGAGATTTCATAACCCAGTTCCTTGAGTAATTGCACAAGTTCATCAAAACAACCGTGAATATCACCTATAATGTCAAACGGTCCATGCGCATTTGTGCGGTTGGTCCACAAGGGCTGCCGTTCTATACGGATGGCGTCAACCGCTTCGGGTGTGGACATCACATAGACGAAATTCCGAAAACCTTCACGTTTGAGATTGCGCAGTGAGCGACGCAGTTGCTGGTTCTGCTGACGAATGACATGCGGTTTCAAATTGCGATTGGGACGTGCCTCATTTCTCTCTTGACAGAGTTTTGCAGGCATGTTAAACACAATCGCAACAGTTAAATAATGGTATTCGCGTGCCAGCGTAAGCAACGGTTTGCGCGCTTCAACTTGGACGTTCGTGGCATCAATGACTGTCAATTTACCAGCAGCGAGTCGCTTCGCGGCGATGAAACGCAGCACTTCAAAGGCATCGTTTGTTGCTGTTTGGTCGGTTTCGTCGTCCGAAACAAGCCCTCGGCAGAAATCCGATGAAAGAATCTCGGTCGGCTTGAAATGCTTACGCGCGAAGGTGGACTTGCCCGACCCGGAAGGTCCAATCAGGAGTACAAGCGAAGGTTCAGGAATCTCTATCATCATAATCTTCTCGAGTAAAAACAGCCATTTGCGTCGGTGGACCAACGTCCTCTGACTCCGGTCCAATTGGGTGAAATTCAACGGCATAATCGAAGCGTTTCGCAACATCCGATGCCCAGGATTGAAACTCGTTTCGTGTCCACTCAAAACGGTGGTCCTTATGCCGAAAGGATCCAGCCTGGAGGTTCTCAAACTTCACGTTGTATTCTATATTCGGTGTCGTCAACACAACCGTCCGAGGATCCGTAAATTCAAAAATCACTCGCTCAAAAGCCGCAAGTCGCGAGGCATCTAAGTGTTCGATGACCTCTACAATCGCAGCTGCATCATATCCAGATAGACGTTTATCTCGATATCCGAGCGATCCTTGGAATAGGCGCAGTCGTTTTTTCTGTTTATCGGGTAACCGATCGTAATGGAGCCGTTCCTGCGCGATTTTTAGTATGCGATGTGAAATGTCCATCCCGACAATCTCTTCAAACTGTTCTTCAGCCAACAACTTACGGAGAAGTTTTCCCTCACCGCATCCCAAATCGAGAACGCGCCTCGCGCCACACCGTTTGAGGACTTCAGTGACCATAGCCAAGCGGACTTCGTTCAGACCGATACGTTCTTCAACCTGTTCTTCTTGTGCTGGACCGGATTCGTCAGTTTCTTGCGCATCTTCTTCACGCAATTGGGCGAGTGCCTCCTGCGTGAGTTTCCGTTGACGTTTCAGGTAACGGAGAACGATAGATTCCTGCTCTGGATGGACAGCGAGCCAGTTATTCCCACGCTTTAACAGTTTTTCGACCTCTGCATCGCCGACCCAGTAGTGCTTTTCGTCGTCAAGCACAGGAATCAAAACGTAAAGGTGCGTGAGGAGTTCACTTAAGGCACAGGTCTTTTCAAGTGTTACCGTAAAATAACGGCTGTCGCCCCACTCCGGGAATTGTGTATTTAGCGTGTGCCGTTCTGCCTCGATTGTATAACCGAGCGGCTCGAAAAGCCGTCGCAACAATGTCTCTCCACCGCGGCACGGCAGAATGGACAAACTCGCGCTTAGCGGAATCTCAGTCTTTACGAGTTCTGAACGTTCTTTGCATTTACCCGATAACGCGCTGCCGAATACCCTCGAGATCGCTACACTTAAAAACGAGGAAGCGACATACGGACGATCGTTGACGTATTGCGATAGCGCGAAATTTTCCGCAAATTGCCCGCGGGAGCGACGGATAAGTCCAACCGAATCAACGTCGAGCAGCAGTGCTGCCGTGCATTTTTCGGTCCGTGCCTCCGGATAAAAGACATGTGCTTGTCCAAAGGGAAGCGTAAAGGATTGAATTCGCGCTGGATGTTTATGCAACAGATAGCCGAGGTCTGTCGCAGGGGAATATGTAGTTGATATTGTCAATAACATATTTTAATTTATTGCTTCTGGGCACCGCTCCATTTCATTACGCGGTGGTCTCTGGTTAATTCGAGAACCCACTTTAGATGGTGAAAGGTTACTAATTTTAACAGAAACCTGCGTGATTTAATTTACTGCCTCTGGGCACCGCTCCCTTTTATTACGCGGTGGTCTCTGGTTAATTCGAAAACCCCCTTAAGTCTGCCTACATTACATTATACTTTCCTTTCTGGGTCCCGTCAAGTCTTTTGCAGACCCTCCCAGAGCCGTTCAGACCTCAGCTGCCAATCGTCAACGATTGACAGTCAGTACGTTGAGACGCATGACATTTGTTTTAAACCTAAAAATGCAGTATAATAGAACCAGCACTCTCACCTAACATCTTGCACCATCAAATAGAATGGGTGCCACGCTCGGAGGATATTGCAAAATGGCGGATTTTGACTCTCACGCATATACACCGGTATACCCGGGTCCGAATGAGGTTCTGCTTGAAGCACAAGCACGAGTTTGCACGGGACCCCACCAGACGCGTCCTTTAGGTACAAACCCTTCGGATTTTCCGCAACCGGAGCCACTTCTGGAAACGCTTCTGAAATCCTTAAGGGGTGAACTCCCAGCGTCAGACGCGGCTTCAGAGGCGCAGATGGGCGCGTTCTTTGCGGCGATGACGCTCCGCGCCTATTTCCCCAAAGCAACACAGTGGAGTCCAGCAGAGCAAGCGGCGTTCCATAAATACCGTTCAGCACTTACAGCGCAACTGCCCCCGGAAATTCAATACCTCATGAACCCTGCACACGGCTACGTCCCAGCAAATCCGACAGAGACAATCGTCGTAAACGCGTTAGAAAAGATTCTACGGGCAAAACATTTAGGGTATACCGAAACCCGAGAGATGTGTAAAGCCATCCTTAGCGACGACGTGAAACCCGCTTTCAAAGGTGCCGCACTTATCGGCCAAAGGATGAACCGCGAGACCTATCAGGAAGTGCGCGGGTATCTTGACGCCTTCTTCGGACCCGAAGCGGTCGAACCGATCGATATTGCGGAATTAACGCATTTTGGGCAACCCTATGACGGTGCCAGGCGTTACTTTCGTCCGACACTGTTCGTCGCGGCAGTGCGTGCCGCACTCGGTGAAGCATCACTCCTCCACAGTGTGGATGCAATGCCCCCAAAAAATGGTGTAACAGAGGAAACCATCCTGAAGGCACTCGGCGCCAACACACACCTATCGCTTGCACAGACGGCTTCACTGATTACAGACGCATCGGTGGGTTTCGGATACATCAGTCAGCGTGAGTATTGCCCTGCCGCCTATAATTTGCGCGAACTGCGGGTGCACATCAAGAAACGTCCACCCTGGGCTGCGACTGAGAAAGCACAACAGTTTTTTTCGGCACGAGAGGCAAACTACATGGTGCTCGGCTACTATCATATCGGATATGAGAAACCCCTTCTCCAATTGGCGTGGGAGCGGGGATTTGATGCCGCGGTTGCTGTGAAGGGAGAGGAAGGGACAAGCCACTATGCGCTCCGACTCGGGAAGCCTTCTACGCCCGCTCCTGCGAGAAATGAAAACGCAAGGATGGCAGTCAACTACTCCCAAGGTTTCCGTCGTGTCAACGATGTGCGTGAAGATTTCGCGTTGGATATCGATCCAGGGATTTATGGATTTGACTATACGAGAAGTCCACGTCCAGAGGTTGTCAGCGCGGCGGCATTTGCGGAAGCCGGTGTGGCGGCACTCTCCGGTGAGAAAGGGCATATCTACGACAGGATTCTCCTAAACACGGCGATGGTAGATTACCTGCTGGGAATTTGCCCAGAACCTAAAGATGCGCTTGCTCGCGCGCAGTCAGTGATGGACAATGGGAGCGCGTTGAAGCATTTACAGGCGTATATAGCCCGCAGCAATCAATAAGGAGACATGGAAGTCTGAGAAAGTTCTAAAGTGTGCTAAAGTTGGAAAGCCGATTAAAAATTGCAAACTTCTTAACTTCTCAACTTGCAAACTTTCTACTGACTGCCGATAACCGAATTAAATATATCCTGTCGAACCATCGGGTCGGATGGGACAGGTGCGTTGCCAATGGATGTATTCGTTGTCGGTGATTGCGGATTCGTTGACCTCTACCCCCAAGCCGGGACGGTCCCGTAATTCCAAATACCCGTCTTTTGGCAGATACGGTTCGTCTACCCAGGCGTTCCATTCCGTCTCGGTGGGCAGCAGATACTCAAGGATTTTGAAATTCGGGGTTGCGGCGGCGAAGTGGACATTCACTGCCGTTGCAAGCGGTCCCATCGGGTTATGGGGCGCGATACTGACGTAGTGTGCTTCGGCAATCGCAGCAATCTTCCGCATCTCCAAGAGTCCACCACAGACACATACATCCGGCTGAATTATGTCAGCCCCTTGTGCTGCAATAACATCCAGAAACTCAAAGCGCGTATAGAGGGATTCCCCCGTTGCGAGTGGCACTTGCATCTGGGCGCGTAGGCGTGCCCATGCGGGTATATGCTCGGGTCGGAGGGGTTCTTCATAGAAATAGGGATCGTAGGGCGCGAGGGCGTTTGCGAGTTGGAGCGCGCGAATCGGTTCAAAGATTTTGGCGTGTGGGTCGAAGGCAAACTCCCAATCCGTGGGGGTGTTATCCCGAATTTGCGCAAAATAGGTAGCGGCTGCGTCACAGACGCGTCCCCAACGATCTACATCGGGATCGAGCTGGTAAGGACTCGTCTTGAAAGCCGTAAATCCCCACTCTTCATGGAGCTTGTGTGCTTGATCTGCGGCTTCGATGCCGTCCCTACCGCCGATGCCACGGTAAACGCGGATGCGGTCCCGAGCGTGTCCACCGAGGAGCATGTAGACCGGCAAGTCCGCCGCTTTTCCACTGATGTCCCAGAGGGCATGATCGACAGCAGAAATAACAGCAAGTCCAGCACCACCGGGCGGGAATCGGAACTGTTGATGCAGTTTCATCATTATATATTCAATGCGCCTCGGGTCGTCCCCTTGAATCATCTCAAAGATATAGTCAGCGATCGGCTCAACAGAGAGATCGGGACCTGTGGAGTAGGCTTCACCCCATCCGTAGAGCCCTTCGTCTGTTTCGACCTTGATGAGCCCACGAGGTCGATTGCCAAATCGCGCCATAAAGGTTTTGATCGCGGTAATTTTCATCTTTTTATCTATAGACCTCCGTTTTTTTGGCAGTCGGCTGTCAGCAGAATCGCTGTTGGTGATCGGTAGTCGGAAACCGTCGGTAAGAGGGTATCCTTAAACGAAAACCTTTTTACTGGCATCTGAAAGGTTTTTCGTAGAAAAACCGACCTGACGGCTGATCGCTGAAAGCCAATTACCATGGATGTGTCCGAAACGGGGACGCGGGTAACCCTTCCTTGTTGACGAGATTCGGTTCCGCACTTTGATGCCAACCGAATCGAACGGCGACCGGATTCGCAACGGTACTGCTGGAGACAACAATTGTGTTCCCATCAACTGTCGCTTTCGCCTCAACGAATTGCTTATCCTCCCCCGCGATTTCAAACCATGTCAGGGGTTGCTCGTCTTTCGCCATCAAGCCACTCCCAACAAAATCAAAACGCAGCCGAATCGTGTCGCCTTCCACTGCCATCGACTTGTAAAGTGGACCGGAATAGGTTACATCCTCTCTGGCGTAGGTCTTCGCAAGTGCCCACAACGCAAGCCGTCTGCCAACCTCCTGCTTGTTTTGCGGATGGATGTCCTTGAGGTTACCAACATCCGTTGTCACAGCCATACCGGTATGTGGAACGGATAACGTTGCGGCTTGTGCCTCCCAAATTGCAGGTAGCAAAAATGGACCGGCTCCCCAACCGTAATTAAATGGAGCAAGTTGCACGAAATAGAAGGGGAAATCGCCCTGTCCCCACACCTCACGCCACCCATTGATGAGCGCTTTCATCTTTTCGTGGTAGAGCATTCCATCCTGAAGGTTCGACTCGCCTTGGTACCAGATTGCGCCACGAAGCGCGTACGGGACGATCGGATGCACCATGCCGTTGTAGAGTCCGGTGGGTCTGGCGTGATGTCTCAGCGCGTGTCTATTTTCGGGTATCTGTGTAAGGCGGGCATCGGTTTCTAACGCCGCTCGCGTTTCTGCGATCCACGCCTCAATCTCCTTCATCTTTTGTGGAAGTTGCTCGCGATAGTTCGCATCCGCTTCCTGAATCTCTTTGGATATGGATTCAAGGGCAGGGACGGTTGTGAAACCGACAGGCGGCGTCCACGGCTCAATGCGGGTGCCGCCCCAATTGGTACTGATTAATCCGATCGGGACATCGAGGTTCTTGTAAAGCTTTCTGCCGAAATAGTAAGCAACAGCGGAAAAATTCTCGATTGTTTCCGGGGTGGTCTCATACCAGTCGGCTTCGACGTCCTGCTGAAGTAATCCTGAAGGTCTGTGCGGAATGTCAAACAATCGGATCTTTGAATAGTCCGCTGCAGCGATTTCCGCATCGGCATCTCTTGAGGCACGCACAGACCATTCCATATTCGACTGTCCGGAGCAGACCCAAACCTCTCCAAAAAGGACGTTCGTCAACTCAATTGTAGGGGCTGGGTTACCCAGCCCGTATACACGAAGGGTATAGGGACCTCCGGCTTCCATTGCTGGGAGTTCGGTTCGCCAGTTGCCTTCCGCGTCAGCAATCGCAGTAGTTGAGAAAAGCGGATCGGCACCCTCGCCTTCGGCACTGAGGGTTATCGTGATTTCCTCGTCCGGGGCCGCCCAGCCCCAGATAGGGACCTCCATGTTGCGTTGCAATACCATGTTACTGCCGATGACACGCGGCAACGTCACCTCGGCATGCGTGAGGGATTGTATGGAAAGTAATAGGAAACCGATGAGAAATAGTGTAATTCGTTTCATGTTGTCACTCCTTAGAATTAACGTAAGTTCGATTTAAGAATCCACACGTAGGTTGGGTTGAACGGCAAAAACCAAAAACTGTCCATCCAAAGATGCCTTGTTTTTTTGATCACTCCTTCATGCAAAGAACCGTTAGTGAAACCCAACATCCCGATCAAAGAACCTCATTTGTCCTAAAGTGTTGGGTTTCGCTTCTACCTTGAAGGCGTTCGGCGAGGTAACTGTTGCGTTGCATGACTTGATTGTTGCGGATGCAGATGCCGAGTGCCCGTTTGGTGCCGACTATGACAACACACTCCTTCGCACGGGTGATACCGGTATAGAGCAGATTCCGCTGTAACATGAGATAGTGCTGCGTGTGTAAGGGGATCACAACGGCGGGATACTCACTCCCCTGCGCTTTATGGACAGTCGTGGCATAGGCTAAGACGAGTTCCCCAAGGTCTGCGGTATCGTAAGCGACCTGTTTATCAGGGAACTGGAGGTACACCTTTTTGTCGAGAGGCTCAATCGCGACGACTCTGCCGATATCACCGTTGAACACCTCATAGTCGTAGTTGTTTCGGACTTGCATCACCTTATCCCCGACGCGGAAACCGCCTGCGGTTCGAGATACAGGCGAGGTGCCTTCGCGCCTACGGGACGGCTGCCTGTAAGTCTGAACACCGAACCTCGCTTTTTCTAACGGATGAGAGGCTGGGGTTGTATACTCCGGGTTCAATACCTCCTGGAGACGTTTGTTGAAGCTTTCAGTGCCAAGCATCCCGCGCCGCATCGGGCATAGGAGTTGGATGTCGTCTATCGGATGGTAATCGTAGTGTTGCGGGAGCCGCTCAGAAATCAGGGAACATACCAATTCGGTAATCGCTTCGGGATCTTCCTCCTCCATGAAGAAAAAGTTCCGGTCCGTATCACCAGTGAGTTCTGGAAAATCGCCCTTATTGATGCGATGGGCATTGGTGACGATCATGCTCTCCTGTGCCTGACGGAATATCTCGGTGAGCTGAATAACGGGTATCCTTTGGGAATCAATGAGTTCCCTGAGGACATTGCCTGCGCCGACGGAGGGAAGCTGATCGGTGTCCCCGATGAGGATGACAGTGGTGCCTGGACGAATCGCCTGCATCAAACGGTTCATCAGGACGAGATCGACCATAGAGGTTTCGTCAACAATGACGACATCTGTGTCCAATGGGTTTTGTCGATTTCGTTTAAATCCGTTGTTTCGTGGAGAGAATTCAAGGAGCCGATGAATGGTTTTGGCTTCGCTGCCGGTTGTTTCACTGAGCCGCTTTGCTGCGCGTCCGGTGGGTGCTGTCAGGGTGATGCGTCTACCGGCTGCTTCAAACAGGCGAATCATGCCGAGAACAGTCGTGGTTTTACCGGTGCCGGGTCCCCCAGTCAGGATCATGGCAGGGGTCGTCATGGCGGTATAGATCGCCTTGCGTTGTTGTGGCGCGAAACGGATGTCCATTTCGTCCTCTAATTGCGTGAGGAATAGCGTCGTGTTAGGGGGCAGCTGAACGGTGCTCTGTTCTTGATTCGCTAAGAGCCTCAAAAACTGGTTTGCGACACCGAGTTCGGCGTAGTAAAAGGGGGCGAGATAGATGGCAGAATGGTTATTGGTTGAAAGGGGTTCCTGATCTATTTCGGAAATCTCATAGTTCTCTTGTGTCTCGTCTATACTCTCCTGTTCTTCGGAAACCACTACATCTGTAAAACCGGGATTAATAATTTCCTCTTTTTCGACGAGGGCGGAAATCCCTTGCTTAATGGCTTCCAGCTCCTGCTCAAGCATGGTTTGGCACGCTTCAATAAGTTCGGCACGGTGTTGGAAGACGTGTCCATCATCCGCCTTCTGGCTGAGAACGTATTTAATGCCTGCTTGGACGCGTTGCGGCGCATCCTTATCGATGCCGAGTTTCTGTGCGATCGTGTCTGCCGTTACAAACCCGATCCCGTAAATGTCATCAGCGAGGCGATACGGGTCTTCAGTGACGATCGGGATTGCGTCGTTTTCGTAGGTTTTATAAATTTTCGCGGCGTGCGCTGTGCTAACATCATGCGATTGTAGGAAGATCATCACATTTTTTATTTCGCGTTGCGCTTCCCACGCCTCCTTGATGATTTTTACGCGCTTCCGCCCGATACCGGGAACGCGTGCCAATTTTTCAGGTTCGTTCTCAATGACATCCATCGTATCCATACCGAACTTACGGACGATGAGTCCTGCCATCTTCGGACCGATACCTTTAATGAGACCTGAACCGAGATATTTTCTTAATCCGACGACATTTGCAGGGAGGATGGTTTCATACTTCTCGATTTGGAACTGTCTGCCGTATCTGGGGTTATCTACCCATTGTCCCTGTAAGAGGAGACTCTCACCAGGATTGATAGATGCCAAATTGCCGACGACCGTGATGAGTTCGGCATGGTCGCGCGCCGAAAGCCTGCCGACTGTATAGCCGGTGTCAGAGCTTTCATAGACGATACGTTCGAGTATCCCCTGCAGCGTTTCCATTTTTAGTTTTACCTTATTAAGACAACAAACAGAGCGAACTACTCAAACAGACGCGCGACTGGGCAGGTAAAACCCGGTATGACATTATCACCAGTGAGTGTATCATCACGTGTGAGTATCTCAATATCCGTCTCAGAACGATACACCGTCACGGTTTTGGTAACGGGTTCAAGCACCCAGACGAGGCGTGTTCCTGCCTCCAGATAGGCAAGTGCTTTTTCGGCAACACGAGATTGGACATCCGACGGAGAAACAACCTCAATCGCCAGATCAGGGGGTATGGAAAAACCCTTTGTTTTATCGCCAGTCAACCGCGTCGTTGAAACAAAGGCGACATCCGGTTTTACTATGCGTTCCCCAACCTGAAAGGTTGTTTCTGCGGTGTACAGACGTCCGAGTTTCTGTTGATAAACATGCGAATACAAATAGTGAATGATATTGACGCTAATTTCACCATGTTCTCTCGACGGTGGTGCCATCGGTACTAACTCTCCCTTAACATATTCATACCCCTCTACATCCTGCTCGAGAAACTCCTCCAACGTCATTGTGGTGCGGATTGTGCACATCTCTGGAGGGAGTGGTGGCGACTTTGGCACCAATTTGCCATCTATGTATTCATATCCTTCTACATCATGCTCCAAGAACTCTTCCAACGTCATCTTGACACTTTCTGGCGGACGTATACCTTGCTCAACTTCGTGGATTTCTTGTAACTTCATGCTTTTAATTCCCTCGTATAGAAAGTTTGCAAGTGTGCTAAAGTTTGCAGATGAACCAGAACCCTCTGGAAACTTTACGGACTTTAGAACATTTTATAGACTTTGAAACTTTCCCCAGACCTATCCAATTTCCGTCATCAATTTCCGAAAAGCGTTGAGTTGCGGGGCAATGATATGTGATGAATCCGTTTTGTTCTCAAGTGCCTCAACGGTTTTGAGTCCGTTGCCTGTGATAGCGAGAACTGTTGGCTCATCAGGTCCGATGTGTCCACTTTCTATCAATTTTTTCGCGGCGGCGAGTGTGACACCCCCAGCGGTTTCCGTGAAAATACCTTCTGTGGAAGCGAGAAGTTTGATGGCATCCACAATCTCAATATCGGTGGCATGTTCGCCGACACCCCCAGAGTTTCGGACGGTATCCACAGCATAGATGCCGTCTGCGGGGTTTCCAATCGCGAGCGATTTAGCGATTGTATTGGGTCTCACAGGCTTTACAAAATCGCCATTCTCTTTGTATGTATTGACGATGGGTCCACATCCCTCGGCTTGCGCGACATGGATTTTAGTGTTCGGTGTATCTATTAATCCCAAAATGTGAAATTCTTTTAAAGCTTTGCCAATCTTTGTAATGAGAGAACCTCCGGCAGCAGGTGCAACGATATGCGCGGGTGCCTTCCAACCGAGTTGTTCGATCAATTCAAAGCAGAGGGTTTTTGAGCCTTCAGCGTAGAACGGACGGATGTTGATATTAACAAATGCCCACGGATAGACCCCACCAATTTCACTACAGAGTCGGTTGACATCGTCATACGTGCCAGTGATACCGACGACTGTAGGACCATAAACGAGGGAGGCAACGACTTTGCCGACTTCGAGGTCCGCGGGGATGAAAATGAAGCAATTCAGTTTCGCGATGGCGGCGTGTGCGGCAACTGCATTGGCGAGGTTGCCAGTAGAGGCACAGGAAACAGTCTCAAAATCGAATTCTTTTGCTTTGCTCAAGGCGACGGCGACAACCCGATCTTTGAAGGAAAAGGTCGGATGGCAGACGGTGTCATCTTTGATATAGAGTTCTTTGACGCCGAGCGCGTCTCCAAGATTCTTCGCTCGGACGAGCGGCGTAAATCCGGTGTGAGTGCCATCTGTCGGTTCACCATCTATTGGCAGCAGATCCGCATAACGCCACATGCTCTCTGGACCGTTTTCTATTGAATGCCTTGAAATAGATTTTTGTATCTCTTCATAGTTATAGTCTACTTCCAGGGGCCCGAAACAGAACTCGCAAACGTGGAGCGGTTCCTTGGGATACTTCTCCCCACATTCACGGCATTTGAGCCCTAATACTTTTTCCATTTTTTTAATTTTCCTTGCGGTTCGATCAGGCCGGTTAGGACTTTGACGAGCCTCATCGTAATCCAGCCCGGCACGTTGTTTGGGCTTACGTTTTTGGTGCTATCAAGATCGTGTGCTTTTGACATTTCGTTCACAACCAGAAAACGACGATTTCACCCATAAGCAGATCGTCGTGATGCACCAGAATCAGAAGATTAGATTGTCAGTTTAACGCTAAATTCGTTCTTTCCAGATTGTAATGTGAGACGTATAAAAAGCGAATGTTCCCCTATCCATTTGACATCATCGACGTTGGACTCGATTAATTGTAAACCTTCGTGGTCACCCCAGACGACTATCCCATAAGGCATCGTCCGCGTTGACTCTACCACAATGGCGATGTGCAGTTGTGTCCGATGTCGCGTCGGTAAAAAGCCCGTTAGGACAGGTGTATTCGCCTCGGACTGTAATATCCGTTCGGCAGCATAGTCTTTGATTTCAACGGGCGCCATATCCCCTTCAACAAATGTCAATTCACATGCCGCGTCGTAGTAAAATATCTTTAACGTAGACTTCGGGTCAGTCGTTTCCTCTTGGATCTCCAGACTTGCCCCTACAACCGCTGTCGGTTCGGTTTTCTGACACTGTTTTATATAATCGTCAACCATTTGCGAAAGGAGCAGCGGCTTTGTGTCTTGAAAACCCACCACGTGTGCGAAGTATGCATCGAGGCGTTCCAACCCCTCTTGTCCGAGGTGTGTAACGGCAAGCGGGTCGATATGTTCGACATAACCCAGCCATTGATTCCACGCTGCGCTCTCGACATAGACATCATAATGGTGTTGCGCTGTTCCGTTTAAGAGTGCTGCACGGAGATTATGTGCGTCTTCATCAAGATGACCAGGGGTATGGTAAGGGATACCGACAATCTTTTCAAACGATTGGTCAGGGGTCCCCCGTGCGACAATCGCATCAAGAGACGCTGAAATTTCAAGCGGGTAAAAACACCCAAAACCCCCGCGGTCGGACCTCTCAATTTCAGGAACATCCGGGGCTGCCGCATCCACATCTCGCTGATTCCAATGATAGCCCCAAAGCCCTCGGAAGCCCGTCTGTTCAAGGGCTCGCAGGAACGTATCATTCTTGAAGACTGCCCCTGCGATATTCATCTCCGTCCAAGGCAGCGTTCGCTTGAGTCTTTCGCGTTCCCTGATTACATATTCCGGCAACTTTTCTCGCATGGTGACGAGATGCGATGCCATGGCTTCTGTGCTGGCACCCGGATTGGCGTTTCTTGCAGCCTCCCAGTTCGTTTCCCAGATGGGTCTGATATCGAGCATCAACAAGGAAGCGTCGCCGTTCTCTGTATGGAACGTTGTGAGCAACCTCGCGACGACTGGTGCAGATTTGGTATCGACTGCCCATGTTATGGGTATACCGTGTTTATGTGCGACTTCCGCTAACAGTCGGACCCCTTCACGGAGCCGCTCCCTGTCTTCCGCTATCGCTGTGCTTACCAACCCGTAACTCAGCATTACTATTCCAAAAAGACGGTAACGCCCATGTCGGCATACTTCTGGCGCGTGCTCGGACTGCCGTTCCTAAAGCAAACAGCAGTTGTCGTTCCTTCTAAAGCTTTCGCGACGTATTCCACACAGGCATCCACGGTCTGGAGCGCATGATTCGGGTGGCTCTCAATGCTGAACGTCAGATCCGCAGGACCAAAGGAGAGACAGTCAACACCCGGCTTCGCGAGAGACCGCGCATGTGTGACGGCTTCTATGGACTCAATCTGCATCCAGAGGATGCCATTGGTGTTCCACCAGTCGGCGTATTCAAGCCGTTCTTTGCCTTCGGAATTCACTCGCGGGGCACCGCCCCAACTCCGCAGTCCCTGCTGCGGATAGTAGAAAGCAGCGACGGCTTCGTTTACGGTTTCGTCTAATTCGACCTGTGGCACCTCAATGCCTGAGGGACCTAAATCAAGGTAGTTGCCGATGAGATATGTGTTTCGGGTGTGCTTAATCCGAAAGTTGGCGGGAATTCCGAGTTCATTCGCCATATTACAGAAGGCGACGAGCCGATCCTCGTTGTATGGAGAGTGTTGGCTATCCACGGCGACAAAATCGTAGCCGCCCTCTTCGACTTTGGCGACGAGTGCGTCGGCAGATATTGCCATAGAGACGTTAGCGCCATAGACGAGTTCCCCGTTATGGATCCGTTGTTTCAAATTTGCTGCTGACATTGTCATTCCTCGCTTTTTTGGTGCAGCTTGCAGGTTTCCAAAACTTGCCGTAAAAATTGTCTGCGGTGTGCGTAAGTCCAGTTTTATAGTAAAGTCAAAAAATAAGTTGACGCCTGTAGCACAAACTGTTAGTTTGCGCCTCTTTAGCACGCAGACGAACAGTCTACGCTACAGTAGAAGTGTTCACGTAATTATGGACTTTACTATAAATGCAAACGGCATAGCAGATGCTATTCCGAAACCAAGGCAGTCACTTCAAGTCACGCTTGGACCTCTATAATTATACCCTAAAAATCCTTTTGTGTCAACGGATTTGTGTTTTGGATGGCGGGATTCAGTGTGTAAATTCAAGAATTGACAGGATCGGATTTTCGGGATATGATGTTGTTGGATGAAAAAAAATCGTAGCGATGGAGAGTTGCATGAAACCCTATGAATACCTTGAACACACAGCGGATATGGGACTGTTGGTGAGAGGGAAAAGTCTATCGGATCTTCTGAAAAATGCGGCACAGGGACTCTTTGAAACAATAGCCGTCGTGGATACCGTTGATGAGACAGACGCAGTGGAGATCCACCTCACGGCTGAATCTGTGGAAGACCTTTTTGTGAGATGGCTCGACGAACTCATCTTCCAGCACGAAACAAAGGAGACTTTTTTTAAACGTGCCGACATCAAAAACTGTAGTGAAACAGAAGTATCAGCGACGGTTTACGGGGAACGTGCAAATTTCGATAAACATGAGGTTTATACAGAAATTAAGAGTGTTACATATCACCAGTTGCAGGTCGTGCGAAAGTGTGATGGGAGTTGGTTCGCTCAGGTTATTTTTGATCTTTGAGAACCTATGGATAGAACTGGTACATCGTGGTGTTTAGAAGGATGTTCAGGAGACTCCATGTGCTTCCCATGAGATAATCACCGAGAACTAACCCAAGAAAGAAGGGAATGGCACGCCGATAACTCTGGATACCCCCGTGTCGGAGGATAAGCCATTTCAACGTCAAAGCGATCAACAACGGAATCCAGAGGTCGGACATCTCTTGGTTGCTCGCCATTACATAACCGAGTGGATGCAGCGGCAGCCAAAAGAACTTCACTCGAAGATACGTCAGCACCATCATCACAGAAAATCCGATGCCCATGAATATTACGCCGAGCCAGTCTGTGTCGAGGGGATACGTAATCCAGTTTGTTAACCGCCCGAAGTATTCTCTCCCGTAACCGAGTGCCCAGGGTCCAAAGTATCCGGAATCCGCACCGAATTTGTAATAGAAATGTAGTTGCACCCAGAAAGCGACAATCACACCGAAAACAGTAGCGATGATAACCGTCAAGAGCATCCGGCGTTGGTTAATATTGGCGAGTTCCGCGATTTTAAAAGCCTCTAACTGATGTGGCATCTGCTGCGGACGGTAATCTCGATTGAAAAAGCAGACGGAGAGTGCGGTTAAGTTCCGCGCACCGAGACGGTGCGTCCCCAAAAGCGTGTTTAAGATGTATCGGGGTGCCTGCCAGTGGTAGGCATGGACAAAAATGCCAGACTCGGCACGGATGCGTGTTGTGACCAACGGCGTTATAAGGAACAGGACAGCGAAAGTGAGTGCGAGCCAGACCGCCATACCCGCCTTGTAGAGGAGAAACGCAAACAGTAGAACGCCAAGTACAAAGCCCCAGACAGCCACTCGATACGACATCGGTTCGTCGTGCTGCTCGATGGGAGGTTCTCGTCCGCGTGATGGTAGCGCGCTTCTCAAAACGGCTCCGAAATGCCGTTTCCCTGTCCACCCAAAAAAGAAACAGAGTCCTATAAATGCCCCGATCGTCTGTTCGTTAAGATACGGAAAGCGCGGAATACTACTCCATCCAACCGCTTTTGCCAAAGCGACTTCGTTCCGGTAGAGAAAATAGAAGAGGCTCGTCGAAAAGAGGACATCCAACGGCATGAGGAACATAATGCCGATGGCAAACGGGTAAAAGGCGGTGATGATGGTGCCGTAGAGACTCAAGGGTGCCTCCTGAAACGAGAAAAAACGGCGTGTCACTGGAATATGCGGAATCACGGGATAGAGATGGCTTAATCCGTTGAAAAGACTGATGCCAGCAGCGATCGCGAAGCCGATCCACATCCGCTTATTTCGGAAGAAACTGGACGTAGGGTTGGTCATCGCAAGCGGGAGTTGAATAATCGGGAAGGTGAGCCGTTCACGCTGCGCCCACTGCCGGCGGAGGATCGTATTGAGGCAGAGAAAGATGAACGCTATCACCGAAAACAGTAATAACCATGCCCCCATCACCGGCAACCAAACCCGTAAGTGAAGCGGATGATATAGACTGGATTCCCCAAGGTAATAGCCACGGAGCGCGTCTCTATCGGAAACGGTGAGCCATTCTGGAAGGTGGTGCCAAAATAGGGTGCGCCACTCGTTCTCTTCGGTTGCAAACCAGAAACTATGTCCGAGGACAGAGAGGATCGCTTGAAAGACATCGCAGCCAGCCAAGGATGTCGAGAAGCTGAGTGTCACGTACAAAAATAACAGTTCGCCTTGTCCAAGTGCTAAGTTGCTTTTTAGGAGACGGATGACACTGTTCATCAGCATCACTGCGGTGAGGATGAAAATGACATTGGACAGCGGGACCACCCACGTCGGGAAGGTATAGCGCACGAGTTCCATCTGGATGAGGAAATAGCAGTTGATCGGTGCGCTAATGGCAAAGATGGTGATGACGCGCCATGTCAAGGCACGTTGTTGAGGGAGAGAAGTCAATTTACCAACGTCCATGCACAGGGGTCTCACGCGCCTTCTCGAAGAGGTCTGTCCATGCGTCAGTGCCGTCGTCGAAGGTTAATTCCAGACGCGCACCTTCCACCTGTGCCGCACCGTTGCCGGCATTGAAATAGCTCAGACCATCACCAGACATGTGGATGCAACTGCCATCAGGATAAACAGCCGTTTTGATGATGCGCGGGACAGGATGAATCGTGTAACCCTCAGCATCTAACTGATCATCAGGCACGCGGAAACGTTCGACTGCGTCTTCATCGACTTCAACGCCTAACCCAGGGGCATCAGGGACCTTGTGGCATCCCTCCGAGACGTGTATCGGTTGTGTGAGCAGATGGTCGCTATAGAGATTAATACAGGTGATTGCGGGCCATGTCGCATGTGTGAGCACACTCCCGAGATGTCCTGCCCACGTCGTCGTCAAGCCGTTTCCGACGATCTGGAGCCAAAACGGCATATCCGCTGCCGCACTGAGTTGCCCCTCACGCATGACCTGCGATTTACCGCCACCGATAACAAATCCAGTGTTTACGTCCTCGCGGATGCAGGTGGTATAGGGGGGTGACCCGAAGTGCATGGCGACTTGACACCCGACGGTTTGGCGAATCCGCTTGTTGCCCTCAACATCGTTCTGCGGGATAGGCGTTTCAAACATGGCGACGTTTGGGTGTGCAGCGAGTTTTTGTAGGATCGGGATAGCCGTCTCTGCGTCGCGCCACGAACCGTTAGGATCGAGGTCGAGTTTGAAGTCGGATGGAACGCCTGCTGCGACCGCTTCTACCTGTGCAGTGATATCCCACCACGGACGCGGCTTGTTTTTGAAACTGGTATAACCGTTTTCTACGGCATCTGCGGCTTCCGCTGCCCAGTTTTCAGGAGACGCGTCGATACACCACCACGAAATCGGGACCGCCTCACGACACTGCATGCCGAGGAGTTGGTAGACGGGTACCTCTAAAATTTTGCCGACGACATCGAAGAGTGCCATCTGTAAGCCTGCACCGAGTGAATCGTCGTTCATGCGTTCAGCAGGACTCTGTCCAAGCACACGTTCAACACTATCATCGCTGACTCGGGAATAGGTATAGTGGACGACAGTCTCACCCCAACCGACATGCCCGGTATCCGTGGTAACCTTGCACAGTTCAAGGATCGACCAGTTATAAACAGTGGACACGCTCTGGGTGGTAATCTGTTGTTGGCGCGGGGTGAAGGGGACATCTACAAGCACGCGTTCAACGTTCGTGACTTTCATGGAAGGACTCCTAAGGTTCAATGGAAGGATGCGAAGTATAGGGACCTTGGAATGTGTTTGGAAAAAGAAAAGAGGCGAGGGGATTTGATTGAAGTCACCCCCTCGCTCTATACGATATTAATAAGCGGCTTTAACCGCACCCCAGCTGGTAGTGACTTTGCCTTTGGCATCAATATCAAAGCCGTTGGCATTTGTAACGAGAATGCTGTCGATTCTGCCCATCCCCCAACTTTCGTGCCAGACCCCGACGGACCCGGCACCTTTGTCAGTGGCTTTGTCGCTTTCAAGAATGGGATCCCCGAGTTCTTCGGAGGGTGCGAATAGATCATCGACTTCATCAAGTTTCATGTACCAGACTTTGACGTTGTTGCCTTTGACTTCAACGCGTCCCAAATAGGCGACGGCATTCGTCTGGTCGAGTCCACCCCCTAAGCCGTGTGGCACACTCTCTATTTCCTTACCACCGTTCTCACAGCCGCACTGGTCGAGACATTGTCCGTCCGGGCAGCACCCGTCTGCCAGACTCATGAAAAGGACCGCCGCTGTCTCATTATAGCCCCAGACGGCGAGATAACCTTTATCGTCGCCTTTTCTGCGGAACTGGACACCGAAACTATCATCATCGCCAAAGGAAAAGACGACCTGGATGATACCGTCGGTAAAGTTTGTCAAACCCGGCAGCGGCGTGTTACAGGAGATACCACATCCCTCAGCGGTTTGCTTCATGGATCCTTTACCACCGAGTTTACCGCCTTCAAAATCATCCGCAGCCCAGATGGTGCCAGCGTTTCCCGGTTTATACTTTTTGATGTCGTTGACACCAGCGTCGGGTATTGCCTCCTTGGAGCCAGGCTCAAAATCGGCGTAAAACACAACTTGACCGCTGGCGTGAAATGAAACAAATAGACTCAAAACGAGAATCAAAAGAAAAAAACGTATTTTCATGAGATGCCTCCTTCACTCTCATAAAAGGTTGTGTTGCCATTTATTCACAAGCAACATTATAACGACCAGGTTTTATGGTATTGCTTAAATACCCATATCAAAAAAGAACCCAGTCATACAACTAATAACGGGGTGTGGGTGAAGCGTAATGATCTCACCCTACAAAGATGATAGGACGGGGGGAGGGGGGCAACAAATGATACCCCCCTTTAACGCCTATTGATTTTAGGGTATTAGTTTATACTTGGGAAGGAACTAATAACTGCTTTTAACGTCGCCCCACGTCGTAGAGAGTTTGGCATGCGGATCGACATCCGTGGTGCCGCCTGCACCGGTGACGAGAACGTTATCAACTCTTCCGTTGCCCCAACTTTCGTGCCAGATACCCACGATGCCGGGACCCATATCATCTGCACCGTCATATTCAGCGGCTGGATCGCCGAGTTCACTGGAGGGTGCAAAGGGGTCAGACACATCATCCACCGGCATATACCAGACCTGGATGAGACTTCCAGTGACTTCAACGCGTGCCAAATAGGCAACGCTGTTGTCCTGGGAGAGGCCCGCGCCTAAGCCGTGGTCGACACCGACGAGTTCATTTCCACCGTTTTCGCAGGAGCACTGGTCGAGACATTGCGCGGAAGGACAGCAACCGTCCGCGAGGCTACCGATGATAATTTGGGGGGTTTCGTTATAGCCGAATGCGACGAGATAGCCGCTGTCGTCACCGACACGACGGAATTGGAAACCGACACCGTCGTCATCTTGCCATGAAAACACTGCCTGGATGATACCGTCGGAGAAGTCATCGATACCGGGTATAGGTGTATTCCCGGAGATGCCGCACCCTTCGGCACTTTGATGCAAGGCACCGCTGCCATTGGGGAATTCAGTGGTCTCTACCCAAATGGTTCCAGCGTTTTCTGGGACCCAATTTGCCGGATCGTTAACACTGGGATCCGGGATTGCTTTAGAGCCGCTCACTTCAAAATCAGCATAGAAAATTACCTGTGCACTCGCATGGCTAATCAGCATAATTGAAAAAAGCGCGATGAACACCATAAGGTGGGTTCTTTTCATTTTGTCACTCCTTTATTGATTGATCTTCCGCAAGTTAAGTCGTCTGTCGCAATTTCATTTCCGTCTTGCAAAGACAAATTTTCACAAATAGGACGATTTCTGACGAAACCGTTGTCTACAATATAGCAAAAAAGCAAATTTCTGTCAATAAAAAAGAAAAAATAGAATTAACGTGAGTGACATGGCGATCAGCAGTGGAGGGAAATCTACTATCGGAACGAAACACCTTCGTCCTGAGGATGAGGTACATCGTCACCAACACTCTGGAGGTTGCGTTTTTGATGGCACCACCGGTGTCGAGTTTTTTATTTTCTCTACAATTTTGGAAAAAGAAGGTATTTCTGTATGATATTAGTCTTGTGTTTTGAGTTTGCCCCACATGGTCGTCAAAAGGGACGGTTGAGGTGAGACCGGCAAAGCAAACGCAGGATCGAACCAATCCGCGCGGAGGTTATTACCCCGGTGTGTGAGTTGTTCTGGAACACCACCATCCAAAGTGGTTTTGAAGAGCTGTCTGGAACCACGACCCTGATGATTGTAAATGTTGTAAATGAGTTCATTCCCGCGCGGGGACCAGACGGGGTTAGACACGCCAATGTTTTCTCCAGAACCAATAATCTTCCTGAGTCCGCTACCATCTCGGTTTACAACATAGATATCTATGGTATGCACTCTCCTATTCGCTTCTAAAAAACCGTTCTCTTGCCTACCGTTCCAAGAAAAGGTGATCTGATCACTATCGGGTCCCCAGATAGGGCGATACATCGAAATACTCTTCGGAAGAAGTTTTTCCTTTACATGGGTTTGTAGATTGATAATCTCGACGCTGACATCCGGAAACCTAAGATTGCCGTTGTCAGCCCAAACAAACTCGCTTGCCATAAAGGCGATCTCAGAACCATCAGGCGACCATGCAGGCCATAAGCCATCCGCAAGTTTTTCCTCATTTTTTCCATCAATTGAGGCAGTATAGATAGAGAATGTATGAAATCGGTGATAAGCCAATGCTTTCCCATCAGGCGACCACGTTGGAAACTCTCTCCCTATTAATTTTCTGAACACCTGACGCACATTCGTCCCATCTGCATCCATAAGGTAGAGATCCGGTATCCCGTCTCGATCCGAGGTGAAAAGAATCTGTCTACCTGTCGGTGCCCAGACGGGCGCGTAATCATTGGCACGGTGTTGTGTTAAATTTATCTGATCAGAACCATCCGGGTTCATGCTATAAATCTCAAAGTTGCCATCACGCATCGATCTAAATACGATTTTGGCAGTTTCCGGGGCTTTTGCGAGAACAGTGGAGAGGGGAGCAAAGATAAGGAACGTGCTAAGCACATAACATAAGCGTTTCATGATGTTTCCTCCATAGCGTTTGTGAGCGGTTAGGAAACCGCTTCTAACGGATCGAAGAGTGGAAAACTGAATATTTCTATCCCTCACACATTAAGGCTTTATGATATTAAGTAACGCGGATAGAGTGCCGGAAGGTTGCATAAAGTGCAATTTTTTGGAAATGTCCCGCGTTAATGAGGCAATGCAAGGTGGGATAAGTTTATAATGCGGATAGACGCGCGTGAAAGGACGCCTATGAAAATTAAAGAATCACAGTCGTAAAACGTGGCGTAATAGAGCGGATCTATCAATTATCGCGCTGAAAACGGAATATCCCATTATGCTGTGTCCCGACGTACAGTGTAATATTACCATCAACAGCAAGGGAGGTAACCGCGTATGGTATTTCTGGAGCAATTTGTTTCCAAGTGTTCGTTCGGCCATCTACCTGATAAACGCCGCTGCCACATACACCGTAAAGGGTTGAACCATCCTTCGCTATCTGATCCATAAGGAGTGTGCACCCGTCAATATCAGTAAGGTCACACCATTTCTCGCCGTCGTGTGAACGCACCACCCCTGCATCCGTTGAGATGTAGAGGGTTGAACCTACAAATACGATATCTTTGAAATATGCAAAGGGAAAGGCGAGGCTTTCGGTAATGTCGTTCCAAGTATCTCCACCGTCCAGAGAGCGGAAGAGGTCGCCTTCCCGTTTACCGGCATAGATGGTATCATCCAAAGCGGCAAGAGCGAAACCTTTCTCAAGAGGTGAAAGTTCTCCACCATCTTCCAAACCGGTGTAGTGCCACTCCATCTCGCCGGGCCGCCACCTGAAAAGTTTCCGTCGGCGTTCCATAAAGACGGCTTCTCCGGCGAGGGTAAAATTTCCGTTCGTTCTGTCTTCTGTCAGGACGAGACTCATATTTTCCTGCCATAATTGTTGTGTTTCACGAACCTTGATCTTTGTTTCTCTGGCTTTTTGGAGCCTTTTCTGCCATTCAGTGTAGAGATCGTCTTCCTCGAAATCCGGCATACCTGGAACAGGTATCAGGACATCACTGCTAACGGGGAGGTAAAAAAGTTGCGTCCGGTTACCAGGAGTACTGCTGAGATAAAGAGTTGTATTGCTTGTCTGTATCTTCGGATAGACCAGAAGTTTACCTTCACTCTCCACGTTAAGGATTTCCCAAGATTCACCACCGTTTTTTGATTTAATGATCCTTTCACCGGTGACCCCACAGAGAACGTTTTTAACGGAACTTAGATCCTGAACATTGAAATTCGCGATCCCTTTCACAAAAGGATGCCATGTGTCCCCTCCATCCGTCGAGCGCGTTATTCCGCCGTAATAGGTTCTGTAAAAATTGCTTTCATCCAACGCGATAGTAGGAGAAGCTCCAAATGCATGTGGATCGTTTCCAAGATCCATCCACGTCTCACCGGCATCATAAGAGCATAATATCCCACCAAAACTCATTAACAAAATCTTCTTTCCGATGGGAACAACTCTGACTGCGGTTTGCATCTTAGCTAAATATTCGTAGGTATTCGGTGTAATATCGGTCCATGAATCACCGAGGTCAGTCGAATAGAGGACTTGGGCTTCAGGGCTATGCCGTATATTTCCGGTTGTCCCGACGTAGAGCCTCTCCTCAGCAACTGCCAAGGAACTAATACCGTGTTCAGTCGGCACCGGTAATTTTTTCCAATTACCGGACAATCGGAAAAGTCCCCCACTAGTCCCCACAAAGAGCATGTTATCAACAGCAAGTGCATCCCGAATGCGGAACTCCGTATCACCCATCTCCGGTACGATATCGGATCGCAAGACGTGTCCTATAAATTCCCACTCCTTCCCGGCATCTTGAGACCGAAACACCTCTGTTCTGAGGACGAGGTACATCGTCATATCAGCATTCCCTGGCTTGTGTTGCTGAGTGACATCAGTGATAACCAGTGCGATAGGACGTCCCTCGGGTCGTGCGCCGAGAACACTCCATGTTTTCCCCTTATCGGTTGAAACTAAAAGCTCATCGGATGTTAGGAGATAGAGGGTATCCCGGTATTCTGTTATGATGTTGAATTCTTGCTTCGGACCGCTGGTGCTGACAAGTGTCCACGCGTCCATCTGTGGTGTGAACCGGTAGAGGCCGGCCTTCGTAACAGCATAGAGGGATTGGTCAGCCGCGAGAAAGAGTCCGGGATTTGAAACCTCCCCTGTCCCCCCCGTCTGAACCCATTGCGGTTTCGCGGACGGAGCGTCCGCCTCCTTGGGAGACAAGGTAGCCAGCAAGTCGGGTCCCGGTTGTTGCCCAGTCCCACTGTTTTTACCGAGCGTATCGGCGTTTCCGAATTGGTTTCTCACATCCGGCTTGAGCTGCAACGGAAGGACAACGGGTGCCTCTACGAATTCAATTGTCATCTCCGATGTTGCGTCTAAACTGTAAGGCTGCTGGAAACGATACAGTGCACGTGTACCCACGCTGATCATCAGAAGAATGAGACAAGTTGATGCGAAGGAGAACCCCCACGGCACCCAAGGTTTACTCGCAGAAGGCACCGTCGGTTGGAGGCGAGCGACTTCCTGCATGATGTTCGCAGTGAGGGTTGGCGGCACTTGAAAAATACCAGAGACATCGTGGAGGAGATGCTCTTGCCCCTGCAATCGCTTGCGAGCCCGGTGGAGCCGACTTTTGACGGTGTTAGGGGATACACCCAAAAATTCACTAATCTTTTCACACGGCATTTCTGCCAGGTAATGCATGGTTACAACGGTGCGTTCGCTCTCTGGAAGTTTTTGGAGAAGACGCTTGACAAGGTCGCGCTGACGTTCAATACCTGCAGCTTCAGTACCTGTTGCCTCATACGTTGTATAGGAGAGTTCCTCAAGTTTGGCTGTGGGCATCGCATCCAGAGATGTTGTTGGCTCCTGTTTCTTCCGCATCCACGCGATACAGCGACGCGTCGCAATTACATAAAGCCACCCGAGAAAATGATATGGAGGTTTCAGGAGTGACAATTTTTTGTAAGCCTTCAGGAAAATATCTTGTGTGAGCTCCTCGGCTGTGTGAAAGTCACCGATCTTCCGCCACACGAAGGTGTGGATCGTTTTCTGGTACCTGTTGACAAGCACGGTGAAAGCGTTGTCGTCTCCATCTAAAACCCGCTGAATTAAGGCAAAATCATTCGTCTCCATCTATATCTTCTCC
Organism: Candidatus Poribacteria bacterium; assembly: GCA_022827885.1. Taxonomy (GTDB): domain Bacteria; phylum Poribacteria; class WGA-4E; order WGA-4E; family WGA-3G; genus WGA-3G. Next base: position 67,085 of record JAJEIP010000003.1, read on the forward strand.
AAAAAATGGGCGTAAGGGCTTTATTATTATACCAAAGGGGCTCTCTTGAAACCACAAACTTTTAATATTTTCCGAACTCACGTTAGGTAGCAAGGTTAGGTGATATTAGTCCTGTGTTTTGAGTTGTCCCCATATCGTTGTTAAGAGGGACGGCTGGGGTGAGACAGGCAAAGCAAACGCAGGATCGAACCAATCCGCGTTGAAGTTATTACCCCGGCGTGTGAGCTGCTCTGGAACACCACCACCCAAAGTGGCTTTGAAGAGCTGTCTGGGGTTACGATCCTGATGACTGTAAAAATTGTAAATGAGTTCATTCCCGCGCGGGGACCAGATAGCGTTAGACACTGCGGTGTTTTCTCCAGAATCAATAATCTTCTCCAGTCCGCTACCATCTCGATTCACAGTATAGATACCTGTGGTATGCACTCCCACCTTACCCCCTAAAAAACCGTTCTCTTGCCTACCGTTCCAAGTAAAGGCTATCTGAGAACTATCGGGTGTCCAAGCAGGATCATACATCAAAATACTCCTCGGAAGAAGCTTCTCCTCTACATGCGTTTGTAGATTGATAATCTTGATCCTGACATCTTGAAACTTGAGATTGCCGTTGTCAGCCCAAACAAACTCGCTTGCCATAAAGGCGATCTCAGAACCATCAGGAGACCACGCCGGCCATAAACCATCGGTAAGTTTTTCCTCATGTTTTCCGTCAATTGAGGCAGTATAGATAGAGAATGTGTGAAATCGGTGATAAGCAAGCGCTTTTCCATCAGGAGACCACGTTGGGAACCCTCTCCCTATTAATTTTTTGAACACCTGACGCACATTCGTTCCATCTGGATCCATCAAGTAGAGATCCAGTATCCCGTCTCGATCCGAGGTGAAAAGAATCTGTTCACCAGTCGGCGACCAGACGGGTGCGGAATCATTGGCACGGTGCTGGGTTAAGTTTATCTGATCGGATCCATCCGGGTTCATGCTATAAATCTCAGAGTTGCCATCCCGCCGTGATGTAAATACAACTTTCTCAGTTTCCGGAGCCTTGGCAGAAGTGGAAACCGAGAGTGGACCAAAAATAAGGAATGTGCTAAGCGTATAATAGATAAGTTTCATGATCATTTCCTCTATAGGGGCTGCTAAGGCAGTTAAATTCATAAGTAAGATGTGCATAAAAACGTAATTATTTCTACTTTAGTTTACCGCAGAGCGTTATTAGTCAGATTTTTTATAGAAGCATATTACTCCTGCTTCAGTCGTCCCCAGGGTCATTTGTCAACCGATGGTGTTCCTTTCTTTCAATATCCATCACATAAATATCAACATTCCCATTCAGTTCAGCATGATAGGCGAAAAAGCGACCATCAGGGGACCATGTCGCACCCGCGTCATTTTCTCGGCTGTCAGTGATATTCCGAAGATTTTCACCATTTATATCAATAGTGTAGATATCAAAGTTCCCTGATCGATTCGAAGAAAAAGAGATATAGCGAACATCTCCAGCGGTATAAGCCCAAAAACTCGTCATGAGCAGAAGGGTACTCATCATAAATACTGCTTTAAACATAAGAGAGCCTCAATCCAATTTCTGTCACTGCTTATTTATGTGAATATTTTTATTCGTCACAAACAAATTAGGGATTCATACTATAGTAACGCGGATGGGGCGTGGGAAGGTTGCATAAAGTGCAATTCTTTGAAAATGTTGTGTGGTTACAAGAAGCCGGTGTAAAGTGGAGGACGTTCGGGACAGGAATAGGCGCGCTTGAAAGCACGCCTATCAAAATTGAAGAACCAGGGTTGTAAAATGTGACGTAATAGAGGGAAACCTATCGTAGGAGAGAAGGCGCGTAGCAGACGCGCCTTTCAAATGTGTAACGTTATGGGACAATTCCAAGACTTACGCAGTTTTGACCACAGCGCGCCGTGAGAGGGAAAGCCCTGAAAAAACACTGACAGCTTCGTGGCACAACCTAACAGGTTATGCTACAAAAGAACGGCATGCGTAAGTCCTAAATTCTTTAGACTTGACAGAAGGGGACAGAAATGCTATGCTACCGTAATATTAATTATTCTCGGCACCTTCATCAATCCAATCGATGAAAAGTTGGACCTGGTCTCCGTCTAAAGGTGGACCGCCAAGAGGCATACCACCGCCATCAATGCGTTTGACGACAAGACTTCCTTTACCGTCACCGGCGACAAATCCGGGACCCGTGTTTCCACCTTTTTTGAAGGTATCGTATTGGGTGAGGTCCAGTCCTGCAGCAACCGGGGCGGCGTGGCATCCTGGATTGCTACAGCGTTCAGCAAGTATCGGCTGAATATCGTCCTTAAAGGAAACCCCTGCAACAACCGGCTCTTCAACGATCGGTTGTTCAACGCCTCCTGGATCTGCTGGGGGAACCGGTGTGTGCGGTGGGGGCGGTGTTGAAGCAGGTTGGAGGACATCCGTCATACTGGAAGTGTCTTCGGTGGTATCGCCTTCATCGCCACAACTGGCGACGAAGATCGCAATGAGAAAAAGACCAACGACAAAAATGGAAATAGAAACGGAACGGACGTATCTTTTACGCATACCTATAAAAGATGAGGCAATCACGACAGAATTCTCCTTTTTTGAGAAATGTGTTTTTTGGCGTAGTCTGCAAGCTAAATGTTGTTATAATGTGCAGATTCTTGTTAGTTCGTATATAGAATACCACGATACAAAGGGGATGTCAAATGAAAATTTTGATTAATACCGATATTACATCGGAACAACAGCAGCAGATCGCATCCGTTTCTGATGACCTGGCGCTTGTGTGTCCAGAGAATTCAGAAGCGGCATTGCGCGAAATCGTGGACACCGATATTGTGTTCGGTGGGTTCAACCGTTCGCTTTTTGAGAATGCGAAACAACTGAAATGGGTCCAAGTGCTTTCGGCTGGCGTTGACGGCTTGCTATTTCCGGAGTTTGTCGAAAGCGATGTTATCCTCACGAGTGCCAAAGGGTTTGTCGGTCCACATCTGGCAGATCAGACGTGGGCGTTACTTCTCGGTCTCCTCAGAGGTATCGGACGTTCGGTTCGCGAGCGGACGTGGGAGAATCGGATGTCGATCCGTCTGGCGACATGGGAACTCAGCGAGGCGACGTTAGGGATTATCGGACTCGGCGGCACAGGGATTGACGTTGCGCGTCGGGCGCAAGGGTTCGATATGCGGGTCATCGCTGTGGATCCAGAGGCGGTTGAAGCACCCTCGTTTGTTCATGAAGTCTGGAAGATGGATCGGTTCCATGATCTCCTTGCGGCATCAGATGTCGTCGCTATCTGTGCGCCGCTGACGCCAGAGACGCACGGTATGTTCGATGATGCGGCGTTTGAACAGATGCAATCGCATGCGCTGCTTATCAACGTCACGCGGGGTAAGATTGTAGACGGACCGGCACTCCTTCGGGCACTCACTTCAGAGAGTATCGGGGGTGCAGGGTTGGATGTCACGCCTGAAGAACCGCTGCCTGCCGACAGCCCGTTATGGGATCTACCGAATGTAATTGTTACACCACACGTCGCGGGGGGTTCACCGATCCGTTTGGACCGGAGTGTTGGACTTTTCTGTGATAATCTCGAACGGCTTCTCGTTGGGAAACCGCTCCTGAGCATAATCGACAAGGAAAAAGGATATTAATTTATCCGATCCTGGGCACCGCTCCATTCCATTACGCGGTGGTTTTCAGTGAATTAAAAAACCTGCTTTGGATTAGAAGTGGTTTCTTAAAGATCGGAAACCCGCTCGTAATGAAATTACGCCTTAAATGGCATAATTTGTCTTAGCTTTACATTTGGAAAGCGGTGCCCAAGGACCCATAAATTAAAAATCAGCGATTTTAACGAGCTGTTTCCCGATGTTGCCGCCTTTTAGCATACTAATGAACGCTGCCGGCGCGCTTTCAATGCCACCTTCCTCAACCGTCTCACGGTATTTCAATTTGCCCTGTCGCACCCATTCTGACATCTCAACGAGTGCTTCCGCGTGCTGATCGGCGAACTCAGAGACGAGGAACCCTTCGATTCTCGCCCGCTTGGTGATCATGTGCCAGAGAAAACGGGGACCCGTCTCCGGCTTCTCCAAATTATACTGTGAAATCTGTCCACAGATCACCACGCGTCCTTTGATTCTTAAATTGAGGAAAACGGCATCCGTGATAACGCCACCGACGTTGTCAAAATAGACATCAATGCCATCCGGGAAAAGTCTCTGGAGCTCCTCATGATAATCGGTAACTTCTTTATAATTAAAAGCATCATCAAAGCCGAGTTCATCAACGATGTAAGCAACTTTTTCATCGGTTCCCGCGGACCCGACAACCCGACATCCCTTGATTTTTGCGATCTGTCCGACGACGGAGCCGACGGCGCCAGCGGCACCAGAGACAAAGACCGTCTCCCGCTCTTGAAGTTTCCCAACTTCAAGTAAGCCGAAGTAGGCTGTTAGACCGGGCATACCGAGAATCCCGCCGGCTGTTGAGATGGGTGCGATTGTCGGATCAATCTTCCGCAGTCCATTACCACCAACGACCCCGTATTCCTGCCACCCGATCCCGGCGTTGACGATATCACCCACCTCGACATTCGAGTGATTTGTCTCAATCACCTCAGCGATCACACTTCCCACCATGACCTCATCAATTTCGACATTGGCGGCATAAGATTTCGCTGCATTAATCCGTCCCCGCATATACGGATCAACTGAGAGGTAGAGCGTCTTGACCAACACCTCACCATCTCCAGGCGTTGGAATCGGCACTTCAACTAAGTTAAAGTCCGATTCCTTTGGGTATCCTACAGGTCGAGAAGCGAGGGTAATTTGACGATTCATTTAAGATTTCTCCTTTATTCGTTTTCAGTCATCGGTTTTCAAGGGTTAACTGTTCAGTAAGATCTCGAGCCGGAACCGGCGCCTACAGTGAGGCGTCGGGATCGGAGCTCCTCTGATTAAATTGGACGGGATCTTCACCGTGAACGACGATGAGTTCGTGCTGTGGCGCGTCCCAATCGAAAACTTTGACAATCGGCAGGATGACCCGAACGGCTAAACCGATACGCCGTTTATCAGAACGATTTGCCTCCGAGTGATGCAAGGTGCGCTCATTAAAGAGGACAAATTCGCCGGGTTGCATCTCAAGGTTGACAATCGTGCTGGTATCCACGAATCCAAGGTCACCCATCTGATTGAACGCCATATCTGAGGTTGCTTTTACGTGCGGGACTACTTTTCGGTGTGAGCCGGGAACGATCTGGAGACAACTATTTTCTAATGTTGCGGAATCGACAGCAATCCACGCAGAAATAATAATAGGCGGTTCAAGGGGCCAATAGTTAAAGTCCTGATGCCACGGAATCTCTTTTGCACCCGGTTCCTTGATGAAAAAGTTCGTCCGCCAGAGTAGCAGATTGGGTCCATAGAGAGATGCCATCCGCTTGATGATCGTCGGATGCGTGGCGAGCGTGTGAATTAATTCAGAGTCAAGATGCCGGTTATGCTCCACTTGGTTGTGATCTGGCGGTGCGGTCTCAAGGACTTTCTCGATCTTTGCGTGCATGCTGAGCATCTCTTCAGAACTACAGAGTTTGTAAGGACCGAGGTAGCCCTGCCGCCAAAACTGTTCCCGTTCTTGAGCATTCAATGCGTGATTCCCGTTCTGCATATTTTAATTTTTCCTTGCGGTTCGGTCAGGTGGGTTTGTGCTTTCACGTGAACCTCCGTATACCCGCCTGCGCCGTTGTTGCAGGCTACGGGTTTTGATATCATCCTAACCTAAAGTGCTAACTTGTAGCATAGCCTGTTAGGCTGTGCATCTTCGGACACATCTTAATTTCACCTTGCGGAGGGATAACAAACGTCCGTCCTATTGAATCAAAACCTCTTTACTGACGGCGAATCGCTATTTTTCCTCATTCCTGACAGACATGCACTTTCACTGCACCGGAGGTCTTATCAGCAGACACTCGGAACGCTTCGACGATCTCGTCAAGTGGATAGGAGTGGGTCACCAATTTTGTCGCATCGACCTTGCCAGAGTCAATCAACTCAATCGCTGCCTCAAAGTCGGTCTCCATCCCACTATAACCGTAGCAGTTAGACCCTGTAACGAATGCTTCTGACCAGACGATCTTGGAAAGATCCACTTCAAGCGGTTTGTAGTATCCCGCGACGAGGACAACAGCCCCCTGTTTCCGAACGATATTCATAGCGGTGTCGAAGTTTTCCCCACCGCCTACGGTTTCAACCACTGCGTCAAAACCGATGCCGTTTGTGGCATCCTTGACGTATTCACGGACATCGGTGTCGCTGACGTTCACGACATGATCCGCGCCGAGGGCTTTTGCGAGTTCTGCTTGCTGCTCGTACTTGACGGTAATCAACGTCTCTTTCACACCCGCGGCGACCGCATCCGCTAAAGCGAATTGTCCGATAGTCCCACCACCGATAATCGCGACCGTATCTCTGGAATTGGCACCTGTCCGGGCGATCGCACGATGTGAGACAGCGAGCGGTTCAACGAGGGCTCCCTGCTCAAACGTCATGTCTTTCGGTAATTTAAACAACCCAGAATAGTGGGTCGACGTGTATTCAGCGAACCCGCCGTGCATACTCGGTGAGACTCCGGTTCTATTGAAGCAGAGATTATACTGTCCGGTTTCACAATACTTGCAAGTGCCGCAATGGGCAAAACATTCCACGGCGACCTTGTCGCCAATTTCAAATTTCGTTACGCCATCGCCGAGTGCTACGACTATACCACATGTCTCATGCCCTGCGGCATATTCGTGCGATTGCCCCCAATGCCCGTAATAACTGTGCAGGTCACTCCCGCAGATACCCGTCTGTTTTGTATCAACGAGAACAAAGCCGGGAGGCGGTTCGTCCCGTTCAACTTCACGTATCTCAATTTCTTCAATGCCTGTGTAGATAGCAGCTTTCATTTTCATGACAGTCTCTCCTTTGTTTCTGCACTTAGCAGTCGTTTACGGAGTGCTTGCTTATCAAATTTTCCGACGCTCGTTTTCGGGATTTCATCAACAACGATAAACCGATCAGGAATCCAGAATTTCGGAAATTCTGGGATGAGATGTTGTTTGAGGGTGACCGCAAGGTCTGTATCGGTGGGGTTAGAAACCGCGCCTACCCCCGCACCTACCGATGTGAGGACGACAACGGCGAGTGGACGTTCACCCCATTTTTCATCCGGCACACCGATAACTGCCGCCTCAAGAACGGATGGATGCTTTAGGAGTGCGGTTTCTAAGGCGACACTTGAAATAGACTCTCCACCACTTCGGATGAGTGCCTTGGCGCGGTCCACAATCTGCATGTAACCCTCTACGTCAATAGTGGCAACGTCTCCTGTGCGTAACCACCCATCAGCAGTGAAATGCTCTGTCGTCGGCTCAGTGTTGTAGTAACGACTCGCCGTCCATGGACTCCGCACTTGCAGTTCCCCGACGACCTCGCCATTCCAAGGGAGTTTCGTGAAACCGTTAGATGTTTCAGCTGCGAGGCGGAGCTCAACACCCGGTATCGGTCTCCCCTGTTTCGCTTTAATTCGCCATTTTTCAGCATCCGACAAATTTTGATGTGCCCCCCGCAGTTTCGAGAAGGTCCCTGTTGGTGACATCTCCGTCATCCCCCATGCGTGGCAAATTTCAACACCGAGATTCTTTTCGTAAGCTTCAATGAGTGTCGGAGGCATCGCCTCACCGCCGACGATCAATCGTCGCAAGGTGGAAATGTCCTGCCGCCTTTCCGACAATTCGGGATACATCTTCGCCCAGATTGTCGGGACCCCTGCGGCAACGGTGACACCTGTCTCGGTAATGAGGTCCACGAGACATAACGGCTTAGCACCCGGAAGCACTATATCCGCCCCAGCGAACATAGCGGCGTAGGGCAGTCCCCACGCCATCGCATGGAACATCGGGACAAGGGGCATCACGACATCTGTCTCTGTTAATCCGAAGACATCGGCTTGATTCACGGAAAGCGTGTGGAGAAACATGGAGCGATGGGTGTAGAGAACGCCTCTCGGTTCTCCTTGTGTTCCACTGGTGTAGCAAAGCCCCATCGCCCAAGTTTCATCAGGGATATTCCATGAATAGACTGGCTCGGCTGCAGAGAGCAGCCCCTCATAAGCAAGATCGGGAGAAGGCATAGCACTCGGATTAAAGTGAACAACTCGTTCACATCCAATTTTCTCCCTGAGCGCCTCAAACTGCTCGGCATATACACCGTCTACAAAAATAAGCTTGTCTTCTGCCTCGCGCACGATTCGTGCCAATTGAACAGCGGTGAGACGAACATTGAGGGGATGCAGCACAGCACCGATGCACGGAATCGCATAGTAGAGTTCCAGATGTTGATAGGTATTGGAAGCATACGTCCCAACCCTGTCACCAGGTTGTATAACTCCGAGTTGCATGATAGCATTTGCTAACCGCTTTACACGCTCATATAACGCAGTATAGGTGTAACTATGGAACGTCTGATCGGGCAGCAGTGTCGTAACCCGCTTACTACCGTGTATATGGCGCGCATGTTCCAAAATCTGCGCAAGCGTCAAGGGATAATTCATCATCATACCCTGCATGTTCTCCCGGTCCCTCACACAAACAATTGTCCAAGTTTCTCATGATTTTAGCATAAAAGCAGCGTTTGTGGTTAAAAAAATTAACATTCCATATTTTTATAACTTTAATTTGCATCTTACCAAAAAAGAATACATAATTAAATTATGACTGTAAGCAGAAATACGCTTAGGCTTTTCTGCACTCCGCACTATTTTATCATCCTATAAATGAGGTTATGCGAAATGACAATTTCAGATAATAAACGGTATCTCTGGTACGTTGCCGCTATTCTATTCGGCATCACATCAGTGATACCAACCGCTGTCAGTGCTGATACATTCAAGGTAATCGTTCAAGATCAGAACGGAACTGCTATACGAGAAGCAAAAGTACAACTCGGGAACCAAGAACAAACAACTAACAAATCCGGAACTGCTCTGTTTAGCAACGTGATAGATGCACAGTCGCTGACTGTAACAGCAACCGGATTTTCGAGTAAACGCATTAACACCACTGCTGGACAAACCGAAGCAATTGTCAATCTTGCTCCCATCCAAACCATTGAGTCCGTCGTGGTCGTCGGGACTCGGAGTATAGGTAGAAGGGCTTTACAAGCCCCAGTCCCTATAGAAGTCGTTAACCGGGAACAGCTCAACCTTACCGGTCAATCCGAAACCGGTCGTGTCCTCCAGATGTTAGTCCCCTCCTTCAATTTCCCAAGTTCAACCATTAGCGACGGCACTGACGCGCTGAGGCCAGCGACTTTGCGCGGCTTGGGACCGGATCAAGTGTTGGTCCTGGTCAATGGTAAACGGCGGCACAAAAGTGCCTTACTGCACATAAATAGTTCCGTCGGTCGCGGCACTGCTGGAACAGATTTCAACGCGATTCCAGCAGCAGCGATAGAACGTATCGAAGTACTGCGGGATGGCGCGGCGGCACAGTACGGCTCCGACGCTATCGCCGGCGTTATCAACATTGTGTTGAAAGAAGATGTTGATACAGGTGATGCTGACATCTATTGGGGGCAAACCTATGAAGGTGATGGCGACACATGGACGGGAAGTGGGAACTACGGAGCGAAAGTAGGCGATTCTGGATTTCTTAACCTAACCGTAGAATGGCGGGAACGCTATCGGACGAATCGTGCTGGACTTACCGGGACGCGACAATACGATTGGGTGGAAGCAAATCCCGGTAGATCGCCCGATGCTACACTTGAGGTAAAGGATACAAACGGTAATGTAACAGGTGAAAAACAGGTCTGGTTTGACCCGCGCGAATACCATTTCAATCGAAAAAATTTTCGGGTCGGGGATTCTGATGCCTCACAAAAAGTTGGGGTTTACAATTTTGGGTTACCGCTGACAGAAGGATTAGAGTTATACGCATTCGGTGGTTACTCCACACGCGAAAATAATAGTTCAGGTTTCTATCGTAATGCCAAAGATGTCAGCCGTAATGTGAAGGCGATCTACCCAGATGGCTTTCTGCCCGAAATTAACACAATGATTGAAGATGTATCCATCGCGTTGGGGGTGGCTTGGAAGCATGCTCCAACGGACTTAGATATTGACATCGGCATCAATCACGGTCTGAACACATTTGATTTTTTCGTTTCTAACTCCCTAAATGCATCTTATGGGACTGCGAGTCCAACTGCTGCCGATTCCGGCGGATTTCGGCTCGATCAAACTGCTTTTAATGTAGATGTTACCTATCCGCTTATGTATCAATCCTCACGGGTGAACCTCGCTGGGGGTGTCGAGTTTCGGCGGGAAGGCTATGGGATCCGAGCGGGTGAACCTGTCTCTTGGTTCAATGCAGGTCTCGGTGCAGAAAATGCCGCAGCAGGTATTCAGGTTTTCCCCGGCTTCCGACCTGACAATGAAGTGGACGAAAGTCGAACCAACATCGCAGGGTATGCTGACTTTGAATCCTATTTAAGCGGACAACCGGGAACAGGCTTGCTTGTCGGGGCAGCGGTGCGTGGTGAGCAGTACAGTGATTTCGGTACTACCGTCACAGGAAAAGCGACAACCCGCTACGATTTGACAGAACAGGTTGCGGTCCGCGCAGCGGGCAGCACTGGCTTCCGTGCCCCGCTCCTTCAACAACTCTATTTTAACAATATTAGCACACAATTCAAGGCGGACAACAACGATGCTGATGGCGATGGGGACACAACAGAACTCCTGCCTTTCGAAGTAGGCACCTTTCGGAACGATAGTGACACCGCACGCACACTCAACATCCCAGAACTTAAAGAGGAAACCTCAGTCAATGTTTCAGGCGGCATTGTCGTCAAACCAATTCAAAAGCTATGGCTGACGTTTGATGCATTCCAGATTAATATTGATGACCGGATTGTGTTGAGTGGCAGCTTCAAGGCTGATGCGATCCCTGCCTTAGCACAGGCAGGCGTCAATCAAGCACAAGTCTTTACGAATGTCGCGCAAACGCGGACCCGTGGTATTGACGTAGCCGCTGGTTACCTACACGCTTTTGACAACGAATCCATTTTGAATGTCAAGTTATCGGCAACATGGGCGGATACTGAAGTTATCGGTGACGTGGAAGCGCCGGGTCCTATTCTGATGGGGCTTGAAGCAATTCTGTTTCCAGAACGAGAACGCTCCATTATTGAGGAATGGCAACCCAATACACGCATAAATTTCACAGCAGATTATATTATCGGTCCCCTTAAGATTGGATCCGCCTTACGCTACTTTGGGAGTTACAGTGTCCAAGAAGGAAGCGGAGAGAGTGCTCAGCGACAAACTTACGACGGAAAGTGGCTCACCGATATCCAAGGGTTATATCAGCTCAACGAATCCTTAACACTGACATTAGGGATAAACAATTTCCTTAATCAGCTGCCTGACCTGAATGAGGTAGGTCAAGCACGGGGTGGAACCCTAATAGATAGTGATGGGACAGTCATTGCGGATTCACCAGGAATTTTCACGTACGATCGTAGGGCGGCACCGTTCGGTTTCAACGGTGGATTTTACTACGCGAAGGTATCCTATCGCTTCTAAATTGCAATTTTATTTTATGGCATAGGCACAGTTTTCAACCGCGTCTTTTTCATTGCATGTATTTGCGGAATTTGCTAAATTGGAGTGAGACTTGCACGGAGCCTGAAATTCGAAGGAGAACTTATTAGAATGCACCGAAACCTCTTAATCTTTTGTGCGACACTGCTCGTTGTCGGCAGTATCATCGCGCTGAACATCAATTCCGTTCAAAGCCAGAGCGATAGGGTCCAGCGCGGGAAATATCTCGTGGATACAGTGGGGGCATGCGCACATTGTCATACACCCCGCGCCGGGGCTGAATACAACATGGACCTGTATCTCGCTGGGCATCCAGCGAACGCCCCGTATCCACGCTACAATTTCAGCATGATGCAACAGGGCATCTTCATCCTTACATCAACGCAAATGACAGCCTTCTCAGGTCCATTTGGCACGAGTTTCGCCTCAAATTTGACCCCGGATAATGAAACTGGGATAGGCGAATGGACAGAGGAAATGTTCATCCAAGCGATGCGGACGGGACTCCATCAAGGCGTGGCAGGCAACCGGAAGATCTTTCCGCCGATGCCGACGAAGCATTACGCTCAAATGAACGATGAAGACCTGAAAGCGATCTGGGCGTATCTACGGACGATTCAACCCGTCAAAAACGAAGTGAGTCCGCCCTTGAATTCACGAGGTAGACCGTATTGAAATGGTTATCAGTTATCATTAAACCGTAGGGATAGGTCTTGTGCCTACCCAGACCAGAAACCTGCTCGGAACGTAGTGGAGAGCAGACCAGGAGCAATAGTTTAAAAAATGGCATCAGAAAACAAATCAGTCCGAATCGCCGTCGTCGGGATGGGCATAGGCAAACCCAACGGGACAGCCCTCGCCAAAAATCCGCGAGGCACTGTTGTGGCGCTCTGCGATTTGCTTGAAGATCGGATGAAAGCCTTCGCCGAAGATCTACCGGACGAGGTTAAATTCTACACAGACTACAAAGAGATGTGCAAAGATAGTGACATCGACGCAGTGTTTGTTGGCACACCGAATCAGTGGCATGTGCCGATCGCATTGGAAGCCGTGCGAAACGGTAAACACGTCATGGTAACGAAACCGCTCGCCGATTCTGAGGAAGCGGCACAAAAACTCGTCACAGAAGCCGAAGCAGCGGGCGTTGTCAATATGATGTCGCTCTCAACGCGCTTCGGAGATGCCTGTCAACATCTCGGTAATCTCGCACGCGATAACTATTTCGGTGAACTCTACTACGCCCGTGCGCGCAGTGTTCGGCGCAACGGTATCCCGGCGTGGAATCTCGGTTTCATCAAGAAGGGAGGCGGTGCGTTTCGTGATATGGGTGTTCACGTTCTCGATTCAGCGTGGTGGATCCTCGGACTGCCGAAACCGATCGCAGTGCTCGGTGCCGCCGGTGCGAAATTTGGACCGCGGGGTCGTGGATACTGGAATCGTAGCCGCCCTCCAAAAGAAACCTACGAACAATACGAGTCAGATGACTACGCAGGCGGTTTCATCACCTTTGAAAATGGGCTCGGCTTACAGGTAGAAAGTTTCTGGGCATCACACCAACCCGATGAATTCCAGATAGAACTCTTCGGCACAGAAGCCGGTGCGACGATGAGTCCCTTGAAACTCTATCGCACGGATGAATCGGGCACCTCTGAGGATATAAGCGTCAATCTGCCACCGGGTAAATACAACACATCCTGGGATGCAATCGCTGACCATTTCATTGAATGCATCTTGGATGACGTAAAGTGTCAGGCACCGCTCCGACACGGACTGATTGTCCAGCAGATGATGGAAGGTTTACTTACAAGTGCCGAAACAGGACGTGAAGTTCAGATTCCAGTAGCCGAGGGTTAAAAAAATGACCTTTGACCTAACAACACTTCGCGACGATTTTTCAAGAGACGGTTTTGCAATTGCCCCGAATCTGTTTACGCGGCGTGAAGTTCAACGTCTCAAATTGGAGTGTATTGACATTCTAAAAGCCGTTAAGGCGGAAACAGGTGCAGCCGCCGGACACGGTGTGTATGTCGGTTTAGCTGCGCGAAGTCCTGTCTTTCAAACCGCAGTCGGTGATGAACGGATCCTTGATATTTTAGAAAGTATTTTCGCGCCGGATATCGAGTTCCTCAGCGATAAGATGGTTTTTAAAAGCGAGACGACGACCTTCGCCAGTCCTTGGCACCAAGATTGGTCCTACTGGCACGGTGCACATAAACTCTCCATCTGGGTTGCCCTTGACGATGCGACTGTCGAAAACGGGTGTCTCAAACTCTTTCCGGGTTCACATAAATCCGCCCTCGTCCACGACGGCGATGCCAGTGATGGCAACGGGTTTGGGAATCGACTCCGTCCGGGGGCAGTTGATGAAAGTCGCGCCGTTACCGCGGAGATTGAAGCAGGCGGTGCAGTCTTTTTTCACGACCTGACGCTTCACGCCAGCCATCCTAACACATCCGGCGAAGAACGCTGGGTTTGGATCCCTACGTATCGCAACGCAAACGCGGAGGACAACGATTATCCATGGGCTGTCGCTGCAAAAGTTTTAAGGGGCGAGAAATTGAAGGAACGGAAGGGGAGGATGGAAGGATAGAAAACATCAAGATGGAAGGCTGGAAGGTTGGAAGGATGCTTCTACTCTTCCACCCTTTTCTTCCAGTCTTCCGCATCAGCAAAAAAGGAGAAATTATTTATGTTCAAGAATTTGAGTACCGGTGCAATCGGCATCCGGGCAAATATGACAGAAGGCTTAGCCTTAGCAAAAAACTCTGGTTTTGAAGGTCTCGACCTGAACATCGACGAAGCCAGTCAAGTCGCACAAGAACACTCCGTTCAACACGTCAAAGACCTGTGGTCGGAGGCGGGTATCGCTATGGGCGGATGGGGGTTCGGTGTAAATTGGCGGGGTCCTGAGGCGGATTACTATGCGGGTTTAGCGCAGCTCCCTGAACGCGCAGCACTCGCAGCGGAACTCGGCTGCTATCGCACAACAACTGTTGTCGGACCCGCTTCAAATGACATGACCTTTCAGGAGAATTGGGATTTTTCTGTCAAACGGCTCCGTCCTATCGCTGAGATTCTTAAAGCACACGGGCATTCAGTCGGACTCGAGTTCATTGGACCGGCAACGAGTCGTCAAGGATCCAAGTATCTCTTCACCTACTCAATGGATGCGATGTTAGGACTTGCCGCTGCTGTTGGCACAGGAAACGTTGGACTGTTGTTCGATACATGGCACTGGTATACGTGTCGTTCCACGATGGACGATGTTCGCAAACTCTCTGTATCGGATGTCGTTTACGTCCACATCAACGACGCACCTGCTGGCATTGATCCGTACGATCAGATCGACAATATCAGATGTCTTCCCGCCGAGACTGGGGTTATCCCGCTCACCGAACTGATGCAAGTCCTGACAGAGATCGGCTATGAAGGACCCGTGACACCGGAACCGTTCAGTCAAAAGGTGAACGGCATGGAACCCGCAGATGCGGCGAAAGCGACTGCGGAATCATTGGATCAGGTGTGGGAAAACGCAGGTCTGTAGGTCCAGTTTAAGAATTAGCGAAACCGTGGGTTGCCTACAACTGCTTGACATGTTGAGCGGATTGTGTTAGGTTATAGATGAAGATTGAATCCATATCTGATGCCTTTTTTAGTGTAGGGAGGGGATCATGGAAACAGTAAAAGACTTCGTATTCAAGCAAAGAAAATACATGCCCGTTTTTCCTAAGGCGGCGGGTCAACCCACGGTTTATATAGAAGGCTATCCATACGAAGACGCGGAACCGATCCCAGCAACAGGATTTCACGGTGAACAGATTAATATCTTTTACGATCAACTCTCTCGCTATTTTGCAATTCATCCGGACATATACGTTGGCGTCGATAACTTCATCTACTACCGTGAGGGGGATATGAGAAAGTGCGTGGCTCCGGATGTGTATGTCGTTTTAGGGGCTGCGAAATATCCGCTGCGTCGGAGTTTTTATACATGGTCGGAAGGTGCGGTGCCGACGACGGTCTTTGAGTTTCTCTCGGATACAACGGCATCTGAGGATCGTGAAGGCAAGATTGAAGTGTATCTCAACGATGTAGGGGTGTGCGAGTACTTCATTCATCAACCGGAGATGGAGAAGCCTGCGGAGTTCCGTGGGTGGCGGCGTGATAGTTCGGGTGGTATCGTTGAGATTCTGCCAGACGCCGACGGCGGGTTGTTCAGCGTGTCGTTAAATCTCTATTTTCGGTATGAAGATCGTCTGGAGAGCCATGTCCGCCTGTTGCGTCCATCCCTACCGGATGGCACAGTAATTACGACTTCTCTGGAGGAGGAACATCTCAGAGTAGCAGCTGAAGACCGTGCGGAAATCGCTGAAGATCGCGCAGAAGCCGCTGAAGATCGCGCAGAAGCCGCTGAAGATCGCGCAGAAGCCGCTGAAGACCGTGCGGAAATCGCTGAAGATCGTGCGGAAGCCGCAGCAGCCCTCGCTGCAGCGGAGGCACAACGGCGACGGGAAATAGAAGATGAACTCGAACATCTCCGTCGACAAATCGCCAACCGCTGATCCCTCACCCCGAAACAATTATGGGCTTTACGATAAGAAAGCAAGTAGGACTTACGTATGCCGCTTGTTTGTAGCATAACCTGTTAGGTTGTGTTTCCACGAGACTGTCAGTGTTTTTTCTCGTTCTCTCTCTCACCGTGCGTACTGTGGTCAAAACTGCGTAAGTCCTGCGTAAATACAGGAGAGTGACTTGACGTGCAACTCATCAATAAAGAGAGCATCCTCGCGATGACCCACTTATGGGAAGGCGATCGGTTCCCGGACGGACGGCCCCGTGTCTCGGACGATATCCTTCAACGGATGAAAGCCATCAGTATCGAGCAGGCGTGGGGTGTCCTGCACGGCAACGACTATAAGCTCCAATTCGCTGGCGATTGGATGAATCTTCATCCGGATCGGGTCCTTGTCGGTAGAGCCGTGACATGCGCCTTTGTGCCGATCCGCCCCGACTTCAACGGTGCCATCTCTACGCAAGGCGAAAAAGAGGGACGTGTCGGAGGTCAAAATTCATGGGTGATCGATACACTCGTCCGCGATGATGTTATCGTTGTTGACCTCTTCGGCAAAGTGAAGGACGGGACCTTCGCCGGAGACAATCTTGGCAATTCTATCTATGCGAAAACAGGCACCGGCATGGTCATTGACGGCGGCATCCGGGACCTGGATGGCATCTACGAACTCCCCGATTTTTCGACGTTCGTGCGCGGCGTAGACCCGACAGGCATTGCGAACGTCACACTTACCGGTATCAACATCCCCATCCGTATTGCGGAAGCGACAGTTTTACCGGGAGATGTGGTCTTAGGGAGGCGTGGTGGGGTTATCTTTATTCCGCCGCACTTCGCGCAACAGGTTGTTGAGCAAGGCGAGGAGGTGGCACTCCGCGATCGGTTCGGGCATCAACGGCTACGCGAGGGTGTGTACACGCCAGGGGAAATCGACCGAAAATGGTCGGAGGAGATTGAGGCAGACTTTTCGGAATGGCGTGAAAATCAGAAGTAAGAATGAACGAAAGTAACCCTCCACTGTAGTGGATACTTGAAAACAGATTGATATGTTACCTATATCAAAAATTTGACTTTTTGCGGTGTTTATGGTATACTTTAAAGTGAAATTTTTTAGGCTATTACGCTTAAAATAGGGGTGTGGCAGCGGTATCGTGTGTTGTTACCCGCCGGAAAAATGAGAATCGCAAAAAATCTGACAGACCTCATCGGGAATACACCAACGATTCGTCTGAATGCCTTGCCCGGTAAGGACGATGCGACTATCTTCGCGAAATTGGAGGCATATAATCCGGGGGGCAGCATCAAGGACAGGATTAGTTATGCGATGGTCGTTGATGCCGAAGAACGCGGTATCCTCAGAAAAGGAGATACCATCGTTGAGCCTACCGCGGGTAACACAGGTTTGGGACTCTCTATCGTCGGTATCGCGAGAGGGTATCCTGTCACTTTGACGATGCCCGAAAACGTCAGTCGTGAAAAATACGAATTGCTTTCCGCCTTCGGTGCGAAAATTGTGCTAACCCCCGAACACGGGGGTATGGCAAGCGCCATCTGGGAGGCAGAAGAGATTATCAGACGGCACTCACGACACTATATGCCGAACCAGTTCACGAATCCTGCGAACCCAGAGATCCATCGGCGTACGACTGCAGTCGAAATTCTCAAAGCCATCGGTAGCAACATCGATTTCTTTGTGACTGGGGTTGGAACAGGCGGCACATTGACGGGTGTTGGGGAAGTGCTGAAGACGGAATGTCCGCAGGCGAAGGTTGTCGCAGTGGAGCCGCGGGTTTCAGCCGTGCTTTCCGGGGGTCCTTCGAATCCGACGCGAATTGATGGTCTCGGCGCCGGAATGATCCCCGAAGTGCTCAATATAGATGTCATTGATGAAGTCATCACAGTCTCGGAAGAAGAAGCGTATCAAACGATGAAATCCATTTCAACGAGTGAGGGTCTGTTAGTCGGTATGTCGTCGGGTGCGAATGTCTACGCTGCCTTACAGGTTGCAAAAGATCAAGGACCGGATAAAACTGTCGTTACGATTCTCCCCGACACAGGGGAACGTTATTTCAGTTTGAGCCGTTACTTTGAAATCGAATCGGACATCATGGCGGCACTCCCTTAAATCGTTCCAATTGCAACTGGATAAAACACTAACTTTGTATGTCCTAAAGGGTAATTAAAGAAAAATTGAATTATTCAGTAGACGATGCCCTCTGTCAAGAAATTGCCTTGATGGAGGCCCCTCAAGAAATCCTTTTCTCTCTGTTTAAGCGATTCAAAGAACGCGCTGCAATCGTCACGAGTGGACAACTTTCCGGTATGGTGCTGATTCACCTCGCCGCTGAGAACCAATTGCCGTTCCGAGTCTGTACGCTTGACACACTTCGACTCTTCCCCGAGACGTACGCTTTCCTTGAACAGGTGGAAGCGCGTTATGGTATCCAGATTGAACAGATCCAACCCGATCCCGAAGAAGTCCATCAAATGGTGACGGCACATGGGGAATATCTGTTTTTTGACGGTAAAGCGAAGCAGGAATACTGTTGTCACATCCGAAAAGTGCGTCCGATGCAACGGCTCTTGGAAACATTGGATGTCTGGATAACAGGTTTACGGCGAGATCAGTCGGATGCGAGACAACAACTTCGAAGATCAGAAATTATATCCTCAACGAAACATCCGGTGCTTAAAGTGAATCCGCTTATTCAGTGGACAACGGATGAGGTGTGGCAGTTTGTCCGTGACAACGAAATTCCGGTGAATCCGTTGCTCGAAGCGGATGCGCAAGGTCATTATTATGAATCGCTGGGGTGTGTCATTTGCACAACACCTATAAAGCCAGGTGAATCGAAACGCGCGGGACGCTGGCGTTGGCAGAACGCACCCGCTTCAGAAGAAGATACCAAAGAGTGTGGACTCCACTACTCGATTTAACTGATCGAACCCCAAGATAAAATTAATAGGACTTACGCAAAATGACCAAATTTCACCTATTTTCACGGGATTCGGTGCGGTTAGAAACCGCACCTACCGGGGGAGTGCGTAAGTTCTAATTAAAAAGGAGAAAATTTATTCCATGTCTGTAACAGTCCGTATTCCAACCCCGCTGAGACGCTTGACGCAAAACTTGGCAGAGGTTGAAGCAGAAGGTGCCAATATTGAAGGCATCATTGATAACCTTGAAGTCAACTATCCAGGGATGAAAGAACGTCTCTGTGATGACGGCGGCAATATCCGTCGGTTTGTAAACATTTACCTTAACGATGAAGATATCCGCTTCCTCGATGGAAAAGCGACCGCTGTCGAAGATGATGCCGAAATCTCAATTATTCCAGCGATCGCTGGCGGACTTTTTTAATTACTTGCTTCTGAGCTGCTGCGTCCGATTGCTTCGCAGTGAGAATGCAGATATAAAATTGGTAAAGGACCTTTCATAATCCAACGTAAGTTTCTTAACAATTTTAGAGAATCAACACAGAATGCGCGTATGGCATTCCGTGAGGATGGACAACGGACACTTCACTCAGACACAATCGTTAAAAAATGGTAACTTTGAAGCAAGAAACCCTCAGCGAGATTTGTGACCACGCGAAATCGGCGTTTCCCAATGAATGTTGCGGTGTCATTCTGGGAACCGAAACGCAAGAATTCGTTCGGAAATGCCGGAACATACAGAATCAACTGCATCAGGAAGACCCAGACACATATCCACGCGATGCCCGCACAGCCTACGTCATACATCCCGATGATTTAATCGCCGTCCACAAAGAGGCTGACACCCAGCAACGGCACATTAAGGCGTTCTACCACTCACATCCAAATCACGAGGCGTATTTCTCGGAAAAAGACAAAGCAGATGCAATCGTATGGGATGAACCCGCCTATCCGGGTGCCACATATCTGGTTATCTCCGTTTACGATACCGAAATACGGGCAGTAAAGGCTTTCGCGTGGGATGAAACAGCAAAAGATTTTACCGAGGTTGACGGTCCACTTGAAGAAACCTAACACGGTAGAAGGAATCTTCCAAACACGACCCCATTGAGGCGAGAATCATGCAACGCTTGCGAGACCTTTTGGTGCGGCTTGCAAACAAAAGTCAGCAATTGATGCCGGACATGCGCGTTGTTAAAGCTTCTCCCCTCCGCGCTTACATTGGACTTATCGCCTTTTCTGCTGCTTCCGTTGCAATCGGCTTAGGAATAACCCTCCAGAAATACACTGTTTTTGAATATCACTCAAATTCCGATGTCGTCGGCTGGCTCAGTGTTCATGAATATCCGAAACAACAGGAATACTTTTTCTATCTGTTGGCACTGCTGGGCATTCCAGCGGCAATATACCTGTACTGGCTCGGATGGTGTATCTACTCGCGCTGGTGTGCAGAACGAACCGCCCAACCGATAGCGCGTGTGCTGAAAGCAAACGCGTTAGCATCCATCCCGTTATGGCTCTGTTGGTTACAGGTCTACCACATCGGTCAGAGCACACTAACAGGTTTACTCCTACCGATTGGTTTATCCATTTCGCTTAAAGCGGTGTTGTTGTCCAAGCGGTACTTCCCTACGCTGTGGAATTCAGATGTTTCCGATGATACAAGCGAGGGTGCTGCGGAAAAGGACTTGAAATCTCCACCCCCACTGAACGAACCGCAAGGTATAATTAAAAAGCGGGGTGGACTTGAATACATTATCCTCCCGATCTTCATCTATCTCCTTACCTACTCTGGAGACATCCACGGCAAAATAGATTTGTTCCACGAAGGTGAACGGCTGGCGCCTCTCAATGAGATGCTGCACGGTGCGGTGCCGTTTCGGGACATCTATATCCAGCACGGACTCTTCCAAAATGTTTATTTGGCATGGTTTGGTAGTCAACTCTTTGAACCGACCCTGTTCGGTGTGCGTTCAATGGAGGATATACTGGATCCACTCGGCTATGTTGCACTCTATGTGCTTGGTTTGCAAGTATTCCGTGGTAGATTCTTGACCGCTTTCATCTGCGTACTGATTGCCTCTGGAACGGAATTTTGGGTAACTGCGCGGCACAGCCTCGGTTTAATTAGTTTCGCCTTCGTAGCGAATTCCCTGACGCACTTCCACAGGACTCGCACCAACAAGGTCCCTACTTATGTCTGGAGACTGCTCCTCGCTGGACTCTCCACGAGTTTGGCGTTCTGGTATAGCACTGAAATTGGGCTTTATACACTCGGTGCGATCGGATTGTTCCTTGTGATATATGTGTTCCAAGGCGGCTTTGGCACAGAAAGTGGAAGCAGACAAACGGAGCGGGGAAAAAACATGAGAGAATACCTGCCCCCTTTAATCAGTTACGGCTGCGGGGTGCTGTTAGGTTTTTTCTCAGTAGGCATCTATTTTCTATTCCATGGCGCCTTAGATGATGTCATCTGGAATTCCTATATCCAGTGTCGTTATCAACTTGCAACGTGGGGACTTGCCTTTCCATCTCTATCTGAAACACTTACACTATTGTCAACGGATGGATGGCGTGTTTTCGTCTTAAGTGACGGTTTTCGATGGTATCTGCCTGTCTGTATCTTCTTGATTGTCGCGGCGTACTTGACATATCGATGCTTATGTGGGACTGTATCGGAACCGAACGCGATGAAACTCCTACTCCTCCTGCTCGGTGGTATCGCCTTCTTCCGAACTGCATTGGGACGTTCAGATGATGGACATCTGATTTACGGCGCAACTTTTTTATGGCTGCTCTGTCTGTTTCCATTAGAAGGTGGCATTTTCAAAATGTTCCGCGCGTGTCTATCGTTTTTAAGGGGTAACGGACATTGGCTGCACGCCTTGAAAGCCGCATGGGTCCTGATTCCGACAGTAATATTCTGCTGGTATGTTGGGGAAATCCATCAGCCGCTGGTGGGTTTTCATGAGAAATGGCAAAGGCTGCGTCAGAATCCGTTCAAAGAACGCGTCGTAACGTCGGAATTAGCGCGCGCAGGAAAGGTGAACATTCCGAACGATCAGGTCGAACAGGTTCAAAAGGTGGTCGCTTATATTCAGGAAAACACAGCAGAGAACGAAAAGATTTTCGATTTTACGAGTCAGGGTGCCTACTACTTCTTCGCAAACCGACTCAGCGTTACCCGATTCCATCAAGCCTCGTATGCCTCGACCCCTGGAATGCAGCAAGAAGTTATCTCAGCACTTGAAAGAGACAAAACGCGTTTAGTGATCTTTAAAACGGGAGGTTGGTTCGATGCCGTTGACGATATCCCCGTCGAAGAACGGCATCCGTTGATTGCAGCATACCTACAAGCGAACTATGCGCTGGCGGTGAACATTAATGATACAGAGATTCTGCTGCGAATTTTTTAAACTGGCGCCAAGCGAGAAAGAAAAAAATCGTTTAACAACGTTCTCACTATAAAATCCGCAAGCCGCCGATGTTGGCTTGCTAACAGCATTCCTCGTCCCAAGAAGCATTTCGTCTACGCGCCATTTTGCTGTTCAACAAAGATTCGGTAGATGTCCTCAAAGAGTCTGACATCTGTGAGGGTATCCTCGGCTGAAGAGCGGAAGGGTTTATCGTTACGGAGGTTCGTTACAAAGTATTCTGCTTCTCTGTGATATGCCCAGGTCCAGCTCGGTCTCGGAATCGGACGGGTGATTTCCTGTTCTTCCCCAGCACGATAGACCTCGACCTCTGCAGGCGTGTTTTTCAAAAGCAACGGGGGTGCCCACGTATGGACCCATCCGTTCTCAAAATAGATTTGACTGTGTTCATCCCAGCGGTAGTGAGAGACATGTCCGGTCTCTAATGTCACACGAATCCCGTCCATATCAAAGATAACAATACCAGAATAACCATTCGCGTCCAAATCAACGACTTTGACACTCACTTTGTCGCCAGCATCAAGAAACCAGCGCATCAGGTTGATATTGTGCGTGTACTGTTGGAGGTATCCCAAATAAGAACCTCGGTACTGCTCCGGTATCCATTCTGGGGTTTTGACAGGCGCGCTCGGTTTTGTTTCTGTTGTGCCATCCATGTGGGTATCGAGATTACACACCCAATCCCCACCGAATCCGTGGTTCCTGGCATACGTCAAGCGTCCGAGTTCGTTTGTTTCTCGGAATTGCGCGACCCTTGCCTTGGCGATCTCGTTTCCGGCATCGTACCGTTTCATGTAGCCGACCATCAACTTTTTGCCAGACTTTTGTGACGCGGCTACAATCGCCTCGGCTTGTTCGACGGAGACAGCCATCGGTTTCTCCATGAAGACGTGCTTCCCTGCCAAAAGGAGATCCTTCGCGATTTCACCTTGTAATGCGAAGTCCGCAGATACCGCGACTGCTTCAATATCGGGGTTTTGCGCGAGTTCATTATGGTCCCGGTAAAGTTGAGGGATACCGAAGCGGCTCTGGACTTTTTTCCCGAGCTCCGTTCGGACCTCTGCGAGTCCAATGAGTTCACAGTCAGGGATACTTGTAAAATTTGGGATGTGGACCTTCTGTGCCATAAACCCACAGCCGATGTAACCCAATCGAATTCTTTCCATTCTTTTAATTTATGGCCTCCTGAGCGATTAAGACAGACGTGACTCTATCTGCTCAACAGCGGTTTTAGCCCCTTCCCGCACAAGTGCGGAGGCATCGTCTCGGGCGAGTTGTTTCAGTTTACCAAGACTGAGGCTCGCCTCCAGTTTACCGAGAGCGACCGCGACGAAATAGCGAACATCGGCATCCTCGTCGTCCAGTGCTTCTAAGAGTGCGTTCGCATCCGTGAGTGCGGCGAGGTGTCGGTCGGCATCACCGATATTAATCAATGCTTGCGCGGCGAGCCGCCGCGAATGGATGTCTCCGTGCAGGAGAGAGGTGAGCAATTCGTCGTTCCCTGTCGGGATAACACCCAAGTTATCCCAGTCACAATCCAAACAGAACCATGAATTACCATCCAACCGACGGAGATTCGCATTTCCACACGAGGGGCATGCCTCAAATTCTTGTTGCTGACTCATATCCATTGTCCTTGGTTACGACACATGATGTGTGCCCACTACTTTTCCAATTCACACATTTTCAGGCGTCACAGTTTCCTCGACCATAGGGTTCCCTTCCAGTTCTGGTAACTCGCGCCAGATTTCAGGACCCTCCGGCTTGAAATTAATGGTCGCAATGAACTGCATACCGTGATAGAAGTTGATTTTGAATTTACCACCGCCGAAATTTTTCCTGAGATATTCCAATGGGGCCTCAATCAACGGACCCATTTCGTCGGCGTGATAGAAAGCGAGGGGTTTAAACCGCACTGTATTGCCGACAGGTTCTTGCACGAGCAATTGCGCCGACGTAGCAGGAAAAAGCACTTGAAAGGCTTGCCAAAGATCCGAAACAGTCGGCTCCAGCTTCCCGATGCGTTTTTTAAAGTCGTTCTCAAGGTATTCTGAGAAGGTATTAAAAACCCATTCCATTGTTTTAATTATGGGCTCCTGGGCATCGTTCCCTGTGAAAGCCTATAGAGGCTTGCAGGACAATGTTCCACGATGATCTTCGGTGAATCGCGACCCGGTTAGGAACATGTACGGTTTTTAAGATTGTTTTCTCTACAGCGGTGCCTTTAAGAAGTCCTTCCAATCAAAATTGGGCAGAGGAAACTCCTCTGTGGCTTCGCATTGTCAAAATGTCGCGGCTTTCTCGAAAAACTCGATATCCACACGTTCAACACCGGCTTCCCGTGCGTTTTCAGCGACGCGCTGGACGACCATCTCGCGGACAAATGGAATTGGGATACGTTTGACCCGATGCTCGACTTCCTCTGTACAAGCAACTGTCGTATTATCCAAGTAGGGACCGTCTTGAAGTGCAACTCCATCCGGATGATCGCAGGTCTCTGGCACGAGTTGTTGCAGTCGCATTGAGACGTAATTGGTTACCCACTGCTTGAACTCTTCAGTGTTCTCCGTATCAACTTCACTGACATCGGAACGCTGCTCCAACTTTTCGTTGATACTGACGAGCAGACTTTCCAGACGTGCCAAGCGTTGTTCTACATCCGTAAGCCGTTCGTGTGCATTCGTTTGTTCACTCATTTTTTCAATTTTCCTTGCGGTTCGGGAAGGAAAGTTTCATGAAAACGTTTCTTCCCGTATATCCGGTTTCCCAGCGCGTTGCTTAGGCTTACGCGCCTTGGCTAAAGATTGACTCCTGATAACTCATCGTTGACAACCACTTCTCAAATTACCCAATACTTCCAGAGGTCTTCTGGAATTTCGTATTTAATCTCCTCCCGTTTTTTATGGGAGTAGCGTGCGAAGATCCCAAAACGGGGAATATCTTTGACATTTGCTGACCCGGTATGACAGAGAAACGCATGCCACAACACAACATCACCCGCCGCACCGATAAACTCACGAGGTCCCTCTGGGGATAAATCCGACAGCACATGCCATCCCCACTCCTCAATATCGTAGAAACTGCCATCGATCTGTTCCGGATATTGCAGGAAGTACTTGTGGGTTGAATAGTGGCTCTGGGGCCAAAAGACAAAGGCACCCCCGCCCGGTTTGACGTCATAGAGGTAGGTTGTTGCTCCGATCATAAAAGGACTCCAGCCACCGGGACCGTAAGCGTCAATGTGTCCGCTACCGGGCATCGACCATTCCTCCTCAGGGGCGGGCCATTTGACGAGGGGTGAACCGCCACCGCCTGTGAATTGCCCACCACCGAGCTGCTCGATAATCTCTTGCATCACTGGCAACTGTCCAAACAACGGCGAGAAACTGAAGTTCTGTACCACATAATCGCTGGGCCACGTCTCCGGTGTTTCCAAACTGGAATTAAAATGCGCCCATACCTGGGTTCGCCATCTCTCAATTATCTCGGGATCGATTAAATTCTTAAGGACAAGGTATCCGTGTTCCTGAAAAAATGCTATCTGTTCTGCTGTAAGCATCTGGGGTCCCCCTATCAGTAAAAGACTGATGGCTGATAACCATTTTTAAATTGCCCAATATTTCCAGAGATCCTCTGGAATTTCGTATTTAATCGCCTCCTGTTTGTGATGTGCATACCGTGCAAAGAGCCCAAAACGGGGAACGTCTCTCACATTTTCGGATCCGGTGTGGCAGAGAAAGGCGTGCCACAACACAACATCACCCGCCGCCCCAATAAACTCGCGGGGTCCTTCCGGCGATAAATCCGAGAGTACGTGCCAACCCCACCCCTCAATATCGTAGAAACTGCCATC